>JBEKVJ010000070.1:0-25161 GCA_049514105.1 Acidimicrobiales bacterium
GCCGTGCCAGTCATGTCATGGCGTAGGTAGCTCGCCGCCATGTTGAGCTCATAGAAATCAGTGACCAGTGAGTTGCCCATGCATCCTCCGGTGGTGGGTGCCCTTCAGCACACACCACGACAACGCGACTTGTCGAGCATCCGAGCTTTCTGCGACGAGCACAACGGCAAAGCAACCGACATCCGAGATCCGAGGAACCGCATCTCAGCACCCCAGGCTCAAGGAGCCCGCTTCGCCCGTCGAGCTGAGCAGAATCTTCAGGTGCAGCGCGAACCACGACCAAAGCGTTGTAATGGGTAGGAGGTCGCGTGAAGGCGATGTCGACCGAGCGAAGTTCGCATCGAGGTGTGTCTATTCACGAAACGCCGTCATCGGCAGAGCATCTGTGGCCGATGACACCTCTGGTTTGCACGTCGAGGAAGACCATAAAGGAGGGTCCAACATGAAACTGACACTTCGCCCCACGGCGTGGCTCGCTGTCGGTGCCGCTTTGGCATGCGCTGCGATTGTGTTCCCCACGAGCACGATCGCATCCGCAAGCTCAACTGGGCGCGCTGCGGTGCCGCGGTGCACGGCGACCTCGCTCGGTGTCTGGGTGGGGCCGAGCTCGGGGGCTGCGGGGACCGTCGCCGACGAGTTCGGTTTCACAAACCACTCAGCTGGCACGTGCTCGCTGTACGGGTACCCAGCCGTCCAGATGCTGAAGAGCTCCGGGGCGAACCTTGCGACCTTTGACGACCAGGCTGCGCCAGGTGCCTTCAACATCCGCGAAAAGGCGGTCTTTCTGACCCGAGGGGAATCCGCATACTTCGGTGTCGTATACGGCAGCCAGACGGGCTTCGCGAACCTGACCTGCCCGACGTCAGCCGCCTTGAGGTTCACACCGCCGCAAGCAGTCGGAGCACTCACTCTGCGGGGAGCCCACGCGCGGATCTCACCGTACAGCGGCACGATCGAGCATCTGAAGTGCGGGGTCGTCCACGTCACACCAGTCACGGCCAAGCGTTTCCAGTAGCGCTCACGAGCTTGCCTAAATCGCACTCGTGACAGATATCGGCGGTTTGTTTCAAGTTTGAAGCTACTAACAACCTCGTCGATCTCTCCAGGACGAAAGGGGAGCTACGCAGGCGGCTGGGTAGGCACTACACGCAAAATGAGTCAGCACCCCGGCGGGGGGGTTGCCGGGGATGCTGACTCCAAGGGGGACGGCAAACTGCTTTCGCGCTCGCCATCTACCCCTCATTTAGAATGACCGCGACTCGCAGGCTCGACTAGGGCCGAAAGGCCCATCCTCGTCCGTGCACGCAATCGAGGCACGCGAGATACTGAAAAAGGGGCACGGCCCCCAGCTCCCCTCGCAGGCGATTGGGGTCGTGCGCCCTCGGAGTGAATCTTTCAGATGGGTTGAGTAGAGTCCTCTCGGGTGCCCTGGGCTTGACTGCGAGGATACGCAGGCCCAGGGCGCTCGTCGTGTTCTTGGCCTGCGCCGGGAGAGACGGCCAAGATTGCGCGCGGTCGCCACGCAGACTACGACCAGGCGTCGGACATAGTCGTCGGTCAGACGATCGGCTTCACCTCTTCCATGAAGGTTCTTAGAGCTGGCGGCGTCGAGCGCGCCTGAACAGGCACACTCAGCACAGGAAGTCTGTCCGGCAAAGCCGATGGCTGCCCACTCGCCGCTCGGTTAGCGATCCATTCGCGCCCGGCCCGTCCGAAAGTTAAAACTCCGTTTTCCTGGAACGCCGCGGGATACTGGAACCGGGTGGGTGCACGACCCGTTGCTCACCTCGCAGGCAAGTTGAGGTCGTGCACCCACTCATTTCATCGGTCTTTCGCGGCCCCGGATTGAGCGGCCTTGGCCACCCAAGAACCGGAGCCTAAGCCGGAACAGCTTTCTCGAGATCGCCCAAGGTCGGTCGCGGCTTTCACCTGGCACTGCGCACCTGTGCTTGCATCGTCCCGCTCTAGGCCTGGTCCCAGTGAGCACGCCACCCTCCGTTGAAGCCGCGCCCGGCGAGGCCCCGATCCAAGGCCGAAGACAACGAGCTCACGTCACAGATCGAAGCGTCCCGCCGCTTTCATTGAGAACGGCCCTCATCAACATTCGCGTGTCGCCGTCAATCCTCTTAAAGCCCAGTTTCGTGTACACAGCTATTGCCGCAAGATTTGATCTGTCGACCGACAAATCGAGCGCCACATAACCGAGCTCGCGTGCCGCCAACACGAGCTCGCGCAAAAGAGCGCTCCCGAGACCCTGGCCCCGGTAAGCCGGATCGAGCGCGATGGCGACCTCTGGGAACTCAGCGCTGCTGCTCGGATCGCGCAGATCGTCCCAACGAAATAGCCGCGCCCACGCGGCTCCACACGGATCACTCTCAGTCTCGGCGATTACGCCGAAGTCTCCCCAACGACCCCAGTGCTCCGAATAGCGGTCCGGATGCGAATGGCTCGCAAGTTTGGCGAATCTCTCAATTGCCGAACGGTCGTTTCTGGTGGCCGCTCGAAACGACACCATCAGCGAAGTATGCCTGCGCGGCGGACTCGTAGGCAAAGCCTGCCGCGATATTCAGACCATTTGCGTGACACTTCGTTCGAGCTGAGACAGGTTTTCCAAATGGCACAAGCGTGCCTGGTCACGCTTCCCGTGGTCTTCTACCTACGGATTGAGGTGTGCGCAATCTCAGCTTGTTCCAGAAGTGACTGGCTCTTAGCGTCTGCACTTCAGCTCGGACTGGGTGCCGCCTCGGGCACGGTGCCCACCTCCGCCAGTTTGGGGACGTCCTCGATCAACCTGATGGTGTAGGGATCCTTCGGGTGCTCCAGGACCTGTTCGACTGACCCGACTTCGACGATATGGCCCTCGCTCAACACGACAGCTGTCTGGGCAATGCTGCGCACAAGAGCAAGGTTGTGCGTGATAAAGACCATGGCTAGTTTGCGCTCGCGCTGAAGCCGTCGCAGCACTTCCACAGTGACCGCCTGGACTGAGACATCGAGGGCCGATGTCACCTCGTCGCAAACGAGCAAGTCGGGCTCGACGACGATGGCCCGAGCTATAGCCACTCGCTGGCGTTCTCCGCCGGAGAGCTGGTCAGGGTAGTGGCCAAGAAAGTCGGTGCCGAGTGAGACATCCTCGAGCACCCGGGTGACCCTCGCCCTGCGCTCGTCGGCGGGCATCCGGAAGAAGTGCTCGAGCGGCTCGGAGAGGATCTGGCTGATCGTTTTGCGCGGGTTAAGCGACGTGTACGGGTTCTGGAAAATGTACTGGATCTGCTTGAGAACGTCCTTTTGTCGGCGTCTGGCGCCGTTAGCGAGGAGATTGCCCTTGAACGTGATATCGCCAGTCCAATTGGAGTGGAGCCCGACAATGCAACGAGCGAGGGTCGTCTTGCCAGAACCCGACTCGCCGACAATTGCCGTGCAGGACTCCGGATAGACGTCAAGGTCTACATCGAAGAGCACACACTGGCGAGCGTAGGAGGCTTCTACACCCCGCAGTTTGAGTATCGGGTCGCCCGTCTGGGCGAGCGCTGCAGGCAGCGCCGCTCGGCGTGCATGGGACTCCTTCTCGATGTCTCGTGCCCGCAGGCACCGCACCTGGCGATCACCGATGGCGATCGGAACGGGTCTTTCGGCAAGGCAACTGCTGAGGGCGTACGCGCACCGGGGTGCGAAGGAGCAGCCCTTTGGCTTGCGGCCGGGGCGAGGAGGCTGTCCCTCGATGCCCGTCAGCACCTCTGCTCGCTTGGGTGAGGGGACGGCCGCTAACAGTCCCCGTGTGTAGGGGTGGACAGGCAACCCAAACACTTGCTCGGTCGGACCGAGCTCGACCACGCGACCCGCGTACATCACGGCCACCTGTGAGACAAGGCCGCCTACAACAGCGAGGTCGTGGCTCACATAGACCGCCGCTACCCCATATGAGCGGCACATCGACCGCACCGTTTCGAGAACGTGCCGCTGCGTGGACACGTCAAGGCCAGTCGTCGGCTCGTCAAGAACGATTAGCGACGGCCGGCAGGCAAACGCCATCGCGAGCGTCACCCGTTGCTGCTGACCGCCGGAGAGTTGATGAGGGTACCGCTTCAGCAAGTCCGGCGTGGAGTCGAGCCTTGACTCGCGCAACACCTCAGTTATGCGCCCGTCGATATCGTCGACAACGCCGGGGTGAACGCGGAGGGCCTCGCGTAACTGAAAGCCGATGCGAAGTGTCGGGTCAAGTGCTGCAGATGGGTCTTGGGGAACATATGCGACCTTTGCCCCACGCAGTTCCCTCAGCTCAGCCGGCTTGAGCGCGAGAAGGTTCTCGCCGTCGAGGCGAATCTCACCTGAGATATCGAGACCCCGCCGAGCGTGCCCGAGGAGCGCGAGAGCTATTGTCGTCTTGCCCGAGCCGGACTCACCCACGAGACCGAGCAGCTCGGCGGCGCCCACTGAGAACGACACGTCGCTCACCACATCCGCACCCGTCGAGGTGAGCTGAATCCTTAAGTCCTTGACCTCCAGCCTCACCGGGCCAGTGTCAGCAAAGTGGTTGACGGAGCCGTCGGCCAACGTACTCACGCGGCCATCTCTGTGTCGTCGACCAGCGTCTCATCGGAACGGCTCTCGACGCCGATGGCTACTCGTGCAACTGCATCGGTGAAGGTGTTGATTCCAATCGTAAGAACGGCGATGAGGATGACGGGCACTGCAACCGCCCAGATATTCAAACTCAAGCCGATGCGGTTCTCCTGAATCATGTAGCCCCAATTCGGCGCAGGCGGAGGCAGGCCAAAGCCGAGAAAGGCAAGACCGGCCATCATGACTATCGAGTAGGTAAACCTGAGTCCCGACTCCACCATGAGTGGGCTGACGAGGTTGGGAAGGATCTCGCTGCTCATCACCTTGGCCGGTTTCACGCCCTGAAGCTCAATGGACTTCACGTAGTCGCGCTCGGAGACCTCCAAGGCAGCCGAGCGCAGCACACGAGCGACGGCAGGTGCGTGCGTAAAGCCGACGGCGACGATGATCAGCCAGATCTTTGGCCCGATGATGCTAACGAGCAGTAGGGCGAAGACAAGTTGCGGAAAGGCAAGGATGAGGACGCCGAACACGGTCGACGCGAGTGCCATTAGGAGCAGCTCCCACCCCCCAGCAAGTACACGCGAAAGCACGTCTCGACCGAGCATGTCGCTTCCGAGCAAGTACTGGCCTGACGGTCCTGCGAACGGAAAGGTCACGGACTGGTCCGGCGAGTACGGAGCGACGAAGGGACCGATGACAGCCAAGAGCACGACAGAGCCCGCGAGCAACAGCCCCAGGGCGCCGCGCCGAGTGCGGATGACAGTTCCGAGGAGCTGGACCCATTGGGGACGGAGCCGTGGGGTGACAACTACGACCGGCGGCGGAGCGACAACGTCCACGACTACCTCGCGATCCGACGACGGGGGCTAACAAGCAGAGCGATCACGTCGGTGACGATATTCATAAAGACGTAGAAGGCGGCGAGCACGACCACGATGAACTGGATGACCGGTATATCTCTGGAGTAAACAGCGTTCACGAGGCCCTGCCCGATGCCCGGGAAGTTGAATACGTCCTCGACGATAACGATCCCTCCGGCCAGATAGAGGAAACTGAGCCCGATGACCTGGATCGTCGGGGCGATGGAGTTCGGAAAGGCGTGCGCAAGGACGATCTGCCACTCCGGGACGCCCTTCAGGCGAGCCATCTCGACATAGTCCGACTCGAGCGCCTCGATCATCGCGGCACGCATCATCCTGTGAATGTAGGGGATGATGACGATGACGAGTGTCGCCACCGGGAGCGCAACGAGTCGCGGTTGGCTCCACGCGTACGTGCCAGGTGCCACCGGAGCAACCGCTGGTAGGAGATGGAATACGACCGTGGCGAAAAGGATGATTAGCACTATCGCCACGACGAATTCTGGAAGCGAAGTAACAGCGAGCGATGTCACCGAGGTGATGTGGTCGAACCAGCCGTCTTTGCGCAACGCCGCGATTGCCCCCAGCAGTACTCCGACAACAGTGCCAATCAACCCGGCACCGACGACGAGGACGGCTGAGTTGACGAGGCGAGGTGCCACTAGGCTCCATACGGCCTGACCGCTAGAGAGCGAGTTGCCGAGCCTGCCAGTCAACAGGCCTGAAAGCCAAAGCCAGTATTGCTCGAAGAGTCCTCGGTTCAGATGGAGCTGGATCTCAAGCGCCCTCAGGCTCTGTGGCGTAGCGGAGTGCCCTAGCACCGAATACGCGGCATTACCGGGAAGCACCTCTGTCGCGAGGAACACGACAACTGAGACGACGAACAGAGTCAGCACCCCGATTGCCGCCCTCACACCAACGAGGGCGGCAATCGGGTGGCCTTCACGCCAAAGCGCTTGGGCTGGTATCGAGACCTCTTCAGCAGCCATATCGCAAGCTTCTTCTCCTCACCATGCCGCTCGCGCCATGGTCTGGCTCAAACCGGGCCATTGTCAATTCAACTCAGCGGCCGGGACGGTATCGAAGACCTCATCGCCCGAGCGATTTTCTCGGTCATGACAGGAACGAGTAGTCCTCGAAGTTGAAGTTTCCGAGTGGCTCGCCGACCTCACCCTTTTCATACCCCATCAAGTTTGTGCTGTAGGCGTCGAGCGAATCCACGAAACAGGGAATGATGTAACCACCCTGGTTGAAGTCGATGTTCTGCATCTCGTACTCGATCTCGCGTCGCACGCTCGCGCTCTGCGTCTTGTTCGCGTCGTAGTACAGCTGGGTGTACTTCGGATCGTTGAAGTGGGTCTCCAGGAACGGCGAGTTAGGCAGGAACGTCTGCGCGACCTGCGAGAGGTACGGCGAGTAGTCGTAGTAGATCTGTGCGAAGGGCACCTTTGTGTAGTAGTTCGGTCCGAAGAAGTCCGATGCGCTGACCTGGTTCAGGTTGACAGTCACCCCTACGGCACTCGCCTGCTGCTTGAAGACCGTCGCCATGCTGAGCGCGCTCGAGCTTATGGCCAGCGAGGTGTCCAGCGTCACTTTCAGGTCATTGTCGTAGCCGGCCTTCTTGAGCAGGTGCTTGGCCAACCCAATGTCCTGAACTCGGTGAAGCGCGTGGTCGTAATCCGGGTCATACGGCGACGTGACGTCTGCGGCCAGGGTGCCGTAGCCATCCAGAGTCGTCTCGATGAACTCCGGACGGTTGATGAGATACCTGAACGCCTGGCGAACGTTGACATCGTTGAACGGCGCCTTGTCCACTCGCATCGTGAACGGCTGGATGGCTCCGGTCTGCGAGGGAAGCGCCTTAATGCCGGCCGTCTGTTGCAGGACCCTCATCTGGGTCCCAGAGAGCTGCCCAGTGCAATCGATAACGTTGCTGGTGAGGGCATTCACGACTGCGGTCGGGTCCGAGAAGTCCAGGATCGTCACCGAGTCCAGGTACGGAAGCCCTGCCTTCCAGTAGTTCTTGTTGCGCCCGAAGACGCTCTGCTGGCCCGCCGTGAAGCTCTCGTAAACGAACGGCCCTGTGCCGTTCGGTTTGTCGCCTTGCTTCCAGCCGTCCGCCGCGATGTACAGGAAATACCAGAACGCCGCGAGCTGCTCGACAAAGCTCCCGAAGGGAATCGACATTGGAACTTCCACCGTCAGGTTGTCAATCTTCTTCAATCCGTTGACCTTGACGGGGCTCAATACGAGCGCGCCTCCAAGGGGGGCCTTCGGATTGAGGATGGTCTGGAGAGTGTAGATCACATCGTCTGCACCAAAGGGCTTCCCGTTGTGGAAGGTCACGCCCTTTTTCAGTCGAATCGTCCAGTTCGATGTCGAACCATTTGGAACGATCTCGTCGGCTAGCACGTACTGGAGCTGCGCGTTGTTAGCCAACTGGACCAGCGGCTGGTACAGCTGTTGTGCCCGTGCCGTCCCGATCGCGCTGATACCGCCGTAGAACGGGTTGAGTGTGTCGGTACTGCCACCGCCGGTGAGACCGACCTTTAAGTTGCCGCCCTTCTTCCTCGCTGCAGCCGCCGAGGAGCTCAAGGGCGAAGCTCCTGACTCGCTCGTGGAGGCTGCATCGAGCAGGCCGCCAGCCGCCACGACTGCGCCGCCCGCTAACGCGGAGCGAAGGAACGTTCGGCGGTCTAGCCGCCGCCCGCCTGTGATCCAGTCTCCATTCTGCCCAGGTGTTGTGCTCATGATTGCGACCTCCTCTTTTCTCTGCATGGCTCGTATGAAACCCCAAAGGTGTAAACGCGCCGCCGTGGCGTCTGCCTCCCTGCGCGTGCAGGGACACGCGGCCTGTGCCTAATCAGTACAACATGGTGAATCGCTGGTGTTGATGCAATGGACCTTGACGTTCTAATCAAGCTAGGCCCCGGCATTTGGGGAGTTGTTACTCCCTTTGTTGCTGAAAGGGACGATGTGAAACACGTGCATGCTGAGTGGACTTTGGTGTAAATGGGGGTAACACCTGAGATCCACCTGACGTGACGCCTATATGTTGTGCTTGAACTCATCGCTTATCCTCGGGAGTTGGCGGCCTGGATTTGCCCGGACCGGCACCACTTTTCCTAGCTAGCTGCGCAATGTCGCCAGCTCCAGAACAGGACTAGTCATGTTCGGGAAAGCTCGGACGCTTTCCCAGTGGAAGCGAAACCCATCGGGGCGGTACGTAATCTCGGTGAACTCAATAGGCTCCGCGTCAGCGTATGTTGTCGAGGTGAGCCTTAACACGAAGCTCCCGGGTGATGTCTCCATCATCTCAGTGTGTTCCCGGGTGGCGCGGACCAGCTCCAGTGTGCTTACAGCTCGAGTCACCGTCGTCCCATAGCTCTCTTCGAGAGTCCGATAGAGGGACCGGCTGCGAAAATCTAGCTTCTCAATGCCAGGAAACCGAACGGGATCGAGATGGGCGGCCAGGATCGCGACTGGTGTTCCCTTGCTACGCGCTTTTCGGATCAGCACGAATACCTTGGGTCCGAAGAGAACGAGCTTGCCGGGCTGGCGCTTGACGGTCTCAATGCGTGCACTGACCACTTCGAGCTCAGGCCCACCAAGTTGCGCCTCATGAGCTTCGGTGAATCCCGACAGAGTCGAGATCCATTCGTGGACCTTCGGGTCCCGCACGAAGGTCCCATCTCCCTGTCGCCGCTCAAGATAACCCTCAGCAGCCAGTGCGAGGAGCGCTTGGCGTACCGGGGCGAGGCTGACTCCGAATTGGTCGGCAATCCTTCTCTCCGGTGGAAGTCGAGAACCGGGCTGCAAACGCTCCGCCTCGATTTCACCTCGGATGAACTCCGAGATCTGCACGTGCAGCGGGATCAGACCCCGCCGGGCACGCCACGACAGCGTGTACGGCCAACCATCCGAAGACCTCACAGACGCTGGACCTCCCGATCGTGCTCTCAGTATTTATAACGTTATAAGCTTTGAGGGTGCCACTGTCAAGTACAGCCGAGCAAAGCGCCGAGATCGTCCGGCTCCCTCGCGAGAACCGGATGCTCAAGATCGAAAAGGAGATCCTCGACCGATGATGACGACACCTGGGCCCAAGAAAGCCGACGCGAACACCGAGGAGTCTCCGCCCCGGGTGATCGTGGTCGGTAATCTCACGATCGACGACGTCGTCTATCCAGACGGGACGACCTCGATGGGTACTCTCGGCGGGAACACCGTCTACGCCTCCGTCGCTGCCGCCATCTGGGGAGTCTCGGTTGGCGTCGTGGCTCGCTTTGGTGAGGACTTCCCGCCGCTTGCTTTCGGTCGCCTGCGTGATGTAGGGGTGAATACCGAGGGTCTTCAGGCCATCGCGGGCCCGACAGTGAGCAACTGGGTCATCTACGAGAACGACGGCCACAGGACCTGGGTGTACAGGACTCCCCCATGGCGCAGCCTAGAAGTGGCTCCTCAGCCCGAGGACATTCCCGCGGCTTGGCTTGGGCAGCCGGACATACAGGTTGTGCATGTGGCTGCGATGCCACTGCTCAACGCTGCTCGGATCATCGAGTTCGTTCGCTCGGCAGGTCAGCGAGTGATCCTTACCCTTGACACTCATGAAGACTGGTCATCGGACCGCGAGGGCCTTCTCGCCGTCGCTCGCCGCGTGGACGTCTTCCTGCCAAGCCGCGAAGAGCTTGAGAAAATGCTCGGTTACGACGATCCAGAGCGAGCATGTAGCGAATTGGTCGCAGAAGGTGTGACTGCGGTCGTAGCTAAGTGCGGTCCCAGCGGCGCCGTCGTGGCTACCTCGGAGGGACTTCGGCTGAAGATCCCCGCCGCGGATGTCACTGTGGTTGACGCCACTGGCGCGGGAGACAGCTTCTGTGGAGGGGTGCTTGCGGGCTTGGCGCTCGGAGACGACCTCGCGGATGCGGCCCGACGCGGTGCAGCAACGGCGGGAGCAGCGCTCGGTGCGAGCGGCTCGCTAAGCCTTCTAGAAGGTCGGGCATCACTCGCGGCTCAGCTATTGCGCCACTACAGGGGTGAGGACGAGCCGCGAGCCGATGACTCCCCCGCCAAAGCCGACAACTACGGGATCGATGTCATGCGGCGTGAGATCGCGACCATCCCCTCTGTCATCAGCACTCAGCTCACAGTTGGCCAAAGCCGACTAGCACAGCTGGCAGCCGGGTTGCAGAGGTCGGGTACCTCTGAACTCGTGTTCGTCGGCTGTGGAGACTCAGCCTTTGTGGGTCAAGCAGCCGCACTCGCATTCAACCGTCACACGAGATTGCGGGCGCGGGCCGAGCACGCGCTCGATTTTGCCCGCTATGACGTCCGTTATCTTCCGAAGGACTGTGCTGCGGTGATGATCTCCTTCTCCGGGCAGGTCGGACGCACGATCGAGGCAGCCCGTCAGGCGGGGACCTTCGGCCACCGCGTCATCGCCTTGACCCACGATCCCGATAACCCGTTGGCAGCAGCCGCGGACGAGGTGCTCTTAGTCGACGTTCCGACTCTTGGCTTCTCGCCTGGCACGAGCACCTACATCGCCATGCTCATGACGCTGCTTAACCTCGCGGCTGCGCTCGATGACAGCGGTCATATTGCTGGCGACCGCTTGAGCGATCAGTTGGCGAAGTTGCCCGAACTCGCTGCCGAGACCTTGGCTATGTGCGAGGTGCCCGTACTCGCCGCGGCCGAGAAACTGCTTGGCGCCCGCGTAGTCACCTTCCTCGGCGCTGGGCCGAACGAGGCAAGCGCACGATTTGGTGCGGCGAAGTTGGTGGAAGGTCCTCAACAGCTGTCGAAAGCTACCAACATCGAGGAGTGGGCTCACGAGGAGTACTTCACAACGCGATCCGGTGAGCCCGTAGTAGTTGTGGCCCCGAGTGGTGCCGCGAGCGACCGGGCCGCCGAGATCGTCTCCGAGCTCTCCTACGTCGGCGCCACGACTATCGTCGTTGGCGATCAGCCACTCTCGGCACAAGCGATTCATCTGCCGCTTCCGCCCAATGTCCCTGAAGAGGTCTCGCCCGTGCTCGCGGCCCTGCCGCTCAGCCAGTTGGGGTTCCACCTCGCGCGCTTGAGCGGCAAGCGGAGCTACAACTTCCCGAACGATGAAGCGAAAACAGAGCATTATGAAACCATCCACCGAGTCACCGTCGGAGAGCCCGCATAAACACTGCGTGTAACCCAACCGTCAGAGGACATGTGGTCACATCTCATTGGTCGTGCCGGTAGAAACATGCTTGCACGAAGAGAGATCTCGAAAGGGAAGGCCAAATGAGGATCGTCGTAGTCAACGTAAATACCAGCCAATCGATGACTGACGTCATCGCCGAGGCGGCCCACCGCTATGCGTCCACAGGGACAGAGGTTGTGACTCTAAAGCCGTACTTTGGCGCGGAGGCTGTCGACTGCAACTTTGAAAGCTACCTGTCAGCGGTCGCTGTCATGGACCGCGTCGTCACCTACGGAGAACCTTATGATGCAGTCGTTATGGCCGGCTTTGGCGAGCATGGCCGCGATGGCCTCCAGGAGCTGATCGAACAGCCCGTCTTCGAGATCTGTGAGGCGTCTGCGCATGTGGCGATGATGGTTGGCCGCGAATACTCGGTTGTCACGACTCTTCAACGCTCAGTGCATGCGATCGAAGACCGTCTTCGCCTTGCCGGTCTCTCGGAGCGCTGCGCATCGGTGAGAGCCAGCGGGATGAGCACGCTGGATATCGACGAGAACCCAGAAGGGGCCGTTCGCGCCGTCGTAGAGGAGGCCCGCAAAGCCGTCGAAATCGACAATGCCGAGGCCATCTGTCTCGGCTGTGCCGGAATGGCCGGTCTTGAGGAAGCGATCACCGGCGCTCTTGGCGTCCCAGTGATCGACGGTATCGGAGCTGCGGTGAGACTCGCCGAGGCGGTGGTCGGCTTGGATCTTAGAACCAGCAAGATCTCGACCTACGCGGTTCCGAGCCCCAAGAGGATCGTCGCGTGGCCCCTCTCGCAGGCTCTAGGTTTGTGGGCCAGTCCGGGGGTGCGGGCGCCCAAATAACCGTGGAGCGCCCCGACGATGCCAAGCCACCGATTATGAACGACTGAGCAACAAAGAGAGCCCCCCAATCCTCAACCGGTCTCTGCCAACACTCTTAGGCGAGCCAAGACCCTGGCGAGTTGGACGAGCCCGCCGCGAGGCAAGCTCGGTGCCGCTGAGCACCCTCAAGGTAACCTTCTGCCGGCGCGGGAAGCACCGTCAGTTCGTGCGGCGAAAGACCCAGCTCTGACGTCGTTAGCGGACACGTCTCCATCTTCGGGGGAGGTGGCGTCTATGCAGCTCGATAGCGCAATGAGAATGCATCATGGATGTGGCGGGGCTGGGTGAGCCAGACGTTTTCAAGGTTGGCTGCGATATGCGCAAGTGCGCGACTGAATTGCCGCAAGCGGAACGGCACACCGGAAATGAACGTGTGGACGACGATGCTCATTACAAGCGGCTGATCCTCAGAAGCTATTAGCAGTTCGTCGAATTCGTCCACGATCATGTCAGCGAACTCGGCCGCGGACGCCTGACGGCCGATGATCGTGCTGGAGTCGTTGAGCTCAAGCGCGTAAGGGATGCACAGCAGCGAACCTGTCGTGGAGCTGAGCCACACGGGCTGGTCGTCCGGTCGCAGGTCGAGCAGGTACCGGTACCCAGTCTCAGTGAGGAGGTCGACGGTACTGGACGTGTGAGTGAGCCATGGGCTGGACCAGCCCCCAGGGCGAGCGCCCTCCTCGGTCTCTATCCGGTGTGCGACGGCGTCGAGGTAGTCGCGCTCGGCGCTTCGGTCCAGTCCGCTAAGCGAATCGGAGTTCGAAATGCCGTGTCCGACAATCTCGGCACCGGCCGCCCGCGCGGCAGAAGTGACCGCGGGAGCGGTGTCATAGACCATCGTGTTCAGCAGGATGGTCGGCGGAATGGAGTACTGCTGCAGCCGGTCAAGAATTCGGAAGACGCCTACCCGGTTGCCATAGTCGCGCCATGACTTGTTGACTAGGTCCGGCTGCGGCACGTTTGGGAGCAGGTCTTCGGTGTACCCATCGCCTTGTCGGTACTCCTCAACACCGACTGCGACGTACACGGCAAGGCGACGCTGACCGGGCCACTGCCCCCCAGATCGTCCAATGATCGGCGAGTACGAGTAGCGCTGCGTCATCGCGTGCCGACCCATCGCGTCATGCCGACATCGGCGGCTGCGGCCCTCCGGACCATCTCAAGGTAGGTGGGCAGGAGCCGACCGGCCTCGACGCTGCTACGTCTTAGAGCCGGTTGCTTCGCCGCGAATATTTCACGCGCTTCGTCTAAGAGGGCGGTCTCGTCGACGCTCGTCACGCGTCCGTTCTCCGCGACGACCTTCCCATCCACCATCGTGAGCACGACGCTCGTCCCCGACTCGCAATACACCAGCTGTCCGGTGATGTCGTTGAGCGGCGTGAAAGCGATGGTGCGCATATCAATCATGGCTATGTCGGCGATGCTTCCCACGGTGATCTCACCAAGGTCCCCGGTTCGTAACATCGCTGCGGACCCACCCTGCCACAGCGCCTCGAGCACTTCGGCCGCCGTTGGCCAGTCATCGCTGTCTAGCCCGCTGATGTTGTGAATCAGGCCGGTCATCTTCACGACGTTCCACATGTCGACGGCGTCGTTGCAGATCGCCTCGTCCACGCCGAGCGCGATAGGGATCCCCCGATTGCGCATGGCGCGAAAGGGCATCACGCCACTGCCCAACCGCAGGTTGGAAACAGGGTTGTGAACAACAACCGCCCCGGATGCAGCAATAAGATCGAGGTCTGCGTCGTCGACCCACACAGCATGGATGATGTTCATGCGCTCGTTGAGCAGCCCCAGGTCGGCGATATACCCCACGAGCGAGCGACCGGCAAAGCGCGGCTGCTCGGTCAGCAGTACACGCTGGGCCTTGGTTTCGAGCACGTGTGCATAAAGCGGAACGCGGTGCTTGCGGCTCAGTTCGTCGAGTGCCTCGAAGTACTCGACGCTCACCCGCTGTGGAGCCGAGATCGAGACCGCTGCGCTAAGCCGCCCATCGGCGGCACCGTGCCACCTCGCAAATAGGTGGCCGTATAGCTCGAGAAGCTCGCCTCGGGGCATTGGCGCTGACGTACCGAGCACCTGACGCAGCTCGGGCGGAGCGAGTTCAGCAAGGAAGGGCAGCTTGTCGGTCTCGGCGAGCTCAGGCTGATCGAGCGCGACACTTGCTCGGATCCCGCAGTCCTCGTATGCCTGCAGGACCGCGTCGATGATCTCGGGTTCGGGGACTGGCATGAGGAACGCGTCGTCCTGCACCGTCGTTGTGCCGGTGCGCAGCATCTCCAGCGTGGCGAGCACTGTGCGCAGGTAGGCCTCCCGCGGGGACGGGCATAGCCGATCGTCGGCCGGAGACTCGTAAAGCATGAACATTTCGAGCGGCATGCTCGCCAGCGAGCCTTTGAGATGGTTCGCGGGCGAGTGGAAGTGAGCGTTGATAAGGCCGGGAACCAGTAGGTGCCGTCCTTTGCCGGCGACAATGCGCCCGCCCTCCGGAGCCACCAGGGCCCCGACAGCGGCGATGCGCTGTCCGGTTACCAGCACGTCGGTCGGACCAACCACGCCGCCGGGCGCATGGGCGCTGTACACGAACACATTGGTGAAAAGCACGCTCACGACGTCACCGGTCCGAGTCGCTCCAGGACGGCGAAGGTATCTGATCGAGACGTCGAGAGTCGCTGGGCCTACAGACGCTCGACCGCGGCAGCAACATTGTCGATGACACGTGTTTCAAGGGCTGCTCGCAATCGCGTGAAAAGATCCGGGGTCTTCGTGGACGTCGAAGTAGATCGTCACGCAACCCTACTCGCGCGACCATCTCGCTTGACAAGCTGCGCGCGCTGTTCCTTCTCATTGGCCCTTAGTTCCCAATCGTGGATCGACCGAGAGGAAAGTATCAGTGCCAAGGATCTAGCTTGTCCGTATAACCCGCCACTAGAGCTTCGACGCCAATCCGGAGCTGTTGACAAATAACGTGATCGCACCGAGTTGGCGCGGCTGGTCGGGCTAGCCGGTGATGCCGTTACCGGCCCCGAGGGCTGCCCTCGCGCTCGAGGGGTCCGAGCGCCCTGGTCATGGCGGTGCGCCACCGCTCGCCGTTTTGACCGCCCTCCGGAGCCAGTCGGGCGCGCGACTGCAGTCGAAGGAACACCATTAACTGTTCCAACCCTCCGTCGGCTCATCTCGCCCTAGCGTTGCCGTAGCGTGCTCGCCGGAAGGCGATGGGGTACATGATGGACGCGGTCGAACGCGAGACGCAGGTGCGGAACTTTGTCAAGAAAGTCTGGAATGGCCGAAACTACGAAGCGGCCGCCGACCTTTACAGCGATAACTACGTTAATTCCTTTGGGACAGGTCCTTCCGCAAGAGTCAATCCCGTCCGTCACTACCACGCCGGGTTCCCGGACTTGCACCTCGATATCGAAGAGCTGATCGTGGCTGCCGACACAGTTGTGATGAGGCTCACATTTCGGGGGACCGACACTGGGGGTACGTGGGACGACCTCCGACCGGGCGGGCGTTAGAAGAGTGGGCGGTTGACATCATGCACTTCGATGGCAACCGGGTCGTCAGTGAATGGATTGCTGCCGACAAGCTAGGCCTGTCCATCCAACTCGGAGTTCTCGATGACCCGTGGACGACTCCTTCGGAGCGCGCCACTCGCCGTACAACGAGGCATCAGCAGTTACGAGGACGGGCTTTTCGACCCCCTGAGCGAATCCGTCGTCTTCGTTCGAGGTTGTCACAAGCAATGTCGGTCATGGTGAGGTAAGCAGTACTCCCCCGAACGAGTTCCCGCTCTCGTGCCTGACGAGGTCGATCTCGACAACGCCAGGGATCGTTTCGTCCCATTTCAACCAGGCCTGGATCGGTATGTGAGACTTGAGCAGCCCCCCCGGTCTTGCATGCGAGCATCGCTAATCTGTCTTTTTCGAGAGCGGAGCCATCGCAGTCTGACAAGCGCTCGTGAGGCGCCTCGATCCAACCATTGTGCTGCCATTTCTGTTCGCGAGGTTCCTCTGATCACCAGAGCTAGACACGCCGCAACTCCTCTGCCAGGGCTTTTCAATCGACCGGGTTGGAGACGACGAGTCGCTAGGGTCTCACGTTAACGTCAGAGTTGGATCGGCTTTCTCCTGGCGGCCATCTGTCAGCAACGGTGAGGAGCGGGTAATGGCAACCTTCACGCGGGCAGCTAGAACTCCGCTTAGCGCGGATCGCAAAGGCGTCCACTACAAGTGGATCGCACTTTCCAATACGACGCTCGGGGTGTTGATGGTCACCATCAACCAGTCGATCCTTTTGATCTCGCTCCCCGACATATTCAGAGGGATCGCACTTAACCCCCTTGCCCCCTCTAATGTCTCGTACTTCCTCTGGGTCTTCATGGGGTTCCTACTCGTGACAGCGGTACTCGTTGTGAGCCTCGGACGAGTGGGTGACATCTACGGCAGGGTGCGCATGTACAACCTGGGCTTCGCCATCTTCACGTTGTTCTCGATCCTGCTCTCTGTGACCTGGCTGACAGGAGCAGCGGGCGCTTTGTGGATCATCATCATGCGTGTCTTCCAGGGCGTCGGAGGCGCCTTCCTCTTCGCCAACTCGACCGCCATCCTCACCGACGCCTTCCCGGCTGACGAACGAGGAAAGGCCATGGGCATCAACGGCATTGCGGCCGTCAGCGGGTCGTTCATGGGCCTGATCCTGGGCGGCGTGCTCGCTCCGGTCGAATGGCGCCTGGTCTTCCTCGTGTCGGTGCCCTTCGGGCTGTTCGGGACGATCTGGGCTTATTTGAAGCTCAAGGATAATGGTGTGCGCAAAAAGGCCAAGATCGACTGGTTGGGCAACGCCACCTTCGCTGTCGGCCTTATCGCGCTACTCACCGGCATCGTCTACTCGCTCCTGCCCTACGGCGGCCATCCAACCGGCTGGACCAACCCCTGGGTGCTGCTCGGCGTCTTCGGGGGTATCGCCCTACTCGGGTTGTTCGTCTGGATCGAGAATCATGTGCCAGAGCCCATGTTCCACATGAACCTATTCAAGGTGCGCGCCTTCGCGGCCGGCAATGTTGCTGGCCTGCTCGCCGCCTTGGGGCGCGGGGGTTTGCAGTTTATGTTGATCATCTGGCTGCAAGGGATCTGGCTACCCCAGCACGGCTACAGCTTCAGCCAGACTCCACTGTGGGCCGGGATCTACATGATTCCCCTCACGGTCGGCTTCCTCCTCGTCGGGCCGCTTTCGGGGATCCTCTCGGACAGATTCGGGGCACGCCCGTTCGCGACCGGTGGACTCGTTATCTCCGGGGCGAGCTTCTTGTTATTGGAGCTATTGCCGATGAATTTCCACTATGTCTTTTTCGCCCTGCTCGTGTTCATGTTTGCCGTTGGCATGGGACTCTTCTTCGCCCCCAACCAGTCCGCTGTCATGAACAGCCTCCCGCCCGAGCAACGAGGCGCAGGAGCTGGCATGCTTAACACCTTCCAGAACTCGGCCACGGTGTTGTCAATGGGCCTGTTCTTCACCATCGTCACCCTCGGCCTCGCCGCGGATCTGCCCAAGCATCTCTATCGGGGCCTCATCGCGGCGGGGGTCGCCCCGGGTCCGGCCCACCTCGTCGCAGGTGAGCCACCGATCGGAAGCCTGTTTTCCGCCTTCTTAGGCTTTAACCCGGTTAAGGAACTGCTCGGACCGACAGGAGCCCTGAAATCTCTGAGTGCACACCAGTCTGCGTACGTGACCGGGCGTTCCTTCTTCCCGAGTCTGATCGAGCAGCCTTTCGCGAACGGCCTGCATCTGGCTTTCGACTTCGCCGCTGGAGCGACGCTCATAGCTGTGCTGGCCTCCGGTCTGCGCGGCCGTCGCTATGTGCACGCGACCCACTCGATCGCCGCAGAGCTCGCCGAAGGCGCAGCCGACACTGCCTCGGTGGCCCCGTTCGCCGGCGGCAGCCCCTCCGAGATCGCTCCAGATGAGGTGCTGGCGGCACCGGTGGGCGAACGGGAATGAAGTCTGCGCTAACTTCGAGTTCTTCAAAAAGGGGCCAGCTTGTGGCTGAATCGACCCGCTCTGTCCCTAACGGGCTGGTCCTAATCGAAGAGCCCGACGCCGGCCCCCACCTGCTACGGATTGGTGAGGCAGCAGCCCGAACCGGCGTGTCGGAAAGAGCGCTTCGCTATTACCAGGAGCTGGACCTGATCATCCCTTCCGGCAAGACGCCGGGCGGCATGCGCCGTTACTCGGAGGCGGACCTTGCACGCGTGACGCGCATCCGCGAGCTCCAGAGTCTGCTCGGGCTCAATCTCGAGGAGATCGCTGTCGTACTGCAAAACGACGATCGCATTGCAAAGATCCGCGAGCTCTACCATGACAGGCGGACCGAGATTGCCGAACGGAGGCGACTCGCTCGGGAAGGCCTCGCCATCCAGGAAGACCTCCGGGCGATGGTCGAATCGAAGCGAGCCGCACTCAACACCTTCTTGGCCGACCTGGACGCTCATATCGACCGAATCCGAGGCTTGCTTCAAGAAAGCGGCGCCAAGAACCTATAACGCACCATTGAAAGCTGCGAGAGGACTGATTCGCCTCGGCCGGGGCAGAGCTGGCGGGGACGCTGCACAATCTAATCGACTCCCGTGTGGTCTCCTTCTGTTTTACGGCCCCTTGAGCGCTCGGGTGAGAACGCAGCCCTTGGCGGCAATCCTGCGGTCAAAAGGTGAGTACCTCTCCTCGTATCGGTGGTTCGGGCATCTGACCCCGTGTCGTTCCAACGCAACATGCGCCGCACTCAGCCCCTTAACACTATAAACGCTCTCAGTAGTTCGATGACTACTTAGAGTGATAGGGTCACGGCTATGCAAAAACCCCAGAAACACGGTTGAGAAGGACGGGATTCAGGACACGTCTCAAGCTGGCAGTGGGGCTTGGGGCTGTATTGGCAGCTTCGGTCGTCGGCGGCACGCTCGCCTCAGCCCCGGTGTTGCACAGCGCCGTCGCTACATCCCATCCTGCGAGCGGACCACTGCTACCGCCAGACCCTTGGGAGAGTACCGCTCATCGGTCGTCCGTCTCCAGCCCCCAGAGGGCTGCCGGCATCGGTCCCATTTCCGGCCGCGAGAGGGCTGCCACAATCGGTCCTATTTCCAACCGCTAGGAGACCGCCACTCACTCCCATTTCGTGAAAAGTCCTGGTCCTCTGGCGGTTTTCAGCAGCCGCCAGGGACCAGGACACTAGTGGCCAGGTACGGGAGCACCGACTTTGTTGTGGCCTCAATGGCGCGGGCCAAACCTGTCGAGCTCATCGCCAATGAGATCAGACTCAGAACAGCCCACTATCAGTTGAGTTCTCGTCGGAGCGCTGCTGTCGGTAAGGTCTCCGGCGGGCCGGCGTATCAGGTGGCGTCCGGACAGATTCGCGCAGGACCTCGAAGCCCTCGACGGTGGGCAGCACCTCCTTACGAGCCGAAGACCGAGGCCGACTGGCGAGGGGTCGCTCTCGCCAGCTTGTCCTCGACTCTCTGGCGGTTAAAGAGCTCGTCGAGAAGGCGGGTGTGTTACCCGCCTACCGCGAGGCCATGATCGCCGGCGTACCCAAGAAGAACCGCCGAAGCTGAAACGTTGGCCTCTCGGAAGTGGGCTTAGGCGGTGCCCGGTCGCCAAAGCCGTTGGTGTCGGACGTGCACGATCTCGACTACCGCTCACTGGCGGGCTGGAGTCCTGAACCTGTTACCTTTTATGTCGACAACCGAATAGTTAAGGGAGTTCGGCTCCCGGGTGGGTGGGCATGTCTCTAGGAGGCATGCCCTGTCTTATACCCGTGTGATCCGTACTCCCGGCGTACTACCGGCCCTGTTATCCGTATTTGCTGGTGCACTGCCGTTCGGGATTCTGAACCTGGCCCTGCTGCTGCTCGTTAAACAGCGCACTGGATCCATTGAGCTCGGCGGAGCCGTTATCGCCGGGTTCGGCCTCGGGAACGCCGTCGGATTAGTCGTTCAAGGGCGGCTCTTGGACCGCGGCGTCCCGCGGTGGACGATCGGCGGCGCAGGTCTCCTATGCACATGCATGCTCGTCGTGTCCGCACTTTGTGCACCCCCCAGAGTGCCAGCTCCTTTCTACGTCGCCCTAGTGGGCGTCGCAGGGGCGAGTGTTCCTGCGGTCACGACCTTTGTGCGTTCGAGCCTCACCGCGCTCGTTGCCGACGCGGGCGAGCGTGCCAGCGCCTATGCCTTGCTCGCCGTCATCTTCCAAGCGGCAGTGGCCACCGGACCGTTGCTCGTGTCATGCACCTTGGTTTTCGCGGGTCCGATGGTGGCGATCTTCGGAGCTGCTGGGGCCGTGCTCGTAGCGACCGGCGCTTGCCTGCGAGCCGCTGGTGGACGCCAGAGGCCGCGTCGCGCCGCACGCATGCGAGCAAGTGGTCACTCACGACTATCAGCCGGTCTACGCACGGTTGTGTCGCTCGGTGCATTCATCGGCATCGCGACCGGAATCACCAGCGTCGCCGTGCCCGCCGCGGCGATCGCGCATGGTCAATCGGTCATTTCTGGCCTCTCGTTCGGCGCTCTGGCGGTTGGCGACCTGTGCGGTGGGATGGTTATCGGTGGTCGGCTCAGCCGGGCGTGGCCCCTAACTGCGAGGCTCGAATGGTCGCTCCTATCAGCGGCCATCGTGTCGACACTGGCAGCTGCAGCCACTTCTCACCCGATCCTCCTGGTTCCGGTCCTCTTCTTAGGCGGATTTGTCGGCGCGCCAGTCGGGATCACGCTTTCGACGCTGCTCGATCACGTCGTCGATCGTCGCCGTCTGGCCGAGGCCTATGCCATGCTCGTCAGCGCCGGCCTGGCGGCTGCTGCTGGTGGTAGCGCGTTCGCAGGCAGCTTCGAGGCGATTGCAGGACCCACCGGCTTACTGCTCTGCGGAGGCGCTGTCCTGATCGTCGCGGATGGCTGGGCGATTGCTCGGCGCCATAGCCTCGTCGGCGATCCAGGTGTGTGAGCCCCACCAGTGTTTCACCAGAGCCCCTTAGCAGCGAGACCGGTTGGGAGCAAAGAAGTCTGTCTTCGTGCCAGGAACGGAGGGGGGACTCGGTACAAAACTCCACGCCGGGTCGGAAGTGCGCTTGAAATCTCACGTCGCCGGTCCTGTGAGCGGCGGCCATTTCAGTGGCGTTTGCCATGACCAAGATGTCACGCTGCCGGGGAAAACGTCACTCTCTTCGCTCTGCCACGGCGCCCGGTCGCGCCGGGGCTCGAGGCGGCCTGAACGCCCACTCGTTGTCAGGAATACAGCGTTCTCCCCGTTCGCAGATGGCTTTACATGACGGATCGCTCGACCCCGTCCAAACCCCCGGCTTGGCTGGCGTTCCCGCTTTGCGAGCGTCCCCGACCGACGGGCACTCCGGCCATGTGTCCCCTTGTGCGCAGCACTATCAAAGTGGGAGCCCTCGAAGCAGTCCGATGTGGAAACTCTGACCGATGAATGAGTTTGCGCGACCTGCAACGTCAGTCTTTATGAACTACTGATGTGCCCTCGGCACGGAAGGCGCTGGGCGACAGAGAGGACTGGGCCATGACGGAGGGAAGCAAGTCGGTCGAAGTGTCACGCCGAATTGAAGCACCGGCAGCCCTCATCTTCGAGATCCTGGCGAATCCGCAACGCCACATGGATTTCGACGGGTCCGGCATGCTCCGGGGAGCTGTCGCCAACCGTCCCCTCTCTGAGGTCGGCGACACCTTCACCATGAAGATGCATCGGCTCGGTCGCGACTACCTCATGCTCAACTATGTAGTTGAGTTCGAGCTTGATCGCCGCATCTTCTGGGAACCCGCTCCGGGAGACCTCCCTACGGCTGGTGGTAATCTGGCCAAAGTCGGCATCGCTGCGGGTTACCGCTGGGGCTACAGCCTCACTCCGGACGGTGACGACGCCACCGTCGTCACCGAGGCCTTTGACTGCGGCCCGGACAAGGACGGTCAAACCCTCCTACGCGAGGACGGCGAGTGGATCAACGGATCCAATTCGGTGCTTGAGTCCATGACGGCCAGCCTGGAGCGACTCGAGAAGATCAGTACCAAGTAGGACTGCTGCGGGAGCGTATGTTCTCACTCCATGAAGCAGGCTATTGCAGATCTGGTCGGTCCGGATCTGCGCGTGCTTTTCTGCGGGATCAATCCCGGGACGCTTTCAGGTGACGTCGGCCTCCATTTCGCCCGGCAGGGGAACCGGTTCTGGAAGTTGCTCTGTGCTGGTGGATTCACCGGGTCCGTTCTCTTACCCGCCGAGCAGCACACACTGCCCGGGCTCGGCATAGGCATCACGAATCTGGTGGGGCGGGCGACAGCCGCAGCCAGCGAACTCAGTGCCGCCGAACTGCGCGAAGGGGCAGTGCAACTTGAGGCCAGGGTGGGGAAACTGCGTCCCCGGTGCGTCGTCGTCCTTGGGCTGCAGGCATACCGGACGGCCTTTCTTAGACCGAGAGCCGTCATCGGTCTCCAGCCCGAACTCCTCGCCGGTGCCCGTCTTTGGCTCCTGCCCAATCCAAGCGGTCTTCAGGCACATTACCAACTTCCGGAAATGACTGAAATGTACAAAGCACTCTATGAATCGGCATTCAGAGCGCTCTAATCGGCGGACCCAGGCCCGCTACCAGCTGCCCGAAGAAGGGGCGGCCAAGGGGCTCTTCATCGCCACCGAGGCCGACTATCGGGGTTACATCATTCTGTATGGCCGGAGAGGAGTCGCCCGATTGACATTTACGGTGATGGCTGCGGCGCCCTGGTCGATCGGAACACAAGATGCGCTGAGTGAGCCCGCTCCTCCGCGTGAACGTGTTGAGCCCGATCAGCCTTGGCAAACTCAGCTGCACCGCGGCTGGTTTGCCATAGCGTTCGGGGAACACTGCCTCTCCACCGCCCATCTCCACGGCCTCAGAGAGTCGCTCCCTGGCTTCGCTGATCGCAATCGTTGCCATCCAAAGCTTCGAAGAAGATTTGGACTCTCTTGTGCAGGTCGGCTTACCGACAACGCGCTCAGCACCAGGGTCGGAGGGGGGACTTTCCCACCTACGAAACGCGAGAAGATCTTGGATTTTGCCGCTTGAAAAGGACTTCTTCCTCAGCGCTTGCGGCTAACGACAAGTTGCCTGGTGCTTCCACTCCCCTACCGGCGGATCCTGACCGTGAGGGTGTCCGAGAAGCTGATGATCACATGTCGCCTATGAGCACCATCATGGTCATGGGGTCGACCGGCGATTCGACGAACCCATGATGTCGGTAGAAGCTCTTGGCTTCCTCATCCTTGGCGTGGACCAGCACCAGCCGAACCCCAACGGTCCCGGCCACCTCGATGGCCTTGAGCATGAAGTGCTTGAGAAGCGCGGCACCTAGGCCCCGTCCCTTGTGCTTAGCGTCGACCCCGATGCGGCCGAGAAGGATGGCAGGCAGCTCCTCGGGTTGGTTGCGACCGAGCCTCTTCGGGGCCGATGACTGCAGAACCGACGCTGTTGACGAGGCATAGAAAGCGACGACGTATTGTGTCTCGACCTCTGTGACCACCCACGTCCTGCTCGTGCCACCGGGCTGATTCCCCAGCGAACGGCGGACCAGCCAGTCATTCAGCGCTGGCTTGCCACAATCGAACCCGGTAAGGACGTGCTCGCTCGAGAGCAGCTGCGGCCCGACATAGGTCACCGGCTAGGTCTCCCCAAGCACCGAGGAGCTCGACAGAAGCTTGACCATTTGCGATGGCAGCCTCGGCGGAGCGGAGACCAGTGCCTGAAGCTCGGTCCAAGCAGCGTCGTCGACCATGAACACCCGTCGATCGGCAAGGTCCATTTCGGCCGCCTCGACAGCGTGCCGCAGCACGTAATCGCTAGTCGACTCACCGCGAGCCTCTGCTGCACGACGAAGAACTGCGTCCTGGGCAGGAGTCAAACGCAAGTTGAGACGTTCGGTCTTGAGGGCCATGAGGGCATGGTACACCGAATGACGTACACCCGGAACGAGACCTCCCGACGAGTGGGACCCGTTGACCGAGGGTTCTGCCATCCGGCACGATCCATCACCTCTCGAGCGGGTGATTGCTACCTGATGACAGCATCACGCCTCGATGTCTTGGGACACCACAGCGTGTCGGGGGGGTGTCGGAGGGGGGACTCGGTACAAAACTCCACGCCGCGTTGCAAAGGTGGCTCTATGGCTCCCACCAGGTTAAACAAGCTGGCCCGTTCCACTGGGAGCTTTGCTTCGAACTACCGACCCACGCTCGGCCCAAGGTCTGGCGCGATCTCAGGAACTCCCAGCTCGACTGCAACGGCCCGCCTCCAAACGGCCTCCATTTGACGCAACCGAGAACGAGCCTGCCTGTTGAGCTCTGGCTCACCGGTTAGGAATACGAACGCATCGCGGACGAGCTTGTCGACCTGAACCGGAGTACGACTCGACGCCGCGGCAATGATCGAAGGGGTTCGAGAGGTCGACGGGTCCTCTAGCAACTTCAGAATCTCGAAGCGGTCCTTCCTTCCGGGCAGACTGTCAGGCCGATCAAGAAGTGCGGCGATCTTGGTGGCCGTGTGTGCCGCACTGGTCAGTACGCGATAACCGTTCGCCGTTTCGGCGTGGGAGGTAAGTAGTTCGACGCGCAACTGCAAGTTCGCTCCGAG
>JBEKVJ010000071.1:0-20120 GCA_049514105.1 Acidimicrobiales bacterium
GAGGAGGGAGGGGCTGGAGGAGGGAGGGGCTGGAGGAGGGGGTGGTTGGAGGAGGGCGTGGCTGGAGGAGGTGCTGGTTAGGGTTAGGGCACTGGTGTTGAGCGACGCGTTCGTTGATCATCTTCTGGGCGCGCGGCGCCACGGAAATTGAGCACGCTTTGCTGAGCAACTTCGCGGCGCCAGATGCCGACGAGCATGGTGATCATGGCGAGCCCGGCTGAGATGACGGAGACCGCGATCACGACGGTGAGTGCGACGGCGACTAGCGAGTCGACGGGTCCGACCGCCGACCCTTTGTGCAGACCCAGGCCCCGCCCCCGAAGTCGGGCGCCGTCCGGCGACTTCCTCAGAGCGGTCTCGCATCGCCCGGACGCCGCGCTACTGCAGCGTTCGGGCTTATACCCGTGGTCGCGCTCCTGAGAATGTGTACTTGCGGCGTACCGGAACCCGGGGGGTTCGAGGTGCCCTGGCGTACCAGAACCGGGGGGGTCTCGGTACGCTCGCCACGATGCTGCTTCGATGCACGAGTCGATTGCTCACCACGATCGGCGGCAAGACGAAGCCAGTGCTCAACACGACCGCGCCAGCTGTCGGCGGCCACGTTCGATGAGCACGAAGCCGACAAGATCTCTGAGCACCGCTTCGTGAACGTGTTGTCGTCCCCGTGATCATCGTGCTGGCGTGCGGCCCAAAGATGATCAACGAACGAGGAACTCAACACGTGGTTGGCGGAGATGGTCGGCCGGGAGGTGGTTGACGGGGGGCGTGGCCGAAGGTGCGTGGGTACGATCGCCGCGATGTTGCTTCGATGCACGAATCGACTGCTAACCACAATCAGCGGCAAGAGGAAGCCGGTGCTCAACACGGTGGCGCCGGCGTCTTCGAACGACTTCTACGCGAACCTGGTCTGGATCGAGGGACGCAAGTGCCTCCTCGTCACCCACGCGGGCACGCTCTTCTCGATCTTCACCCCGGACGTGAGAGCGAACGACCTCCGACCGCTCGGTCGATTCGTCGTCCCACTGATCAAGGACGCCCTCAACTCCGAAGGGCTCCCATCGAGTACGTTCGGCGAACTTGTCACCGACGACGTAGAGCTCGCGAAGACCGCCAGCCGCAGCGTGCTCGGGTGCATGAACGAAATGACTTGGTTCTCCGAGATCGTCATCATGGACGCCGGGAGCATCCGGCTGCTTGACGTCGCGCAGCTGAACCACGAGCTTCGACGCCTGATCCTCGGGCCGCTCGGCATTGCGTACCCGATCGACCTCGCCACCGCTCAAGCCGTCGCTCGGACTTAGCCTGGAGTCGCAAGTGCCTCCTTAGTGGGAGCGGTCGTCGGGACTGCTTCAGAAGGAGGCATCATGTCCGTCCGCGACAAACGGCCCGTGGACTCACTTCCAGTGCTACTCGATGGCACCGGCATCGCGCAGCACCTTGGGATTACGGAACGGCACGTTCGTCGCCTCGTGTCCGAGCGGCGCATCCCGTTTGTGAAAGTCGGCCGATTCGTTCGGTTCGATCCGGTGGCCATCGCAGGCTGGCTCGAACGAACAGCGGTGAAAGCGAGCCGGTGACACAACCCTTCGTTAGCCTCCTCTCGCGCTGAGACGCGCATCTCGTGAACGACGTCCTCGTCGGTCGCCCCTTTGCAACGTCTTTGGGCCAGTCCTTGTGGCCCCTAGCGAATTCGTAGTGAGGAGGTCTGGTGCGTCAACGAGGCCGCAGACACTTTGGTTCCGTACGCAGGCTGCCTTCGGGCCGATTTCAGGCCAGCTACTGGAACGAAGGAATCCGTCAGGTTGGTGAGGGTACGTTTCCGACGAAAGCGGACGCGTTCGCTTACCTCTCCGCCATTGAGACCGATCTGAGGCGCGGGGGTTGGATCGACCCGGAGGCTGGCCGGAAGCTGTTCGCCGACCTCGTAGCTGAGTGGTTGGTCTCCAATCCGGCCAAACGCTCAAGCACGATGCAGCGCGACGAGGCGATCATTCGCAATCATCTCCTTCCGGTGCTCGGATCTGCAGCCATCGGCTCGGTGACGCGGGTCAGGGTTCAGGAACTCGTGAACTCGTGGACAACTGAATGCGCAGCAAGGACGGTTCGACGGCAGTTCGACGTCCTCAGAGCCGTCTTCATGTACGCGGTCGCAACCGA
Source organism: Acidimicrobiales bacterium (assembly GCA_049514105.1). Taxonomy (GTDB): domain Bacteria; phylum Actinomycetota; class Acidimicrobiia; order Acidimicrobiales; family Bog-793; genus Fen-455. The sequence continues at coordinate 2,158 of JBEKVJ010000071.1, forward strand.
TGCCCTACTGCGATCGCCGTGTCGCGGGGTCAAACTACCGGAGGTCGAAGCTCGCAACCGGCGGACACTCACGCCCGATGACGTATCGCGAATCGCCGAGGCCACACCCGTGAGGTACCGCCCGATGGTGTGGATCGGCGCTGTGCTCGGACTGAGATGGGGTGAGGTCGCCGGCCTGCAGGTCAGAGCCCTCGACTTCGTTCAAGGAACGGTCACGGTAACCACTCAGCTTGGGCGGGACGGTCGACTAGGCGCGCCGAAGTCTGCAGCCGGAAGACGGGTCCTCGGCACCCCCGCTCCCCTCCTCGAGTTGCTCAAGGCGCACGTCGACATCCGCTGTCCGGCTCAGCAGACCGATCTTCTGTTCGTCGCGCCAGAAGGCGGTCCGCTCGACTACTCACATTGGAGGCGACGTGTTTGGCTACCCGCCACTCACTCGGCGGGGGTGCAAGCCGTCGGCTTCCACGACCTTCGGCGTGCCGCCGCCACAGCACTTCTTCTCGAAGGCGTGGACCTAAAAACGGCTCAGGTCAGGCTCGGGCACAGCGATCCGCGACTCACAATCGCGGTCTACGCCCAAGCTACGAATGAAGGCGACCGGAACGCGGCCGCCAAACTCGGAGCGCGATTCTTCCCACCTCGCGAGAAAAGGCCTCCCCTCGGGTACGTGGCGACTCGCGAGACGGCAGTGGCCATCTCTGCCGAACTCTGAGAAGACGACCCGGCCCGTACGAAGTCGATCAACGAGGTAGGCTGCTGGAAAACAATTGGAAAACGGAGGTGACGTGTTCGTCCTACCAGAGGTTCCTCCGTATCACCTGCGACGGGCACCGCTCGTTCAAGCGCTGGTCCAGATACGGTTCCCGATGCTCGCGCGTCTTCAATCCGTCGACGGAATCGCTCGTTTGCAGGATCGTCTCGGCGATCGTTTCCCCTACCTCAACCAACGATCTCAACAACAGCTCGCACTGCAGTTCCAGATTGGCCCGGGAGGCCTCGCGGCCGGCCAGGGCATTACGTCGGCCGGATGGGAATTCACCGATGACAATGGCAACCTGCTTCTTGTTGAACCGGGCGCACTGACGTTGTCAGTCGGCTCGGCCTACGAAGGTTTCGACTCCTTTCAGGAGAGCCTCGGGGAGGTCCTGGTGGCATTCACCGAGACGGAGCCGGTACGCCGCTGCGAGCGAATTGGTGTCCGCTATCTCTCCCTTGCCGAGCTAACTCCCGGAGAACAACGAGAATGGACGCAATGGTTTCGCCCAGAATTATTGGGTTGGGCGGGACATCCGGACGTACTTTCTCCTGCAACGCAGCTTGTCAGCACATTGACCCAAGTGCAGCTCGTCGGTGCGCCTGACGCCTCGCTCGGCCCAGTTTCAGTTTCGCCACAAGCAATCATTCGCCACGGCTGGCTTCCGGCGGGAAGCCTGTTGCCGGGGGTACCGCCTTTGCAACCGCAGGAAGCCGGATACTTCATGGACCTCGACATCGCTGTAGCGACCCCTCAAACTTTCGACGTGGCAACAATTGTCAATCAGTTTCAGTGGCTTCACCATCAGATCGACCGCTTTTTCGCATGGTCGCTTACCGAGGATGGCCGGGCGCACTTTGAGTTCGAGGAGCGATGACCCTTACTGCCATAGATATGTTCAGGTACGAATATGAGACGCCGACTCTCTCGCCGACAGTTGGTGATTACGACCTCGGCGTCCTGGAAGAGACCGTTTCTTTGGGCGAAGTCATCCCTCTGTTTCCAGAATCAGCCAATAGGGCTACCGAAGTTCAGGCGTCTGCAGTCCTAAGCGATTCCACAGCGCTCCCGCCTAACAATGCGTTTGGTCGAAAGATGCTTCTCGGAGGCCTCGCGCTCGTAGCGTTCCTAGCGATCGCGCGAAGTATCCTGCCGAATCACCCACCCGAAGCTGCACCCAACCTGAGGAATATGGTGAATTCGCTCAGGCGCTCGACCGGTTGGTCCGATCGAGCATTGGCCAACCTGACCGGTTCAACTCACCCAACGATTCGCTCTCTATCGCAGGGTCGTCCTGGGGCAGGCTCGCGCAGCCCCGAGCTCGTCGCAAGGCTTACGGCCCTCTATTCACTCACGATCAGGATTCTCCCGCTGGTCGGAGGCGATGCGACAAGGCTCGAACTGACCTTGCAATCCCCGTCCGGCGCCACTGGCTCTGCAGCTGCAGACTTGCTCCGCGAAGGCAGGTTCGCTGAGGCTTATCTTGCGGCGCTTGATGCCATCGAGCCGCCTCACCAGGTGGGAGAGATGTTAACGAGCACCTTCCAGCGGCGTCCCGGCGAGGCGGCGACCGCGCTCACCGACTAGGCAACTCGGTGAGCAACCCGCCATCAGCGGAGGAAACGCTCTACGAACTTGGCTGGCGCCAAGGGTCGATCTTTCGTGCAACGCTTTCGCATCGCTCGTTTGGACTCGGAGTAGAGGATGAAGTCCGACCGATTGACCTGGACCACGAGCTGTGGGTTGTCGCGAGTCAGGATTGTGACCTCAATGCTCTGACGCTGAGCGACAAGAGACCGCTAATCGAGCTCCGACCCGGCCACGAAGGCGAACAACCGCAAGACTGGGGCATCCGTTCTCGCCGGGTGCGCCTCACCGATGAAGTTCACGTGAACGCCGATGATCCCCACGTTCACCTCTCGGCAGATGTCCTTGCCACATACGCGTCGGATATCTCAGTAATTCATCCAGAGCGTGCGCTGGCCTTTAAGACTTGGCTCGGTCTTCGATACGATCGGCCAGCTGTCCCGACGAAGGCTGTCCCACTTGCGGTTGCCATCGCCGAACAAGCGAGACGGCATCGAGATACTTCACTGACCTCGGAAGTACACGACCTCCTTGTGCAGTTTGATCTAGATCTCGCACCGCCCCGGTACGTTCTAGTGGCGATTGTGGCCAAAGGAGCAGACCGTGATGGCGTGCGTACCTGGCTTGCCAAGGTCGCCGGATCAGTTCCAGCTGAACTCGGAGTTGCCCAGCACCTGCAGGTGGCATCGAAGTCTGAGGCGTCAATTGAGCTACTCGAAAACTCCTACGCGGCCGACGTAACGCAAATCACGTGGAGGAGCCCTGGACCCACCGGCGCCATCTAGCCACACCTCTGGCGATTGGCACGACCACTCATCAGCCAGCTCAGCGATGGATGTCGGGCCTAGCGATCGGAAAATCGTGATCGGTATTCCGGTCCGGGCTTCGCGCACGTAGCGCGCACGGCAGCTGTTGAAGGAAGTTCAGCCAAGCCGCTCGCAATGCCCTGACCAGGGGAAACATTTGGTCGGGAAGGCGGGATTTGAACCCGCGGCCTCAGCGTCCCGAACGCTGCGCGCTACCAAGCTGCGCTACTTCCCGTAGACGAAAGCCCCTATTGCTGGGCGCCGTCCTGTTTGGTCATCGTAGCCGCTGGCGCCTGCATCAAGACCTTGGCCACCCGGCGTCTGTCCATCCTCGTGACCCGCAGGGTCCAGCCGCCGAACTCCAGCTCGTCGCCCTCTTCGGGAATCCGCCCGAAACCGTCGAGCAGGAAGCCGCCGAGGGTGACGTAGTCGCCCTCTGGGATGATTATCCCGAGTTCGGAGCGCACCTCGTCGACGCCGCATGACCCGTCGACGAGAAAGCGGGACAGGTCGACGCGTTCGATCGCCGGCAATGACGCGCGGTCGAATTCGTCGCGCAGGTCGCCGACCAGTTCGCTCACGAGGTCGTTGATCGTGAGCACACCTGCAACGCCCCCGTATTCGTCGACCACGACAGCAAAGGCCCGGCGCGCCCGGCGCATCTCCGCCAACATCTCGAGGGCCGGCCTTGACTCTGGGGCGATGTAGGGCTCGCGGACACGTCTTGCGACATCAAGCACGGGCGAGCCGCGCTCGCCGCTGGGGCCGACCGCCCGGATGGCTTCGATCCCGAGCGGACCGGGATGGAACAAGTCCTTTACGAACAGAACGCCGAGGAGGTGATCAAGGTCGTCCTGGTAGACGGGGAAATGGCTGTGGCCGGATCGGCGCACGGCTCGCGTAACGTCGTCGAGGGTGACCGGCACGGCGAGGGCGACCACGTCGACTCTCGGCGTCATCACCTCTCGCGCGGTCGCGGCGCGAAGCGACTCGAGGCCCTTTCGGATCTGGAGCTCCTGCTCGGAAACCTGGGCAGACGGCTGGCGGACGAGCCGGCGAGCCTGGCGGCGGAGGTTCATGTTTCTCGGGCACTCGGCCCGGGCGGGCTAGAGGTCGGCGCCGAGTGGGAGCGGCTTGTAGGACTCGTCATAGAACGTCCCCCCCTCGAGGACGGCTCGGACGGCGCGCCGTATCCGAATCGGGTCCAGCGGTTTGACCAGCCAGGCCTCCGCGGCCGACCGTCGGGCCAGAAAGACGTCCGCCCGGCGGTCAAGAAGGATCAAGACCGGGATATGGGGGATCCTGCCTCCCGACTCCTCAAGGTGCAGGTCGAGGCAGATCGCCATGCCCCCCATGTTGCCGACCTGGAGGTCGGTGATGACGAGGTCCGGAGGATCCTGCTCGACGTCCGGACGAACGTCCTCGCCGGCGCGCAGCTCACGGATCTCGGTCTCGCCGTCCTCAAGGGCGGATCGGAGCTCTTCGAGGACCGAATCGGAGTCGCTCACGAGCAGGATGAGGTCCATGACCGGAGACTACTAGTTGCCTCTGAGCAGGTGGCGAGCGACGCTTCCAAGGCCCGCGAGATCGTGCACGTCCTCCATCAAGAACGGCACCCGCACGACAGGAGCCTGCCCGACCTCATCTGCAAGCTCGCTCACATAGCGCCCCTCGCGTACCGAGACAGCAAGGAAGTCCGCGAGGTTCCTCTCGAGCTCGTGATAGGCGAGCGGGTCCGCCGGACCCGTCCGCGACACCTCGTCCGGGGCGCCTTTGGCCTCCGCGGGGAACTGCTCGTCAAAGGCAAAGCTCGGGAAGAGGCGGTTGACCACGAGCGCGCTCACTGGTATCGAGCTCTGTGCGAGGCGGCGTGCAAAAAAGCGGGCCTCCGCGATCGAGTCTTCCCTCGGCGCGGTGACGAGCACGAATGCCGTACCCGGATCGGCGAGCAGCTGCTCGACAAGGCGCGCCCGATCCCTGAAACCCTGCTCCATTCCCTCGAAGGCGCGGAAGAATGCCATCGCGTCCTCGACGATCTCCGAGCCGGCGACCTTGGCTATCGTGCGCAGGAGGGCGTTGGCGGCAAAGGTCATCGCCTTCAAATAGGCCCGAGTCGGCATGAGGACAAGCCGGAAGACACGGTTCTCCAGAAAGCTATAGAGCCTTCGAGGAGCATCCACGAAGTCGAGTGCGTGGCGCGTGGGTGGGGTGTCCACCACGACGAGATCGAAACCTCCTTCGGAGTGCAGCTCGAAGAGCTTCTCCATGGCCATGTACTCCTGCGTACCCGACAACGCCGAGGTCAAGTTGCGGTAGAGGCGATTCTGCAAGATGCGCTCGGCCTGCTCCGGCGTCTCGGAGTAGCGGGTTATCAGGTCGTCGAAGGTGCTCTTTGCGTCAAGCATCACCGCCGAGAGCTCGCCGTCCCAGTCACCCGCGATCTTGCGGGGCGTGTTTTCAAGTTCGTCCAGCCCGAGGGCGTCCGCGAGCCGGCGCGCGGGGTCGATCGTCACGACACAGGTTCGCCGTCCCTGCTCAGCACCTGCCAGGCCTAGCGCGGCCGAGATAGTGGTCTTGCCGGTCCCGCCCGAGCCGCAGCACACGACGACCGAGCGCCCTGACACGAGACCGGATAGTCCTGTTGATGACTCGATGGCGCCAGCATCACCTGGCTCTTCTTCACCCGGTCCGCTATCGGTCGGCATCGTCGGTCCAAAGGGCGTCGACGGCCCGCCCGAGAGCCTGCGACAACGCGCTGAGCTGGGCAGGCCCGAGCTCGGCGGTGAACTGATAGGGCAGCTGAAGCTGCGGAAGCGGCAGGCCGGTTGCGAGGCGCGCGATTTGGGCTGCCTGAAGGTCTTGGCGGCCGATCCGAAAGGCTGCTGCGGCCCTGAGCTGTGCTGCTCGCTCGGGCTCCGGCCTCTCGACACCCGCCACGCTGGCGGCGGCCACCGGATCGGTTTCGAGGTGGGTCAACACCGGGTAGCAGGAGTTGACGACCACAGGTGCGAGCGCGACGCCAACGAGGTCCTCGAAGCGGTACGCGGACTCGATCAGCTCGTTCACCGGGGTCTCCTCTGGCAAGCTGACAAGCATGACCTGGCATCTGGCCGGGTCGCGCAGCATCTCGACGACGTCTTGGGCCTGGGTCCGCAGGGGGCCACCCCTGGCGGCGTCCATGAGCCCTAGAGCGCTTGTAAGGAACGTAACTGCATGGCCTGCTGCTGGCGCGTCGAGGACGATGAGGTCCGAGTTGCCAGAGCGTTCGAGCTGTTTGACCTTGCCGAGGACGAGGATCTCGCGGATTCCCGGGATCGCTGTGGCCACCACCTCGAGTACGCCAGCGGCCACGAGTCGCTTCGCGACTCGCCGTAGGCCGTGCTCCTCGAGGTATTCGAGGAGAGCGTCGTCGGGGGTGATCACGCGACCTCGCACCCGACCGCCGCCGGGGCGCTCGTAGAGCACTTCCTCCGCATAGTCGAAGGCGGTCTCACGTCCGAACAAGTTGTGCAGGCCGCCGGCATCATCGAGCTCGATCACGAGGACCTCGAGACCGAGGTCGGCCGCCATCTTGGCAACGGTCGCGGTCACCGTCGTCTTGCCCACGCCGCCCTTGCCGGCGACGACGAGAACGTTGCTCTGCCGGCAAAAGGCCTCGCGGTCCATGCCCGGCGAGACTACCGCCCCCTCCTCGCGACATTTTGGCGCAAATGACACAAAAACCCCTTGTAACGGCGCCCAGGGCGGAGATAGGGTCTCGATTAGCCAGGCCAGACCGCATTTCTGTCGGTCCGGCCCAGCGGCGCCCACAAGGTGCGTCGTCGACGACAGCCATGGGGGAAGTCGTCCGGAGATGCGCGGAAAGCCTGGGCATCGTGAAGGCGCTGAGCGTGCCGTAAGGCAAGACGAGGAGAGGCCGTGATCGCGAATCGCGGTGACGAGGTTTGGCAGATCAAAGCGGCGTGCCGGGGTCCCCACGCGGTCGTCTTCTTTCCTCCATCGCGTCCCGAGCGCAAGGACGAGCGCATCGCGCGCGAGCGGGCGGCGAAGGAGATCTGCCGGCCGTGTCCCGTCCTGCAGGACTGCCTCGACTACGCGATCCGAATCCGTGAGATGAACGGCATCTGGGGCGGCCTAAATGAGGCGGAGCGCAAGGCGATTATCGATCGCCAGATCAGCGGTCCCCAGATCAGCGGTCCACGGGCGGCTGCTTCCGCCTGAGTCTGCGGTCGCCGACGCACAGTTCGAAGCTGCCCCCGCTACCCGATCAGGCGCGCACCGGGCCTAGGGCCTCTTCGACGCGCTCGAGGAGTCTGGCACTGCAGGACCCCATCTCGAGCACGGGAGCGATCTCGTTGACCACGCGCTCGGCCATGGCCGAAAACACCCCGGCGAGCGGACCGTCCTCGAGGGCGATCGGGACCCCGGCATCACCACCGGCGGCGAGCCTGGCGTCGAGCGGGACCGAACCCACGAGCGGCACCCCGATCTGCTCGGCGAGGCGCTGGCCACCCCCCGAGCCGAAGATCTCGTAGCTCTCGCCGTGAACGCAAGTGAACCCAGACATGTTCTCGATGACACCCCCGACACGGATGTGCCCTTTTCGCGCCATGTCCGCAGCACGGCCAGCGACCGCCTGCGCCGCCCTGTTGGGCGTCGTGACCACGATGATCTCCGTACGCGGGATCATCCTCGCGAGGCCCATCTGAACGTCGCCCGTGCCGGGCGGGAGGTCGATCACGAGGAAGTCGAGCGCCCCCCAGGCGACGTCTTCCAAAAAGTGCTGCACAGCACGGTTCAACATCAGGCCGCGCCACATAATCGCCTCGTCCTCACCTGACAGGAAGCCCATGGAGATCACCTTCAAAAGACCAGGCCCGACCGGAAGCTCGAGGGGCAGCATCTTGCCGGCCTCTGCTCGCACGGTGCCCTCCATCCCGAGCAGGCGTGGGACGGAATGGCCCCAGATATCAGCATCTAGCAGACCGACGGTAAGGCCGCGGCGAGCCAGAGCGACCGCGAGGTTCACGCTGATCGACGACTTGCCGACGCCTCCTTTGCCAGACGCGACCGCGAGCACCTTTGCCCGGGCGGGGATGTCGGTGGAAAGGGCGCGGTCCTGAGCCCGAAGCCGTGCGCGCGCCATGAGCTCGGAGCGATCAGCAGCATCCATGACGCCGGTACGGACTTCAACCCGCTTGACGCCCACGAGCGCTTTGACCTGGCGCTCGACGTCAGCTTGGAGTTGAGCGCGAAGCGGGCAGGCGGCCGCGGTCAGGGCGACCTCCACACTCACGACGCCGTCGTCGAGCACGACCTCACGGACCATGCCGAGCTCGACAATGTCGGCACCCAGCTCAGGGTCGATCACACCGGTGAGCGCTTGGCGGACTGCCTCTATAGAAAGAACGGGCGCGCCGGCGCCTAGGCTGCCTGAGAGGGCCGTTTCGGCGGGCGGCCGCGGTTGGTCGGGGCGGTTCACTGTATTATCGAGACTAACGGGGCAGTATCGGGGGGCCTTCTCGAGCGTTACGCCCCTGATCGCGAGCACAAAGGAGATCTGCGGTGAGTCTTACGACCTCGACGGTGAAGCTCGGTCAGCGCCCCAGCCCGGTGACTCTTACCGACGCCGCTGTGGCCAAGGTGACCACCCTGCTCGAGCAAGAGGGCGACGAGAGCCTGGCGCTGCGCGTGGCGGTGCGTCCGGGGGGATGCTCGGGATACAGCTACGAGATGTTCTTCGACTCAGAGCTCGCCGAGGAGGACATCGTGCGCAGCTTCGGCAAGGTGAGAGTAGTTGTGGACCCCGAGAGCGCGGAGCTGATCAAAGGCGCGGTGCTTGAGTACCGCGACGGCCTGCAAGAGGGCGGCTTCCACATCACCAATCCGAACGCCACTCGGACCTGCGGTTGCGGCTCGTCGTTCAGCTGAGCTAGACCGGCCGAATGGCAACACCGGTCGGTCCTTATTCGCCCGTCGTCCGTGCCGGGGAGTGGCTTGTCTGCTCCGGCCAGCTCGGAGTCGTGAACGGCTCGCTCGTCGACGGCCTCGAGGCACAGGTCACCCAAGCGGTCAGGAACATTGCCTCGCTGCTCGAAAGCGAAGGAAGCGGACTCGCCCAGGTCGTGAAGACGACTGTTTTCCTCACTGATATGGCAGACTTTGCGGCGATGAACACTGCCTACGTTGCCGCCTTCGGCGACAATCGGCCGGCGCGAAGCGCTTTTGCCGTGATGGGCTTGCCCCTCGGCGCGCTTGTCGAGATCGAGGCATGGGCACACATGTCCCGATCACCCGCCAGCTCCGCGGGTTAGCCGTGCGCTTGTTGCGCGCCGTGCTCGGCGTCGCGACAGCGGCACTGATAGCGACCGTTGCCGCCGCGTGCGGTTCGTCGTCAACACCCCCTACTACGACGACAACGACCACCCTCCCGCCGCTACCGCCACAGGTCTACGCCTATGTGACGATGATCGGTACGGGCTCGAACGTCGGCCTTGGGCACAGTTTGGTCCCCGTCAACGTCTCGGTCGGTGGAACCGGTGCGGGCTCGGCCGTCGCGGTCGGCACCTATCCCGATGCCATCGCGATCACGCCGGATGGCACTCGTGCCTACGTCACGAACTACACCTCGAGCTCGGTCACACCCATAGACCTGCTCACCGGAAAGGCGCTGCCCTCAATCGCCCTCGGCGCGAGTGCAGGACCTGCGGGTATCGCGATCACCCCTGACGGCACGACCGCCTATGTCACCGACGCCGGCGCAGCCGGGACCCTCGGGGACACAATCACCCCGATCGATCTCACGACGGACAAGACCCTTGCCCCCATCACGGTCGGGCCCGGACCCGAAGGCATCGCCATCACGCCCAACGGGACCCGCGCCTATGTCGCTGACTCCGGCGCGTTCGTGCCTGGCCAGACCGGGAGCATCGGGTCCACCGTCACCCCGGTCGACCTAACGACTAGAAAGGCACTTCCCGCCATTGCGGTAGGCAATGCCCCGGCCGCGGTTGCAATCACGCCCAACGGGGCGACGGCGCTCGTCGCGAATGTCAACTCGGGCAGTGTCTCACCGATCGACATCGCCACCGACAAGGCCGGCTCGCCGATCTTGGTACTGGGAGGGCCCGTGTCGATCGCCATCTCAGCTGCTGAGCCCACGACCGCCTGGGTGGCCGACGAGACTTCCACGGCATCCGCGAGAGGCAATCTGACACCCATCAACATTGCGACCGATGCGCCCGGCACTCCGATCGCCGTCGGGAAGAATCCCCAGAGCGTCGCCGTGAGTCCTGATGGTTCGACCGCCTGGGTCGTCTGTTATGACAGCCAGACCCTCGTGCCGGTCAGCACCAAGACCATGAAACCAGGAGCCTCGATCATTCTTCCGGGCGGCCCGTACGCGCTCGCAATGACCTCGCGCTCGGCCTCGAGCCTGACCACGACGACTCTCAAGGCTGGCTCGAAAACGAAAAAGTAATCCAGCCCTAAGGCCGCGAGACACCGGGATCGGAAGGAAGCCACCGGACGCTGCCGAAGCGGTAGCCCACGCTACGCACGGTCTCGATGAGATGGGCGTGCTCCTCACCCAGCTTGGCTCGCAGGCGCCGGACGTGGACATCCACTGTCCGGGCACCACCGAAGTACTCATAGCCCCACACCCGCGACAAGAGCGTCTCGCGGGTGAAGACCCGCCCAGGATGTGCGGCGAGGAAACGCAGCAGCTCGTACTCCATGTAGGTGAGGTCCAAGGGCCGCCCCTGAATTGCCGCCTGGTAGGTCTCAAGGTTCAGCGCCAGGGGTCCGTAGACGATCAGGTCCAGGTTCTTACCGCGTCCTGTCCTCCAGAACAGGTGCGTGAGGCGAGCTTCGACCTCCTCGGCGGTCGCGCTCGAGACTACGAAGTCGTCGAAGAGGTCCTCGCGAAGCTCGAGCTCGGCGAGCACCTCCTGCGACACGACGAGGAGAAGAGGCTGCAGCGGACTATCGCCCTTGCGCAATACCCGACAAGCGGCAAAAGCGGCACCCGGGTCCTCGATTGCCGATATCACCGCTCCTGCAAAGCCGTCCTCGGGCTCGTCGCGCGCCGCCAGGGCGGGGTCAGTGACTCCCTGCCACGGGTAGCCGGCACGCTCCAGGGCGCGCGCCACCCATTGCGAAGGTGGGTCGGGATACACGAGCAGGGGTTCCATCACGGCCCGGAGACTGAGTGCGAGACCTACAGCGCCGGGAGGTATCGGGCGAGCTCGTAGGGAGTTACCTCCCGCGTGTAGCTGTCCCACTCGGCGCGCTTGTTGCGCAGGAACCATTCGAAGACATGCTCACCGAGGGTCTCGGCGACGAGCTCGGAACCCTCCATGGCTACTAGTGCCTCCTGCAGGCTGGACGGCAGCGAGCGGATGCCTTCTGATGCGAGCTCTTCGGGGGTCATGGTGAACAGGTTCGCCGCCGCCTCGGGCCCGAGCTCGTAGCCCTTCTCGATGCCCTCGAGACCGGCCGCCAAGACGACTGAGAAGGCGAGGTAGGGGTTACAAGCCGGGTCCGGGGCGCGGTACTCAAAGCGCGTCGACTCGACCTTGCCCCGTCTCGCGATTGGCACGCGGACGAGCGCCGAACGGTTGTTGTAGGCCCAGGACACATTCACCGGCGCCTCGTAACCTGCAACGAGACGCTTGTAGGAGTTGACCCACTGGTTCGTCACAGCCGTGATCTCGCGGGCGTGCTGAAGTACTCCGGCGATGAACTGGCGCCCCACCTCCGACAGGCCGTGGTCGTTTCCCCTCTCCGCGAAAGCGTTCCGGTCCCCTTCGAACAAGGAGAAGTGCGTGTGCATGCCCGATCCCTGCACGCCCGAGAGGGGCTTGGGCATGAAGCTCGCGTGCACGCCGCGCTCGTGCGCGATCTCCTTGACAATGAGCCGGACCGTCATGACCGTGTCGGCCATCGTCAGCGCGTCGGTGTAGCGCAAGTCGATCTCGTGCTGGCTCGGCGCGTCCTCGTGCTGGGCGTACTCGACCGGGATCCCCATGTCCTCGAGGGTGAGGACGGTGCGCTTGCGAAGGTCTGTCGTGAAGTCGGCCACCGTGAGCTCGAAGTAAGAGCCCGAATCGAGCGGCTTTGGTGGCTCGCCCGGCTCGCTCGGAGCGAAGTAGAAGTACTCGATCTCGGGGGCGGCGTAAAAGGAGAACCCTCGCGCTCGGGCCCGCTCGAGGGTCCGGCGGAGCACGTGGCGGGGACAGCCCTCAAAGGGCGACCCGTCCAGGTTGGTGATGTCGCAGAACACACGCGCGACCGGAGAAGCGTCGCCCTCCCTGCCGATGCGGAACGGCAGGATCTGGAAGGTCTTCGGGTCGGGCTTGGCCAACACGTCGCTCTCCTGCACGCGGCTGAAGCCATCGATCGAGGACCCGTCAAAGGTCATGCCGCCTTCTAAGGCGTTCTCGAGCTCCGCGGGGGTGATGCTGAACGACTTCGGGATGCCCAGCACGTCGGTGAACCAGAGCTGGATGAAGCGCACGGCGCGCTCTTCTACCGTCCGCAATACGTACTCCCGCTGAGACTGCATCGAGTGCCTCCTATCTGCGCCGGACTTCCGCCGAGATTCACTGGCTGGGACGCGCGATCAGTGTCGCAGGTTTGCACAATGGTCCAGTGCAGTCACCTTGGGCGTCGCGACATAGTTCACACGCCGTTCACATATGAGCAATGATGCCGAAACGAAGAGGCACCAAGCTCTCTCCGGTCAACTTGTTCAACTGTCGCGCCCCCGGGCGGACCAAGGAGGAAACGTGCAGGATCGTACCGCTGCAGAGGTCGTTCAACTAGCAAGGGACGAGGGCGTCGAGATAATCGACATCCGCTTTTGCGACCTGCCTGGTCTCATGCAGCACTTCTCCGTGCCGACACACGAGCTGACCGAAGACGTCTTCACCGAGGGCCTCGGCTTTGACGGGTCCTCCATCCGCGGCTTCCAGGAAATCCAGGAGTCGGACATGCTCCTGCTCCCGGATCCCGCGACGGCGGTAATCGACCCGTTCCGCCAGCACAAGACACTGAACCTCAACTGTTTCGTGCATGACCCGGTCACCCTCGAGAGCTATTCGCGCGACCCGCGCTATGTAGCGCTCAAGGCGGAGCGTTACCTACAGACGACCGGTATCGCCGACACGATCTACTTCGGGCCGGAAGCTGAATTCTTCATCTTCGATGACGTCCGCTTCTCCCAGGACCAGCGGTCCGCCTTCTACCAGGTGGACTCGATCGAGGGCATCTGGAACTCCGGACGCGACGAGAAACCGAACCTCGGCTTCAAGCCCCGTTACAAGGAGGGTTACTTCCCGGTCCCGCCCATGGACCATTTCCAGGACCTGCGCTCGGAGATGATCCTCGTGATGGAGAGCCTCGGGATCGAGATCGAGGTTCAGCACCACGAGGTCGCCTCCGGTGGTCAGGCCGAGATCGACATGCGCTACGACACGCTCTTGCGCATGGCCGACAAGCTGATGCTCTACAAGTACGTGGTGAAGAACGTTGCTCGTAACGCCGGCTACTCGGCAACCTTCATGCCCAAGCCGCTGTTCCAGGACAACGGCTCCGGGATGCACTGTCATCAGTCGCTGTGGACCAACGGCGAGCCCCTGTTCTATGCCGAGACCGGTTACGCCGGCCTGTCCGATATCGGGCGCTGGTACATCGGCGGCCTTCTCAAACACGCCGCGGCTGTGCTCGCGTTCGCCGCTCCGACGACCAACTCCTACAAGCGCCTCGTGCCAGGCTACGAAGCCCCGGTGAACCTCGTTTACTCACAGCGCAATCGCTCTGCTGCGTGCCGGATCCCGCTCTACTCCAAGAGCCCGAAAGCCAAGCGTGTCGAGTTCCGTTGCCCCGACCCGGCCTGCAACCCGTATCTGGCCTTCTCAGCGATGCTTATGGCCGGCCTCGATGGCGTGCAGAACCGGATCGAGCCACCGGAGCCCATGGACAAGGACCTCTACGACCTGCCACCCGAAGAGCTGGCCAATGTCCCCCAGGTACCGGCCTCGTTGGACGAGGCGCTGCGAGCGCTCGAGGCGGACAACGAGTTCATGAAAAAAGGTGGCGTCTTCACCGATGACCTCATCGAGACTTGGATCAGCTACAAGCGCCTGTCCGAGATCGACCAGGTTCGCCTCCGACCGCACCCTTGGGAGTTCATGCTCTACTACGACATCTAGAGTTTTTTGGCCTCTGACCTGCTAATTCACAATCCAGAATTGGGTCCTGGTCTAGAACTTGGTCTAGAATCTCCGGCGTGCGGGGAACGATCGAGGAACGGGGACCCGGCGCTTGGCGCCTACGCGTCGTCGTTGGTTACCGTCGTGACGGCCAACCGCGGCAGGCCTCGAGAACCGTTCATGGAACTCGGCGTAACGCGCAGAGCGAGCTCGCCAAGTTCCTAGCTGAGGCCGAGAAGGACGAGGCGCCGCTGGTTGGGAACATGTCGGTGGGCGCTTACTTGGACCACTGGATGGAGCATGTCCGCGCCCACCGGCAGCCCGACACCACGCGTAACTACGCGCTTCGCTGCAAACGCTTCAAGCAGGAATTTGGGTCGGTCCGTCTCGACAAGTTGAAGTCGCATCATCTCGACGCTGCGTACCGGCGATGGCTGCTAGAGGGCTTGTCCCCAGCGACCATCAACAGCTACCACGGCGTGTTGAGCTCCGCCCTCGGACAAGCGGTCAAATGGGGACTCATCAGCCGCTCCGTGGCGCCATTGGCGACACTGCCGACCGTGGCACGAAGGCGCATGACGGTGCCCGATGTCGAAACAGTGCGCCTTCTGGTAACGAAAGCAGAAGACAGTGATCCAGTGCTCAGCGCAGCGATCATGCTGGCGGCGCTTACGGGATGCCGGCGTGGCGAGCTGCTAGGACTGCGATGGTCTGACGTCGAACGCGATCAGATGGTCTTGCAGGTGCAACGGTCGATAAAGCGCGAGGAGTTCGGACGCGTTTTGCGCGCGGGACCAACCAAGACGCACCAAGAGCGGAAGGTCGCGCTAGATCCCGTGATGCTCGCCGTGATCGACACCCATCGCCACAGGGCAGAAGGTTGGGCAGCGGACGCTGGAGTGACGATCGCCGCCGATGGCTACATGCTCACCGAAGATCCGACCGGTGAGACGCCGATGGCTCCCGACACCCTGACCCACCGATTCAGCCGCTTGGCGGCGCGAACTGGAGTTGGCTCGATCCGGTTCCACGACATTCGCCACTCGGTGGCCACGACTCTTCTCGGCGCAGGTTACGACCTAGCAGTCGTGGCCGGGAGGCTCGGCCATCGGGATCCCACTGTCACGTTGCGGGTGTACGCCCACGCCTTGCAACAACGCGATCGCCAAGCTGCGATCACTCTCGGAGCGCTGTTGGCTCCACCTGGATCGGCGGAGTGAGTGGGGATCGCGCCTACGTAGACCTCCCGAAGCTGGCCCTGGGCTCTACGGTCGTGCGGTTCCACTCAGGTTCGATTGACCCGTGGCGTTGACGAAGACAAGCCAGTTGACGCGCTTGAGACGACCGATGCGAAACAGTCCGGGGATCTCGTCTCGACGCGCCGCTCGATAACCGCTCTCGCGCGAGCAGCCCACCCGGCGGCACCACTCGGGAATACCGATGAACTCCGCCCCTTGTGGTGGGAGTGGTTCTCTGCCCTTCTCAATCTGAGTGGCCTCACGAACGCTTTGTCTCGCCACGGAGCCGTCAGTGGCAGCCCTCCTCTGGGGTAGAAGGCTTACGCTGGGCTTGCTCACCGCCAGCAGCTTTTCCGGCGCAGTGCAGGACTCCAGACGATTGCGGTTGATGACTCCGGACGGAACGCCAGCCACTCCTTGAATTCCGCGACGATCCTGCGGCGTGACCCTGACGGACATCGTGCTCCCCTCCTTTGAGGAAGCCCGTGTGGCCACTCCTCTATAAAGGACGCACCTAGGACTCCAGGCTAATGGGAGACGTCAGCCAATCCGCTTCGACCTGCGCTTCCGACGGGTAGCGGAGTTGGTCGGTGATGCTGTCTTTCGCCGACTCCACACAAGCTCGGAACTTCTAGCTTGAAGCGCCTCACCCTCCGGGCGGGGCGGTCACTTTGGCTGGCAGCACGAACGCGCCTTTGGCCACGCGGAAGGACAACGAGACGAGCCACGTGGCGCCCAGTGGTCCCACCGTGCTGGCTCTCACCTGGGAGGAGTAGTAGGCGATGATGCCCTCGCTGGTCTCACACACGACGGCCCGCGGGTTTCGGGCCGGTCCGAAATCGAGACACTTGAGGTCTCGCCCAGCGACAACCTTTCGAGAGAATCTCGCATTGTGCTGCATAGCTGGAACTGTGGATCCGCCGGCGAGCGCTTGCAGGCCGGAAAGTAGATTGCTCGGGAGGTAGGCGTCCAAGAGCATCGACCCCTCGGTCCCGAGTCCGACCACGGAGCATGTCCAAGCCAGATTCCTGTTGCAGGTATAGAAGCCCGGGTTGCTACGGGACGACTGCAGGGCGCCCCAGAAGACCTCGGACAGGCTGCCGGCGACACTCTCCTCGTACATGAGATGGGGGGAGACTTCGGCGTCCGAGGACAAGGGCCACGACACCTGGGCAGCCGTCACGGTCATCAACAGGAGGTCATGGCTGCCGTTGACGACGGTCCGGTAGTTCGCTGTGAACTCACCGTGCAACCCCTTTTTCGCGAGAGCCACAAATGTGTTGATCTCCTGTTGGGTCGCGCGTGTAGCCGGCGGTGAGGTGGTCGTGGTGGTCGGTGACCTTGTCGGGGTGACGATGCGGTTGAAAAGGCTGTTGCCCGGGAGCGGGACGAAGAAGACAACCAGAATGGCCGCGGCAACGGCTACGACCACGACACGGTGGGTCCACCGTCCCCGTTGATGGAACCGATCCGGAGTCGCTCCAAGATCATCGAGGCGACCGAGTTCAGCCATCGCCACCGCCATAACCATGTTTCGATCCTCCATGGTTGGCGGTGGCGGATCGGGCAGCACAGCTCGCACGTAGTCGACTTCGTTCGCCATCAATCTCCTCCTCGAATCGTTGTCGCTTCGCCCAAGGTCTGAGCGTCCGCAAGCCCGACAGAGCGACGGAGACGCGAGCGCGCCCTCGACACACGGGAACGAACAGTGCCGTCGGGCACACCGAGGATGGGAGCGGCATCGGCATACGACACGCCGTCGACGGCGACGAGCATGAACGCGTCTCTCTGCTCGTTTGGGAGGTGGCGCAGCGCTCGGGCGACGCGGGCCACGATCACATCGTCGAGATTGTCGTCCGCGCGTTCCGAGTTGTCACTAACAAGATCCCGCTCGCCGGCAAACTTCGCGTAAGCCTTCAGCCGTCTCAGCTCGCTGCGGCGATGATGAGACAGGACGTGGTGAGCGATTGCAAAAAGCCACGCGGTCTCGCTGCCTCTTTCTGCGTCGTAGCGGAGAATGTGCGAGACGGCTTCCTGGAATGTGTCGGCCGTGAGATCCCGCGCGACCTCCACGCCGACGCGCCGGGCAAAGAATCCGAACACGGAGTCGAACTGCGCTTCGACAAGGCTTCGCAAGCGAGCCTCGGGATTGCCCGGTCCGAGCCCGCCATCGTCACGCACAGCTGATTCTTGCCCGATCGACCCTCAGCGTTCCCAGAATCTTCACCATCCTCCTCCAACCTCCCCCTCCTCCAACCTCCTCCTCCTCCTCCAACCTCCCCCTCCTCCAACCTCCCCCTCCTCCAACCTCCCCCTCCTCCAACCTCCCCCTCCTTGGAATTGCCCCGCTTCGACGGACAGTTTG
>JBEKVJ010000072.1:0-20097 GCA_049514105.1 Acidimicrobiales bacterium
GTGCAACAAGGAGCCCTGCGGGTGGATCCTCACCTCATAAGGTGCGGGATTCCGTGAACGTCAAGGTGCGGGATTACTTGAACGCCGCAACCTCGAGCTGCTGGATTACTTGAACGCTGACACGCAAGGGCGCGACACGCGCCAACGACCGCGGTGAGATCAACCTCGATCAAATCACCCTCGGTGCCCGCGATGCCGTTCGACCTGCTGGGCCACGAACTCACATGAACTCAAGCCGCTGAAGCGCGCCCGCATCGAGTCGATCGTGGACGAGATGTTCCTACCGTTGGCCCAGGGCCCAAAAGCGCCTGACCTCAGAGCGGCGCTCAGGCGGTTCGGTGACGCGCTTTCGGTAATAGCCGCTCACGCGGCCCGTCGGCGACCAGCGGGCTGCAGCTTTATGCCTTGGCTACGCAGACGCCTTAATGCTTCATTGTGCAAATGCCCACGCCACCATAAGTGGGAACTCTCCTCGCCAGAGGGCGTCGCCGTGCGACGCGAGCCGTTGGATCATTACGACCTCCGCACCTGCATCGCGCAGCGCGACGGCCCACCGGGTCGCGTTGTCGAGGAAGAACGGCTCTAGCGTGCCGGCGACGAGGTACACCCGCGGGATCGAACTCGGCATCAGGCCAGTCGGCTTATAACCCGCGCCCGGCGAGCCGGAGAAGACCGCACCGTAGATGTCCGGATGCCGGAGCCCGAGGGCGAGCGCGAGCTCTCCACCTGCCGAGACACCGAACACCGCGGTGCGTTCGGCGGGCAGCGCGACGCCGAACCGCGACCGCGTCCATCGACGGACGTCCTCGACGAAGAACCTCTCATGAGCCGCGAACCGTTCCGCGTCAAAGACCGGTGAGTACTCCTCTAGCCGCGGCATCTCTCCGGTCAGCCCGTGTACTCCGACGACCATCGTGGAGGGAACGTTGGCCGCCTCGAGGAACCCGCCCCACTGTGAGATCCCCTGACCGTCACCGGCGAACACGACTGCCTCGGGCGGATCCGGCGGAACGTACACCGTGACCTGCCGCCCACCGTCGTAGTCGAGCGTATCGGTGACGAGCTCTCCCGCTATCGGGTCGGCACGCGCCGGTTCGGGCGGCGGTTCGGGACCGCCCGCGCCGGCGGCTGTTTGGTCATCCATTTGTCGGACTCCTTTCTTCGAGACTCGGCACCTCGATCGCTGCTGGCTCTCAGACATTCTCCAACGACCCACCCACCGCGGTACGAGGGCACCTTGTAGAGCTCATGTCACCTAGCCCTGCGGTTAGAGGGGCGCGTCGCGCTGCCATCGCCGGTGGTGACCTCCTTCAGCCTGCCCGACTCCGCCCCGGGTCGCGTCCGGCAGGTAATGCCCCTCCAACCGAGCTTCGCTCTGAGCTCATCGATGATCGCCAGCCCAGCCTCGAGGCGTTGACAGCTAGTGACCGCTAAGCCCTGGCGCGACCCGGCCAAATGGTGAAAAGCGCCAACTGCGCGGTGGCGGCACCCCGTAAAGATCGACCGTCACGCCTTGACGAGTAGAGCCAGTGTAACTAGTGTATCTAGTTACCTAGATAAATGGAGTCAGGGATGATCGAGTTCAATCTAAACAAGCGCTCGGGAGTTGCCCCTTACCAGCAGATTGTCCAGCAGGTGCGCAACGCGCTCCGACTGGGCTTCCTCGATATCGACGACCAGCTCCCGACCGTGAAGGAAGTGGTCGCCGCCGTGGCGATCAACCCGAACACGGTCCTCAAGGCCTACAAGGAGCTTGAGCACCTTGGCCTGGTAGCCGCCCGACCGGGCATCGGTACCTTCGTCATAAGGACGCTCACCGACGACTCGCTGGCGGCGCATGGGCCACTTCGCCACGACCTCAAGCGCTGGCTGGCCAAGGCGCGGCGGGCCGGGCTCGACGAGGAGAGCATCGAGGCACTCTTTCGGGACGTCCTTTGGTCCACCTCTGCGGAAGGCGTAGCGTGATCGCCGTCATCGAGGCCAGCGGCCTCGGTAAGCGCTACGCGCACAAGTGGGCGCTTTCCGAGTGCACGCTTGCCATTCCCTCCGGCAAGATCGTCGGCCTCGTCGGACCCAACGGCGCCGGCAAGACGACGCTCCTCCAGCTCTCAGTCGGACTGCTTGGTCCAGACGCTGGATCGATCACCGTCCTCGGTGGCCAACCTGGCACCAACCCGGACCAGCTGGCCCGCGTCGGCTTCGTCGCTCAGGACGCCCCGACCTATGCGGGACTGTCGATCCGCGACCACCTCTGGTTCGGCTCAAGGATGAACCCGAGCTGGGACGAAGCGCTCGCCGAAGCACGGATCAACCAGCTCGGGCTCGACCCTCGCCAGAAAGCAGGCAAGCTCTCCGGCGGCCAACGCGCCCAGCTCGCGCTAACCCTGGCGGTCGCGAAGCATCCGGAGCTACTCGTGCTCGATGAGCCCGTCGCGAGTCTCGATCCTCTTGCCCGGCGTGAGTTTCTTCAAGGCCTGATGGAGGCGGTAGCGGAGCACGGCGCTAGTGTCATCCTCTCTTCCCACCTCGTCGCCGACCTGGAACGGGTCTGTGACTACCTCGTTGTGCTCGTCGACTCTCGGGTCCGGGTCGCCGGCGACATCGATGAGCTGCTCGCATCCCATCACCTGCTGACGGGGCCGCGACACGATCACGACGGCGTCCCGAGCGATCAACAGGTCATAACCGAGAGGCGCACCGACAAGCAGAGCACGCTCGTCGTGCGAGCCGATGGTCCCATTCTCGACCCGTCGTGGTCGGTCGAACAGCTCGATCTCGAGGACCTTGTCCTTGCCTACATGGCCCATGCGGTTGAACAAGACCGCCGCCCGAAGCTAGAGGTTCGCTCATGATCCGAGTCGCGCTTCGTCAATTCCGCACAGAGGGAGTCGTCGGTATCGCTCTGCTCATCGCGTTCGCCATCGTGCTCGCCATCACCGGCCCGCACCTCGCGCATGTGTACGACGCCTTCGAAAGCTCGTGCAAAGCCGCGGGGAACTGCGCCACGGCGCCGAACCCGGTACTCAACTTGGACAAGCCGCTCCAGAGCGCGCTGCCCTTCCTCGTGGTCCTCGCGCCCGTACTCGTCGGGCTCTTCTTCGGAGCACCGCTCATCGCCAGAGAGCTCGAGACCGGAACCTTCCGCCTCGCCTGGACCCAGAGCGTCACGCGGAAGCGGTGGCTCGCCGTAAAGCTCGGGCTCATCGGGATCGCCGCCATGGCAATTAGCGGACTGCTCACGTGGATGGCGAACTGGTGGGCAAGCCCACTCGACGCCGTGAACCAGAACCGCTTCGGCGCGGCGAACTTCAGCCTCCACGGCGTCGCCCCGATCGGGTACGCGGCGTTCGCCTTCGCGCTAGGGGCGACCGCAGGCGTGCTGTTGCGCCGAACGGTGCCGGCGATGGCGGTCACAGCCGCCGGGTTCGCGGCTGCGCGCGTCGCGGTGACGTACTGGGTTCGCCCGAATCTCGCCTCGCCGGTGCGCGAGTCGCTTCCCCTCTCAGCCGGTTCGGGTCCGGGCTTCCTCTATGGGGCCAGCCAAGGCACGATGAACTTCAACGCCTACATCCAAAGCGGTGCTCCGACGCCAGGAGTGGGCAAGGCCGTGCTCACGGCTCCCCAGGTGAACGTTCCGAACGGCTGGGTGTACTCGACAGCCGCGGTTGACAAGGCGGGGCACGCGCCAACGAGCCACTACCTGTTCCAGGCCTGTCCCGTGCTCAAGCAGTTGTCGAAGCCGCAGCCGCCGTCGCCGTCAGCGGCACAGCTCCAGGCGTGCCTCACAAGGCTCACTTCAAGCTTCCACACACTCCTCGCTTACCAGCCAGCGAGTCGCTTCTGGCCGTTCCAGTGGGCCGAGATGGGGGTCTTCATCACCGCTGGGCTGGCGTTGTGCGGCCTCTCCTACTGGTGGCTGTGCCGACGGCACGCATGATTTCCCACTGACTGGTCCTTAGACAGCAGCGATCGAAGCTTCGTTCTCGGGGCTCGGCAAATGAAAGAGCACTGCGAGATGTGCTGCCGCCTCGGCGCCTCGAACGTGTCACCTGCTGTTTGGGACTTCGAAAGACGTCCCCTCCATGCGGTCGCGAGCGCACAGAACGAGGCCTGCGGAGACCCTCGCGGGGCACCGCGGATAACCCGATGGCCACCTACCTGAACGAGCCATTGAGATCTAGCTCGAACCTCAACTACCAGAGACGGATCCATCTGAATCTAAGAGCGATCTCAAGTAATCCCCCATCTTGTCGAAGCTGTCTTCCATGCCATCGAACTTGGTCATGTGGTCACGGCCAGCCTTGTCGCGGAACGCCAGCTTGTTCGTCAGCTTCGTCACTCCGTCAGTCTCGTGTAGATCTACCGTCTCGACGGCCTCGGCATCAGGCCAGCCCTCGAAGAGCCACGTATCGATGATTCGGGTCGGAGGCTCGAGCTCCAAGTAGGTCCCCCGAAAAGAGCACTCGGTTCCGTCTTCTGTCACAAAGACCATGTGGTAGTTCCCCCCGACGCGCAGGTCGATCGAGCAGACCGTCATCTTGTCTTCAAACGGAGCGAACCATTTGCGCACATGCTCCGGCTTGGTCAATACGTCGAAGACGAGCTCGATCGGAGCGTCGAAGTCTCGGGTCAGGATAATTTCAAGCTCACTCGGAAATTCGATGTTGGCCGCTCCATGCCGATTAGGTGTCACTGAAGCTCTCCTTGTTGTTGTAGCTCTTTGAGGTAGTCGTCCAACCGATCCATCCGGTCGTTCCACGCCTGCTCGTACTTGACCAGCCACTCGCGCAACGGCCGAAGGTGCTCCGGTTCCAGGCGGTACAGCCGCCGGCGCCCCTGCGCCCGGCACCTGACAAGTCCCACCTCACTGAGCACCCGCAGGTGCTTCGAAACCTGAGGCTGGGACATCGAAAGGTCGTCAACGATCGCTCCGACCGCCTTCTCGCCTTCGATCAGTGCGTCCAGGATGTCGCGTCGGTGCGCCTCGGCGACAGCGTTGAAGACATCAGACGTCGTAGAGGCGCGGGCCACTTGTCCATCATATTCCGTTATAGGCATGTGTCAAGCCTTTCGTGATGCCACAAGCCACTGGTCGCCCATGGCCACGCTCACGGGCACCGAGATCCACAACCGGATCAAGCGGAGACAGGCGAAGGGACGCAGACGGGGTCCTGTCGTCTCGAGGACCAAGGGCGCTCCCCAGCCGCGCCGCTAGTAGGAACCTGTCTGATACGGCGAGATCGGAGGGGGAACCAACCCGAGGTGACGCGCCGCCGATGTCGGGCGTTTTCAGCCGGGCTTGAGGAGGTCTTTGGGGTGAAGGCAGCTCGAATATGGCAGCCCGGTCGTCATAAGCCAGATTATCGACCTCAGCGGGTGCCCCTGCATCAAGCAGAACCGGTCATTCCGGGCCCGAGATCAACACCGACCCGGTCCTGCTCGATGGCTAAGCGGCAGTCGCTGCAAGTGAGTTGTTGCTCGACTTCTCCGCCGCAGTCGACGTGGCGATAGATGATCGGGCGTCCATTCGGCGCCGCCCAGCGATCCCCCCAGTTGGTCAGGGCGATGATCACGGGGGCGAGCTGTCGTCCTTTCTCCGTCAAGCGGTACTCCTGGTAGGCCGAGCCTTCGCAGGAGAAGCGCTCCATAATCCCCGCTTCCACGAAACCGTCGAGCCGGGTCGCAAGGATGTTCCTGGCCAAGCCGAGACGCCGCTGGAAGTCGCTGAAGCGGGTCACGCCGCCGAAGAGCGCGTCCCTGACGATCAGCAGGCTCCAACGCTCACCCACCACTTCGAGCGTCCGGGCCGCAGAACATACCTGGCCCTCGTAGGTGTTTCCGAGCATGAACGGAGCCTAACACTTCTAGTTGCATCATGCGACCAGTTGTGTTAAGGTACGCCTAGTTGCATGACGCAATCAGATAGGGGGGGGACGGGGATATGACGAGTCAGAACTTCAGCAGCGCCTTTTTGGTCGATCAGAGCCCAGAGGAGGCCTTTGCGGCCATTAACAACGTGAAGGGCTGGTGGTCAGGACAGATCGAGGGGACGACCGACGAACTCGATGCAGAGTTCACGTACCGCTACGAGGACGTCCACTACAGCCAGCAGCGGATCACTGAGTTCGTCCCAAACAAGAAGGTCGTCTGGAAAGTCCTGGACGCCTATCTCAACTTCACAGAGGATCCGAACGAATGGACAGGTACCGAGGTCGCGTTCGAGGTGTCGCAGCAAGGCGAGCAAACGGAAGTGAGGTTCACCCATCTGGGGCTCGTCCCGGCTTTCGAGTGCTACGACAAGTGCTCAAGCGCTTGGAGCTTCTACATCAACAACAGCCTCCGGCGACTGATCACGACTGGTCAAGGTGAGCCCAACAGCCAGTAGGCACCGTCGCCAACAAGACCTTGATCCGATCCGGCACCAATGAAAACGAGGACTGTGATGGGGAAGATCGTCATCAGCGAGAACGTTTCTCTCGACGGAGTCACCCAGGATCCTGTCGGCGACGATGGTTTCAGTCGCGGCGGCTGGGTCGGTCGCGTGGGCGACCGAGGTCGCGAAGAAGCGGCCAAGGTCCTGCTCGACGAGTCGCTGATTGCCGAGGCTCAGCTACTGGGCCGACGTAGCTACGAGTTCTTGGCTGCGCGGTGGCCATTCCGCAGGGGCGAGTTGGCAGACAGGCTGAACAGTATGCCCAAGTATGTGGTGTCCTCCACGCTCGAGGATCCGAAATGGAACAACACAACGGTCTTAAAGGGCGACCCAGTGACCGAGGTCTCAAAGCTGAAGCACGCGCTCCGCGGGGAAATCGTTGTAGCAGCAAGCTTCCAGCTCGTAGGGAACCCTGATCGAACACAACCTCGTCGACGAAATACGGCTGATGGTCTACCCGGTCGTGCTCGGCGCCGGGGCGCGCTTGTTCGGCGAGACCAGCGACAAAAAGCCAATGCGCCTCGTCAAGACCGAGACCGTCGGCGACCTCGCCCACCTCATATACGAGCCAGCAGGGCGATGAATGTCTCTCAAGGACAAGCACCTCACACAGCCTGGCAACTCGACGACTGGAGGCAATGCATTGAACTCAGACAGTGACAAAATGGTGGGGTTTACCTACACAACGTACATTCACGCCGCGCCTGAGCAGGTCTGGCGGGGCCTCACCGAGCCCGCTTTCACGAAGCGCTACTGGCGACACCAAAGAGCTGGCGCGAAAAGCTTCCATTCGGACTGGAAGAAGGGCGCGACCTACGACTTGGCACACGAGGAAGTCGGACTCGTTGTAAGCGATCCCGAACAGGTGATCGTCGAGTCCGATCCCTACCGGCGGCTGGCCTACACCTGGCACTCGTTCACGCCCGAGTGGGCCACCGAGGTAGGTATGGACAAAGCAACAGCTGATACCTGGCGGGCCGAGCCCCGCTCCAAGGTCACCTTCGACATTGACGACGTCGGGAAGGGCGTCACAAGACTTACGGTCGTGCACGGCGGATTTTCGCCGGGGAGCAGCGTGCTGCAGGGCATCTCGCAGGGCTGGCCCGCCGTGTTGTCGAGTCTGAAGACCCTCCTCGAGACCGGGACGGCCCTGCCTGCCACATAGCTCGCGGCGCTAGAGGAGGCGCTGGCACGCTCCGGGACATACGCCAACGGCATTGCTCTCACGCCGGGCGCCGTACCGTGGGGCGATGGATCGCGATGACTTGGGCTCGGCGCGACACGCCCGGGGGCCTGGGTCAAGTCTCGAGTCGCCGGGCAACACCACGGGCCGCAAAGGGGGAGGTGAGAGAGGCCCGATCGGGCTGAAAGGTCAATGGATGGGTAGCGACGTGCTGTATCTCCGGGAGATCGACCAGACGCAGGTCGCGGTTGCCGGCGGCAAGGGCGCACACCTAGGCGAGCTTTCATGCATCGAAGGCATCTGCGTGCCGGATGGCTTCTGCGTGGTGACGGACGCCTTCCAGCAGATTATGGAAAGCGCACCGTCGATCGACGATCGGCTCGATCAACTGTCTCGCCTGAATCCGGACGACCGAGCAGCGATCCGCACGCTCAGCGCGGGTATCCGAAGGACCCTCGAAGGGATCGCCATCCCTGGCGAGCTGGCGGCGGCCATCACCCGCGCACTCGCCCGGCTCGGCGAGCGAGCCGCCTACGCCGTCCGTTCGAGCGCGACGGCAGAGGACTTGCCGGGGGCCTCCTTCGCCGGCCAGCAGGACACGTACCTCAATGTCGTGGGGACTGCGGCGATCCTCAAACACGTCAGCCGGTGCTGGGCCTCGCTGTTCACCGAGCGGGCCGTGACCTACCGCCTGCGGAACGGGTTCGACCACCGCAAGGTCCACATGGCCGTAGTCGTACAGCAAATGGTGTTCCCGCAGGCTTCTGGCGTCCTCTTCACGGCAGACCCCTTCACGTCGAACCGGAATGTCACCTGTGTGGAGGCAACCTTCGGCCTCGGCCAGCCACTGGTGTCCGGCCTTGTGAACGCGGACGTCTACAAGGTGCGCGCCGGCGAAGTCGTCTCCAGGGCAGTCGCGAAAAAGCAGCTGTCCATACGCGCCCTGCCGGCTGGCGAAACACAGGACGAGCCGATCGAGCCGAAGTGGCAGGAGCAGCCGGCGTTGTCGGATGCACAACTCGTGCGGCTCGCGCAGCTGGGCCGGCAGATCGAGGAGCACTTCGGCCACCCCCAGGACATCGAATGGTGCTTGGTCGACGATGACTTCCAGATCGTCCAGAGCCGGCCAATCACCACGCTGTACCCCATTCCCGCGGCCGGCGACCGGGAGAACCACGTCTATGTCTCCGTCGGTCATCAGCAGATGATGACCGACCCCATGAAGCCACTGGGGCTCTCCCTGTGGCAGCTGACAGCAGCCCGGCCGATGTACGAGGCTGGCGGGAGGCTATTTGTCGACGTCACCGAGGGCCTGGCTTTCCCGGCGAGCCGCGCCGGCCTCCTGGAGGTCCTGGGGAAGTCCGATCCGCTGATCAGGGACGCTCTGCAGACAGTTGTCGATCGCGCCGACTTCATCTTGTCAATTCCGGACGAGGGTCCCCCTCGGCCGCCGGCCGGCGGCCCCGCACCCCCGATCGAGAGCGATCCGACAGTCGTCGCCGAGCTGATCGGGCGCGGCGAGGCGTCCGTCGTCGCCCTGCAACGCGACATCCAGACGAAATCGGGAACGGCGCTGTTCGACTTCATCCTCGAGGACATCGAGGAGCTGAAGCGGATCTTGTTCGATCCCCAAAGCCTTCAGCTGATCAGGGCGGCGATGGAGGCGACGTGGTGGCTAAATGAGCAGCTGCACGATTGGCTGGGCGAGAAGAACGCGGCCGACGCGCTCACGCAGTCCGTCCCGCATAACGTCACCTCAGCGATGGGGCTGGCGCTCTTGGACGTCGCGGACGTGATCCGTTCGTGTCCGGAAGTAGTCGCATTTCTGCAACACGTTGAGGACGAGGGTTTCCTCGACGATATGGCCAAACTCGTCGGCGGGGCCGAAGCTCGCGACGCCATCAGGGCCTTCCTCGACAACTACGGCATGCGCTGCGTCGGCGAGATCGACATCACGAGGCCGCGTTGGAGTGAACGCCCCGTCACGCTCGTGCCTGTAATCCTCGGCAACGTCAAGAACTTCGCGCCAGGAGCCGCTGAGCGACGCTTCGAGCAGGGTAGGCAGGAGGCACGCAAGAAGGAGAAGGAACTGTTGGAGCGCTTGCGAGCCCTGCCAGAGGGGGAACGGAAAGCCGAAGAAACCAAACGGATGATCGACCGCGTCCGGAGCTTCATCGGGTACCGGGAGTATCCCAAGTACGGCATGGTCAGTCGCTACTTCGTCTACAAGCGTGCCTTGCTGGATGAGGCCGAGCGCCTAGTGCAGGCCAAGGTGCTTTGTGAGAAGGAAGACATCTTCTTCCTGACGTTCCAGGAACTTCACGACATGGTGCGCACGAACCAGCTGGACGACAAGCTCATCAGCCGGCGAAAGGACGCCTACAGGTCGTACCAAGCGCTTAGCCCACCGCGAGTGCTCACCTCTGATGGTGAGGTCTTCACCGGTGCGTACCGACGCGACGACTTGCCGAGCGGTGCGCTGGTCGGCTTGCCGGTTTCTGCGGGAACTGTCGAGGGACGGGCGCGAGTCATCCTGGATCTGGCACAGGTCGATGTCGAACCGGGCGACATCTTGGTAACGACTCACACGGACCCCAGCTGGTCGCCCCTGTTCGTAACGATCGCGGGCCTGGTGACTGAGGTCGGGGGCCTGATGACCCATGGCGCAGTGATCGCACGGGAGTACGGCTTGCCGGCTGTCGTGGGGGTAGAACATGCGACCCAGCTGATCGCGGATCGGCAGCGGATCCGCGTCAATGGAACGGACGGATACCTGGAGATCCTGCCGTAGCGGCGTACTTGGGCTTCGGCTCGGCGTGGGTCGGCCTCAGGCGGTTGCCCGTAAAGGTCGATTGCGACAGCGCCGCGAGGTCGCAGCAGTCGGAGCCTCACGAGGCGATCTAGGCGGAGCAGTAGGCCGGCGCGACCGGCAGACGAGGCACGATCCTGGCCTTCCAAGCGGACAAGGATCCCATGCTCGTCAACGGATGCCTCCTAGCGAGAACGGCGGAAGGCCATGAGAACGGCCAGCGCCTTTCGCGCTGCGCCCCGGCCTGTCGTTTCCGTGTGCATCCCTACGAGGCGTTTCTCGGCATGTAGCTCCGAAGGGTACTGCCGGCTCCTACTTAGAAAGGTTCCGTACACTACGTAGATGTCCTCCGTACAGGCGGAAATAAAGCCAAATGGATTCCGCCCTAGCAGTAATTTCGGGGTCGTCGCTCGATATAAATGGTCCGCGCTGTGACCTCGGATAATGGTCAGATTCCCTCCGCAAGCGTTCCAATTCGAGACGCCATGTTCTGTCGAATTTGGTGCTCAACTTTCGGTCGCGTCGTGTCGATCCATAGATGATCCGCCGATCCACCACGCGGCGGGTACATATAGATGCAGACTCCGGAGTTTGAATACTTGAAAGGCCAATCCATGTCCCTGATGCAACGCATCCGCAGCAACAAGCGAGGGCTCGTCGCCTCCCTGGCGGCGGTTGTAGCTCTCGCGCTAACGGCCTCCTACACCCTTGGTGGGTTCAGTGCCGGGATCGCCAACAGCACGAGCACGTTTAGCTCCGCCACCATCCAGCTCGAGGAGTCCAACGGCTCCACGACCTGTTACTCGACGGGGACTGGCTCGGGCGGCACGGTGACCGCCACCAACACCAACAGCACGTGCTCGATCAACGACCTCGTCGGAACCCTCGACCAAGTGCCGGGCGGAGGCGCTCTCTCGACAACCTTGACATTTACCAACGCCGGCAATCACAACGCCACCGTGGCATCGATGGTGACGGGTGCTTGCACTCAGGCGACGGCCTCGGACGCGAACGGTTACGCCGGGTCCGATGCGTCTTTCTGCAACAAGGTCGACGTGACGATCGCAAACACGACCACAGGCGCCACAGACAAGTGTGTCTATCCGACTCAGGCGGCCGCGTGCCCAGCCCTGTCGAACACCTACAACCTGGCGACGCTCGCGAACACCACGTTCAACGCCGTGCCGCTGTCTGTCCTTGCGCCCGCCGCTTCGGCTACCTACGTCGTGTCGGTCCAGCTCGACTCGGCAGTTGCCACGAATGCCGACCAGGGCCTCGCGGCCACCGTGCCTTTCACCTGGAGCATCAGCCAGTAAGACCGCAGATGACCGGCGACGCCCTAAATCCTCTGTTGGGGCGTCGCCGGGCAGGTGCTCGGTAAGGAGGCCGTGCGCGTGATTCAGCCCAAAGTCCAGTACTGGGCTCGGAGAGGGCTTAGCTCTTTCGGGTTGAGCATCGCGCTGCTGGTAGCAACCGCGAGTGCCGTGGACGCTTCACCATTTGGTGCGAGCGTGTTGTCCAACAGTCTCTTCTCGACCGGAACCATGCAGATCGAGGGGACAACAGCTGGCCCGAACAACTGCTACTCCACCGGGTCCGGTTCGGGCGGCTCTGTCACGGCCTCGAACATGCAGCCGTGCGCTATCGGCTCGCCCATCTCCACCGGCGAGCTCTCGAGCACAGCCTCGTCCGCTGCCACGACGACCCTGACATCGGTCGGGACCGTGAACGCCAGCTCCTCGATGATTGCGAGTGCCTCATGCGGGGTGAGCGAACTCGCGGACTCGGCTTCGGCTACTGATTGGAGCGGGACGGGGCCTGACACCGCTCTTTCGTTCGCTGGCTTGACCTACCAGGCCTCCGGTCCTGTGAACAGCCAAGCGATAACAACCGACGGGTCGACGGGGTGGGCCGAGACGACGACGGAGTATACAAATCCGGAAACCTTCACAGTGCTGGCGTGGTTCAAGACCTCCTCGGCACAAGGGTCCATCGTCGGGTTCTCCAGCTCGCAAGATCCCATCGCGACTACACCGGCGAGTCACGACCGATCGCTGTGGGTCGACTCGAGCGGAAAGCTCGACTGGGGCATCAACAACGGTAGCCAGCATGAGCTCACGAGCACGTCAGCGGTCGATACCGGAAGCTGGGTGTTTGCCGCCGCCTCGGTCGGCAGCGCCGGCACGGCGCTTTACGTCAACGGCTCAAAGGTGAGTTCCGCGGCGGGCGTCACGACCTCTCAGAGCTACAGCGGATGGTGGAGCATCGGATACGCCGACCTGGCCTCTTGGGCGGACATACCGTCGAACTACTACTTCAAGGGTTCGCTGGCCCAGCTTGCAATCGTCCCCTCTCAGCTTTCAGCAGCCCAGGTGACGGCTCTTTACGGGGACAGCACACTGTCGAGCTACACCACGGGCGTGAACGCCCTGAGCCCGGCCAGCTACTGGGCACTCAACGACTCAGGATCGGTCCCTTACGAACGATCGGTACCGGGAGTCACTGCCTCGACGACTCTCGTTGACGCCTCCGGCAATGCCAACACCGGTACGGCCGAAGGGGGGGTGTCCCTCGGAGTGGCCGGTCCTACTTCGCTCGGCGCCGGTGCAATCTCCCTCAACGGATCGACCGGCTACGTCGAGACGGCCACGTCGTACCTGAGTCCGACAGGGATCTCCGAAGCCGCTTGGTTCAAAACCAGCAGTGCCTCGGGCGGGACGATCATTAGCATGACCGACGCGCGGACCGACTCGGCGACGAGCGACTGGGACCGAACGGTATGGCTCGACAACAGTGGCCATGTCGTCTACGAGGTGTGGAACACCTCCCTCCAGGAGCTGACCTCCCCGAGCACCTACAACGACGGGCAGTGGCACTTCGTGGTGGCTGAGATCGGGTCGTTAGGGGAGCGGTTGTGGGTTGACGGCACGCTCGTCGCGCAGAACGCCTCGGTGACTTCGACCGTGACCTACACCGGTTACTGGCACCTCGGCTGGGGCGACGAAACCAGCTATTCCGATCCTCCGACCGACAGTTTTTTCTCGGGCTCACTCGCACAGGCGGCAGTCGTGCCATCACAGCTGACGACTTCCCAGATCTCCATCCTGTACAACTCCAACAGCGCCGCCGCCTTCGCCCTGGATGTTGGAGAGCTCTCCCCCACCTCATACTGGCCGCTCGGGGACTCCGCCTCGAATATCTGCGGGACGACCGAGGTCACGGTGCAACAGACGGTTGGAGGCGCCAAAACCTGCATCTACCCTTCGGCCGCCGGGACCTGTGTCGCCCCAAGCTCCAGCGTCCTGCTCCCGAGCCTCGGCGTGCGCTCGATCACGGCTGCAGTTGCCGGAACGCCTGTGACGATCACAGTCACGATGAAGCTGAGCGCCGTCTCGCCGGCCGGGGTCCTCGGGCTTCATGAGCTTGTGGACATGGGCTTTGGCACCACAAGGCCTTCGACGCTGTGGTCGGCCGGAGTCCACTACCCACTCGCGTCGGTCGAACTTTGACCAAGGAATGTCGATGAGCTCGACCCTGGTCGCGCCGCGGGTTCACAGTGCTCCACAGGAGCAGTTCGGCGAGCCCAGCTTGCCTCGTTCTCTCCCACGCACCTCCCGAGGGGCCAACGGCTCGGGCGGACGCCTTTGTTTTCTTGCGGTCAGCCTCGTGGCGCTGGTCGTGATGGCTGTGCTGGGTTGGAACATCTCGGGCGGGCGGTTCGTCGTGATGGAGACGCCGTCGATGTGCCCCGCGGTCTGCGTCGGTTCACTCGTGGCGGATCGCCCGCTGCAAGCTAGGTTGCGGGTTGGTGAGCTGATCACCTTTCACCCGTCGACCACCTCCAAGCAGACCTACACCCACGAGATCTCCCGTATCTTCGCCAACGGCGCGATTCAGACTCGAGGCGTGGCGAACCCCGGCCCCGACCCTTGGCTCATAACGCGGTCGGACATCATCGGAGAGGTCACCTTCACCCTATGGGGACTGGGATGGCTCCTAAAGATCCTGCCCTTGTTGGCTGTCGGGGTGCTCGCCTGGGTGATGGTGCGTCCGCGTATCGCGCGGCGAAGCCGCCGGGCCTGGGACAGGCTGTGGATAACCCTCCTCGTCGTGATTCCCTTCTGGCTTCTCCATCCACTCGTGCGGGCAACGCTCATCTCCACTACTGGCGACCCGTCGCACAAGGCCTGGCTGCGTGCGAAGGTGGTCAACACCGGGATTCTCCCCGCCTCTTTTCACGCTGCTGGCGGCCAGTACGTCGCGCACGTGATGGCAGCCGGGATCACACAGGTTGCCGGGCCACCTTCCGAGGGCCGTTACCTGGTGATGCGCGAGGCGGCGTCTCTTCAGTGGTGGGGGTGGACGATGGTCATCGCGTTGGTGATCTTGCCCCTTGCCGGCTACCTCTGGCACATCTGGCGGGGCGATGAGACAGAGCCTGAGGCCGTGCCAACCTAGACACACCTCGATACGTCCGCACGGCTCGCACCGTGTCCAGTAGCGCTCCGTCAGCGACCAAGCCCGCGCGTGCACAAGCAGCTCCCCGGCGTAGCGCGGTGTCGCCGCTAGCGACACGTCGGAGATCAATCCATTGTCGTCAGCCGCGGACGCGACCGGCTCAGCGCGAAACGCCCGATGTGCTCTTAGCCAATCCGACGACGGCACCCCCGCATGCAAGGAGCGCGGCCAGAAGGCCGATATAGGCGCCGACGCCCCGAGCAACGCTGAGATAGCTGGAGGGAGCACTGCCGTAGGGGAGGCTGAAGAAGGCCGCCAGGACGAGTACGAGATCGCTGACCGACAACAGGAGCAGCACCGCTGTGTGCGGCCAGCCCGGAGTCGACTGGCTTTTCGTACTTGACGCGATCGCCAACAAGACCTCGAGCAAGAGGAGGATCGAGACGACCAGAATCGCCCACCTCCATCCACCAGCGCCTGAGCCGAGCGCCGGCATGGAGAACGTGAGAGGTCCGCTCAGCCCACCGATACCATTTGCTATCTGCGGGAACAGGCGAGACAAGAACGCTCGCTCCACCGACTCGTAAAACTGCACCCCGAGCGCCGTGAGCGTGACGCTGTACCAGGTTAAGAAGATCGATATCAGCACCAGCCCGGACCCCGCGGCAGCCAGGACGTCACCAAAAATCGATGGCGCAGCCGGACGACCGGGCGGGGATGCCACTGGGCTCACTGGCGCATTTACCCAAGTCGGTCCTGGAACGACTGGCCAGCGAGAGGCCGCTGCTGCAGCGCCTTCGGAGGCAGGTGGAACCACCGCGTGCACTCCTGATGGACTCGGTGTCGGCGCGTTCGCCGGCGCGCTTCGGGGACGCACGAATGCCCCGCACGCTCTACAGAACCCCGCGTCGGGGGGGAGCGGCACTCCGCACTGCGAGCAGATCATCGTCTGGGTCCTCTCGGTAGGATCAGGATCACGCCCCGGGCAACAGCCCAGCTCAAGCGTAGTATGGCGGACGTCAGGACCCTCGGAACCACCCTCAGTCCATGGCCGGGGCGCGAAGGTCATTGAGCCAGGTGTTCTAAGCTTTCTCGCTACGGAGCTGTCGATCCGAGCTAAGCGATCAGCGATCGAGTGTCGATCACGCCCCAGGTCAACTAGAGTGCCGTGCGTTCTGCGCTCGTAGCTCAATTGGACAGAGCATCTGACTACGGATCAGAAGGTTGGGGATTCGAGTTCCTCCGAGCGCGCTGAATAAGTCCAGTTCAGGGGCTTAGTCGGCCAGATAGTTGACCCGGCGCTCCCCTGCCCGTGAGAACCTCCTGAGAACCAACAGTTTCCAGCGGAGGTGCGCCGATGCCCACAAGACCGGTCGGCGTGTACGGGACGGTAAGGGGGCTGGTACCTGAAGGTCACGCTCGGGAGTGACCAAACGACCGGCCGACGGGAGCAGATCACCAGGCGTGGCTTTCGAACCGCGAGCGAGGCTGGCATGGCCCGACGCGAACTTGTCGCCCAGGTCGACCGAGGCCAACTCAAACCCGTGACGAGAGGGACGACGGTCAACCAGTTGCTTGATCTGTATCTCGACGGTCTCGACGCTGACTGTCGGCTCTCGGCCAAGACCCGCTTCGACTACCGGCATTTGGCCGACGACTATGTGCGGCCCCATCTCGGGTCCAAGCGTGTGCGTGACATCACGCCGGAGGTCGTACTGAACTGGCAGCGAAAGCTTGCTCGTGAGGGCGGTGCGAAGAAGGGGACGCCACTTTCACCCAACAGCGTCCGCCTTGTCCGCTCCCCTCTGGCCGGGGCCTTCAAGTTGGCTGTCGGTGCCGGCTTAGTGGCAGTCAATCCGATGGTCAGCGCACCGAGACCAAGTCCGAAGCTATCGATCCCACGGCACTGGAGTCCGACTCAGGCAAGGGAGTTCCTCGGTCTGATGGAGGGAGATCGGACCTGGCCGATATGGGCATTCCTTCTCGGTTCAGGCCTCCGGATCGGAGAACTGGTCGTGCTGCGCTGGTCGCGCGTTGAACTGGAGGCTGGCCTGGTACGAGTGGTCGAGTTCGTGTCAACCCTCGGCCACGAGCTAGTGCCCTCCACAGGCAAGAGCCGCGACGCCGTTCGCACCATCGACCTCGACGAGCATCTGGTCGCCGTGCTACGCCGGCAGCGCAAGCTGCAAGCCGAGGAGAAGCTCGCTTCCGTCATATGGACAGACAGCGACTACGTGTTCACCAAGCCTGTGGCGGTCCATACCACCCTTAACACCTATCTCGACTGCTCGGCAACTTCACGGCAGAACTTGGCTTACCCCGCCTGACAGCCCACGGCTTACGTCACACCAGCGCCACCCTGATGCTGTCCACGGGAGTCCCGCCGAAGGTGGCCGCCGAGTGGCTTGGCCATGCCGACCCGACTTTGTTCACCCTCTACAGCCATGTGACACCGACGATGCAACGCGAGGCAGCATCCAAGATCGGCCTGGCCTTGTTCGGGGGCAACAACGACGCAGGATGAGAAGTCGTGTTCCATGCGGTTGGAGGTTCAAGTCCCGCCAGCTCCACCCGATTTTCGTCACACAAGTGCTGGTAGAAGTCCTTCTTTTAGGGGGCTTCTACCGCGCCTGGACGCACTCAGGACAAATCGGGAAACCTAACCGTCGGCGCTTGGAAGCCAACCGCGGACCAGGATGGTCACGGGGGTGGGGGGTCGTCGCCCTTTGGCTACAGAATCGGGATCGAGTCCTCCAGCGCCCACAGGAGTCCCCTACGCATGGACGTCTGAGGCCACCGACGCTGCTTGGGACTCTGTCATGTTTGCTCCGAGCAGACTCACCGCGACCCAGTCGGTGGAATCGGCCCACTGGAATTGGTATTCGGAAAGTCCGCCGTTGCTTGCACTGTCGATCTTGATCACACGTCCCCCCTTTACGCCGGGGACCGACAGCACCGTAGCCTGCGGGCTTTCTACGTACCCCTCGTTCTGGTAAAGCAACTCGGGCGAGGACGAATTGTTGAAGCGGTAGACGCTAACGTCCACCTCTACGGGGCTGGAGATCGTCCGGGCATACTTGAGGGGGACGGGCAGTGGCACTGCCTCTTCTCCGCCATAGTGTGCAACCGCCGCGCTCGAGATCCACCACTGCCCGAGACTGCCGGTGAGCCCTGGAGTCCTGGCGTTGCAAGTGGCCTGAGCTTTGCGTGGACCCTGGCAAAGAAGGATGCTGTAGTTCGAGACTTCGAACAATCCCCTTGCATTAACAAGTCCGTCAGACTCTGGCAGCTGTGGAGGTACCTCCGCTGTCGAGGGTCGCAGGCTGTCCAGGATCGTTCTGGCGACCGTCCCGCTCCCCGCAAGACCGACCGACACAATCACGGGCTGAACGCGGTTGTCCACGGACACCTTCAGGACGAGAATCGAGTACTGGTCGGTCGCCATGCAGACCCACAGCCCTCGCGGTCCTACGCAGTTCGAGCTTGTCGTAACCGTCGGGGCACGTGGGCCACCGTCAATCTGTACTCCATTTGTAGGGACTTCCGGCCGTCCGTAGCTGTCAAGTGGCCGGACCGGACAGCCAACCAGAGCCGGGAAGCGATCGGTACTCAGCAGTACCCCGCTGTCCGGAAGGGCGACTCCCTCCGGAGCACAAGAGCCGCCAATGGGCACGACGTGTGAGGTGTGGACAGTCCTCCATGTGTTCGGGACAGAAAATGAGATGCCATCGAAACTCTCAGAGCGCCAGGATGCGGGGACTGGTGTCTGAGCGCGGGCAAGGATGAGCGCGGTTTGCGCGACCGCCCTTGGCGACCAGGTGAGTGTGTCCAGGACTCTCTTTCCGAGCGGACCTTGAATGTCGATTTCAACGCCGAGCGACGGTGCGTAATAGGGGCCGGCCTTTCCGGATGCGCTTCCGTACACCGCAACGCTGTTTACGGCTCGTTGCGGCAAGCTGCGCCACACCTCTGAAGTAACCAGGGGTCTGACTTGGACTTGATTCTGGACGATTTCCACGCAGCTCATAGTGGAGGGGACAGGGTTGACAAACAACTCTCCAGGAGCAATGGCGCTTCCGCAGGCTGGCGAGCGATAGGCAACCTTCCACTTGGCGGGCACCGAAACCTGCGCATCGCCATAGTCGACCGGGACCCAGCCCTTCGGCGTCGCCGCCAGGTCCACTGCGGGCTGGGAGCCAGAGCGCGCAGTGCCGGGTGTGGCTCCCCCGTAGTTGACTATGTGCAGTTGCGGAAGGGGAACGAGAAACACGACGACTACGGCGACCGCTACCAGGGTGGTGACGGCACGCTTCCTTAGGCGGGAGAGCTTGTCGGCTCTCACTTTGAGCTCGTCTATAGGTAAGCGCGGCCGCAGCGGGGCG
Organism: Acidimicrobiales bacterium; assembly: GCA_049514105.1. GTDB lineage: Bacteria > Actinomycetota > Acidimicrobiia > Acidimicrobiales > Bog-793 > Fen-455. The sequence goes on from JBEKVJ010000072.1 coordinate 19,266, forward strand.
CGTCCGAGCTCCCTTAGCTCGGCTTCAAGCTCTGTCACGGTGGATTCCCCCTTTGAATAAGGCAGGCGGCTCACTTGCGGCTTCGAACGCGGCGGCCTTGGCATCGGCGATGGTCGAGGCGACAGTCCCCCGTGAAACGTGCAGCAGTCGAGCAACTTCGTTCTGGGGAAGGTCGGCAACGTACACGAGGGCGAGGACCGTGCGTTGGCGCCGAGTCAATGCGCTGAGCACCTCCAAAAGTTGCGGCCGGAGACTGAGGTCCGGGTTGTGCGACGTCGGCACCGAGTTCTTAAACTGCTCATCACGGCTCCGACGGCGAAACCGCCGCCTGAGGACGTTCAGTGCCACCTTGTAGGTCCAGGCTTCCGGGCTCCGCATCGCTTTGACTCTCTGCCAGCGCGCCAACGCACGCGCAAAGGCCTCGTCGGTGGCTTCCGCCGCCTCGTCGAGGTTTCCGGACACCGCGGCGAGCACTCCGAGGACGCGGGGATGGCACTCGGCGTACCACTGCTCGAACCCCGCATAGCTGTCGCTCACGGCCTTCCGTCCCGTCCCGTCACCTAATAGAGTCCCGGGAGCCACGATTTGTTGGCTCGCCTCCTCAGAAACCTTGTTACGCCTCTAGCGGCAAGTTACGACCGGCCAGCGCATTACCGTCCGTCATGTCCGCCGGACCGAGGGAACGAACGCCGAACTCGTCGGTGTCGCGTCTAGGGGACTGTTGAACAAGGCCCTTTCTCGCCGCCCAAGCGGGGCGTAGCGTTGCTTTGGGTCCTCGGGGGTAAGCCCGCACCGAAGAGCCGGGGTAGAGGGTGAGAACCGGTCGCGCTGG
>JBEKVJ010000073.1:0-19847 GCA_049514105.1 Acidimicrobiales bacterium
GCCTGAGACAGCCTCGAGAAAAGAGTACTCTGACCTGCGGATTGATCGGTGGGCCCGGCAGGGATCGAACCTGCGACCAAGGGATTATGAGTCCCCTGCTCTGACCGCTGAGCTACGGGCCCGCCTGTGCTGCCAGCGCAGTGCGCTGACCTCGTCACGGGATGCTAGGCGCAAGACATGAGACCACCCAACATAAGGTTGCGTTGCCCCCGGACGCTGATCGCGCTAAGCGCCTTTAGGTCAGAAATATCGCCGACCTGTCGCATCTGGGGCAACCGGGCGTCGACGACTAACATCCGGCCGTGCGACATCGAGGCAGCACCGGCCACCAGACCGGCTTGTCTGCCTGGCGGGTCGCCCTATGGTGCTTGTGCGCGCTGGGGTTGTTTGGCCTGGTCTGGTTGTTGTACCTCTCTTCGGTGCATTCGCTCCCCCCGAGCTCAGACGGTGCCACTGTGATTCTCGAGGGTCAGGCCATGAGCAACGGCAACGTCTTGCTCAACCACTGGGCACTCTCGCTGGATTCGTTCTGGCTGGTCGATGTCCCGATCTATGCCCTTGCTGTACTCATCGGTGGGGTGCATCATCAGCTCCTCAACCTCGTGCCGGCGATAGAGGCCACTGGCGTGATCGCCACGGGCGCGTGGATCGCGCAGCGTGGCCATCGCCACCTGGCCGGGTTTTTCGCGGCAGGGACCGTCGTCGTGGTACTCGGCCTGCCGACGCATGCCTTCGCTGGCTACCTGCTATTGGGCCCGCTCCACGTCGCGACAACGCTTTGGTGCCTGGTCGCCTTCGCCGCGGTACGAAGGGGACGTTTCGGTTGGGGATGGCTCGCGGCAGTCGTCATCCTCGCGGCCGGCATGCTCGGCGACTTCCAGACGCTTGTTCTAGGGGTGATACCGATCGGCCTGGCCGGAATCACCGCGTCGCTCCGCTCACGGTCATTAAGAGCCGGTGCTGCGGGCGTCGCGGCTTCGCTAGCAAGCGCCGTGCTCGCCGAGGTTGTGCGCCGGGTCGCCCGCTTGTGGGGGACCTTCGCAGTGGCGCCGGCGAACCCAAGGGCGCCTTTCCATCAGATGATCATCAATCTCCACCATGTCGTCACTTACGGGGCCGCCCTGCAAGGAGTTGGTTCGGACATCTTCGGCCCTCCGAGCCTTTCGCCGGTTGTCCAGGCAGCACACGCCGTAGGCCTAGCGCTTGGCATTGTGGCGGTAGCTCTCGGGCTTGGCTCGATTCTGCGCGGGGCTATCACCGGTAGGGAGCCCTACGTGTCGGGTGAGGCCGACGGCTGGAAGCGACGCGAGACGGTCTTTCTAGAAGATGCCATGGTCTTCGGCTTCCTCTTAGGTTGCGGGACCTTCGTGTGGCTGTCACTCACCTCGTCGATCGCCTTCGGTCGCTACCTCACCGCGGCCACGATCTTCGGGGCGATCCTCGCGGGCCGCCTTGTGGGCAAGATCGCCGAACGGGCAGAAGAAATCTGGCAGAGGGCCCTGTTGACCGGGGTTGCCCTGCTCGTGGTCGCCGGCTGCGCGACAAGCTTTGTGAGCTCGATCACCGCCACCGCCCCAGTCCAGCCGGTGAGCCAGTTGGCTAGCTATCTGGAACAGCACCACCTGACAAAGGGCATTGGTGACTACTGGAGCGCGTCGATTGTGACGGTCGTCTCCTCAGATGCTGTCGTAGTCCGCCCCGTCTCGACCCTTGCCGGGGGTCAGCAGATCGGCCGCTACCTGAGACAGTCGAGCTCGTCGTGGTACGGGGGGGGTTTCCAGTTCCTGGTCTACAACGCCGTCGTGCCCTGGGATGACGTCGATGGCCAGTCGGCTGTTGAGTCGTTCGGGCTCCCGCGCCACACCGCCGTCGTGGGCCGTTGGAGAGTGTTGACCTGGGCCCATGATCTAACGATTCGCACCGACGGCACTTTTGCTCCCCAGCCCTGGGCGACCAAGCGGCGAGGTGGCTAGCTCTACGGTCCCGCCAGGGGGCTGGGCTCTACAAACCAGGCGTGGCAGACAGCTGTGGAGCTCCGGGGGAGAGACTCGAACTCTCAACCACACGATTAACAGTCGCGTGCTCTGCCGATTGAGCTACCCCGGAATAGTGCGCAGACTAGTCGGGCTGAAGGTGGCACTGGCAATCGTCAGACGTGGGATGTAAGAAAGACGGATGCGATTCAAGGCCGGGTTCCTACTCGGGTGCGCAACCGGTCTCTACCTGACGCGAAAGGCGCGCCAGTTGCAAGGGCCTCTCGCAGGGCGCAGGCCACTTGCCGCGCCCGGCTCGCAATGGTTGCGCCAGAGCAGCCCTGGCATTCTCACTGGCGATCTAAAGGCGGAAAAGGTGCTCGCCCTTGGCGACCTGGCACGCGAGAGGGCGAGGGACCTCGCGCGGGGACCAGTCGGCAATCTGGCCCGCGAACGTGTCATCGCCCTGTTCGAGGAGGCCATTTCCTCTCAGCGGGCTCAGTCGGCGAGAAGGTCTTAGGCAACTGAGCTGGGCCTGGGCCAACTGAGCTGGGCCTGGGCCAACTGAGCTGGGCCTGGGCCAACTGAGCTGGGCCTGGGCCAACTGAGCTGGGCCTGGGCCAACTGAGCTGGGCTGCTTGCGCCTTCAGTCGCCTTCCACGTAGTCGCGCAGCGGGCGTGACACCATCGGTTGACGTAGCTTGGCGAGGGTCTTCATCTCGATCTGGCGGATGCGCTCCCGGGTGACGCCGAAGATCTGGCCGACTTCCTCAAGGGTGCGGATCCGGCCGTCGTCCAAGCCGAAACGCAGCCGGACGACCTCCTGCTCGCGTTCGGTCAGCTCGCTGAGAGCTCGCTTGACCGCTTCGTTGAGAAGCATCCTCGTGGCTGCGTCGACTGGCACCTCGGCTGTGTGGTCCTCGATCAAGTCCGACAGGCTGAAGTCTTCCTCCTCGCTGATCGGTTGCTCGAGCGAGATTGTGTCCTGGCTGATGCGTTGCAGCTCACGAACTCTTTCGACAGGGAACTGGGTCCGGGCCGAGACCTCTTCGACTGTGGGCTCGCGCCCGAGCTCTAAGGAGAGCTGGTGCTGGGTGCGAACGATCTTGTTGATCGTCTCGACCATGTGGACAGGAATGCGTATCGTGCGTGCCTGGTCGGCGACGGCCCGGGTGATGGCCTGGCGGATCCACCAGGTGGCATAAGTGGAGAACTTGAAGCCACGGCGGTAGTCGAATTTCTCGACAGCGCGCATCAGCCCAAGGTTGCCTTCCTGGATCAGGTCCAAAAAGGCCATTCCCCGGTTGCGGTATCGTTTTGCTATCGAGACGACAAGGCGCAGGTTCGCCTCGATCAGCAGGTCCTTGGCTTCTAGACCATCGTGGATGGCCCGTTCGGCCCTGCGGCGGTCCTCGAAGGGAACCTTCTCCAGCGTGCCATCGGTCCGCCATGTCGAAAGCTCCGCCGTAGCCTCCTGTCCAGCCTCGATCTTGCGCGCGCACAGGACCTCGAGCTCGGGCGAGAGCAGGGAGACGCGCCCGATCTCCTTCAGGTAGGCACGGACCGGATCGGTTCCTTGCGCGTCACCATTCCCGCTGCTGAACGACGTCGCCATGGAGACAAGACGCGGGCGCAACCTCGGGTTTCCTGTGCCGTTGGACGCCGGGGCGTGCACAGGTATTTCAATTGCGACCTCTTCGAGATCCGCGATAAGTGGCTCGGTGCTCTCCGGCTCGGCCGGCAAGGCCTCAACGGAACCGTGGGCGCCGTTGGCCGCGACGGGTTCAGCCCGGAACCCGGTTTCGCTGGCCGTCGGCGCCTGCTCGGTCGTGCCGGTCATCTCACCTCCAGATCGCGCTGCAGGAGCCACCCTACCAATCGATTAGCAGCCTCACGAACGCCCGGTGAAATCTGGTCTCCCGCCCCAGGTTCCTGCATGATCTCAAGCTCGGATTTCAACCATGCAATAGCTCCGCCGGCGGCTGCGAGCCTGGCCGTGTCGCCTTCGGCGTCGGCCTGGCGGGCCTCTGCCTCAATCTCGCCGAGCACGACCTGTGCGGCGGAGCGGGCGAGGGCGATGACGGTCTGGTCTGGATCGGCATCGGGCTCTGTCACCGCCAGGCGCCGGAGAAGGTCCGCGACCTCGTCCTCTGCACCCTCTATGGCTTCGTGCAGGCTCTCAGAGCTCATGAGGGCCCTCAGTGCCGCACGCTGGCACGGATCTGCGAAGAGGACCTCGTGCAGCCGGCCCGCCATGGCCTGTGGCTCGCGGATTGCGAGCACGAGGGCATCTCGGCCGGCCCGCGCCCCGGGTGCGACATGCTCTTGGCCCTGTCGAGTGCCGCGGCCACCTCTCGGGTTCTGGGCGCCCTTTAGCGGCTCGTCGAAGCCTCCCTCGTCGTCTGGTTCCCATGGTGGTGCTTGGTTCGAGGAACTGGCGCGGGCGCCCGATTGTGTAGCTGGGGCTTCGGCCGAACTGCTCCCTGAAGACACAAAGGCCCGCACGAGCGATTCGAGGCGCGGTCGGAGGCGTTCGGGGTCGAGTCGCGTCCGGTCCGAGACCGTGACGAGGAACTGGTCGCGTACGAGCTCATTCGGGTGCTCGGCGACCATGGCGAGCGCCGCCTCGGCGGCTCGCGCCCTTCCTTCGCCGGTCTTGAGCTCGCTAGAGGCGAGCGCCCGTTCCACCCTGAAAGAGAGGAAGGTTCTCGCGTTCTCCACCGCCTCCTTGAGAGCCTGTGGCTCGTGCATCGCCACCTCGGCCGGGTCGTTGCCCGGAGGGAGGGCCGCGACCGCGACCTCGATCTCGTGACGTTTCTCCCATTCGTAAAAGCGCGCCGCGGCGGACTGGCCAGCCGCGTCAGCGTCAAAGGCGAGGACGACCCGCTTTGCAAAGCGCCCTAGGAGGCGGAAGTGCTCCTCGGTGAGCGAGGTGCCGCAGGTGGCGACGGCCCGGGGCACCCCGGCTGTGAAAAAGCCGATGACGTCGGTGTAACCCTCACAGATGACGACCTCGCTGGTCTGCACAATTGACTGCTTGGCCCAGTTCAACCCGTATAGGGTGCGCCGCTTTGAGTAAATGGGCGTCTCGGGCGAGTTGCGGTACTTTGGTCCTGCCCCCTCGCCCGAGCCGGGCAGGATCCTGCCCCCGAGGCCGATGGCCTTGCCTGCGGGATCGAAGATCGGGAAGATGACCCGGCCCCGGAAGGCGTCACGAAGCCCGTGCTGGCCCTCATGAGCGAGGCCAGCCTTTACGAGCAGGTCTCTTTGCGCTCGGACAGCGCCAACGAGCGCCCGGCCCGTGTCAGGCGCCCAGCCGAGGCGGAACTGGCGCACCGTGGAGCCCTCGTAGCCGCGCGATCGCAGGTACTGGCGGGCACGGCGCGCGTCCGGGCGGCTCAGCATCTCCTCGTGGTAGAAGGCGACGGCCCTCTCCATGACCTCCAGCAGCGCCCGGCGCCCTTCGCGGTCCTGCCCGTCCTTACCGGCGTTCTCGCGTCGGATGGCTATGCCCGAGCGCGCAGCGAGGCGCTCGACCGCTTCGACAAAGTCGCAGCCTTCGATCGTGCGCAGGAAAGTGATGGCGTCGCCCGAGGCCTGGCAGCCAAAGCAGTAGTAGAGGCCTTCTTCGGCATTGACCGAGAACGACCCTGTCTTTTCGGCATGAAACGGGCACAGGCCGACATAGCGGCGCCCGACGCGCTTTAAGGGCGTGTACTCGCCTATGAGGGCCAGGATGTCGGTCGCGGCGCGGACCGCGGCTACGTCCTCGTCGGGAATCGCCATTGTCTGGACGGTACCGCGGCACGCCCGCGGGCGCGTCCGGCTTCGAAAGCGCTTTGCGTTAGGCCAGGCCGGCCGCTAGGCGGAGGCCTGGTTTGGTTTCTCGGCGTCGATCGCAAGCAGAGCGTGGGCAGCAGCGAGCCGTGCGATCGGGACCCGGAAGGGCGAGCAGCTGACGTAGTCGAGACCGGCCCGCGCGAAGAAGTCGATTGAGGCGGGGTCTCCGCCGTGCTCGCCGCACACGCCGATCTTTATGCCCGGGCGGGCGGCTCGGCCCCGCTCGACCGCCACGCGGACGAGCTCGCCGACGCCTTCTGTGTCGACGTTCTCGAACGGGTTCGCCTTCAAGAGGCCCTGGCTCAGGTAGGCGGCCATCATCCTGCCCTCGACGTCGTCGCGGCTAAAGCCGAAGGTCATCTGGGTCAAGTCGTTGGTCCCAAAGGAGAAGAAGTCGGCATACTCGGCGATCTGGTCCGCCAGCAATGCTGCCCGCGGCGTCTCGATCATCGTCCCGATAGCGACCTCGATTCGCTCTGCTCCTGGTGTGTCGCCCGACGGGGCAGCGTCCTGGAGAGCTTGGACGACCCAGGATCGTGCTAGCTCCATCTCCTGGGCCGAGACCGTGAGCGGGATCATGATCTCGACGACGGGGTGCCCGCCGGCAGCTGCGCGCTCGTAGGCGGCCTCCATGAGGGCGCGTACCTGCATCGCGTAGAGGCCGGGCTTGAGAACTCCCAGGCGGACACCGCGGACCCCGATCATCGGGTTGGCCTCGCGCCAGGACTTCGCGGCCTCGAAGAGCTTCTGCTCTTGCTCACTGAGTCCCTCGGTCACCTGCTTTACGAGGAGCGACTCGATGTCGGGGAGGAACTCGTGCAGCGGCGGGTCGAGCCCGCGGACGATGACCGGCAGGCCATCCATGGCCTCGAGGATCCCGAGGAAGTCCGCCTTTTGCGCCGCCCTCAGCTCTTCGAGGGCATCCGACTCCTCCGCCTCGGTCGAAGCGAGGATCATCCGGCGCATGATCGGCAGGCGGTCGTCGCCGAAGAACATGTGCTCTGTTCGGCACAGGCCGATCCCCTCGGCCCCGAGATTGCGGGCGTTTGCGGCGTCATCGCCGGTGTCCGCATTGGCGCGAACCCCGAGGCGTCCTCTGCGGACATCGTCTGCCCAGCTGAGCAGCTTTGTCAGCTCCGGTGGAGCCTCGGCGGCGATAAGCGCCACGGCGCCGGCGACGACGGTGCCCTCCGAGCCGTCGATGGAGATGATGTCACCCTCGTGCACGACGGTGTCGCCGACTCGGAAGAGCTTGTCGGCCGCGCTGATTCGCAGGGCCTCGGCTCCGACGACGGCGGGCTTGCCCCAGCCGCGGGCGACGACGGCGGCATGGCTCACGAGGCCGCCCCGGGCGGTCAAGATGCCCTCGGCTGCGAGCATGCCGTGCACGTCTTCAGGTGAGGTCTCGTTGCGCACCAGGATCACGTGCTCGCCTCTTTCGGCAGCAGCAGCAGCGTCATCCGCGGTGAAACAGACCGCCCCGACAGCGGCACCGGGAGAGGCGGCGAGGCCCTTGGCGATCACAGGAGCGGAGTGGTCGGCGAATTGCGGATGGAGCACGGCCTCAATGTGGTCGGGCGTGATCCGCTGAAGCGCCTCGGCATGGGTGAGGCGAATGGCCGGATCGTCGACCATGTCGACGGCCATGCGCAGCGAGGCCCGGCCGGTGCGCTTTCCGACCCGGGTCTGGAGCATCCAGAGCTTGCCCTGCTCGATTGTGAACTCGGTGTCGCACATGTCGCGGTAGTGCGCCTCGAGCCTGGCGAAGATGTCCATCAGCTCGGTGTAGATCGGGGGGAACTCGGTCTCGAGCGCCGAAAGCGGCTCGGTGTTGCGGATACCGGCTACGACGTCTTCGCCCTGGGCATTGATGAGGAAGTCGCCGTAGGCGCCCTTGGCCCCAGTCGCCGGGTCACGCGTGAAGCCGACACCGGTGCCGGACTTGTCGTCGCGGTTGCCGAAGACCATCGCCTGCACGTTCACGGCGGTGCCGAGGTCGTTAGGGATGTGTTCGCGCTGGCGGTAGGCAACGGCCCTTGCCCCGTTCCAGGAGGCGAAGACCGCCTCGATGGCGCCCCGGAGCTGGTCGATCGGTGCCTGCGGGAACGGGTGACCCGTCTCCAGCTCTACGACCGCCTTCAGCTCACCGACAAGAGCCTGGAGGTCGGCGGCAGCCAGCTCGGCATCTGAGGCGCCCGTGCGCTCTTTCAGGGCCTCGAGGGGCCCGTCTAGCTTCTCGCCCGAGACGCCGAGGACAATGCGGCCGTACATCTGCACGAAGCGCCGGTAGGAGTCGAAGGCGAAGCGCTCGTCATTTGTCTGCTTGGCGAGGCCCTCGACTGAGTGGTCGTTGAGGCCCAGGTTCAAGACCGTGTCCATCATTCCCGGCATTGAGAATTTCGCCCCGGAACGGACAGAGACGAGTAGCGGGTCGTCGGCGTCACCGAGGCGCCGGCCCATGCGCTCCTCGAGCTTGGCGAGGTGCGCTGCGACCTCCCCGTCGAGCCCATCGGGCCAGCCGGCGCTCATGTAGGCACGGCACGCGTCAGTCGAGATCGTAAAGCCATGGGGAACCGGCAGGCCGAGCACGGAGGTCATCTCGGCCAAGTTGGCGCCCTTGCCACCGAGAAGATCCTTCAGCTCCATAGGCGGGCGCGGGTGGGTGTGGTCGAAGTCGTAGACGTAGCCCATGAAGGCCTCCTGGGAAATTGTCGGTATGAAGAGCCTAAACGCAAGCTATGCGATGTCTCAAAACGGGCGTTTGAAAAGCCTCACACCGTGCGCGGACCCGGGCGCGCACGCGCTCAGATGTCGAGGCGGCCGAGGAGGTGGCTGACGAGGTCGTCGATCGCCATGCGCGTCTGGTTAGTGGAGTCACGCTCGCGCACTGTCACCTGTTGGTCTTCGAGGCTGTCGAAGTCGACCGTGACGCAAAAAGGCGTGCCGATCTCGTCCTGGCGCCGGTAGCGCCGGCCGATCGACTGGGTCTCGTCGTACTCGCACATGAGGTGTCGCTGGAGCCGGTGCAGAACCTCTCGCGCGAGCGGGGACAAGGTGTCTTTTTTCGAAAGGGGGAGCACCGCCACCTGGTACGGGGCGATCCTCGGGTGCAAGCGGAGCACGGCGCGGCGCTCACCACCGATCTCGTCCTCGTCATAGGCAGCGAGCAGAAAGGCCATCATCGCCCGCGTCGCCCCGGCCGCAGGTTCGACGACATGGGGCAGGTACCGCTCGCCACTCGCCTGGTCGAAGTGTTCGAGAGACGTCCCGGAGTGCTCCTGGTGGGCACGCAGATCGAAATCGGTCCGGTTCGCGATGCCCTCGAGCTCGCCCCAACCCCAGGGGAAGAGAAACTCGACGTCGGTCGTGCCGGACGAATAGTGCGAAAGCTCCTCCGCCTCGTGGGGGCGCAGGCGCAGCTTCTCAGGCGCGATCCCGTAGCGCTTGTACCAAGACAGGCGTTCTTCGCACCAGTACTGCTGCCAGCGGCCGCTGTCGGTGGGAGGCACGAAGAACTCGAGCTCCATCATCTCGAACTCGCGGGTGCGAAACACGAAGTTGCCGGGCGTGATCTCGTTGCGGAAAGCCCGCCCGATCTGGGCGATCCCGAAGGGCGGTTTGCGCCTCATCGTTGTTTCGATATTGAGGTAATTAACGAACATGCCCTGGGCCGTCTCAGGACGGAGGTACGCCACGGAAGACTCCTCTTCGACCGGGCCGACGAAGGTTTTGAACATGAGGTTGAACGGCCGTGCCTCAGTCAGATCCGACGAGCCGCAGTTCGGGCAGGTGTTCTCGATCTGATCCGCGCGCCAGCGCTCCTTGCACTTGCGGCAGTCGACGAGCGGGTCGGTGAAAGTGGCCAGGTGGCCCGATGCCTCCCAGACCTTCGGGTTGGTCAAGATGGCGGCATCGAGGGGCACGACGTCGTCTCGTTCTTGGATCATCGCCCGCCACCAAGCCTCACGGATGTTGCGCAGCATCAGGGCACCCAAGGGGCCGTAGTCGTAGGTCGAGCGGATGCCGCCGTAAATCTCGGCCGAGGGGAAGACAAAGCCACGCCGTTTGCAGAGATTGACGACGGCGTCGAACAACCCGAGGTCGGTCGCGGGCTCAGAGGGGGTCGTCATGGCGGCAGGTTACCTGCAGGCGAGTCTGGATCGCTCAAGATGCAAGGGGCGGGAGTCCGCTCTTTCCGAGCATCGGCGTTTCGTCTCTGGTCACGATCGGCGTCTCGCCCGCAGCGTCTGTGGCTTTGTCGTCCAGCTCGGCCGGTTCTGTCCGGTCGCGCGAACCGGCCGTTGCGATCTCGGCTCCACGATGAAAAGAGCGGACCCTGCGGTCGAGGTGGTACTCGGTCGCCACCATGGCGAGCCGTTCAGATTCGGCCGTCGCCCGGCTCGGTCCCAAATCGAGCGCCGCCCGCAGCCCGCCGGTAAGGACCTGTCGTATGAGGCGCACCGTCTCGGGCGCGACCGCCTGCCCGCGCCTGCATGTGCGGCACAGAAAGCCGCCCTCAGCGGAGTCGAAGGCCACGAGCTCGACCTCGTTGGCGCACCTCGCGCACTGATCGAGCGAAGGCCCGACCCCCTCGAGGACGAGGAGCTTCCACAAGAACGCCCCCAGCAGAGCAGGTGAAGCTCGCTCCTCCAATGTCCGCAGGGCCCCGACGAGCATGTGGAACAGCTCCTCCATGGGCTGTCTCTCGAGCGCGACGTGATCTATGACCTCCAGCATCGCCAAGGCAGTCGGGACCCGGTCCAGGTCCTCACGGATCGCCTTGAAATGCTGGATGGCCTCGACCTGGTTGACGACGTCAAGGTCGCGACCGCGCCAGCACAACATGCTCACGTGGGTGAGCGGCTCGAGCCTGCCCGTGAGCCGGCTCTTCGGTTTGCGGATGCCCTTGGCGACCGCACGCACCTTGCCATGCTCAGGAGTGGCGAATGTCACGATCCGGTCGGCCTCGCCGAGTCGCATGGTCCGAAGCACGACGCCCTCATCGCGATATGTGGCCATGGCGTCCTCAGGTCCTCATCCGCGCTCCGAGCGCGATGAGGGCGATGCCGACGACGACCACGACGACGAGGGTGATCGCGGGTTCGTCACCGAGCGCCGCGACGAAAACCACAAAGGCGAAGGCGATCAACCCGAGGAACAGCCCCGAGATGACCCCTATGTGGTCGCGGATCCGAAACGGTTCGCGCGACTGGTCGTTCACCGACGCACTCCGCCGTAGCGGCGGTCGCGGCGCTGGTACTCCCCGACAGCCTCGAAGAGGTTCTCGCGACGGAAATCCGGCCACAAAACCTCAGTGAACACGAGTTCAGAGTACGGCTGCTCCCAGAGCAGGAAGTTCGAGATTCGGAACTCACCCGATGTACGTATCACGACGTCGGGGTCAGGCATGTCAGGCCAGTACAAGCGCGAGCGGATCGCCTTTTCGTCGATCTTGTCGGCCGGGACGCCCTCGGCGACGAGCTGGCGCACGGCATCGACTATCTCGGCCCTGCCGCCGTAGTTGAAACAAATCGTGAGCGTGAGCCGGCGGTTGGTGGCCGTGAGCTCCATCGACTCGTCCATGTGACGGATGAGCCGGCGGGGGACCCGCCAGTCCCGCCGACCCGCGAAGCGGATGCGCACCCCTTTTTGGTTCAGGTCGTCGCGATGGCGCGTCAGGATCGCCTCGTTGAAGTTCATGAGGTAGCGAACCTCGTCCGGCGGGCGACGCCAATTCTCCGTCGAGAAGGCGAACATCGTCAGCCAGCCGAGGCCGATCTCGAGCGCTCCCTCGACGGTATCGAACATCGCCTCCTCACCAGCAGCGTGCCCCTCGGTCCTCGGCAGGCCGCGCTGGCGCGCCCAGCGACCGTTGCCGTCCATAACGCAGGCCACGTGCTTGGGGATCCGGCTCGGATCGATGTTCTCGGCTGCCATCGCGCTGAAGTTACTCCCGGTTCTCGCCGGACCCTCGTCCAGCTCGCTTGCGATTCGCCACGGGCGGTCCTTGCGCCCTCCAGATTCCTACTCGAGCGGCCCGATCGCCGCCTCCACGGCCGCGACGAGCTCTCCAGAGCTGACAAGGGCGATCGTGGCGTCGACGTCGGGCTTGAGCGCCCTGTCGTGCACGAGCGTGGGGACCACCTTGCGAAGCGAGGCAATCCCAGCCTGGGGGCCAGCCGCGGGCAAGAGCGGGGCACGCAGCTCGCAGGCTTGGGCAGCGGCGAGCACCTCCATCGCGATCGCCGCCTCGGCGTCGCGTAGGCAGTCGCGAGCATGGCGAGCCGAGATCATGCCCATGCTCACGTGATCCTCCTGGCCTGCCGAGGACGTGATCGAGTCGACGGCTGCTGGGTGGGCGAGCGTCTTCATCTCCGAGACGAGCGAGGCGGCGGTGTACTGGCAGACCATGAAGCCCGAGTTGACGCCGGCCTCGCCGACGAGAAAAGGCGGGAGCCCGTTCGAGGTCTTCGGGTCCAAGAGCCGGTACAACCTGCGCTCGGAAATAGATGCGAGCCCGACGGTCGCCGCCGCCAGAGAGTCGCAGCACAGAGCGACCGGCTGGCCGTGGAAGTTCCCGCCCGAGAGGATCTCGTCGGTGTCGACGAGCACGACCGGGTTGTCTGAGACCGAGGCCAGCTCGATCTCCAAGGTCGCGGCGGAGTTGGCCACGACATCGCGAAACGCGCCGTGGACCTGGGGCGCACATCGGATCGAATAGGCGTCCTGGATGATGTGGTCGCTCTTTCGGTGAGAGGAGAGGATCTCGCTTCCCGACAACAGCCGCATGAGGTTGCGGGCCGAGGCGAGTTGTCCCGGGTGAGGGCGCAGTCGCACCACGCGGGCGTCGAAAGCCCTGTCGGTCCCCAAGATGGCCTCGATCGTGAGCGCCGCCGAGATGTCCGCGACCTTCGCGAGCTGGGACGCTCTCGACGCGGCGAGAACCCCGATGGCAGTCATGCCCTGGGTGCCGTTTATGAGGGCAAGGCCTTCTTTGGCTTCGAGGACGAGGGGCTCGAGGTTGCAACGACGGAGAGCTTCCATGGCCCCCAGCCGTTCGCCGCGCAGGCGGACCTCGCCTTCGCCGATGACCGGCAGCGCCAAGTGTGCGAGCGGCGCCAGGTCGCCCGAAGCGCCGAGTGAGCCCTGCTCGGGCACGATCGGCAAGATGTCATAAGCGAGCATCTCGACAAAACGCACGACAACGTCGCGCCGGACTCCTGAATGACCAAGGGCGAGGACATGGGCTCGAAGGGCGAGCATGGCCCTGATCTCTTCGGGCGGCAGCTCGTTTCCGACTGCGACGGCATGCGAGCGCAAGAGCCCGTGCTGGAGAGCCGTCGAATGCTCAGGGCTGAGGTGTACGTCCGCGAGGGCTCCGAAACCGGTCGTGACCCCATAGACGAGCGCGCCAGCGCCGAGGGCGGCCGCGACGACCCGGCGCGAGGCGTCAATTGTCGCGAGGACCTCCTGGCTCAAGGCGGCCGGGGCGCCCCGGGCGACTTTGACGACGTCATCGATGCGAAGTTTTCCGCCGAGTGCGACCGGTGCAGGCTCTCTCACGAGCTGAGTATTGCAGCGCACAGCCGTCGGAGGACCAATCTGGCGACGGCGTCGCCGGCGGACTGACAGATTTGCCGACAAGTAAACGTGCAGACGACCGGGCTCATTTGACGACGCGCCCGTCGTGCAGCGAGACGACGTCGTCACAGCGCTCGACCAGGTCGGGGTCATGTGTTGCGACCACAACGGTCGCCCCCTGATCGGCCGCGTTCCTAAACAGGTCGAAGACGAGGTCACGGCTGACGGCGTCGAGCTCGGAAGTGGGCTCGTCGGCCACGACCAGGCCCGGTTCGGCCACGATTGCCCGCCCCACGGCCGTCCTTTGCTGCTGTCCGCCCGACAGCTCGCCGGCGAGTTGGCCGCGGGCGCTTTCGAGGCCCAAGCTCGAGAGCATCTGAGCGACGCGAGTCGCGACCTCATTGCGCCCCAGACCGAGAAGCTGCAGGGGAAGGGCCATGTTCTCCTCCGCGCTGAGCGCGCCGGCAAGACCGAAGGTTTGTGGGACAAAACCGAGCGTGGTCGGCCCGTTCGGTCCGTAGCTAGTCAGTTTCGTACCGTCGAGGGTGACCTCACCCGCACTTGGGGTGAGAATGCCGGCAAGGACGTGGAGCAGGGACGTCTTGCCGGAGCCGGCAGGACCTGTCACAACAACGACGCGCCCCGCGAGAGCCTCGAGGTCGATTCCGACGAGAACTTCGCGCGGGCCGATCTTCAATCCGACGCCCGCGGCTCGCAATGCCACGCCGCGTCCGACGCGGTGCTGGGTCATGGGCCGGTACTCCCGAGCGGCTCATTGTCGCCACCGCGTTCAACAAGGCGCAGGTCGACTCCGTCGGCGTGGCGGCGGATTCGCACCAAGGCGTTGGGCGGCATCACCTCGAGGACGTCGGGAGGCAGCTGCACCGAGCCGTCGCTTCCCACGACGGCGAATTCCTCGCCGTGACGGCCCTCGGTCCCGACACGCCCGTCTCGGATCGTGACCGTTCTCGGCATACCTGCGGCGACCGCTGGGTCGTGAGTGACAGTGACGATGGTCGAACCGATCCTCTTGTTGATGGCATGTAGAAGAGCGATGGCGGCCTCTCGTCCCGCCGTGTCGAGCTGGCTCGTCGGCTCGTCGACAAGCAGCAGGCTGGGACTGGCGGCAACGCCAACGGCGAGCGCCACGAGCTGCTGGTCCCCACCGGAGAGGCGGCTCACCTGTTCGGCCGCGAGCGAACCGAGATCAAGCTGGCCTAGCACTTCGCCGGGCTCCTGGACACGGTGGCCGGCGCGGCGGGCGCCGATCTGGGCGAACCAGACGTTCTGCTCGCCTGTCGCGTAGGGGAGGAGGTTCGTGCCTGCGTCTTGGAGCACCATTCCGATATCGGTCGCCCGGAGCAAACGCAGCTCAGAGGGAGACAGCCCCCGCAGGTCCCGGCCGCCTACGAGGATCCGGCCGGCCGTCGGCTGGATCAGACCGCCGAGAAGCTTCAAAAGAGTCGACTTTCCCGTCCCCGAAGGCCCGAGGAGCGCCAGCATCTCTCCCGGGTCTATGTCCAAGTCGACTCCCCGCAGAGCCACGACCTGGGCACTCTCGCTCGAGTAGAGATGAACGAGAGCCTTGCAGTGCGCGTCGAGCCCGCGCCTTTTGGATATTTCAGGCGCGGTCTTGCTACCCGATCGCCGAGACAGAGCTGCCCAGGTTGTCTTCATCGCTGAGAAATTCTGAGCTTGTCCGGAGTCGAGGCCACACCGACGAGCGCGATCGAGACGGCGACCGCGACCCCAAGCAGCACCGCTGCGCCCGCCAGGAACAGGACGAGCCAAGCGAGCGGGAGAGCGTAGGAGAGCGTTGGTCCTGGAGCTAGCCCGGTGAACTCCGGCACCGAGGAGAGCGAAAAGTGGGCGGCCGCAAGTCCCGCCACCGCGCCAGTTAGAAGACCGGTCCCGCAGACGATCCCGAGCTCACCGGCCATCGCCGCGACGAGGCTGCGCCGTGGTAGGCCAACCGATCTGAGCGCGACCGCCTCGACGGCACGCCTGCGAGTGTCCGCGGCAATTGCGAACAGCATCGAGCCGGTAGCGAGAAGGGCGCTCTCGGCGCCAACGACGAGGAACAGCTCGAAGGCGAGCGTCGGGCCGTCTTGTTGGAACCCAAGCTCAATCGAGCGCGCGGTCTGGACCGATACGACGTCGATCCCCTCTTGGCGAAGGCGCTTTAGGATGTCGGCGCCCGAACCAGCCTCTGGCGAGAGCCAGACCTGTTTGGTCGAATAGATGTCGGGGAGGGACTCGTTCCTCAGGGCATCTGTGAGGTCGACAAGAACGGCGTTGGTGCCCACAGAGGGTATCGCCGCTACCTGCATGGCTCCGTTGATGTTGAGCGAGCTGCCGTCGAGGTTGAGAATCGAGTAATCGGTTGAGCCCGTCGGGCCGCTGCCGGACAGGGAGGCGACGACGTTTGTCACAACCGCAGGGATCACCTTGGGCACATCGGCGGGCGCGATCACAGGTGGGGCCTGGCCGGCCACGTACCTAAAGGAGACTGCGAGTCCTGAGGAAGACTCCTTGAGTGACGAAGGCGCTCCCGGGGCGGACTGTGTCACGCGCCAGCGTCCTTGTTCGAAGAGCCCGGCGGCGACAGTCGCGAATCTGGTGCCGGTGTGCATTGCGATCTGCTCGATGTCGACTGGGATCATCGCTTCCCCGCTCGCCCCGGCAGTGGACGGCCCCGACCACGAAGCGGTTATGGACTGCAGGCGACAGACGCTCACGCAGTAGCCCCCGAGCGAGACGTCATAGAGGTGTCTGCCGGGGCTGAGCGGCCCGACCGGTACCGAAACCGACGCCCCGTACTGCAGGTTGAAGATCCCGAGCTCCAGCGACGGTCTCGGTGTCACAGCCGCCCGCAGATCGACGACAAAGCTGAGCTGTGGGCCTGCAACGGTGATTTCAGGTTCCACGGGCGGGTCGAGATAACGGGCCACCGCGGCCGGCGAGGAGGCGCCCTGTTGGCTGGCCCAAGCCGCGACGTCGGCGAAACGGGACGCGTCGACGGCCAAGAGCGTTCCTTGTGAGTTCGAGGACACTTCGACCGCCATCGCTTCTCGGCGAGTTGGGTCGGCTCGGCGGACCGCCTGCACGAAGTCGACTGTCGCCGGCACCGAGACAGTAACGACGCGGTTGGACCCGACGAGGAACAAGGCCTCCTCGGAACGGTTCGCCCGGTCTATCGAAACCCCGGCGACGGCAAAACACCCGAGAGCGACCGCGATGGCGATGATCACCGACTGGCGGATGATGCCCGACTGGCGGGCGACGCGCTGCAAAGCGAGGCAGAGCCCGACTTTGGGCGAGAACCGGGTGGCCACCCCGGCGAGGCGACAGCACAAGGGCACGACGCGCGCCGCGATGACGCCTGCTGCCAGCGCGATCAGCCCGGGGGCGAGCGCGGCGAGCGGCTGGGAGCCTGCGCTTGTCCCCACGCCTGAAGCAGACACCTGCACCACAGCCGCGAGGGCGAGGGCGATCACAAATGCCTCACCTGCAAGCTCCAGCGCGGTGGCGACGCGCGACCGGCCGGCGCCCGCTCGTCGTGCCGAACCCGCAAGTGCGCGACGCGAACCCGCGGCCGTAGCCGCGAGAGCGCCCAGCGAGGCGACTAGGGCGGCGGCGAGCGCCAGGGAGTCGAAGGGGACTGGTGTCCTCGCGAGGAGGTTGGCGCGTGCAGTCGCGAACGCGAGCAGCCAACCGAGCGCGGCCCCGGCAGGAGCCGCCGCGATCATGAGGACGAACGGTTCTCGCAAGGCGACGGCCCACAAAGAGCGCGGGGAGAGGCCGCGCAGGTTCGCGAGGGCGAGGTCTTGATCGCGCTCGGCGGCAATCCGGCCCGCGATACCGAAGAGCACCATGAGCACGAGCAGCAGCAGCTGCAGGTCGATCACGGCGATTGTCGTCGTCATCGCCCGCTGCTGGGCCGAGACATCGCTCAGGTAGCTCCCGATTCCACTCGCCGCGAGCAGGCCCATCTTCCCGAGCCGTAGCTCTGTCGTCGACAAAGCGTGCCTAAAGGCAGGCAGCTGCGTGCTGAGCAGGCTCTTGGTGTTGACCGGCACGTCAGCGCCAAGGGCGACCTCGTGGGGCGGGAGCATCGAGAATGTCGCAAAGTCCGTGAACAGCGCGTCCATGCGCGGCGGGGGATTTTGTGATGTACCGAATTCGTAATAGTCCGAGCCCCACCAGTACCCGGCCGAGGCCGTGCCAGCCCGGTATAGGCCGCTGATCCGGTAGTCCCGGACTGAGGTGCCTATTGCCAGCTGCAGCGCCGTTCCGAGCGCGATATGGAGGTAGGCGGCCGAGCGCGTGCTGACCGCCACCTCCATCGGCCCTGCCGGGCAGTGGCCGCGTGTGAAATCGAGGTGCAGGCAGTCCTCCGACCGGGCGACGACATCGCCGACGGCGACCTCGCTACCCGAAGGCGACATGATGTCGGCGCCGGCGACTGCAGTGAGGATCGGTCTTTCAAAAAATGCCAGGCCGCTAGGCGACTTCGGCTCTTTAGCCAAGGCGTGCTCGAAGCGCGCCTCGGAGACGGGCTGGCCCGCCTGCTCGTTGACCACGAGCCCGGTCGATTCCGCGGTCGCGGGTACGACGACATGTGCGAGAACGGACTGGTTGGCTGCGGCGAGATAGACCGGGCCCGCTGTGGCCGCTGCCACCGCCAAGAGGGCGACGATGAAGAACACCGCCGAGGAGCCAGCTCTCCACCGGAGGGCGTTCGCCAACAGCCCGAGACGGATTGTCCGCAGACCGCGGCTCATAAGCGCGACCCATCATGGCGCTTTTCCGCCAGCTTCCGCGCGGCCTTGTTCATTGCTGCGAAGCTACAACCTGAGTTCGACTGTGCTTTTGCGCCACGATCGCTCGCTATATCTCGAAGCGAAGTTGCTCTGCGTCTGGAGTCGCGCGCGCGACGGGGCCAGCCTTGGCAACAACGCGTGGCGCGGGCCACAACCGATCCCTGAGGCCCGAGGCTCTGGCGACGGGGTTCATGACCGCGGCGGTGATCGAGGCCCTCGAGGCCACGAGGGTGACATGAGACTTGGCACGGGTAACAGCGGTGTAGAGCAGCTCCTGGGTGAGAATGGGCGAGGGCGCCGGAGGGAGCGATACGACGACGCGGTCGTACTCGGAGCCTTGGCTTTTGTGGATCGTCGTCGCCCACCATGTTTCGATGGCGTCAAGCTGCGACAGGGCGAGGGTGCGAAGCGTGTCATCACCGCGTCGAAAAGTCGCTGCAAGCCCAGCCGGCCCACTCACGACGAGACCGACGTCCCCGTTGAAGACCTCGTTCAGGTAGTCATTGCGAGTGACGATGATCGGGCGTCCAGGGTAATTGCGCCCACCGGTTCCTGCATAGGCAAACTCGCGTCTGATCCGGGTCTCAATGGCCGAGGTCCAGCCTGAGACCCCGAGTGGACCGAACCGGGTGGCGCAAAGGACCTTTAGCTCGGACGCGAGCCGAAGGCCCTCTTCGGTCCGGCCCAAGCGGGCGGCGTCCATGACCTTGGCGGCATTGTCGGCGACGACCTCGTGCACCTGCGCGATCCCAGCCGGATCACCGTTGTCGGGATCAAGCCAGGAAATCTCCGCCCAAGCCCAGTCGAGCTTGGAATAGGGGTGGTCGGCCAGGATCCGAAGCGCTGTGTCCACCTGTCCCTCCCGGACGGCATCCGCGAGCGCGGCTATCTGTGGCGACTCGTCGAAGCGGTGGTTGCGCTCTAGCACCACGACGTTGTCGGCGAGGGGGCCCTGCACCTTGTTTGATGCGATCGGGCCGACGATGTCACCGAGCACGGCGCCAGCTTCGACGCTCGCAAGCTGGAACGGGTCGCCGACGAGTACGAGCGTCGCCTCGGGGCGTACAGCCTCGAGGAGGCGGGCCATAAGTGGGAGCGACACCATCGAGGTCTCGTCGACCACGACAAGGTCGTGGGCGAGCCGATTGCTCGAGTTGTAACGCGGGGACCCGCCGACGGCGATGCCGAGGAGGCGGTGCAGCGTCTTCGCTTTGACCTCGGCGAGCGCCTCGGCCACCGGGCCGGCAAGCTCTGGGCCAAGCGCTGCCTCGTGTACCGCGGCTTCCATGCGGGTGGCGGCCTTGCCAGTCGGAGCGGCGAGGGCGACTTCGAGCTTGTGGCCACGAGCCAGCGCGAGCGTGTAGGCGGTTGCCAACAGGCGCGAGACAGTCGTCGTCTTGCCCGTTCCCGGGCCACCGCCGATGACTGCCAAGCGGTGGCCAAGAGCTCTTCTCGCGGCCTCGCGCTGTAACGGGTCGGCTCCCTCGAAGCGCTGGCGGAGGACCTCGTCGAGCTCGTCCGACGCCACTTCCAGCCCGCCCTCGTGTGTCGCCCGCCGCATTAACTCATCGGCGACTTGTGTCTCGAAGCGCCAGTAACGCTCGAGGTAAAGGCGCGTCCCATCGAAGAC
>JBEKVJ010000074.1:0-18970 GCA_049514105.1 Acidimicrobiales bacterium
CTACGGGGATCTGTCAGGTGAGGGTGTCGCGACACTCGCCGGGCGCCGCTGACCGCCTCGTGATCGACTCTCCTCCGGCGATCGGCCAGGGCGTCTCGAAGAACCTAGCGCCAGCACCCATCTCGCGACGATGGCGGCTACTTCGAGGTCGCGACGGCGCAGCGAGTGATCGCCGCCTTCTACATACACATGGCTGACCGGGCCTGCGATCGCAACCGTTGCCTTTTCCAGCTCCGCCGGAGTGGCGAACTGGTCGCGGGTCCCCGACACGAAAAGGCAAGGCACCTTGATCGCCCCGAGATGGTCGACCCGGAGCTTCTCCGGCTTGCCGGGCGGGTGGAGGGGGTAGCTGACAAGGACGAGCCCGGCGGCAACAAGTCCCTCTGCGACCGCGATCGAGCACATGCGCCCGCCCATCGAGCGACCCCCGAGGGCGACGCTGGCCTGAGGCACGCTCATGTCTTCGGCAAGCTTGCATGCAGCTGCGACAACGCTCGCCACTAGCACCGCTTGGCGGTCGGGTACCCGACGCCCGGCGAGGCGATAGGGGAAGTCGATCCGCTCAACTCGCACGGACTGGGCCGCGAGAGCCTCGTCGATAGCGACGAGCGCACCCTGGTCTCGGCTGGCGCTCGCGCCCGGGGCGAGGACCAGGCCTGAGACGGCTCGGCGCCGCGTTGTCACCTCTTCGCGCCTGACTTGGCTCCGCGGGCTTTCTCGCCACGATGCGCCGACGACCCTTCGGCCATAGGCACGGACCCAACAAGCGGCGCGAACAGGTCGCCCAAGGCGGCGACCCGCTCGAGGACCTGAGGGGCGAGGAAGCGAAGCTCGTCCGGGCCACCATCGGCTCTGCGCCGCACTTCTTCCCATTGAAGCGGTGTCGACACGCTCGGCACCGGCAGTGCCCGGAGCGAGTACGGGGCGATCGTGGTCTTGGCGGCGTGGTTCTGGCTCCAGTCGATCAGCACCTTGTTCTGGCGGAGATCCCGGCGCATGTTCGACACGACCTTGCCCGGATGCGCTCGCTCGGCCAGTTGGGCGATCTCTCGCGCCTCGCCGTGCGCTCTCTCCCAGGCCCAGGGTGGTTCGAGCCGGGCGTAGAGCTGCAAGCCCTTAGACCCGCTCGTCTTCGCAAAGGCCTCGAGACCCCGGCTTGCGAGCTCACCTCTCAGCCATAGGGCGACGGCGCAACATTCCACGACAGTCGCCGGGGCCCCCGGGTCGAGGTCGAACACGATCAGGTCGACCGGTCCATAGGCGCCGTCGGAGACGGCGCGCCATTGCGGCACGTGCAACTCGAGGGCGGCCAGATTGGCAACGAAGACCAGCGTGGCGAGGTCGTCGACGACGATCTGCTCGATGAACTCCGACCCCTTTGCTTTGTCGGTTCGAGGCACACGGGCGCGATGCGCCCACTCGGGCGCCTTGCGGGCGCTGTGCTTTTCGAAAAAGGACTTGCTGGCGACCCCGTCCGGGTACCTGGTCATCGTGAGCGGACGTCCCCGAAGATGCGGGAGCAGGACAGGGGCGACATGGACGTAGTACCAGATGACGTCGGCCTTTGTGAACCCTGATTGGGGATAGAGAACCTTGTCGAGGTTCGAGACGCTGAGCTTCTTGCCCTCGATCTCGATGAGACTTCGCTGCTCAGGGCTCAACGACGACCTCCTCTGGGCGCTGGTCAGCTCGAAGTCCGCGCCAGGCCGGCTGGCGCAAGCGACCCGATCGCGTCCACTCGCTGAAGCGCACCTCCCCGACGAGTTCGGGCTCGACCCATCTCACTGCGGTCGTTTCCGCCCGCGGGACTGCGCGCGTGAACGGGGAGGTTTCCCGGCCAAGTCGTCCAAGCCCGCTCCTGAGCGCCGCGCGCTCGGCAGCATCAAAGCCTGTGCCGACGCGACCCGCGTAATAAAGACCCCCGGTGCCGGGGATTCCCACCAGCAGCGCTCCGAGGTCACCTTCGAGATGCCCCTGGCCGGGCGCCCATCCCCCGATCACGACCGACTGGGTACGGAAGTTCTTCACCTTCAGCCAGTTCGGGTCGCGCACCCCTGGCCGGTAGGTACTGTCGAGGCGCTTGGCGACGATGCCTTCGAGGCCTCCGTCTCTCGCCGCTTTGGCCACCGCTGATCCCCCACCGGTCCAACTAGGAGGCGTCGCCCAGTGCGGCCCTGAAAGAGCCAGGCCCTCGAGCAGCCCGCGGCGCTCCTCATAGGGGATCTTGAGCGCCGAGTTGCCGTCGAGATGCATGAGGTCGAAGATCATGTAGGTGACCGGGACGGCCTCGGCCAGGCGGCGCACGCGGCCGGGCTCGGAGGTGTTCATACGGGGCTGGAGAGCCTCGAAGCTCGGCTGGCCCTTCTCGTCGAGGGCCACGATCTCGCCGTCGAGGACGACCTGCAACGAGCCGAGGGCCTCGCCGAGCCCCCTCAGCTCCGGGTAAGACGCCGTCGTGTCGCGATCTGTCCGCGAAAGGGCTCGGACGCGCCCCCCATCGACATAGACCACCGTACGCACTCCGTCCCACTTGAACTCATAGGCCCACTCGTCGTCGAGTTGAGGCAACTCCGCCGAGGCGGTTGCGAGCATGGGACGGACGAGCTCGGGCAGCGGCTCAAAGCCGACGGGAGAAGCATCGACGCGGTGGATCATCCAGTTGTCGCCGTCTGTGTGGAACAAGCCATAGCGCCCCTCGACACGCGAACCGTGCAGGGTGACCTTGACTGATTTGTCATTCCACTCGGTGCACTCATACGAGCCGTGATCCCAGATCGCCACGGTCCCGGCGCCGTACTCGTGATCGGGAATGGTCCCAGAAAAGTGCCCGTACTCAAGCGGGTGGTCCTCGACGTGCACGGCCAGGTGATTGACACCCCGGACCATCGGCAAGCCCTTCGGCACGGCCCAGGACACGAGAACGCCGTCGCGCTCTAGGCGGAAGTCCCAGTGCAACGAGCGTGCGTGATGCTCCTGGATGACAAACGAGAGCTGCTCGCCCGCCTTGGCGGAAGGTCCACGGCGCTTTAGCGGCGGGTCATCGGACGGGACCGGCTCCGGAGTCCGGCCCGGGTCACGCTTGGCCCGATAGCGATCCAGCTGGCTCATCGAACCCAGGTCGGCTCCGCGCCGTCCAAGCGATCAGTTCGAACCCAACAGCTCCACAACGACATCGGCGGCTTCCCCCCGAGAGAGCCCGAGCGCCCTCGCCGCGCGGCCGAGGAGCCCGTCAAGGTAGACAGCCAAGTTGAGCACAAACATCACCTGATCCGATACGCGAAGCGGCACAGGCTCGCTCGCAGCGTCGAGCCCCGAGGCCGACAACAGCGCGGCACGGATGCTGAGCACGGCCCTCGCCGTTTCGTCGAGGTCGAGGCCATAACGCTTCATTGAGGCACTCAACCCGAACGGGAGGCTGAGAGAGACCCCGATCGGCCCTTCATCGCGTAGCCGGGCGAGAAAGCGTACGACATCGCCCGCGAACTGAGTGGTCGCTGGCTCGTTGTCGAATAGCGCTCTTGGCTCGGCCACCTAGGGCTCCAATGCTCGGGGCTTTTCCTCTCTGTCAGTGTCCCAAGGGGATGTATCACCGTGGTGGATCCCCTCTGCGAACAGCTCGCTTGGCCCAGAGCCGACGATGCGGCGCGTGCTCAAGGTTGCGGTGCAGCCGAGACTGCCGGGAAGCTCCCCCTAAAGGCCAGCTCACCTGCCGGCATGGGCCTGGAGATGCAATAACCCTGGGCGAGGTCACATCCGAGCTGGGCGAGCAGCGAAAGGGTGACGTCGTCTTCGATGCCCTCTGCGACTATGCGCAAGCCCATGGCGTGGCCGAGGTCGATTGTCGAGCGGACCAGATCCATGTCGCGATCGGTCTCACCGCCAGCAAGGCCCAAGATGAAGGAGCGATCGAGCTTGAGCTCGCCCACCGCCAGGCTGGAGAGGTAGGCGAGCGAGGTGACTCCGGCTCCGAAGTCGTCGATCGACACGACCACGCCGAGGTCGCGCAGGTCCTCGATCACGAGGCGGGACCTCTCGAACTCGGTGATGAGACAGGTCTCTGTGACCTCCAGCACCAGCGCGCTCGGCGGGAGGTCGTAGTGCTCGAGCTGCTGGCGGACGACCTCAGCAAACCCGGGCTCCAAAAGATTGGTCGACGACACGTTCACCGAGACCGACAGGCCATGGCCAGTGATCCGCCAAGCGGCACACTGCGAGACGGCCTCTTCGA
This sequence comes from Acidimicrobiales bacterium, assembly GCA_049514105.1. Classification (GTDB taxonomy): domain Bacteria; phylum Actinomycetota; class Acidimicrobiia; order Acidimicrobiales; family Bog-793; genus Fen-455. The sequence goes on from JBEKVJ010000074.1 coordinate 4,229, forward strand.
AAACCCACTTGGTGATCGGCCACATCAGGCTCGCTTCTTCAGCGAGGGGGAGGAACTTGCTCGGTGGGATCAGCCCGAGGCGCGGGTGTGCCCAGCGGATGAGCGCCTCGACCGCGAGGATCTGGCCACTGCGCAGGTCAAGCTGGGGTTGGTAGTGAAGCACGAGCTGGCCGACTTCGATCGCCTCGCGCAGCTCCTCCAAAAGCCGCAACTGGTCACCGTCGTCGTCGAGGTTGTGCTCGAAGATCGCGAACGGCGAGTTCCCGAGCTTGGCGCGGTACATGGCGACGTCAGCGCACCACACGAGCCCGGCCGCGTCCGCGGCATCGGTAGGCGCCATGGCGATGCCGATACTGGCGGATACACGCGCCTTGACGGCGTCAAGCTCAAAGGGCTCTCGCAGGCTGCTCGTCAACCGCTGAGCGACGGTCTTCGCGTACTCGCAGTCCCCGTCGATGAGCACCACGGCGAACTCGTCACCTCCAAGGCGCACGAGCAGATCCCCGTGACGCAGGCAGCCCGAGAGACGGTCACCAAGCTGACGTAAGAGCTGGTCTCCCGCCGGATGGCCAAACGAGTCGTTGATCTCCTTGAAATGGTTGAGGTCGACGAACAAGAACGCCATTCGACGATCGCCTGCGTGGGGGTCTTTGACCTCGGCGAAAAAGGCGTCGAGCACCCGGAACAGATGGCGGCGATTGGCGAGGCCGGTCAGGTCGTCTGTGACTGCTTGGCGGTGACGCTCCAAGCTCACGGTCTGGATGCTCTGCACAGAAAGTGCGAGGCGCACCCCGACAAAAGCCAGCGTCGCGGTCGCGAGGCCGATCGCGACCCGGCTAACTGAATGCAATGTCGCCACGAGCAATACGACAAGCGCCGAGGCCGCGAACAGGTTCGGAAGCAGGAGTCCAGGCGGGCGCTCGGGCTCGAACGACCTCGAAGGTTGTGGGCGTAGCCAGACGGCGATCGAGATCACGACGGTTGCGACCGGCCAGGCGATGGCGTTGAAGACCCAGCCGAAGCGCGTCGCCCCGAGCGAGTGTGCGAGCAGGTTGGAAGTGTCGCCGACGACGTTGAGGGCGAGGCCCGAAGCGAGCAGGATCCATGGCGCTCTCCGCCTTCCCGAGAGCATCGCGCTCGCTCCGACGACGAGGCCGAGAAGCAGTAGATCGCCGATGGGATAGGCCAGGTTCGTCACCGTAACGGCCACGCCAGTACCGGAGGAACGCAAGATATGGCTGAAGACGAAGGCTGCGCAGGCGGCCGCCGCCCCGAGGCCGGCTATGGCACCGTCCAGCCACATCGGAGTCGACGGCCGACGCAACTGTCCGCGCATTGTCATCGCGACCGCGCAATACGCCAGAGGATAAAACCCGAGGTAGAAGACGTCCGATAGCGACGGGGCGGGAGGGGTCGCCCCGCCGATGGACTGGATTGTCAAGACAATGTCGCCGAAGGTCCATGACGCGAGCGCTAGCCCCAAGATCAGCACCGCCACCCTGTTCGGGGCCCTGACGAGGCCCTTGGCGATGCACAAGGCACTGGCGACGCACTCGATGCCGCAGACAACCCAGCCGTCTAGCCAGGTCCAGTACTCACCACTGCTGCGTGCCACAAGCGTGGCCAGGTAGCCGAGAAGGACCAGGCAGAGCAGGCTGTAGGTGGCCCACAAGGCGATCACTGACGGACGGGCCTGGCGCGATAGAGCGCGTTTGCGATCCTCCCGCCGACGCCCGCCGAATCCCCTCACCAAGGGGAAACAATCGACACTTCCCAGCCAGTTCTTGAGGACTTCGCCTCCGACAGGAGTGCTCACGCCCGGCAAAGACAGCGGTGTTTTGCCAGCGGGACGGGCCGTGGTAAAGCCGGCAGTCATGGCAAGAGAGAAAATCGCCCCGCTGCATTTTCATGCCCTTTGATCCCGGGTATCCTGCTTCTTTCCGCAAGAGGGGGTACCACGATGGCCAAGGCGGTCTGGACCGGCTCGCTTAGCTTCGGTCTCGTCAACGTGCCGGTCGGCCTGTACTCGGCGACCGAGGACCAGTCGATCCACTTCAACCAGTTCCGGGCCGGGACCTCCGAGCGAATCCGCAACAAGCGCGTCGGTGAGCAAAGCGGCGAGGAGGTCGCCTACGCGGACATTGTGAAGGGCTACGACCTCGGGGGCGGCGAGTACGTGATCCTCACCCCCGAAGAGCTGGCGTCGGTTGCCCCGGGCCCGTCGCGAACGATCGAGGTGACCGACTTCGTCGATATCTCAGACATCGACCCCATCTACTTCGACAAGCCGTACTTCCTCGCCCCGCACGGCAAGAACGGCGACCGCGCCTACGAGCTGCTGCGACGGGTCATGGAAGAAACCAACAAAGTGGCGATCGCGACCTTCGTGATGCGCGAGAAGCAGTACCTCGTCGCCGTGCGGCCGGAGAAGTCGGCCCTCGTGCTCGAGACACTGCTTTTCGCCGACGAGGTCCGCGACCCGGTCAAGGAGATAGACGTCCTCCCCGTCCAGGCGAACTTCGAGGTCCGTGAGCTCGACATGGCCAAGCTCTTGATCGACTCGATGACTACGGACTGGGAGCCAGCGCGCTATCGCGACACCTACCGAGAACGCGTCGAGGAACTGATCGACCAAAAGCGCCAGGGCACCGTCGTCGTGAGCGACGGCCCGCGTGCCGAGCCGGCGCCGGTGGTCGACCTGCTTGCTGCCCTCCAGGCAAGCGTGAGCGCCGCGCGTGGTCGCCCCGGGGCAAGCGCAGGCGATATTGGCAAGGCTTCCAGTCTGAAGGAGCGTTCGCCGGCGCGAGCCGACAAAGTGGGAAACGGCGCGAAGCCGGGCCGCACGAGCTCGAAACCGACGCATCGACGCGAGAGCGCCGAGAAAGCCTCCGGCCTTAGCCGTGCCGAGCTGCTCCGCCAGGCAGGAGAGATCGGCATCCAGGGTCGCTCGAAGATGAGCCGGGAACAGCTCGAACAAGCCGTCGCCGAAACCTCCAACACGCGCCGCAAAAAGGCCTCCTGACAAGCTCTGGGTTCTGTTTCCAAAGCCGCCTCTTCGCCCGTTTGGTGTCACGGCCATCCGGCGCCGGTAGGATCTTGTTACCGCGCAGGTCAGCTGTGGGTACCTGCGCACCGCAGCACTAGGAGGAACGATCCAACAACAGGCGGCCAGGGAACTCGGCGCGGCGAAACCGGTCCCGGTCGCGGTCTCTTCGCCTCGCGCCCCGGCCGGGTCGATGCCTACGACTGGCCCGCTCGTCGACTCCTTTGGCCGCGTCCACTCCGACATGCGGATATCGGTCACGGACCGCTGCAACTTCCGCTGCGTCTACTGCATGCCCGAGGAGGGGGTCGCCTGGTTGCCGCGCTCGGACATCCTCACCTTCGAGGAGATCGAGCGGACCGCTTATGTCGCCCGCAGTCTCGGAGTCGACTCGGTCCGTCTCACGGGCGGCGAGCCGCTCGTGCGCGCAGGAATCGTGGACCTCGTGGCCCGCCTCGGCAGGGTTGGGTTCTCTGATCTGTCGATGACCTCGAACGGGACGGGCCTCGCCCGCATGGCGAGCGAGCTCGTCGCAGCCGGCTTGAAACGGGTCAACATCAGCTGTGACTCGCTGCGGCCGGACCGCTTCGCCGCCGTGCGCCGTCGTGGCTCGCTCCCGAGCGTCCTCGAGGCGATGGACGCCGCCGAAAAAGCGGGGCTGGCGCCGGTCAAGCTCAACGTCGTGGTGATCGCCGGGGTCAACGACGACGAGATCGTCGACTTGGCCGCCTTCGGGCGCGACACGGGACGGATCGTGCGGTTTATCGAGTTCATGCCGCTTGATGCCGATGAGACCTGGGAACGTACCAAGGTGGTGCCTGGCGAGGAGATCCTCGCCCGCATCAACGCCGTCTGGCGACTCGAGCCGGCAAGCGAGCGCTCCCTCGACCCGGCCCCCGCCGACCGCTACCGCTTCTTGGACGGTCAAGGCGAGATCGGCGTCATAACGAGCGTTTCGAGGGCGTTCTGCGGTACCTGCAACCGCCTCAGGCTCACTGCCGACGGTGCGATCCGCAACTGCCTTTTCGCCAACGACGAGCATCCCGTGCGGGACCTGCTTCGATCCGGCGGTGAAGACTCCGACCTCGAACTCTTGATCCGTCAGGCGGTATGGGCTAAGCGGGCGGGCCACGGCATCAACGACCTCGGATTCTTGCGTCCCGCCCGGTCGATGTCGATGATCGGTGGCTGAGTCCTCGCCGGAGCCTCAAAAACCGCTGGTCGACACTGGCGCTGGCGCGGACACATAGACCTCGAGGCGGCGCTGGGCGAGTGAGGAGTTGACGACCTTCTTCAAGCTGCTAATGAGCGCCTGGACCTGGCGCGGGCTCGAGAAGACAGCCGTCTGAGCGTGCACGGGTGCACCGTAGGACGCCAGCCCGCGCACCAAGGTGCCTGTGAAATCCACCCTGACCGTCGGTCGTGCTCCGGCCGCGGCCACAATCGAGGTCTTGGCCGCGTCCGCACGGGCGACGACCAGCTCCTCAGCGTGAGGTGGCACTGAACTCCAGGACCAGGATCCATTTGCCGCCACGGCGGGCGTGGGGGTCGAGCGCACGAGCTCGTTGACGATCTGGCGAAGATCGGCCACGAACGCCGCCGCATGTTCGAGCCTGAGCACGGCGCTCTCTTGTCGCCGCGGCACCGGAACCTGCGAGCCCGCGTGCTCGAGGTCGACACCGGTCATGATGATCCGGGCGTACGGTGTCCTCTCGCCGCAAAATCGCGCCTCGCCCCCTTGCACGCTGAGCGACCTCACGAACAGATGCTCACGCTGGGCGCCTAGGCGCTGGGACACGGATTGCTCTGTAATGGTCACGTCACTCCTACTGCCATGTTCCCCAAATGGACCCGGCGGCAAGATCACCCCGGGATAGTACCGTCGCCAAAGCTACGGGCGCCGCGCCATGTCTGTCGTCTGACCTCAAGCGCGCGAGGTATCCACCTTTCACCAGCCCGAACGGCGGGAAGAAGACCAGCTCCTTTTGAGGCTCGCCAAGGAGCCTGTTTACAAAGACCATCTTTGCGATCGAGCCTTCCGCGTGCATACTCGCCTCACCCGAATCCACCGACGGCCGTACGGCCTTGGAGTTTTGGCGCGATCCGAGCAGGGGCTTGTCGATACGGGCAGCGAGCAGCCACACCATGTCTATTGCTGGTTTGTGACTAGAGGAGTTCACCATTCCCGTTCACTCTGCTCGAAGGCTCCAAAATCACCAGGTACGTCGAGCAAGGACGGGTTCGCTATTGGCTCCGCTCAGCCCAAGCGACCAGATTAAGGCTGAGTATCTACACTTCCCTCGCAACCAAAGGTTCGCATGCAAGCGGGCCGGTGTCAAACGGCCGGGCGGGAAGATGGCTCTAGGTCGTCAGCTGGTCGGACCGAAGCGCTCTACACGAGTCCGCTCGGGCGCAATATCGATCTGGGCGAGCAAGCTTGTGACGTGGTCGGCAAATCCGGAGGATCCGCACACAAAGACCGTTGCTTTTGGCAAGACGCTGCCTTGAAGATCGGACGCGGCGAGATGGCCCGGCGGCCGAAGCGCGCAGGTCGGCGCCTCGCGTGTGTAGGCCACGACCACCTCCGGGCCGGGCAGCTCGCTCGCGTAGTAGAGCTCGGAGGGCGAGCGGACCGACACGACCAGGCGGGCCAGACCGCGGTGTTCCGACATGCGTGCGAGGCGGAGCATCGCCATCAACGGCACAATGCCAGATCCTCCGCCAACAAGCAGCGCCGGGGTGTCGCCGCGCCAGACGAAAAACCCCCCGACAGGGCCGCGTACCTCGAGCTTGTCGCCAGGGACGACGACATCGTGCAGGTAGGAGGACACTTCGCCGTCCTCGAGGCGCTCGACGGTGATCTCAAGATGCCTGCTGGAGGGTTCTGGTGCGGACGCCACCGAGTATGACCGGGTGGCCGTGTACCCGTCAGGCGCCGTGAGCCGGACGAGGAAGTGTTGACCAGCGAGGTGCCGTGACGGCTGTGAGAGCGCGAGGCGGAACGACTTGGCGCTCGCGGTCTCTTGGGTTATCTCCTCTACCGTCGCCATCTGCCAGGGGCCGGGCGCCGGCGCGCTCAGCTCAGTCGCCTTGATAACGCTGCTCGAGCCAGGGATCGCCGCGGTCGTGATAGCCGTTTACCTCCCAGAAGCCGGGCTCATCATGATCTAAGAGTCGCAAGCCGGCCACCCATTTCGCGCTCTTCCAGAAATACAGGTGCGGCACGAGCAGCCGGGCCGGGCCGCCATGGCCCACCTCGAGCGGGTGCCCGTCGTAGTCCCACACCAAAAAGGCCTTGCCCCCCGTCACATCACCAAGGGGGAGGTTCGTCGTGTAGCCCGTGCTCGAATAGGCAACGACGTAGCTCGCGGCCGGGAGGGGCTCAGCGAGGGCCAACAAGGTATCGACCGATACCCCGCCAAAGCGCACGCCGAACTTCGACCACGTCGTGACACAGTGGATGGCGCCCTCGTAGCTCGCGGGCGGCAGAGCATGGATCTCCTCCCAGGTCCATCGCACGCTCTGTCGGACAAGGCCTTCAATGGCGAAGCTCCACGAGGCAGTCGACAGCTCAGGAGTCGGCTCGGCGCTCAGCACCGGCCAGTCCGAGCCCACGTCGTATTGACCCGGCGGTAGCCCGGGATTGCGTTCTTTGCGACGACGGCCCTCGAATCCACGCGTGAAGCTCACTTGACCCTCCCGAAGCGTCCTTCGATGACGTCTCCGTTCGAACGGCGCGTCCTGATCACAGAGGTGATGCCCAAGACAGGATAAGCCGGACGGGGTTCCGAGCGGGCCTTAGCCGCGGCCGTCAGTGCCCTGTAGCCAGATGCTGGCTGGCCACTGATTCGGGTGGCCGCGGCCCGAGGTAGACGAGTTCGTCGACCTCGGGATGATCGCCCCAGCGAACCGTGACCGTTCCGGCGCGGACCCAGCCGCACCTGTCGTACAGGCAGATGGCGGCCTGGTGGCCAGTCACGGCATCGAGGATCGGCCAGAGCCCCCGTCCGCGCGCGTGTGCGGCTGCGGTCTCAAGCAGCGAGCGGCCGAGACCGCGACGACGGTGATGGGGCGAGACGAGCAGCCTGGCGACGACGGCGAGGCGATCGGCCGGCAGCCCGAGAGCCGAGCTCGCCATCTCGAGCACGGCCGGCGAGCTGCGCGGGTTCAAAACGACGTGGCCGGCTATCTCACCGTCCTCCTCGCTCACCGTCCTCCTCGGCAACCCAGGCACAAAACGCCCCGGGGGCTGTGATGAACATGGCGAGGTCGTCGGGAAGATACATCGGGTACCCGTCGCTCTCATGGACCTCGCGTGCCAGCTGCACGCAGCCGTCTAAGTCAGACTCAAGCCTCTTGCGCACCGGCATCAAGAAACGATTGCACAGGTGCGTTTGCCTGCGAAACCTCACCACCCGACCGAGGGCCGTCCGGCTTCGGCGCTTGTGGGCGCTCGTTCTAACATCGCGGGACATGCCCTTGGAGAAGTGGACGGGGGCGCTGCACGAGCGGAACTTTCGCCTCTATTTCCTGGGCCAGCTGACCTCGTCGGTCGGAAGCGGCATGGCGCCGGTTGCACTCTCGTTCGCTGTGCTGGCGCTTCGACACGGTTCGGCATCAGAGGTCGGCGCCGTCCTCGCGGCACAGACCATCCCCCTGGTCGTCTTCCTCCTCACCGGCGGTGTCGCCGCCGATCGTTTCGGACGTCGGCGCGTGATGCTCGGTGCCGACGTGCTGAGGGCGTTGGCCGAAGCCGCCCTCGCCGCCTGGATACTGCTTGGGCACCCGCCGCTTTGGGGGTTCCTCATGCTCTCGGCGCTCGTGGGCACCGGCACGGCGTTTTTCATGCCGGCCCTTACCGGACTCATCCCCCAGATCGTCTCGGGCGAGCGACTCACCCAGGCCAATGCGCTAAACGGGCTCACGTTCTCGATCGGCGGGATCATCGGACCTGCGCTCGCGGGTGTGATCGTGGCGACCACCAGTCCGGGATGGGCGATCCTCGCCGACGGCCTGTCCTATGTGCTCAGCGTCGCTTCGCTTTCGGCTCTCCGGCTCGAGCCGGCCGTCCAGGCCACCTCCGAGTCCTTCTACGCCCATCTGCGGCGAGGCTGGGGGGAGTTCTGGTCGCGTACCTGGCTTTGGGCGATCGTGGTGGCGGCTTCTGTGTTCAACATGATCACGATGGCCCCGTACCTCGTGCTCGGCGCCGTCATCGCCAAGGAGTCCCTCGGTGGGGCGACAGCCTGGGGGACGATCCTCGGCGCCCAGGGAGCCGGTGCCGTCGTCGGCGGCGTAGCAATGCTGCGAGTTCGTTTCAAGCGACCTCTGGTGATCGCGACGCTCTCGCTGCTCGTATGGCCGTTCCCCCTTCTCTCGCTCGCGTACCTGGCTCCGGTGCCGGTCATAGCGCTCGGGGCGTTCCTCGGGGGCGCAGGTTTCGCGATCTTCGACACCCAGTGGCAAACCACCATGCAGCGCGAGGTTCCCCGCGAGGTTCTCTCGCGCGTGAGCGCGTACGACTGGTTCGGCTCGCTCGTGTTCTTGCCCCTCGGCTACGCGATCGTCGGGCCCGTCGCATCTGTGGTGGGCAAACACGCGGTTTTCGCCACAGGCAGCGCCTACCTCGTCCTAACGGCGTTCGCGATCTTGCTGATCCCTTCGGTACGTCACATGAGGGCGGATCCACAAGGCGCCTCCTAGGCGCTTTACTTGGGTTGGTCAGCTCCATAGGGAGGTGCATGATCTTCCGCCTCGGCTTCGGCCACGGCATTCACCACCACGGTGTATTCCACTGGCTCGTTCTCCTCATCCTCGTCGCCCTCGTGATAGCGGGAGGGATCGCCCTTTTGCGGACCTGGAGAGGCCCGCGGAGCCGAACCCAGGCCGGCCAGGGGTGGACTCGGCCGGGCCCGACCATCGATCCGGCTCTCAGCGAAGTCCGCGTCCGTTACGCACGGGGTGAGATCGGCTGGGAGGAGTACGCACAACGCTGCGCGAATCTGGGTTATCCGGTCACCGCCAGCGCGCCGCCCGACCCCGGACCGATGCCGCAACCGCCCGCCAGGTAGGCGCCGCGACCGTTGCACATATGGGCGACACCATGAGAAGACCGGTACTGGTTTGGCTGAGCCTTCTCATCGCGGGAGTTGGGCTCTCGGCCTGCCAGGGGGCCGGTGCCGCGCGCCCGGTGGTGATGGGAACCTCGCCCCCATCGCTGACGACCAGATCCACCCCGAGGCCGCCACGGCGTGGCACGACGTTAAAGCGCGAAGTCAGCATCGAACAGCCCTGTGGATATCGCATCGCGAAACCGTCTTATGACCACGTCATGTGGATCTGGATGGAGAACGAGAGCCTCGCATCGATAATCGGGGCACCGGACGCCCCTTACGCGACCAGCCTCGCTCGTCGCTGCGGGCTCGCGACGAACTACTACGCCATCACGCACCCGTCGCTGCCGAACTACCTCGCCGCCACCGGTGGGACAACCGCAGGGGTGAGCGACGACGGAGAGCCTTCTCTACATCCGATCGCCGGTGCGTCGATCTTCTCCCAGGTCAGCGCCCACCGGCTCAGCTGGCGGGCCTATGCCGAGTCGATGCCCGTCGCCTGCGACACAGTGACGAGCGGGCTTTACGCGGCCCGGCACAACCCGGCGGTGTACTACACGGCCTTGCGATCCTCCTGCGTGCGCGACGACGTTGCCATGGGCACAGTCTCAGGCGGTGCACTGCACCGCGCGCTTTACGACGGCACGCTCGCGAACTTCGTCTTCGTCACGCCCAACATCTGCGACGACGCGCACAGCTGCCCTGTTGAGCACGGCGACGAGTGGCTGTCGGGCTTGTTGTCGATGGTCTTTGGCAGCCCGACCTACCGGGCGGGCCACCTGGTGGTCTTCGTAGTCTGGGACGAGGGCAACCTCAACAACCAGGTGCCGGCGATCGTCACCGCGCCTTCGGTGCCAGCCGGGAGGCGCTCGGCGCTCGCTTTCGACCACTACTCGTTACTGAGGACGGCCGAGCAGCTGCTCGGCCTGCCGACGTTGTTGAACTCAGCAAAGTCCCGCTCGATGGTGGAAGCTTTCGGGCTGTGAGCTCGGATCGCTCCTCAGGACCGGCCAGAGTTCACTACCTTGGAGCCGTGAGCTGTACTGCGAGCTGGCGCGCGGGTGCGGGTGCCATGCTCGCTGGGCTCGCGCTCGTAACGGCCGCTTGCAGCAGCACCCCGACCGCACACCGGCACTTCTCCCCGCCGCCACGTCACAACAAGACAAAGCCCAAACCGGACCTCACCAAGAACGTGACCTTCCAGGGCCCCTACGGGCGCGAGGCCAGCTGGGTCGTGGCCGAGAACGAGCGACCGGGCACCACAGCCTGGCGGATCACCAAGGGTGCCTCCTCCGACATCGCCGGTTTTGCCAATAAGACCTACACCTCCGATGGGACCAAGGTCGTCTTGTACGTGAGCACCCCAGCCCCAACCTTTCGCGTGGAAGCCTTCCGCATGGGCTACTACCAGGGAAAAGGTGCCCGCCTCATCTGGCAGTCGAATGAGATCCCCGGGCATGTGAAAGCACCGTGCGCGCTCACTTCCGGGGTCAACATGGTCAGTTGCGATCGCTGGGCGCCCACGCTCACGGTCAAGATCACCTCTGCGTTCGTACAGGGCGACTACCTGTTCAAGCTCGTCGGCAGCGGCGGCCAGCAGAGCTACATCCCCCTCACGGTCTGGGACCCGACATCGAGCGCGGCGTACCTGGTGAAGAACGATGTCTACACCTGGCAGGCATGGAACCCTTACGGCGGCTACGACTTCTACCAAGGACTCGGGGCCTGCCCGAGCGATGTATATCCCCTCTGCTCGCGCGCAAGGGTCGTCTCTTTTGACCGCCCCTACGGCTACGGCGAAGGCGCCGGTGACTTCTTGGGCAGCGAGTACCCCTTCATCCGCTTTGTCGAAGAGCACGGCCTCGATGTCACCTATGTCACCGACGTCACACTTGACCAGCATCCGAGCGTCTTGCTGCATCACAAGGTCCTGCTCTCGCTCGGTCACGACGAGTGCTGGTCGCTCGGTGAGCGCGATGCAGCGGTCTCGGCCGAACACGCAGGGGTCAACATGGTCTTCTTCGGCGCCAGCGCCATCTTGCGCCACGTCCGTCTCCAATCCTCCCCCTTCGGGTCCGACCGGGAGGAGGTCGACTACCGCGACGGCTCGGCCGATCCCCTCAACGGCAAGGGGAACCCCCTCCAGGTGACGGGGAACACCTGGAGCAGCCCACCCGCGGACTGGTCCGAAGTCGGCTTTGTGGGCGAGAACTACATCGGATTCGTCGAGCCCGGTCTCGCCGCCTTCCCCTTCGTCGTCGCGGACGCAAGGGCGTGGATCTATAAGGGAACCGGCCTCGTGGACGGCTCGAAGGTGCCAGGGGTCATCGCCACCGACCTCGACGAGTTCGACTCGAGCGAGTACCCACCCGGACTGCAGATCCTCGGGCACTCACAGGTGAGCCTGCAAGACGCCGTCAGCGAGGGCGGAGACCTACAGGGCTATCTCTATTCGGACATGACCTACTGGACCGACCGGTCGAGCCAGGCCGGAATTTTCGACAGCGGGACCACGAACTGGATCCCGTCTCTTGCCCCCTGTGCGCTCAGCGCCGCGAGCTGTCCGGCCCCGATGATCGGGAAGATCACCGGCAACCTTCTGGCCCTTTTCGGCAAGGGACCGGCCGGGCGCTACGAGCCGTCGGTGGCCAACTGGCAGACCATCTACAAGTAGCCCTAGGCCGAAGCGGACTCCGGCCACTGCCCAGCTACAGCGATCGTCCCCTGGCCGACATGGGCACCGATGACCGGCCCGAGCCAGCCGACGCTGAGGCGTTCTTTGGGGAACGACCCGGAAAGCAGCGCTACGAACGCGTCAATGTCTGTGGCGGCCGCGTGCACGACGGCGATGCGCTCGAGCTCGCCGAGGGCGCGCGCCTTGGAAGCGACGTGCTCGAGCGAACGCGAGCGCGTGCGGGGTCGTGACTCGAGCTCGAGGACCCCGTCTCGGATCTCGAGGACCGGTTTTATGTCGAGCAAGCCCCCGAGTAGGGCCTGAGCCGATCCGAGGCGCCCACCTTTGCGCAAATTGTCGAGCGAAGCGATCGCCCCGAACAGCCCGATGCGTTGCCGGCTGGAGATCGCCGCGGCCACGACAGCCTCGAGGTCCGCGCCCGTCTCGGCGGCGGTTGCGGCGTCGAGGACAACGATCCCTTCGGCCATCGTCGCGAGCAACGAGTCCACGACGCGGACCTCCACACGATCCGAGACAGTCACCGCCCCGAGAACCGCCGCCTGGTAGGTGGCAGACAGCTTCGAGGACAAGGTGATACAAACGATCCCCTCAGCACCTTGGTCGGCGAGCTGCGAGAACACCTCTGAGAAGGCACCTGGCGACGGCGCCGATGTCTCGGCCAGCTGGGGGATCTTGGCGCAGTTGTGCCAGAACTCCTCGGGTGACCAGGTTGAGGTGACCTCAGGCCCGAACTCTCCGAGGCGCACGTCGAGGCGGACCACGCTCACGCCGTGGTCCAGGGCGACCTGGCGGTCCAGGTCAGCCGCGCTGTCTGTGACGATCCGGATAGAAGGCTTTGCTCGATCCGTTGGCGCTTGTTCCGACATGTCTCGAGCTCCGTTCTGGGTACCCGACACGATACGCCGAGCGCGGTGCTTAACAGCCGATCCGCGTCGTTGGCACGGACAGCCCGTGCCCTGAACTGGTCAGCAGGCCACCTGGTGCCAATGTGGCGGCCTAATCGCTGCTGCGGGCTGTTGCCGGGCTGGCCGCCGGCGCGGGCTCGGGCGTGCTCGTCTTCGTCGTCTTGCGCGCCGGCATCGAGAGCGCCGCGATCGCGGCAGCAAGGGCGATCACTGAGCCGATCCGGAAGGCGAGGGTGTACCCATCGGTCAGTGCCACGAGCTGGTTCGTGGCCCGGGCGAGATCGTGGGTCTTAGTCGTCGCGATCGTCGCGAGTGCGGCCAGGCCGACGGCGCCGCCGATCTGGCGGGAGGTGTTCACCAGCCCCGAGGCGAGACCCGCCTCGCTTCGCGGCACGCCCGCTGTGGCGGCATAGGCCAACGGCGTGAAGGACAGCCCGAGGCCGAGTGTGACCAGAACGCTCGGAGCGAAGAACCCGGACCAGTAGGCCGTGTCGACACCGAGGCGGGAGAAAAAGTAGAGCCCCACCGCCGAAAGCAAGCCGCCGGCGACGAGGAGAGGCCTTGCCCCGAGGCGTAGGACGAGCCGCGAGGAAACCTGGGCGCCGACCATGATCGCGAGCGTCTGGGGCACGAACGCAAAGCCGGTTTTCAAAGGCGAGTACCCATGCACTAGCTGCAGGTAAAGCGATACGAAGAACCACATCGCGAACAAGGCGGCCGAGGTCAAGAACATCACGAGGTTGGCGGTCCAGATGCCACGCAGCCTGAACAACGAGAGCCTCATGAGAGGGGACTTGGCCACGAGGCCCTCGTGGGCCACGAACCAGCCCAAGAGTCCGGCTGCGACCAACAGCGACAAAAGCGTCTGCCACGAGCCCCAGCCGACGCTCGTCGTGCGCACGACGCCGAACACGAGCGCGGTCAGCCCACCGGTGACTAGGACGGCCCCCGCGATATCGAGGGGCCGGCGCTCGCCCTCCGCACGACTCTCTTGCAAGAAGGCCCGGGCCGCTACAAAAGCGATGATCCCAATCGGGATGTTGATGAACAGGATCCATCGCCACGACAGCTCCTCTGTGAGGATCCCCCCCAAAAGGGCGCCGCCGGCACCGCCGGCGCCGGCGACCGCACTCCATATCCCCATCGCCCGGGCACGGGCCTGTGGCTCGCGGAAGGTGGTGGTGAGGATCGTCAAAGTGGCGGGCGAGAGGATCGCTCCTCCGAGTCCCTGGGCAGCCCGGGCGCCGATGAGCATGGCCTGGTCCTGGGCAAAGCCACCTAGCAGGCTGGCAAGTGTGAACACGCTGAGCCCGAGGAGAAAGATACGGCGCCGTCCGAAAAGGTCCGCCGTCCGGCCGCCGAGGAGCAGGAAGCCCGCAAAGGTGAGGGTGTAGGCATTGAGCACCCATTGCAACTCGGCTTGAGAAAAGCCAAGGCTGTGCTTGATCGCCGGCAGCGCCACGTTCACGATCGACACGTCGAGCAGCACCATGAACTGGGCCACACAGGCCAAGGTCAGCACCACCCAGTCGGGAATCTGGCGGGGCATGCTGCTATGCGCGCTGAGCTCGGTGCGGGCTTCCACTCCATGTGTATCGCCCCCCGGGACCGGTTTCTTCCCGCGCGCGGACCGAGGATGGCCCAAAGAGCCGACTACCCTGGACAAACAGTGGTGACGGAGCTCTCCAACAAATGAAACGGGCCCACGAGCGCGACCTCGTGATCGGCGTCGTGGCGAGCATCCTCGCCGTTGGCGCGCTCGTGGTCGGCAAGGACTTCGGCAACATCCACGGACCTGCGCTTAACCCGAAGCTCGTCGCCTGGATAAGCGCCGGCGCGCTCTTGGTATTCGGCTTCACCGCCGCCCGGCGCATCGCCGACGGCCTCGGCCACCTCGTTACCGTGCGCTCGATCGCCACTGCCGGCACGGCCGTGCGCCTCATCACCGTCGCCGTCGCCTACATCGTCGTCCTCGTCTCAGTATTC
>JBEKVJ010000075.1:0-18815 GCA_049514105.1 Acidimicrobiales bacterium
GCCCCGTCGAGGGCCGCGAGTACCGCGTTAGCACGTCGCGGTCCTCGTGCGGCAAGCGCGGCCCATCCGAGGATCTGTGCCGTCCACAGGGCGCCTGCTCCCACGAGGCCGAGCTCGGGCTGCCCTACGAGTCCGACTCCGCTCGCCAGCTCGAAGCCGTGGTGCAGTGCCGTACCGGCCGCAGCCCCGAGCGCCAATGGTCGGCGCACGCGCCTCGACGCGATCCCCTGGCGCTTGTTAGGCACAAGAAGGGACCGCGTTCACTGAGCGTGAGGTTACCTACTCGACTGGACCAGCTCCGAATTCCAAAACTCCGGTGTGATCAAAACACCGGCAAGTCCAACTAGCCGACGGCGCTGTCAGGCCCCGAACCCGGTCGGCAGAGATCCTCGCTTGGCTTGGCGGTGCCGGCGCGCATGCGATGGCGCCCGCGCTCTGATGTCCCGGCCCAGACACCTTTCAAGGAAGGATGATCGAGGGCGTACTCGAGACAGTCCTTGGCGACCGGGCAGCGCGCGCACACGACTGCGGCGCGCATGCGACTCGAGCCGTCGGGCGGGAAGAAGTCCGTTACCCCCCTGCCCCGACAGGCTGCCCGAAGCTGCCATCTCGGACGCTGCAGGAGCGAGCTCAGGTCCGGAAGGGGTTCGGACGAGGCCATGGCAGCCTCGACGAACTCATGGAGAGTCTGTTGGTCCCATTCGTCGAGCGCCCAAGTATCGGTCGTCGTCAAACCATGATCTCCTCACCTCAAGAGTGGCGGCGTCGTCTCTTGAGCAACGTCGCCACCCTGCCTTGGAGAGATCATTCCCCGGCGCTAGGGGCTCGAAACTCGCGAACTACTTGGTGTCGACGACCTGGAAGGCCTCAGCGAGCCGTCCCGCCGCAAGGCCGAGGGCCTGCGCGTTGGCGTGGCCCCAGGAGCGGATCATCTCTTCGAGGCTGCCTGGGTCGGAGAGCTGGCTGGCGTGGCAGCGCAGGGCCGCGAGCTTGCGTTCGATGGTCTCGGTGATGTCCACGGCGCGCGTAGCCCGAGGCGAGGCCATGAGCCAGACCTCGTCGACGACATGAGGCTCGAGGCCCAATGCGAGCAGTTCGGGATAGCTGTATGGATTGCGCGCGTCGGGGTAGACGGCCCGAAGGGTGGCTTCACCGGCCGCAAGGTGGTCGGGATGGCTGGCGCGGATCCGTTCCCAGTTGCGCTCGGGCGACTGGCAGACGACACGCTCTGGCCGCTCGATCCGGATGATACGAGCGATGTCGCGCCGCAGTTCGGCTGAGATCTGGAGCGCGCCATCGGGGTATCCGAGGAAGTGCACCTCGCTTACGCCGACCTCGGCGGCAGCTTTGCGCTGCTCGTCCTGGCGGATCTGTATGAGCTCGTCGACGCGGATGCTGGAGTCAGCGCTACCTGCCGACCCGTCGGTGACGATGCAGTACGCGACTTCGATCCCGCTCGCGGTCCATGTCGCGATTGACCCCGAAGCACCAAAATCGACGTCGTCGGGATGCGCGGACACAACGAGCACCTTGGCAGGGTCGGGCCCCTCGCTCACGTGGCGCGCCTCAAGAGCACGACCGGGATCACCCGTGAGGTCTTCTCCTCGTACTCCTTAAAGTTCTGATAACGCTCAGCCTGGATCGCATAGAGGCGGTCGCGCTCTTGGCTGTCGGCCACCTCAGCGTCGACCTCGAAGCTTTCCGTGCCGACTTCGACTGTCACCCGAGGGTTGGCGCGGAGATTGTGGTACCAGTCCGGGTTCGTCGGGGCACCCGCCTTCGAGGCGAAAACGGCCATACGATCCCCGTCTGGGAGGTACATGATCGGCGTCGTGTGCTTGTGGCCCGACTTGGCACCCGTGGTCGTGAGCAACAGGATCGGAGCTCCGGCGAACTGCCCGCCCACCTGGCCGTTTGAGGATCGGAATTCCTCGATGATCTTCTTGTTCCAGTCGTCGTACTCGCTCATTGTCTCCTCCGAGGGGAAAGGCTTCTCAGCTCCCCGCTACCGTAACGGCCCTCGAGGGATCTCCCGCTCCCAGCCCGTTGGCTGAGAAGGCCGGCTATCGGCCGGGTTCGCGACTTGTCGCGTGCCGCGACTCCACGCGGTAGGCCTAGATGGGCCAGGAGCGGGCGCCTGGCTGTTACAGTTGGGTGTCCGGCTGAGTTGGCCGGTTTCCGGCTGACGCCGGTGAGGCCTAGAGACGATGTTCTGGTTGGCCTTCATTTTTGAGCTGACTGGAGTCTTCTTGCCCCCCACCTTTGCCGATCTTGGCGTGCCCGCGGACCTGATTGCCCTCATGGAGCGCGGCGGTATCACCTCGCCCTTCCCGATCCAAGAGGCGACGATTCCTGACGCCCTCGCCGGCCGTGACGTCTCAGGACGGGCGCCAACGGGCTCGGGCAAGACGCTCGCCTTCGCGATCGCCATCGTCGAGGCGCTGAGCGGGACCTCACCTTCGAGAGCCGGCCGTCCCCGCGGCCTCGTGCTCGTTCCCACCCGCGAGCTTGCCGCCCAAGTGTGCGGTGTCATCGCCCCGCTCGCCAAGGCTCGCAAGCTCACAGTCGCCGCGGTCTACGGCGGCGCCGGCTACGGACCGCAGCTCAAGGCTCTACGCGCTGCGGTCGATGTCCTTGTGGCCTGCCCCGGGAGGCTCGAGGACCTCATCGATCGCCGGGACGTGAATCTCTCCGATGTGAAGATCGCGGTCGTCGACGAAGCCGACAGGATGGCTGACATGGGTTTCTTGCCCGCCGTGCGTCGCATCCTCGACCAAGCCGCCAGCGACCGCCAGGTTCTGCTGTTCTCGGCGACTCTCGATGGCGAGGTTGACGTCCTCGTCCGCCGCTACCAGAAGGACCCGGTCCGGCACGAGGTGCACGAGACGGAGGCTTCCTCCGGCGAGGTGAACCACATGTTCTGGAAGGTCGACCGCAACGATCGCGTCAGCCTCGCCGCCAAGGTGGCCGCCGGCCATGAGACGGCGATCGTGTTCTGCCGTACTCGCCACGGTGCCGACCGGCTCACCCGCCAGCTCGAGGCTGCTGGCGTGGGTGCAGTTGCCCTGCACGGCAGCCGCACCCAGGCGCAAAGAGACCGCGCGCTACAGGCCTTTCACTCCGGGACAGCCCGAGTGCTCGTTGCCACCGACGTCGCCGCGCGTGGCATCCACGTCGAGAACGTCGCCTGCGTCTTGCACTTCGATCTCCCGGGCGATCACAAGGACTACGTCCATCGCTCCGGGCGCACTGGTCGCGCAGGCGCGGACGGAACCGTCATCTCTATCGTCACGCCCGACCAGATCGCGGCGGCGCGCTCGATCCAGCGCGCCCTCGGGCTGCCTCAGGGGCTCGAGCATCCGTCCAGCCTGCCTTCGGTTGCGCCACGCCAGGTGCGAAGCGCTCCAAGGGCCGTCCCGGCCCGAGCGAACCTTTCGCTTCACGCGCCCGGCGGAGAACCGAGGCCCGATCAAGCCAAGCGGAACGCTCGCCCCGGCCGACCGGTTCGTTCCGGGCACCTGCAAGCGGCCAAGAGCGACCCGCGTGGGCGTCGCTCGCTTCGCCCGGCGACCGGAACAGTGAAGTGGTTCGATCCGGTCCGGGGGTTCGGTTTCATCGCTCCTGATGCTGGGGGTCGCGACGTGTTCTTGCACCGCTCGGCGCTGAACGAGACCGAGCGGATGCCGACTGAAGGGGCTCGAGTCGAGTTTCTCTCCCGTCCTGGCCCGAAAGGCCTCGAGGCCGTAGAGCTGCGCGCCGGCTAAGAGATCTCTTCAGAGTCGCCACGGCGGCTCGCTGTGGGAGTCGTACCGTCGGGCCTTAACTCGCGCCCGGTTCGGGCGCGGGCCTCGTGGCGAGCACGAGCGATACTTCCAACGGTTTCGCACCCCGGTAGAAATTGACCGTGACTGTTTGGCCGGGGTGAGTGGCTTTGACCGCGATAGTAAGAGCGAGCGCGCTGAGAACACGATGGCCCGCAAAACCGACTATCACGTCGCCGACGCGGATCCCAGCCGTGATTGCCGGCGAGCCCGGGAACAGGCCCACTACCACTGCGCCGGGCTTGGCTCCGGGCGCGCTCGGGTGGGTGAGGGTCTCAACCTCGACGCCCAAGAAGGCCTCGAGAGGGCCGTTGGTGCCGCCGCGGCGGAGCTTGGGCAAGAGCGCTTCGATGCTGGCGATGGGAATCGCGAAGCCGATGTTCTCGGTGGGCGCGTTGCCCTTCGTTGTTGTCGCCGCGGCTGTGTTCATTCCGACTACTTGACCGGAGGCATTGACGAGGGGACCCCCCGAGTTGCCCGAGTTGATGGCCGCTTGGGTCTGCAAGAGCCCTCTCAGCGACTCTGTCCCGGCGCAGTCCTCGCCGCCGGCATTGATTGACCTGTTCTTGGCCGAGATGATCCCCTCGGTGACTGACGGGGTGCTCTTGGAGAGCGCGAGCGCATTTCCGATCGCGAGAACATCCTCTCCCACCTGGGTCTTCGCGGAGTTGGCGATCGAGACCGCCCGCAGCGCGCCTGGTGCGTGCAACTGCAGTAAAGCGACGTCATAGCCGGGGTCAGTACCGACAAGGCTCGCCGGATAGGTCTCGTCGTGGTCATAGAGCGTGACCCTGATCTCAGTCGCGTCCGCAACGACATGATTGTTGGTGAGGATCTCGCCCGTGGGCGTGAGGATCATCCCTGTCCCCTCGGCGAGCTCGATCGCTCCCGTCGGCCCGCCTGCGCAGCTGGGCCCGACCGCCTCGATGCTCACAACCGACGGCAGGACGCGGGCGAGCACGAAGCTCACGTCGCGCATACGCCGAAAGACGCTCGTGTTCGGTGAGAACCGCACCGTCGTCGTGTCATGGGCGTGTATCGCTGCGGCGATCCCGTAACCGGCTGCGATAGCTGCCCCACCCCCAACTAGGAAAGCGACGAGCGCGACGGCGAGCCAGCGCCTGAGCGGACTGCCCGTGTCGTGACCGGAAGTTTCTTCCTCTTCGAGCGCAGTTGACCGCAAGGATCCCTGCGGGGGCGACAAAGGGGGCGTCGCGGACTCATCGCGCGGCGCCCCGGCAGGCCAGATGCCTTGCGGGGACTGCGTTTCACCGTCTTCGCGTTCCACTCTTGAGGTTGTATCGCGTTGGTGCGAAGCCCGCGGCGAACTAGTCGTCGAGGTCCCGAAAACCGCTCCCGCTTCGCAAGCAGTCCCGCAGCGGGTAGTTTGACCGGAGCATGCCTAATCGTCTCGACATCGAATTGACCAGCGCCCGGGGGGACGGCAGCTTCACCTGGCGGGCCGCCGGGGCGCGCCAGCCCAAAGGCGTCATCGAGGGCAAGCTCCTCTCCGAGGCCGCCAAAGTGGGAGACGTGCTGCGCGTAGAGGCCGAAGTCGAGATCGACGGCATCACGATCCTGTCGGTTCTGCCGCCGAAAGAGAAGGCCGCCCCATCGGGACGGATCGAATTGATCGGCTCTGCCAAGCCAGTCGCAGCGGTAACGACGGTCCTTGTCTCTGAAGGCGGCCGCGGTGACCGGCGCGACCTTCTCGACAGTCCGCGCCGTGCCGGTGGCGGCGGTCGCGACCGCCGCCCCGCGCGAGGCGGGGAGCGCCCGGACTCGCGCCGCCCTCAACCCGGCGAGGCTGGGACTGCTGCCACAGGCGAGCGCCGCCCCGAGCGGCGCCCTCGAGTTGAAGGTACGCCCGCAGAAGGCACCCCAGGCGCTCCGGGCCGTTCTGGGCGCCCGAGCGGCGAGCGTCGTCCCGAGCGTCGCCCGCGGGCCGACTCGACTCCAAGAGGCGACGCGCCAGCTGGCCCCGGCTCGAGCGAGCCGCGGCGCCCCAGAGCTGGCGCGGGGGCCCGTTCCGACGCCGCCGCTGGGCAAAGAGACCGCCGCCCCGATCCTCGTCAGCCGAGTGCAACTCGACCGAGTCCGCCAAGTTCCACGCGGCGCATGCCGCCGCGCTTCGAGCCGGGGACCGCCCACCGAGAAGAGTTGTTCGCGGGACTCGCGCCCGAGCAACGAGCGATCGCTGAGCGTCTTGCTTCGGGAGGCATACCGGCGATTCGCCGTGCGATCGCAGAAGAACGCGAGCGCGCCCGTTCCGAGGGCAGGCACGAGGTCTCCGGGGATGCCATCTTGACTCTCGCCGAGCAGCTCGCGCCCTCGGTGAAACAAGCGATCTGGCTAGACCGGGCAGAAGCCGCGGTCGCACAGCTAGAACAGCTCCCTCTTCGTGACCTTCGCACGACGGTAGCGGCCGCAGCCCCGCGTGACGAGACGGCACGAGAGCTCGATCGCAAGCTTCGTGAAGAGCTCGACCGGCGCTTGAAGAAGCTCCGCACCCATTGGGAAGAGCAGATGACTCATGCCCTCGAGGAGGGCCGGGTGTTGCAGGCGCTGCGTTTTTCGGCTCAGCCACCCGAGCCGACAGCCAGGTTCCCCGCAGCCCTCGTCGAAAAGCTGTCCGCGAGTGCAGGCGCGGCCATGACCACAGCCACTCCAATCGAGCGCTGGCTGGCTCTGCTCGACGCGGCAGCTGCCTCACCGATCAGGCGCCAGATCCACCCAGAGGGTTTGCCCGAGGATCCTTCCGGCGAGGTCGTGCGAAAGGCGCGTCTAGCAGCTGGCAGCATTCCAGCTCTTGCGCCCATGATCGGCCTGTCCATGCCTCCGCCCCCAAAGCCAATCCGCGGGGCACGACCGGTGCGACCGCCGCGGCCCCCGTCCCGGTCCGCACGGCGAACCGGCCCAGCTGCTTCGCGCAAGGCCACCGCCTCAAGCCCCTCGGCCGAGGTCGCCGAAGCAGCCGTTGGCGAGGCTGGCCCCGAGGAGAGCATGGCCACAGCCGAAGTCGCGCTTTTGCAACCCGAGGCGACGATTGATTCGCAGACGCCCGCAGACGGCGAGGAGACCAAGCAAAGCGAGTCTGCGCCAGCAAGCCAAGACCACGCGGCAGCGGGCTTGCACCTAGGCCAGAGCCAGGCCGCGGTCGTCGCGGAGGAGCCCGAGCCGGCCCCGAGCAAAGCACTTGCGCCTGTCGAACAGACCGAAGCTGGTACGGAAGACCTCCCGACCGAACACGTTGTCGAGGAGCCTGGCCCCGAGCTTCCCCCTGTCGCGCTGGACGAGGTCGCCCAAGTAGAGGTGCAAGCAGAGCTCCAGCCCTAAGCGCCCGGATCGGCTCTTGCGACGCCGGCGCCGTGCTCGGCCCGGCACTGCCCTATCTGCTGAGGCGTTTGTGCATCACGAGCAGACGGGCCGCGAACCCGGAGCCTTCGAGGAAGTTCTTGGCTTCTCGCATCCCGGGGAGCACCTCGATGTCGATGCCAATGGCCTGTTTCAAACTGGCCCACTCGAGAACGGTCGCGAGCAGGCTCTCTCCGACGCCTACCTCGCGCGCGGGTGGGTCCACGTAGAGGGCCTCGACGACGGCGAGCCGGGACGTGTCCGCGAGCTCCTCGGTGCGCCCTAGGGCCATCCCGACTGGAACCTCGTCGACAAGCCCCAAGATCGCGAGCCGGTTGTCGTCTTGAACGACCGTGCCCATGACGCTCTCCAATGGTTCTGCGAGCGCCTCTTTTAAAAGGTGCACGGCGGCGCCGCGCTCGTCGGCAATGTCTTGTCGGAACCGCCGGTAGAGCTCGACCAGCTCTTGTAAGTCGCCCGTTGTGGCCACGCGAGTGCCGACGCTCATCTGTGCGCTCGAGACGGTGTCGGCGCCTGGCTCAACCCGGGGCGCTTTGGCGCTCCGCGTTCAGCTGCGCGATCCGGTGCAGCACCGTGCGACGGCGCCGAGTGGATGATTCGTGCTTACGGACCGCTTCGAGCTCAACGGGCGTGAGCGATGCGAGCCTTTCTACGACTTGTGACGCCGCCAGGGTGTCGTAGGCGGGTATCGGGAGCTCGTGAGGCTCCGGGGCCGCCGGGGCGTCCTTGCGGGGCGCACGACCGGCTCTGGAGCGTTCGCCGACGCCGTTGTGGGCTTCGGATCGCAGAGGCCTTTGTGGCGCCTCAGGAGCGGGCGCGGCGGCCGGGCCGCGTGTCGCAAGCGAGAACGGGGAACGGGGCTGTGGCCGGCTCATAGACCCGTCTGAGGGAACTGACGTTGCCAAGAGCCGCCGGCGGGCCTCAGCGACGGCGAGCCGGCCGATCAGCTCCGCGGCGCCGATCTGGCGCCCGAAACGCTCCCGGCCCCGTTCGGCGAGTCGGGGGAGTTCCTCGGCCGCCACGACCGCCGCCCCCAAAGGCGCGTAGAGCAGGTAATCGAGCAGGACCTCGGAGACAGCTCGGTCTTCAGCCACGAGACGACGCTACCCGCGCGCGAGCCGAGACCCGACGTCGGCGGTCACACGCAGTCTCGGCAAAGCAGGCGCTTTTTGTCGGCGAGCTGGGTCTCGCTTTTGACAAGGAAACAGGAGCGGCAGACGAACTCGCCGGGCTGCTTTGGTAGCACACGAAGCGACCCCTCGCCCCGCTCTTCGGAGTCCGGCGCTTCCTCCTCCTCGTCCTCCTCGTCATCGACAACGACGAGGCGTTCTTTCAAGATCACGTCGAGGCTTGCCTCGACGTCGTCATCATCGAGGTCGTCGTCGTCCTCGTCCTCGGTCTCGATCGGGACGATGTCGCCTTCGACGACTACGCCGACTGGGACAACGACCTCGTCGTCATTGTCGTCGAGATCGTCGACGAGCGCGACATCGGCGAGGTCGTCGTCGTCGTCATCATCGTCGTCGTCGAGTAGGTCTGCGTCTGAGAGATCTTCGAGGTCCGCCTCGTCCGCGTCAGGAACTTCGAGGTCGTCCACGTCCGTGGGCTCGTCTAGATCCGCCGTGTCCTTGGTCTCCTTGCGCATGAACATCCTTCAGGTCATCGGTGCCCGTGCCGCGTTGATTCCCGAACCCGTGCCGGGGACGCGGCCGGATGGACTATACGGCACCAATGCTCGCCTCGGTCACATTCGGGTGAGATTGCGCGAACAAGCCGGTCGCGGTGTTGGGTGGAAAAGGCGGCGGCAGGACCCAGGACGCCTTTGGGGCCACCCTTTGTCGCCTGCCCGGGCGATTCGCCGGCGACAGATGCCGACGGGGGCGTTCTCTACTCGACTCCTGGGTCCCCACCACTCGCAACACCCCCGGACGCTGTTCGAGCACCCTCCGGTTCGGCCGGAAGCCGCTCTCGGCTTGAGGGGACTCTCTAGTTATGACCATCGCGATAGGGCGCGTCAAGAGGAAATGAGAAGTCCCCAGTCAGAGACTCGGTCCCTAACTGTGGCGCCTTGATTCCGAACGCTGTTCGGCCTCGAGGCGACCGAGCTCGGTCTCGGAGTGGTCCACAAAGACCATGGCATTGGCGATCGCGCGATGGCCGGCCTGTTCGGCTATGAGTCGGTGCATTTCCTGGGCGATCCTGCGGTAGGCGGGATGGCCCTGCGGCCCGGAGCGCAGCTCGAGCACGTGCATCGCCTCGCGGGCGTTGAGGTGCAAGGAGAAACGGATGTTGAACGCGAGCGCGACCGCATACGCGCTCTGGTCGGGGAAATAGGGCGCGAGGGCGTCATGCAGGCTCTTGGAGCGCTCGAGTGACTCGCGAAAGCGATCGGACAGACCGGCCGCCTCGACGAGCTCAGGTACCTCGAAACCGAGATCGGTCCCAAGCGGTTGCCATTCGACGGTGAGCAGGCGGTGGCGCTGGAGGTCCCGGAAAGCACCGTAGTCCGCCACGATGTCGAACCGGTAGGCGGTGCACTCGAGAGCCCTTCCCGGTCGGTGGCGGCGGTTGGAGCGCTCGCCTATGTAGGCGTCGAGGATGTGCTGGCGTGCCGTGGGAGAAAGGCTCGAGACCCGACGGGTGACCTCCTCCTCGGCAACATTTACATACGGATAACACATCGCCACGAGAACCTTGTCCTCCCCGGCCGGGTCGAAGTCGGTGAGGGTGACCGATGTGCCCGGTGCGGGGACCTCGACCGGCCACAGCTCGCGCACTGCTTCTTCCATCGCCTCGCGGCGGTTCTGGAGGTACTCGGTCCAGACTCCTCCGCGCTCGGGCCTGTCGACTCGGGCGAGAAACGACGGAATCACCTTGCGCAGCTCGATCAGGATCAGGTCCGCGTAGCGTCGCGCCTCGGGCAGCGGGTGCGCTCTCATGCGCAACAGCAACTGCTCGTAGCTCTGGCCAGAGCCGAAGATCCCGACATTGGAGAGCGAACCGGCGGGCAACAGGCCCCGCAATGCGTCGAGACAGCGTGCCCTTACCGCGTGGCGGTGCGAGAGCTCCGAGACGCCACCGTGACGGGGGTTCTCGTGCAAGACGTAGGACTGCAAGGCGGGTAAGAGCTCGCCGTAGGTGTCGAACATGCGGTCCATCTCGCCCACATAGCGGGCGCCAAGCGGCGACTCGAGCACTGCCTGGTCGCGGTGATAGCGGTAATGGCCCGACGGGAGACGGCTGTCGTAGGGGATGTAGCGAGTCGACTGCTCGAGATAGGACATGAGCCGGCCCCGCTCGAGGATCTTGGTCAAGACGTTCGAGGACTGTTCGCAGGCGAGGTGGACGCCACCGAGCTGGGCCACCGAGTCGTCCCCGTACTCGCTAAAGACCCTGGCATACAGTTCCTCGGCACGGCGCAGCCCGACGGAGGCATCCAGGCTCGTGTCGCCGGCGACGTCGAGCTCCTCGAAGAACTCATCGAGGAAGAGCCGGCGCAGGCTCTTGGACGATCGCGAGTAGCGCGCGAACAACGCGCCCTTCACTACCTCGGGCAAGTTCACGAGCGCGAAGACCGGGCCGTCCAGATTTGTGAAGTACCGGCCGAGCACCTCGCGCTCTTCTACGCTAAATCTCTCAGCACCTGCTATCGACATGCCCGGATGAGATTACGGTGCGGGTTGGCCCCCGGCGCGGATGGTCCCGCGCTCGACCGGGATCGTCACGACAGACGATGCCGCCACGACGTCGCGCAGCAGCCGCTCGGCCGCAACCCGGGCAGTGCGTGCTGTCGCGTCGCTCTCGGCCACCTGGGCGACCTGGCGCAAGAGGTCGATGACCTGTTTCACGTTGCGTACGAAATCACCCCCCGACATGAGCGGCGCCGCCCTTCTCCCCCGTCGACCGGTCCCGACGCTTGGCTGGAGGACCTGGCGCAGCTCGCGGCCTTTGGCCCAGTCGTAGATGAGAGAGGCGAACCCCGCGTCCACACCCCTTGTCACGGGCAGGTGCAGGGACTCCTCTTGTGCCGACAGGGCCTTGGAGATGTCTTCGATCGCCTCGAAGCGCCGGGCGAGCTTGGCATTTGGCAAAGGAAGGGGGGCTTCTCGCTCGCGGCGCGCTTCGTAGCAGAACCCCGATACCAGCCCCGCCAGGTTGGGGGCATCGAGATCGTCGAGCTGGCCAGCCTCGAGCGCCTCGGCGATGAGCAGATCGGCCTCGTGGTAGAGCCCGGCGAGGCGCGCCCCGGTCTCGGTCACTGTCCAGGCCTTTAGATACCCGCGCCGCTCTAGCACCCCGAGGACGGAGTCGAGCTCGCCGACGAGATCCTCCTCTGTCAAGAACTGGGCGAACGAGGAGCTGACGAGGCTATAGGCCGATTCTCGGTTGTGGCGCCGGACGAGGTTCACGGCGAGGTTGTAGGTGGGCCGGAACGATGAGGTGAGGGCACGTGGGCGCCCGCCGGCGATCCGAGCGACGTCGGCGAAACTGTGGAAGGGCGAGCACAGCACCGCTGCGTAGCCGATGTCGTCGATGCCCCGGCGCCCGGCGCGGCCGGTGAGCTGGGTGTACTCGCCTGGGGTCAGCTCCTGGTGGCCTCGCCCGCCGAACTTGGTGACCTCTTCGATTATCACCGAGCGCGCCGGCATGTTGATGCCGAGAGCGAGGGTTTCGGTGGCAAAGACGACCTTTACGAGCGCCTCGGCGAAGCACGCCTCGACTGCCTCGCGAAATGGCGGCACCATCCCGGCATGATGGGCGGCTACGCCCGCCTCCAAGCCTGCCGAGTACAACGGGTAGCCGAGCACAGCCAGATCCTCGTCGGTGAGCGGATCCACATAGGACTCGACGATCGCGCGGATTCGCCGGCGTTCCTCGGGCGTCGTCAGCCTGAGCCCGTCGTCAAGGCAGTGCCGCACCGACTCGTCGCAGCCTGCCCTCGAGAACACGAAGTAGATCGCCGGCAAAAGCCTCTCGGCCGCCAGGGTGTCGACGACTTGTGTGCGCAGCGGTCGGTACAGCTGTGAGCGCACGGGCCGTGACCTGGAACCACCCGCTGGCGGCCTCCGGCCAGAGCCCGGGCCTCTCCTGCTGCTCCCGGGCCGGGCGAGAAGGTCATCGAGCCTGATCGCTTCGGGGTTCGGGCGGCCCTCGACGAAGCTTGGAAGCAGGTGGAGCCGCTCGGCTGCCCGGTCGCCCACGACGAACAGGTTCTTGAGCTCGACAGGCCGGTGCTTCTCGATGACGACACCGGTGGCGCCTCGTACCTGTGAGATCCATGCTGCGAGCTGGTCGGCATTCTCCACGGTGGCGGACAGGCAGACCAAGGTCACATTTGCCGGGGCACCGAGTATGACCTCCTCCCAGACCCCGCCTCGATATGGGTCCTGGAGGAAGTGAACCTCGTCTAGGACCACATATCGGAGGTCCGAAAGCCGCCCCGGCTCGGCGTGGATCATGTTGCGCAGCACCTCTGTCGTCATGACGACGACTGGCGCCTGGCCGTTTATCGAGTTGTCGCCCGTAAGAAGCCCGACGGTCTCCGCATCGTACTTGCGCCGGAGATCCCCGTACTTCTGGTTCGACAGGGCCTTGATCGGCGTGGTGTAGAAAGCCTTTGCGCCCTCGGCGAGGGCGAGATGGACGGCGTACTCGGCTACGACTGTCTTGCCCGAGCCCGTCGGTGCGCTCACGAGGACGGACTGGCCCGCATCGAGCAGGTCCAAGGCGTCGAGCTGGAAGCGATCAAGCGGGTAGGGATGCTCCGCGACGAACCGTTCGCGCGACGCGGCGCCGGGCGAGGATCCCTTCATGTCCTCTTTCTGGCGGGAAGGGTCACTTTCCCAACATCTTGCCGATGATGATCGAAGCCTCGTAGAAGATGAGCAGCGGGACGGCGAGCGCCAGCATCGAGAACGGGTCGGAGCTTGGCGTGACTACAGCTGCGAAGGTCACCATCCCGATGATCGCCCAGCGCCTGACCTTGGACAGCTTGGCCGGGGTGAGGACTCCCGCCAGTTCCAGGGCGACGAGAAGGACGGGGAACTCGAAGGTGGCGCCGAAGGCCAACATCAGCAGCAAGATCAGTTGCACGTAGGAGTTCGGCGACAAGATGGCGGTGATGTGGGGCCCGCTCACGTCGAGCAGAAAGCGCATCGCATGCGGGAAGGTGAGATAGGCGGTGAACGCCCCGAGGGCGAACAGCCCTGCGGTCGCGAACGTGAACGGGAGGGCGTAGCGCTTCTCGTTGGCCTTAAGCCCCGGGGTGACAAAGCGCCAGAGCTGGAAGAACAGCACAGGAAGGGCGATGAGGATCCCGCCGTAGGCCGAGACGTTGAGGCGCAGCGCGAAGCCCTGCAAGGGCTGGGTGACATAGAAGTTGCACTGGCCGGCCGCGCTCGTAAACTTGCGCGCCTCGCAATAAGGGTGCTGCAAGACCGTGAGGATCTGTCCGTAGAAGGCGTAGGTGACAATGGCACCGACCGCGATGGCGCAGATCGAGATGATGAGGCGCCGGCGCAGCTCGGCGAGGTGCTCGCCGAGCGTCATCGCGTCAGGGTGCGGGCGCGGATGTTCCTTTCGGGCGCGAAGCCTCCCTGTCCACGCCCCGGTGGCCATGGCTCAGTTCATGCTCGGCTCGTCGAACACAAAGACCGTGTCGGCGGAGCGTGAGTCGGCGGAGAGGGTCCCGGCCGCGGACCACGACGGCATCGCCGCAGGCCTACGCGCTGAGCTGTGGTCGGGCCGTCCGAGTAGTGGCGTCCATGCCGAGTCGGCGGGTTGTTGCACGCGCCGACGTGAAGAGGTCCGCATTGTTGGCGAAAAGGTCGTCACTGCAGCTTGTTCAACATCTCCCGCCGCTGTGGTGGCGCTGGCAGTACTGGGGCTCATGTCCCCTATGCCCGAGACGAGCCCGGAGATGTAGCCGGAGACGGCCTTGGAGGGGCTCGTCGGTATCTTCGGCAAGTCGAGGTCCGGCACCATCGCGCGGACCTCCGCGTCGAATTTCTCCCGGAGCCGGTTCAGCTCGCGCCAAGCCCCGCCCAACTGGCGCGCCGCCCCTGGAAGCCGCTCAGGACCCACCACGATGAGGGCTATGACGAGGAGCAAGAAGATCTTGGCCGGATCGAGACCGCCCACGAGCTGATCCTACCGTGCCGCCGGTACGAGGACCGGCTGGGGTTTAGTCATTGTCATGTGCCCTTTCTAGAACAGATGCCAATAGGGGTGCCCGAATCGCCACACGATCACGAAGACCTTGCCGACGATGAGCGAGCCCGCGAGCGTCCCCCATGTCCGGCTGTCGGCGGAGTCGCCGCGACAGTCGCCCATCACGAAGTAGTGCCCGTGGGGGATCTTGGTCGTGGGGATGTTCTCGGCGCTCTCGAAGCAGGCCCCCGTCAAGGCCGGCAACCAAGGCTCTTTGAGGGTCTTTCCGTCGATGAGCACGGTGTTGGCGCGAGATGAGATCGTCTCGCCCGGCAGTCCGATCACGCGCTTTACGAGATCTGAGTCGGTCGTGCCGACATCGGCTGGAGGCCGTTTGAACACCACGATGTCACCGCGGTGGATCGAGTAACCGAACTTGACCACGACGATGCGATCGCCGATCTGCAGCGTGGGCAGCATCGAGCCTGAAGGGACAAAGAAGGCCTGCACGACGAAGGTGCGCAGGCCGCCGGCGGCCACGACCGCGAGCACGACGACGGCGAGCCATTCGAGCGTGCGGCGCTGCCAGGCACGCGTCGGCCTGCGTCGATGTGTCGGCACGGGCTCACGGATGTTCTCCGGTGCTGGCGGTGCGAGCGGATTCAACTCTCCGTCCAGGCCGTGTTCGTCCGCGGCAAATGGCGCCGCCACTAGCTCGTGGCCCGCGTCGGTCGAGGCTCCGCTCAAGTCCGTCATCGACGAGCAGCCTAAATCGACTCGATGAGCCGCTCGACGCGCTCATCGTGGGAGCGGAATGGGTCCTTCAAAAGAACCGTCCGCTGAGTCTGGTCGTTCAGCTTGAGATGCACCCAGTCAACAGTGAAGTCGCGGCGCTTTTCCTTGGCGCGTCTTATGAACTCGCCTCTAAGGCGCGCCCTGGTCGTGGCCGGAGGTTGGTCCATCGCCTTGGTGATGGCCTCGTCGGTGGTGATGCGCTCCACGCGGCCTTTTGCCTGCAGGAGGTAGAAGATCCCCCGGCTGCGATCGACGTCGTGGTACTGGAGATCCAAAAGGGCCACCTTGGGATGGCCCAGGGGGAGCTGATGACGGGCGCGGTAAGCCTCCACGAGGCGGTACTTGATCACCCAATCGCACTCACGGTCCAGTCCGAGCGGGTCCTTCTCGAGCTGTTCCATGCAGTGTTGCCACATCGACAGGGCACGCTCCTCGAGCGGGGGCAGGCCGCGCTTTTCGTGGTAGCGCATCGCCCTTTCGAGGTACTCGCGTTGGATGTCGAGGGCGCTCAGCTCCCGGCCGTTGGCGAGGCGCACCTCGCGCCGGCAGGTGATGTCGTGGCTTATCTCGCGGATGGCCCGGATCGGGTCTTCCAAGGTGAGGTCGCGGATCACAACGCTCGGGTCCTCGAGCATCCGCAACAAGATGCTCGTGGCACCGACTTTCAAGAACGTCGCGTACTCGCTCATGTTCGAGTCGCCGACGATGACGTGCAGGCGCCGGAAGCGCTCGGCGTCGGCGTGCGGCTCGTCACGGGTATTTATGATCGGCCTGCTCCGCGTGGTGGCCGAGGAGACTCCCTCCCAGATGTGCTCGGCCCGCTGGCACAGACAGAACATCGCCCCCCGGGCGGTCTGGAGGACCTTGCCCGCCCCGGAGTAGATCTGCCGGCTCACGAAGAAGGGTATGAGCACCTGTACAAAATGCGAGAAATCGTCGCGTCGGCTCGTCAGGTAGTTCTCGTGGCACCCATAGGAGTTGCCGGCCGAGTCGGTGTTGTTCTTGAACAGGTAGATGACACCGCGGATGCCCTCGTCGCGAAGCCGGCTCTCTGCCGAGGCAACGAGGCCCTCCAAAATGCGCTCGCCCGCCTTGTCATGCGCGACAAGGTCCTCGATGGAGTCGCACTCGGGTGTGGCGTACTCAGGATGGCTCCCAACATCGAGGTACAGCCGGGCACCGTTCTCGAGAAAGACGTTGCTCGAGCGTCCCCAGCTCACAACCCGTTTGAACAGGTAGCGCGCGACCTCGTCGGGGCTCAACCGGCGCTGGCCGCGAAGGGTGCAAGTGACCCCGTATTCGTTCTCGATCCCGAAAATCCTGCGATCCATCGAGGTCCACGGTAGCCTCGAAGTGGATGAAGCCATCCGACCGCATGGTCTATCTGACCTCTGTCGTGGGTTCGTTCCACGGCCACGTGCTCTCGGCGCGGCTCGAATCAGAGGGGATAAGCGTCGAGCTGCGGGGCCTCAGCGAGGGTCCTTACCCCCTTCCAGCTGCCGTAAGCGTGTTCGTGCACGAGGATCAGCTCGAGCTCGCGCGCTCGCTCTTGCTGGCCGACGCGGTCGACGCGGCCTTCGACGAGCGCTACAACGAGCTCGGGCCCGAGGACGCCTACGCCCTCGACCTGCCTCCGGTGGACCTCCCCACGCCGACGAAGTCTCGACGCACCCACACGGCCCTGGTATTTCTCATGGTCGGCCTCGTCTTTGTGTTGGCCTTCGTGACGTCATTCCACTGAGGCGGCTAATCGCCAGGCGCTTGAGCTGCTTCGGAGCCGTCCGGGCCGCCGGCGGGTGTGGGTTGGACATGCTCGGCTTCCACCAGCTCTTCGCTAGTGGCAGCCACAGCGCCGAGCAGACTGGCGACCTCTTCATCCTCGATGCGCCTAAAGGCCCTCCGCCACGGCCCGTGCTCCAAGACGGCAACCTCGAGGTCGTCGGGGCGAAGGGTTCTCGCAGGCCCCGACAGGCCTGCCACACAGGCGCGCAGCGCATCAGCGAGGGGCCACCCCGGGTTGAACTTCGCCCCTACGCGCTGGGCGATCGCGTCGGCCTCGCCGCCTAGGACGGTAAAGCGCTGCTCGTCTGCCACCGTGCCGTCATAGGCGATGTGGAAGAGCTGGTGGGCGTCGCCGACCGGGTCGAGCTCGGCGACGAGGATCTCGACCTCGAGGGGCTTCATCTCGTGGGTGAAGACCTGGCCGAGGTACTGGGCATAGACATTGGCGAGCGAGCGCGCGTCCACGTCCTCGCGCGAATAGGCGTAGCCCTTGGTGTCGGCGTGGCGCACTCCGGCGACGCGTAACTGGTCGAACTCGTTGTAGCGGCCCACGCCCGCGAAGGCGACGCGGTCGTAGATCTCGCTGATCTTGTGCAGCGTGCTCGATGGGTTCTCAGCGACGATCAGCACGCCGTTGTCATAGGTGGTGCCGACAAGGGCGCGCCCTCTTGCGATCCCTTTTTGGGCGTACTCGGCGCGGTCCTTCATGACCTGTTCAGGTGCCACGTAATAGGGCATCGTCATGACCGCTCACCTTCCTCGTCGCGGGCGCGCCTTCGCTCCAGCACGTTGCGGAAGTGCTCGGCGACCTCGGCGTCTTCGAGGCGGGTGTAGCCATCGGCGTCAACGGTGGCGACGACCGGGTAGATGCCCCGCAGGGGGTCAGGGCCGCCCGTGGCGGTGTCCTCATCGGCAGCCTCGTACAAAGCCGCCACGGCGAGCTCGATCGCCTCGTCACGCCCGAGTCGTTCGCGATAACCGAGCTTCACCGTGTTCTTGGCGTCGCGACCGCCCGAGCCGGTGGCGTGGAAGTCGGTCTCCTCGAAGCGGCCCCCGGTGACGTCGTAGGTGAAGATGCGCCCCTTTTTCACGCGCAGGTCATAACCGGCGAACAGGGGGATGACGACAAGGCCCTGCATCGCCATGGGCAAGTTCGCGCTCACCATCTGGCCGAGCTGGTTCGCCTTGCCCTCAAGGCTCAAGCGGGTGCCCTCGACCTTCTCGTAGTGCTCGAGCTGGGTCTGGAACAGCCTCACCATCTCGATCGCCGTGCCCGCGGCGCCCGCGATCGCCACCGCCGAGTGGCGATCGGCCGGGAAGACCTTCTCGATGCTGCGGTGGGCGATCATGTTGCCCTCGGTCGCGCGCCGGTCCCCCGCTACGATCACGCCCCCGTCGTAGCGAAGCGCCACGATGGTCGTGCCGTGCGCGACGCCGGGCATGGTCGCACCGCCGCTCGGGGAGCGCGTGGCCGAAATGGTGGGCTCGGGGAGATCGCCCGTGACGATTGGCGCTCCACCGGCACGTGTGCGACGGAGCAGCTCAACAAAACTTGGACCCGGGTCGTTGCCGAGGGGGAACAGAGGCAGGCTCATAGAAGGGACTAGTTCTCGCTTTCTCTCACTCGCCCCCCTTTTGAACATAGTTGCGCACGAACTCCTCTGCGTTGTTCTCGAGGACTTCGTCTATCTCGTCGAGAAGGTCGTCGATCTCGGCCTTGAGCTTGTCGCCCCGGTCCGCCGTCGCCGGCGCCTCCTCTTCGGTCGTGGTCGTCTCACGACTCGTCGTAGGTCGCTTCTTCAGCTCGCGCTCTGCCATCACCGTTCCTTATGAGCCCAATCGCCTAAGTAGCTCTGCCGGAGTCTCGCATCCTTCGAAAAGCGTATCGACATG
>JBEKVJ010000076.1:0-18703 GCA_049514105.1 Acidimicrobiales bacterium
GGGCCGCGGTGCAGTCATCGGCGACGCCCTCACTCGTCACCCCGCCGTACGGCTCGTGTCAGTCACCGGCGACACTGCGACCGGCAAGATGATCGCGGCTGCGTGCGCCGAGACTGTAAAGCGCGCCCACCTCGAGCTCGGCGGCAAGGCACCGGTCGTCGTCTTCGATGATGCCAACGTTGAAGCCCTGGTCGAGACGCTGAAGTTCGCGAGCTTCGCCAACACCGGCCAGGACTGTACGGCCTCGTGCCGCGTTGTCGCTGGGCCGAAGATCTACGACGAAGTCGTGTCGGCCCTCGTGCCCGCGGTCGAGTCGATCAAGGTCGGCGACACTACAGACCCCGAGGTGGAGATGGGCCCACTCGTCTCGAGCCGCCAGCGCGAGAGCGTGAAGGGATTCATCGAGCGCGCCGAGGGTGCTGGCGGCAAGGTTCTCACCGGTGGCGAGGAACTCTCCGGTCCGGGCTTTTTCTACAAGCCGACTGTTGTCACCGACGTGGACCAAAGATCCGAGATCGTCCAGCGCGAGGTGTTCGGTCCGGTCGTCACCGTGCAGCGCTTCTCCGACGAGGATCAGGCAGTGGCGTGGGCGAATGACGTCGATTACGGGCTGGCTTCTTCTGTGTGGACCCGCGACATCTCGCGTGCGCTTCGAGTCTCGCGACGGCTGCAGTACGGCTCGGTGTGGATCAACACGCACTTTTGGATCACGCCGGAAATGCCTCACGGCGGTTACAAAGAGAGCGGCTACGGCAAAGACATGTCGATGTACTCGCTTGAGGACTACACCCAGATCAAGCACGTGATGACGCCTTTGACCTAGCGACCGGCGGGGGCCAGACATGCGACAAGCAAAGGCGCGCTCTCGCGTGGAATCTCGCGGACAGCTTGGGGCAGCGAACGCGCCCCAAGCTGTCCAAAGCCCGGAGACACCACGATCCGTGGCCGTCTTAGCGCGGGAGTGAAGTCTTTGCGCTAAAAGAGCTCGACAAGGCGGCGGCCGGGCAAGGTTTCAGGCTCACCGCGATCTGACTCCAGCCTCAAGACGATGTCGGATGACAGCGCGGGCACCGAGCTGACCTGTCACCTGCCTGTCTGAGCAGGACTGGGTTAGCCAGCAGAACTACGGGTATGGGGATTGAATGGCTACGCCCAAGCAAAAGCAGTCGGCGCTCAACAACCTCGAAAAGGCCCGAGAGGTGCGCAGTTCATCTGCCCGCGCAGTATCTCGACCTCACGGGAAGGGACCTGGACCGCTGAGCATGGCCGCGAGGAACGCCCTATCGAGCTCGCAGTTCGCCTTCGCGAACGAGCGCAAGAAACCGCTAAGCGACGCCTCCCATGTGCGCAACGCCGTTGCCCGCTTCGACCAGGTAGATGGGGTCTCCGGCGCCGCGCGGACGAAAGCATGGGAGCGGATCAAGGCTGCGGCGCGAAAGCTGGGCATGGAAATCGACGCGGACCACTGGCGCTATCTGCAGGCGACGAACAAGGCGAACAAATAGCACTGAGCTGGGAAAAGAAAGGACCTTACTCCTCCTTTGAGTTTCCTGGGTCTGTTGGCATGGGGCGGAAAGCTAGCGTTTGCTCAGAACTAGTCGGTGAGGACCCACGAGGACTGGTGACCATGCAACAGCTGGGGGGTCAGGACGCGCCAGGTGGCCCGTCTCAGCTAGCTGAGCGCGCCGCTCGGCAAAAGACTCGTGACGTCCAACAGCTCGTGGCCGCCGAGCGCGCAGCACGCGTGGCTGGCGAATCGGCCGCACGATGGTGGCGGGACCTGGCGGGAGCATCGGCGTCTGCCCGGACCGAGCGCGCTCTGGACGCGCTCTTGCGAAGGTCGTTCGCGACGATGAAGACGGCTCTGAACGCGGACGCCGTAGCAATCCTCGTCGCCAATGAAGCCGGAGATGAGCTAGTTGCCCGGGCATCGAACGGCTTGAGCGAGGAGGTGACGATCGGGCTCGGGATCCAAAGCGGTGAAGGCATGTCCGGGCGCGTCATGGCCAGTCGGAAGCCTCTCTTGGTCGATGACCTCTCGAGAATCGATGTGGTCTCCCCTGTGCTTCGCCACAGCGGGCTGCGATCGGTGGCGGCGGTTCCGATTCTGTTCGAGCAACATGTCCTTGGCGTGCTCTACGTCGGCAGCATCGCGCTCGCGCACTTCGATGACCTCGATGTAGAGCTGTTGGAGCTCATGGCGGAACGACTGGCCATCGCCCTAGAACGCGTGCACGCCTTCGAGTTGGAACGCTCGGCTCGTGTGCGTGCCGAGCGTGACGCCGACCACCTTTCGCGCCTGCAGGCAGTCACCTCCAAGCTCGCGACCGCAGCCACGGTCGAGGACATAGCCCACAGCCTTACGAGATCGCTCAACCAGGGCGCCCTCGAGCGCGAGGAGGCGTCGAGCAATCTGTGGCTCCTCGAGCAACACAAGCTCATACTCGTCCCGAGCCTTGAGAGAGCACCTCGCGATTGCCCGCTGACAGTTGTCGACATTGATGAAAACGTGCCGCTCGCACAGGCGGCGCGCAGTCGCCGGCCCGTATTCAGCAAGGGCGACGCCGATGCATCCGCGCCCGGCGGTGCCCACGGGCCTTCGACGAGCTCGGCGGCACTGCCGCTTGTCGTGCGCGGTGAGTGCCTCGGCGTTGTCGAGGTTTGCTACCGGGGCAGCCACAACTTCCAACGAGATGAGCGCGACTTGCTCCGCTCGGTTGGTGAGCAGGTGGCCCAAGCGCTCGATCGCGCCCGGCTCTATGCGGATCAGGTGGCGCTCGCCGAAGCGAACTCCTTTCTCGCTCAAGCCGCTAAGGCAATGGCCGAGGGCTCGGACTTCAAAGACACCCTGGAGCGACTCGCTTCGCTGGTTCTAGCCGTGGTGGGTGACATCTGCCTTATTGACGTCGTGACCGACAATGGTGGCCTAAGGCGCATGGTGGCGCGCCATCGCGACAGGCTCGACCAACCTCTCGTTGACCGACTTGGCCATGACCCGCCAGACCCACGGGGAGCACATCCGGCCGCTCATGTCATCCGTACTGGCGAGACACGCTGGTCAGGCGACATGAGTGACGGATTCCTGCTTGCCACAACGCGGGACAAAGGCCATTTCTCCACTGTGAAGGCCCTGCGCTTTCGTTCCTATGTCGCTGTGCCGCTCATGGGTGACGCCGGCGCGCTCGGAGCTCTCACGGTCGTCTCGGTGACGCGCGCGCTCGGTCCCGACGACGTCGCTTTCGCAGAGCGACTCGCGGGCCACGTGGCGGCCGTCGTGGACAACGCCCGGCGTTACGAGGCCACCCTGCAGACCTCCCAGGTCCTCCAACAGAGCTTGCTCCCGAAAAGTTTTCCTGATCTCGCCGGCCTCAAGGTTGCCTTCCGGTACCTGCCGGCCACGCGGGGACTTGAGGTTGGCGGGGATTTCTACGATCTCGTGCCACTTTCCGGGAGGCGTGTCGGCTTTGCGATCGGCGATGTAGCCGGGCACGACCGTGAGGCCGCCGCTTTAATGGGACAGCTGCGAAGCGCCATCCGTGTGCTGGCGGGACAGGTACCGGAACCGACCGAGCTGATCCTTGCACTGCAGAAAAGTTGGCGACTGTTGGGATTCGAGCGAATTGCGACAGCTGTGTTCGCGGTCATGGAGCTGTCGGACGGAGAGCTCACCATCGCCTCTGCAGGCCACGAGCAGCCGCTCCTGGTCGAGGCACCTGGGCTGACGCGCTACCTCGATGTCAAGCCTGCGCCGGCGCTCGGGGTCCCCGCTGAAGACGGCGCGAGCAGGCACAGCTGGCGCGGGACCCTGCACCCCGGCGAGGTCCTGGTCTTGTACACCGATGGAGCTGTCGAAGAGCGCGACATCGGCATCGCTTTCGGCCTCGAGCGGCTAGCCAGGGCCGCTGGTGATGGCGTATTGGACCCACAAGCCGTCTGTGACCGTATTGTTGGCGTCCTACCAGCGGATCGCCACGACGACGTCGCATTACTGGCTTTGAGCCTGGACCCTACGCGACAAGACACTCGCCAGGCTCGACGGCGCCGGACCGGGAGTCCTTAGCAACCGCCTACCGCTCGGTATCTGTCCCGTGCCCCACCCTCTACTATCAGGCGCGCCCTCGCGACAGCGGTTCCATCTCTTTGAAGCGACTGGTCCGCTCGGTTCTCCTAGCGTGGTCAGTTCTCCTAGCGTGGCCGCACCGGTAGCTTCAAATGGTGGGTACCCCATAAGGCCGCCACGAAACAAAGCATCTAGCGCAGAGCTTTCTCACAAGACCGAGGACTCATCGACATAGCGACATGGTCACTAAAGCGGAGTCGTATTGGCTCAGGGCGGGTACCTTCCCGCCGTGAGAGCCTCGGCTGGCGCCAACGCGGCGCCGGTGGAATCGTCGGGTCATTTTGAGCACCGAGCCGGAGAGCCCGGGGCGCGGGTCATGACCGGTACTTCTCGACGCGGAGCGAAGGATTCTGGGCGTGTTCGTCGCCCACTTGACCTTCTCCTCGCCTTGTTTGCTGTGGGCGTGGTTGTGGTCACTCTCGGCCTCATTCGGGCGCTTCCCATCGGGAGCACCGAGGTCTCAGACGATGTCTCCCGCTGGCTGGTGCACATCCCGCGCTGGCTCTCGCTCAGCACCTCGGTCGTGGCCACCATTGGCAGCCTTGCCTTCGCCGTGGTGGCCCTTTTTGCTCTGGTGCGCCATGAAGCGCGTTCTGCCCTCAACGCCGGACTGGCTGCCGTGCTTGCCGCGGCGGGAGCCATTGCCGCCTCGGCTATCTGGCACAGCGAGCACGGTCCGCTCGCGCAGGCAGTGTTGCACGGCAAGAACCCCTCCACGCTGGTCGTAGACGTGGCATTTGTGGCCTTTGTGGTCGGAAGCGATCTTGTCCGTCGCGCCCGCTGGTCGCGCTGGTGCGTGCTCTCGAGCACGGCGTTACTTTTGACCGGGCTCGCGGTCGATTCATTGACACCGTTCGCGCTCGCCGTGGCGCTGTTCGCCGCCCTGTTCTTCGGCTGGGCCTTGCGTTGGCTGTTCGGAGCCGCCTCGGTCCGGCCGAGCACCGAAGAACTCACGGCATGGCTCCGCCGATCACGCCTTGAGATCCGCACTCTTCGCCCGAGCGACCACGGGCGCCGCGCCCGGCTCGAGGGCAGCCTCGCAGACGGCACGCCGATCGAGGTGCGCATGGCGAACCGGGACACACGCGGAGCCGGATTGGCGCGCAGACTCTGGGCGCTCGTGCGGCTTCGTCCTCTCGTCGCCGGCCACGTCGCCTTGAGCTCGCGCGCCCAGATCGATCAGGTCGCACTCTCGAGCTACTTAGCCAAGGGAGCTGGTGTGGTTAGCCCCCGTGTCCTGCTCCTCGGCGAGATGCCGCCCGAGACGCTAGTTCTGGCCCTTGCAAAACCTGTCGGAGAGCCGTTCGGCACCGCCCAGGGCCGGGACCGTGCTGTGCTGGCCTTTAGGGCCTTGCGGGCGCTGCACGACGCCGGTGTGGCCCACCGTGACCTAAGAGCGGAGAACCTCGTCATCGCTCATAACTCGGCGGGCTTCTCCTCTCTCGACGCCGCCCTCCCCGCTGCGGGCGAGCTCGTGCGCCGCCTCGATGTCACCCAGCTCCTCACCACCCTCGCCAGCTCGATCGGTCCGGCCCAGGCCGTTGAGGCATTGCGCAGCGCCTACCACCCAGCCGACGAGGCGGCCATCGCCGCCACGATGCAGCCGATCGCCCTGGCCCCTTGGGGTTGGGCGGCTATGCGCGAGGCCCAGGGAACTGTCGCCGAGGTGCGCCACGAGCTAGTCGGGGCAGCCGCGACGGCTCCAATCGCCAACCTCGAGCGTTTTCGGTGGCGGACCGTTATCAGCGCGATCGCGCTCACATTTGCGGCCTTCCTTCTCATCGGCCAGCTCTCCAAGGTCGACTTACTCGGGGCGCTCCGCCGGACCAACCTCGCCTGGTTCGCACTCGCGCTCGCAGGCTCAGCCCTCACCTACCTCGCCGCCGCCGTGAACCTTGCCGCCTTCGTCCCCAAGCGGCTCTCGGTCGTACGAGGCTTCCTCGTCCAGCTTTCGACCGCATTTGTCGGTATAGCCATGCCTGCGACGGTGGGACACGTCGCCGTCAACGCTCGTTACCTGAGCCGTGAGAACATCGATGGCGGCTCCATAACCGCGGCCGTAGCCATGTCCCAGATTGTCAATGTAGTAACGACAGTTCTCTTGCTCATCGTGTTCGGGCTCCTCACCGGGTCGGGCATCAGCCGCTTCCACATCGCCCCGAGTGCCGACCTTCTGATCGGCTTGGCGGTCATCGCCGTAGTCTCGGCGATCCTGCTCCTCGTGCCCGAAACGCGAAAGAGCTTCCATCGTGCGATCTGGCCCCGCCTCAGAAGCGTCTGGCCCCGCCTTTTGGACGCGGTCTCCCAGCCGGTGCGGCTCGGTCTCGGGATACTCGCCAACCTGTTGCTCACCTTCAGCTACCTCGTCGCCTTCATCGCCTCGCTTCGTGCCCTCGGCGCCCATCCCGCAATCCTGCCTGCGGCCGTCGTCTACCTCGCAGGCAACACCGTCGGCTCGGCCGCGCCGACGCCAGGTGGGCTCGGCGCGGTGGAAGCCGTGCTATCGGCGGGTCTCACAGCGATGGGTGTCCCGGCACACGAGGCGATCCCGTCCGTACTGATATTCCGCATCGCCACGTTCTGGCTCCCGATCCCAGCCGGATGGATCTCCTATGTCGCGCTTCACCGCAACGGCACCCTCTAGGACGGCAAGTCTTGCCGCCGGCGCGGTCATCGCCCTCGGTATCGCACTTGCCGCCTCGCTCAGGCGTCGGCGGCGCGCGACCTGGCCCTGCTGAAGACGCTCGGCTTCACCCGTCGCCAGCTGGCAGTCACCGTCTCCTGACAGGCATCGGTGGCGGCAGTCGTCGGGATCGCCGGGGGCGTGCCTTGTGGGATCGCCCTCGGCCGCTGGCTCTCGGACCTGTTTCGCCCGCGACATCTTCGCAGTCGCCCGTCTCACTGTTCCGGTCCTCGGAGCGATCGTGGTCGTGCTTGCGACAATCGTCCTTGCGAACCTCGTCGCCGCGATCTGCGGGCAAATGGCCGCCCGAACGCCGACTGCTCTCGTGCTACGGACCGAGTGATCTAGCTGGTCTAGACCTTGCGGACCTTTACGGCGGTGCCGTAGGCGCAGATCTCGGTCCAGTTGCCACCCATCTCAGAGGTGTCAAAGCGCATCGCCAAGATGGCGTCGCCACCTTTGGCCTGCGCCTCTTGCACCATACGCTCGGTCACCTCCGCCCGGCTTGCGATCAGGTTCTTCGTCATCCCCTTGAGCTCACCGCCGGCGAGGGCCTTAAAGCCGGCCCCGATCTGGGACCCAACATTGCGGCTGCGCACGGTCAGGCCGAAGACCTCTCCGAGGACCTCGGTCACCTCGTAACCGGGCAAATCGTTCATGGTCGAGATAAGCATCGAAACCTCCTACTGGCTGCGGTGCCCGTCAAAACTAGCCAATGTGATCCGGCCCGGCCTGGCGCTAAGGCGGCCCCTGACGAGCGCGAACGCCAGCCAGCGCTGGCCGCGCGCTGAACGCGCAGACAGTTCCGCACGACCTTTCGCCCGCGGGTCACGCGCTGATCTAGTACGGTCCCGAGTCTGTGGCCCTGTCCTACGGCATCTTCCTCCCGCCCTTTGCCGAGTACGCCGAGCCCAAGCGCCTCGTGGCCCTGGCGCAGTCAGCCGAGGAGGCAGGCTGGGACGGCTTTTACCTCTGGGACCATGTGCTCTCGAACCTTGACATGGCCGTTGCCGACTCGTTCGTCATGGCCGCCGCGATCGCGCAAGCGACCGAGCGGGTCCGGCTGGGCATGTTGGTCACACCGCTTGCCAGACGACGGCCGTGGGTGTTCGCGCGCCAGAGCGCAACCCTCGACCAGCTCTCGGAGGGCCGCCTCGTCATCGGCGTTGGGCTCGGTCACGACACTCGGGGCGAGCTCAGTTCCTTCTCGGGCGAGGTGCTCGACCCCTTGCAAAGGGCCGTGACGCTCGACGAGTCGCTCGAAGTCCTCTTGGCGATGTGGACCGGCGAGCCCGTCGAGTTCGAAGGCGAGCGCATCGCCGTGCACAGCGCAGCCTTCCTCCCTCGACCCGTCCAGCAACCGCTCCCAATATGGGTCGCCTGCCGCTGGCCCAATCGCCGGCCTCTCGCCCGCGCCGCCAAGTACCAGGGCTGTTTCCCGATTTTCGATGCGGGAGGATCGGAGATACCCGGCCTACCAGATCCCGAGAGCGTCGCGG
Organism: Acidimicrobiales bacterium; assembly: GCA_049514105.1. GTDB lineage: Bacteria > Actinomycetota > Acidimicrobiia > Acidimicrobiales > Bog-793 > Fen-455. Next base: position 8,303 of record JBEKVJ010000076.1, read on the forward strand.
CCATTCGCGAGGACTTGCTGGGGCGAGGAGCATCTCCCACTATCGACATCGTCTGTCGGGGTGACTCGGGGCTCGTGCCGGCCGCTGAGCTCGCCTCACGCCTCGCCGAGCTCGAGGATGCCGGCATGACATGGTGGCTGGAGTCCTTCGCGCCAGGACAATCACCTCAAGAAATTGAGCGCGTGACAGCCGCCGGGCCGGCACGCTGAGGAGCCTGGTCCCAACGGGCGCTGCAACCTATCCGGCGGCTCCCGCGCTCGTGACAGGTTGCTCGGTCCCGCAGTACTTGCACTTGGAAGCTGCGACGGGCAGGTCATCGGACAGGCAGGCGGGGCACGTCTTGGTCGGCGGCGCGTCGCCGAACACGACCTTGCCGCGCTTTGCCGAGACCTGCTTGTACGGCACGACTACGGCGAAGTAGAGCACCGCCATGAAGATCAAGAAATAGACGATGGCAGATATGAACGATCCGAAGTTGACGAAGGTGGAGGTGTTGCCCGTCTGACCGAGCTGCACACCGAGCCCCACTGACCCGCCCCCTTGTGCGCGGGCGATGATGGGGTTGATCACCGAGTCGGTAAAAGCCTTGACGAGCGTGCTAAAGGCCAAGGCGACCGTCAGCCCGATCGCCAGAACAATCACGTCTCCCCGTAACAAGAAATTCTTGAATCCCTTGATCACCGCGAGGTTCCTTTCTTGATGCAGACACTTGAGGAAGCCGGCCAACGTTACAGCGCGCCGGAAACGCCCGCTCTTGTCACGAGCGTCTTCAGCCCGGACCCTCCCGGTCAGGTAGAACCGTCTCCGAGCCGTGCCGGTTCGTCACCCGCCTTTAAGTTGCGCGCCCTACGTTGACAACTTGAACGGGCAGGTCACCGGCACTACGCAGCACGCTCGCGACCGTCGTGCGACCGAAGCGCCGCGACATGCGAGAACGGTGCCTCGACCCGAGCACCAGCTGCGACGCGCCGGACTCGCGCGCTTGATGCACGAGTCCGGAGGCCACGTCACCGGCCTTTATCTCCAACAGGGTCCCGCCCAGCTCTTGGACCAATCGACGGTCTGTGTCCAGGCAGGCTTGAGGCGCCTTGGCGAGGTTGTCGTCTGCGCGGACATGAACCGCTTGCAAGCTCGCATCCGATAGCGCCGCGAGATGACTCGCGAACCGGATCAGCCACTCGTCGCCAGGCTCGCCCGCTACGCCGACGACCACCACCATGCATCTGCGCGCTGGGCTAAGACCGTGGGCCGCCACGAAGGCCGCCGCCGGGTCGGCGACCGAGTCGTCGAGCCACAGTTGGGCCAGCTCTTGCAAGGCCGCGAGGTTGGCGAAGCGGAAGTAGTGCGACAATGCGGCATCGGCCGTTTCCTTGGGGAACACGAGTCCCTGGGCCAAGCGCCGCCGCAGCGCCCCGGGCTCGAGGTCGACGAGGTTCACCTCACCTGAGCGCACGAATTTGTCCGGCACCGGTTCGGCCGCGGGAACGGCGGTGATCTCTGCGACGAGATAGCGCAGCGACTCGATGTTGGCCACATTGAGTGTCGTGTACACGTCGATGCCATGTTCGAGGAGGTCCTCGACGTCCTCCCAACGCTTCTCGTGCGGGCCGCCAGGGACGTTCGCATGCGCGAGTTCGTCGACAAGTGCGAGCCTCGGGCGACGCCCCAGCACCGTTCGGACGTCGAGCTCCTGGAAGCTCGTCCCCCGGTAAGGAGCCCTTCGAGTGGCGAGAACCTCGAGATCGCCAACCTGGGCGACAGTCGCCGGCCTCCCGTGGCGTTCCCAGTAGGCCACGACGACGTCCAGTCCGGCGCGCCGAGCCGAGCGCCCGTCGCGCAGCATCACGTAGGTCTTGCCCACTCCTGGAGCTATCCCGAGGTAGGTGCGCAGGTTCCCCCTCGCGCTCGGTGAGCTCATCGCACCTGTATACAATCCCACGTTCAAACTTGCCGCTCCCGTGTAGCTTGGGCTGATGTTCGGGCGCCAGCGCACCGTTGAGCGGCGTTGCAACGCCTGCGGGAGCGCATGGCTGCTCACCTCCGAGCAGGCGCGGCTCTCCTCACGTGGTATTCGCCGCTCGCGTGGACCGCGTATTGGCGCGACCAGCCAGATCAATCAAGGTGACCGCGTCCCGCGGGGCCACCTCTCGGGTTCCAAGATGGCCGGCGATGGCCACGAGCTTCGGGCTGTGGCCGATGCGCTTCGGGCCTGCCCAAATTGCCAGTCGGAGGACTTCAGCGACCGCAAGGTCAACCGATCACAGCCTGCTTCACCCGGGGCCTCGCGCACCGAGCTGCCCTGAAGGTCCTCGCAGGGCTCAGATCCCGTCCACGACGTACATCGTCGCTTGGGCGGCGCCGTCACGCAGCTTGCGAGCCGCCGCGTACGCCTCTCCCCTGTACCACTCAACAGCCGCCTGCCGGGACGGGAATTCCAGAACAACAGTGCGACCAGGGGGCGCTTCGCCCTCGAGAACCACGAAGTCTCCCCCGCGGACCAGGTAGCGACCTCCGGCGGCGGCAACCGTCTCGGACGCCTGCGCCTTGTACCCCTCATAGCGGGCCGCGTCGAGAATCTCGGCTCTGTAGATCACATAAGCAGGCAATGGCACCTCCCCCTGCAGATACCGCCGTCTCGCCCCGGCGGATCCGTGACGCTACCAGATGCCGTGCAGAGCTTCATCCTCGCGATCCGGAATCTGTCGGACACCTCCAAGCGCACATAAGCGCCCTCGTATGAGCAGGTCAAATGAGCCTGATGCCCTTACCAAGAGGACAGGAATTAAGTTGGTTCGATGTCGCTCGAGCGCTCCCGCCGGAAAGGCCCTGGCGCGGCGTCGCCGCTTTGGACCGCGATCGAGTTCTTGCTCGGCACAGGGCTCCTCGGCGCCGCAGCACTGGCGGGATTGCTGTTGGCCAAGCGCCCAGGGCCTAACCGCGTGGATGCTGCGGGCTATTTCTACGTGCCTTCCGACCCAGGCTCGCACCTCGCGAACGAGCTCGTGAAGCTTGGGTCACTCCCGGTGCTGTTGGCGGGGGTGGCCGTCATCTTCGTCGTAGCGATCTTCCAGGACTGGATACGTGCCTTTGCATGTGCCGCAGCCCCGATCATTGCCGTCGAGGTCGTCGAGCACATAGCCAAACCAATGGTCGGGCGCGAGATCGGAGCGGGGAGCTTCACCTACCCCTCGGGGACCGTTGCGGTCGTGGCGGCCCTCACCGCGGCTGTGTTCCTCGTCACCCCGAAGCTGTTGCGGCCACTGAGCGCGGTCGCGGGAGCATTTGTCATCATCGGCGTCGGCTGGGCCGTGCTCGTGCTCAGGTGGCACTACCCCACCGACGTGCTCGGAGGTGTCTGCGTCGGGGCAGGTGCCGTCTTTTTTATTGACGCCCTTGTCCATGTTCCCTGGATGTTCATAGCGCGAGGCTCGCAGCTCGAGCGGCATCTTCCCGGGGCTGCGACGACCCCTCCGGTCCACGCCTGAGTTTCCGCCGGCCCTGCGTTAGCGGCTGCAGTCTGCCGAAGCGCTCGGAGTCCGTTTGGCCCTAGGAGGAACAAGAGCGGCAACGACGCCCAGTAACAAGCAGTGCGAGTCGCAAACCGGCGCCTTCTGCGCGCCGTGTTCGATGACATCGACAGTGGCCGCTAGCAACCGCGCTCAGTCGTCCATCTGATGGGCGAGCCCGAGCCGCCGCGACGCGGGCTCGTATGTCTTAACTAGGGACTGTCGAGGTGCGCGGCGAGCTCGCGCTCTTCTCTCGAGGAGGCATCAATTGGACAGGAATCGCGAGACGACGACGTTGGCGAGACGGTTCGCTTCATTGTGGCCGGTCACCGCGTCAATGAATACGACCCGCTCAAGCGCGTACAACGTCAGGTCTTCGACGGCACGCACCGTGGCCTGGCGGGGAACGTCCCGCAGCAGCGCGATCTCGCCGAACGAACCGCCCGGCCCGTAACTGTTAACGACGGCGCCGCGCGCTGTCACCTCGGCTGTCCCGCTCTCGATCAGGTAGAACCGGTCGCCCGGCGTGCCCTCTTCGATGACGGTCTCGCCCGCAGGCACCTTGACCTCGATGAGGGCGCGAGCGAGCTCCTCTTGGACCGACTCAGCAAGTGGGCCGAGGATCTCGTTGCCCGTTATCAGCGCCATTTTGGTGGGCGCGAGAGTCGTCCGGTCTATGCGGTTTAGGCCCCTTATGCCCACGAGCACAGGCACGAACACGGCGGCGCCGATTATCGCGAGCCCCGTTCGCAGGCCGACGGTAGCGATGAGCAACGGCATCAGAAGGGCACCAAGCGCCATCCCGGCGATGAGCAGGCTCTCGAGGGCACCGAAGACTCGGGCCATCACCGCTCCGGGCACAACGCGTTGCAGCACGGTGAAGGCGTTGATGTCGACAAGGGAGTTGCCCACCCCGATCAGGAGCATCATCGCGATGGCGGCCGCCACCACCGGCCAAGCAGCTAGCAAGAGCAGCGGCGCGCTCCATAGGATCACGCCCATCCCGAAGTCGAACGACAAGCGCTTGCGGTTCGCCAATACGAGGGCGAGGAAGCCACCGATGACGCCGCCGACCCCGGTCATAGCCTCTAGTTCGCCGACCCCGGGACGACCCATGTGCAAAAGGGGCAACGCGATCGTGACGATGAACACGAGGCTTGCCCCCGCGATGACGGTCTGGCCGAAGAACAGCATGACCAACAGACGCAGGTCCCGCTGAGCCAGGATTGTCGCGAAGCCCTTCAGCGCTTCAGCGACAAAGCCCGACTTCTTCTCCTCGTCAGCAGGAGGCCTGGTATCGGCACTGAGACCGATCACGAAAGTCGCAGACCACAAAAACGACGCCGCGTTGATCGCGAAGACGGTCGGCGTGTTGGCCACTGCCAAAAGCAACGCCGCCAGTGCCGGGCCGGCGAAGAATCCCACGCTCTCGATCGTGCTCGAAGCGACGTTCGCTGCTGTCAACTCGCTCGCGTCGCGGGCCAGCACAGGCAGGAGGGCCGCCTGTGCGGGCCGAAAGGCCGTGCCGACCACCGCACTTAGCGTCGCAAGGACATAGACCGCCAAGGCCGGCCCGTTCGTTGCGACGATCAAAGTGGCGACGCCAATGATGACGGCCCGGATGACGTCTGAGGAGACCATGACGAGCTTGCGGGCGAAGCGATCACCGAGCGAGCTCACAACCGGGCCGAAAGCGGCCATCGAGACATACCGCACGACTCCGACGATGCCGAGCACGGTCGCCCCGCCGTGCTCATAGGCGTAGATACCTATCACTACCGAAAAGGCCCAGTTGCCGATGTTGGAACCCGCGAAGGCGATGTTCACGCGCCTCAAGCCTGGGTTCGCCAGCACGGCCTTTAATGAGGTGCCCGACTCTGTGAGCGACTCCCTCAGATTTCCCACGTCCCCTCCCAACCGGCGATCAGTCAACTACGGATCACCGAAGGCCGCCAGGATCCTCGAAGTCAAAAGCTCGACCCCGCGGGCGCGCGGTCAGCCGCTTGCGACTTGCGCTAGCAATGTCTCAGGTTCCACTCAGCCAACACACAGGTCACTTCCCTACGCTTGGCCCTAACACGACGCGATGAGGTCAAAGGAGGCGCCGCAACCGTGCGTGACGACGTCACCATCGCCTACCGGGGGGCGAGCTACGAGATCGGACGCGGTCCTGGTTTCTACGGGATCTGGGCCCGCTCCGAGGCGCGCTCGCAGCCACTCGAGTGGTGGCCGGAAACGCCCGAGGGCTGGTATGCGGCCTGGGCGCGCTTTGTCGCCGTAGAGGTTCCGAGCACCATCGCAACGGTCGCGCCGTCGACTGGCCAGACCCAGCCAGTTCGCCAGCCCGAGACCCAACTCGAGTACTTCGGCGCGGCAGCTCCCCAGGCGACGCCGCAGTCGCCCGCGGAACCCGCCACCGAGAACGGCGAGTCGGTCGACGCGCGAGTCGAGCCGACGGGCCAGCCCGGCGTCGTTACAAGTCAACTTCCGCAGAGCTCAGCTGGATCCCGCGGGGCCGCGGTGGCCGCGGTGGCGCTTCTCGCCATCGGCATCGCTTGCGGGATCGTCGGGCTGTTCCCCACCTACTTGAGCAGCACGAGTCTCGCCCACCAGTCGTTCGAACTCGTGCCTCATGTGATCTACCTCGCCACCTGGAGCATCGGCGGCCTGCTTATTCTCGTCGGTCGCAACCGCCTTCGGATAGGAGCGCTCCTCGCCACTGGCACGAGCGTGGTCACCTTCGGCTTTTTCTTCGCCGACCTCGGCACGCCGATTGCCTCTGGCGCGCATCTAATGGGACCCGGTCTCGTGGTGAGCCTCGTCGGTTGGCTGTTTTGCTTTGCAGGCTCGATGGTCGCCCTCGCGAAGGGACCTCAAGGCGACCTGCTCGGCAAGCCAACCGGCCCCGAGCTAGCTCCCTTTGTAGCCCTGACGCTCGCGGCCCTCGGTGCCGCAGCCGCCTTCGCGCCATCCTGGGACAGCTACGTGCTTCAAACCTCGGCCGGTGCGACTGACACGATCACAGCCGGCAACATCTTCTCGAACCCTGCAGCAGTGATAGCGGGCAACGTGGCGGTGATGGTTGCTCTTGTCGCCGTCGTCGTCATCGCGGCGCTGTGGCGCCCGATCGTCCACGGAGCCATCTTGCTCACGGGAGCCATCGTCCCTATGGTCGCTCAGGCCGTCTCGGCCGTCATTCAAATCGGCCAGCCCACCCCGCCGTCGACTTTCGGGATCTCTTCAAGCGCCGCGGCACAAAGCGGGCTGACGATCACCTCAGGCCTTGCGCTGGCATTCTGGATCTACTGCGTCTTTGTGGTCGCACTGATGCTGATGGCCGCATCGGCGGTGCTTGCGCAGCGCCCGGGTCGCGTCGCTTTCTCGGGTGCTGGGGCCAGTCCAGCAAACCCCTATCCGACAGATCCAAGGCCGCCGTTCGGAGCCGATCCCTCGAGTTTCGACCCGCTGAGCCAAGACGAAACATGAGGACCAACAACTGACGAGCTGCGAGTGTAGGTGCGGCGTGCTCGGCCAGCGAGCGAGCACGCCGAAGACCAGAACGAGTTACCGGGCTTGTGCGGAGCTCACCGCAGCTTCAAGATCTCGCGCTCGTCGCGCGTTGCCAACTGCAGGCTTACAAGTGCGCGAGCAATTCTCGAACCGGCACAAAGGCGACCCGCACCGGGCAGCTGTGGCATGTTGGGTCTCAGTCCTTCGAAGCCAGAGCCGCGACGGCCTCGCCGACAGAGGCAAAGAAGTGGTCGGCCCCGATGCGCTCGAAAAGGCTGCCTCGCTTGAGGCCGGTACGCAGGCGAGAGCCTGCACGGGCCACAGCGAAGTCGATGTTCTCCCGTTCGAGCTTGTCGAGCACCTCGCTGAGCGCCCGAGACCCGGTGTAATCGACGTCTCCCATTCCCAACGCGTCCAGGACGAGAAGCTTGGGCACGCTCTGCGCACCGGTCAAGGCACGATCCATCTCGGATCGAAAGTGGATCGCGTTCGCGTACCAAAGGGGCGTGGCGAACAACACGACCAAGACACCTGGAACCTGGGCTGCGTTCGTGACGCTGCTCAACGGCGCCCAGCTGGTCGTTCCAGGAATGCAGCCGAGGACGTGCAACTGGGGTCGGGCGCTGAGCCGGGTTCGGTCGACGACGGCCAGGCCAACCGCCACTCCGATGCCCTGCTCGACACCCACGAGAGCGACCGCGAGCAGTGTGACCACTGTGAGCGAGAGCTCGAACAGGTCAAATCGCGCAATTGCGGCGAGATCGCGGGCATGGAAGATCCGCGTCGCGACGAATATGAGGACGCCCGCCAGGGTCGCGAGGGGGACGTCTTTTAGCAAGCCGGCGGCTGGCACCAACAGCGCCAGCGCGATTGCGGCGCTCAGACTGGCGGCCTGGGTGCGACCACCGGCAGATGCAACTATGGCCGTGCGGGGCGGGCTCGCGTCGACGGGGAACGAGCCGCACAGCCCGGCCACGATGCTTCCCGCTCCCACTCCAAGAAAGTCCCGGCCGACATCGACCTCGTAGCCGCCCTGATCCGCAAAGGCACGCGTCGTAGCCGCCGATTGGGTCACGACGACGAGCGCGACAACTGCCGCGATGGGGGCGACGCTCCCCAAGCTCGACCATGACAGTCCCACCAGCCCAAAACGCGGCGCTCCGTGCGCGAAACTCCCGAGCACTGAGACTCCGTGGGAGTGCAGCCCAGCTACACCAACAAGCACCGTTGAACCGACCAGGGCAAGAAGTGCACCAGGGAGCTTGTGATTCACACGATGAAGCCCAGCGACAACCACAAAGGTGACCACTCCGATACCGAGTGCCCAGCCGTTGGTCTTGTTGAGCTCGCCCGCGATGATTCCGATGCGATGCAGATTGGAGCCACTCAGCGAGGGCAGGCCCAACAGGTCGGGAACCTGGTGCACGATGATGATCACAGCCACACCGGCCAGGAACCCAGTAATGATCGGAGCGGATAGGAACTCGGCGATCCAGCCCAGTCGCAAGACACCGACCAGGGCGACAATCGTCCCTACCATCACGGCCAGGATTCCGACGAGATCGACGTAGTGGGCCGAGTCGAGCGGAGCGAGATGGGCGATGCCAACGGCAAAAAGCGGCGCAATGGTGGAGTCGGCCCCCACCGACATCTGCGGGTTGGACCCGAGAAGAGCGAAGAGGACCGTACCGGCGATGAAGGCATAGAACGCGGTGATCGGGGGCATGCCGGCGAGCCTGGAGGTCGCCAGTTGCTCGGGCACGACGACTGCGAGCAGCGTCACCCCCGCAAGAGCATCGGCGCTCGCAAATGACCACCTGTACGAGCGCAGGGACGAAAACAGCACGTCGGGGAGGCGGTATCGTGTGCGCCCTGCGGACTCAGGAGACGAGGGGCCCGGATCTGGCACCTGATCATCATCGCCCAGCAGAACCCGGCAGGAAAGCACCCGGGTACAACCTTGTCTCGCGCCCTGTCACCCGCGCGCTGCGAGGGCACGGAGCTTAAATCCGCAAACGACCAAGCATCATCGAAGTCGGCTTCCCCGACTAGATAGCCTCTCCAAGAACAGCTACGAGCGCTCCGCACCAGAGATAAGCCCAGCTCAGGCCGTTTGCAGATCCGGACATGGCGCGAGGCAGGCCAACGCGCTAGCGAGGACTCATGGCCCGCGTTGCGGCGCGAACCGCCTCGTCGAGGCGTCGCAGCGTATCGCTCGTCGTCGCGGCCGGGACGACTGCTGACACAAGAGGTCGGGCCTCCTCAGGCAGATCGCGCAGCTGGCGCTCCAGGCGCTCACGAAGCATCCCGAGTGTGGGAGTGCCAAAGCTTCGCTGGCCGCCGACCATCACCTGCTCGAGGAGCGGTACTGCTTGTGGCGGTGGCACCTCGTCCCGGCACGCGATCGTGTCGCGCATGCCGGGGCTCCTAAAGACCTGCTTTGGACCAGGGAGCGTCGCCTTGCCCTCCGCCAGCTTCATCACCGCTCGGCCCGCGTACTCGACGAGCTTGTATGCGGTGTCGAGGTAGGGCGCGTCCTCGGACACGCCAAGACGAGTCCCGATTCCTACGGCGTCGATCGGGGCTCTTTCGGCCACGAAACGTGCCAGGTCATGCTCGTCGAGCCCGCCGGAGACGAATATCCGCACTTTGGACAGCCCGGCGGCATCGAGGACCTCCCGCGTTTGACGCGCCAGAGCGACAACGTCACCGCTGTCAAGACGGACCCCGGCGCGACCTTCGAGCCCGAGCGCTCGAATGGCTGCGATGGCGTCCGCGACGCCGGCCATGGTGCCGTAGGTGTCTACCAGAAAGGTTGCCTGATCAGGAAAGTCAGCACCGAAGGTCAAAAAGGCCTCCATTTCGTCGTCGAAGGCCTCGATGTACGAATGTGCCATCGTGCCCGAGGGGCGGAGGCCGAAACGTCGGGCAGCCTGCACGTTGCTCGTGCCCACGAACCCGCACATCGCAGAAAGCCGCGCGACTGCCATGGCCGACTCAATCCCATGGGTCCGGCGCATACCGAACTCCACGAGGTCCAAACGGTCACCGGCCGCGAGCCGACAGCGGGCCGCCTTGCTAGCGAGCGCGGTCTGAAAGGTGCACTGATTGAGCAGATAGGTCTCGACCAGCTGTGCTTCGGCGATGGGCGCGGTGACCTCAAGGAGTGGCTCGTTAGCGAACAGGATGGTCCCCTCGGGCACAGCCCACACCTCACCTGTGAAACGGAGAGAGCTAAAGCGATGCAGATCGCCTTTGGCGAAGCCGATGCTTCCGAGGTAGTCGAGGTCAGAGTCGTCGAAGGCGAAGTCCTCGAGGAACTTGAGGCAGTCTTCCAAACCCGCCGCGACGAGAAATCCCCGGTCCTTTGGGAGCCCTCGGCAGA
>JBEKVJ010000077.1:0-18553 GCA_049514105.1 Acidimicrobiales bacterium
ACATCGGCAGCTTGCTTGACGTGTCATTCCAGCGCATCTCTCAGATCCTCAACGACCAACGGAAGGTCTCCTAACCGAGCGCAATCGGTCTGACGACCCGAGTCGAGGCATCCAATCTCCCGGATGCGGGACGCCGATCGCGAGATACTGACCGCCAGACGAGTCCGGGCGCCAGCGGTTGACCGTTCCGGATGCCGAGCACCATCGAGCCAGGCTGTGATCTCGCCTGGATCGAAGCGGACCAGCCACCCGACCTTCAGGTAGGGCACCCGTCTCTCGGCGACGAGTCGGCGGATGTGGCGGATGCTCACCCCAAGCCGCTCGGCGAGCTGGTCGATGGTGAGGAGCTGGGGCAGGGCTTCGGGACTGGCCATTGGTCTCCTTGAGTAGTGGCGTTGTTGTCTAGGGACGAGACCGACGCCGACAAGGTGCCAGACGGTGACGAGCCTCTACTTAGGACGCACTGGGCACTCCAGGCTATTGCCGCGCACCCCACCCAGACCCTGGCTCACCACCAGATCCAAGAGGAACACGTTTGCAACTGTCAGTTGGCAAGGAGGTGGTGCACGTGGCGTGGATGCGGATGATGGGAGCCGACTCTGTCGAGTACCACGAGCACACCGTCGCCGGCCGCGGGGACGACCCGGTCGCTGCCTCTGGCGAGTACTACTCCTCGCGGGGAGAGACTCCGATGTCCTGGGGCGGCTCAGGACGCGAGCTGCTGGACCTCGCCGGTGAGGTGGACCTCGCTGACTACAGGGCCGTTTTCGGCATCGGTGGTGCACATAACCCTCGCACCGGCCGACGTCTCGTCGGCTGTCTGCGTCCCGGCCTCGAGCTCGTCATCTCACCGCACAAGTCCGTCGCCGAGACCGGTGTGATCGGTCGCGCCGACGACATGCACGAGATCGTCGACGCCGAGCGTGACGCCACCCTCGGGTACCTGGACCGCCTCGTCTCAGAACGAGGTGGTAGGCGGGGACGGGCACAGACTCGCGTCGCCACGGGTGGGCTCATCTGGGCGACCTCTAGGCACGCGACGACCCGGGCCGGTGATCCCCAGGTACACGATCACGTCCTGATCGCGAACGCAGTGCTGATGCGTGACGCAAGGGGCGGCTGGAAAGGTGCTGACACGGCGTTCTTGCGCGACCACCTCCACGCGGCGACAGCAGTGGGGCGGATGGCCGCTGCCGCCAAGGCTGTCGAGCTCGGGTACGGGATCGTCGCCGATCCGGGCCCGTCCGGACGCCTCGGAGGCTGGGCGATAGCCGGCATCCCGGCCGAGGTCTGCGAGCTGCACTCGACCCGCTCTGCTCAGATCACCGCCGCGGTCGGGCCTGATGCCTCATATGCGTCACGGTCGGTCGCCGCCCGGGCCACCCGGGACCGCAAGGCGGAAGTCCGCGTCGAGGACCTTTTGACCCGGTGGAAGGAAGAGCTGACCGCGGCTGGTCATCCCCCGGACGATCTCCTCGCTGTGGTCGAGGCGGCCGGGAATGCCTATCAGCTCCCGGAGGTCGACCTCGAGGAACTTGCCAGCCAACTGCTCGGCCCGGATGGGCGCCTGGCGAGTGAGAAGACCTTCACCAGAGGCGACGTGATCATCGCCGCCGCCCCGCACCTTCACGGCCTGCCCGTCTCTGTGCTCGACCAGGCCGTCGAGACCGTCCTCGCGAGCAGCGACGCGGTCGCCCTGCCGGTTGTGACCGGGAGCAGAGAGCCGGTGTTGACGGCACGCTGCGTCCTTGCCGACGAGGAGCGCATCGCAACCCTGGCCGAGTCACTGACCGGCGATGACGGGCCGAAGGTCGAAGAGCAGGGCGCCCTCGATGCTGTCAGCAGCCTTGAAGAGTGCCTCGGCGTCCCGCTCACCGCCACCCAGGAGGAGGTGGCGATCGGACTCCTCGTGGGCGGACACCGGTTTGATCTCGTCATGGGTGTGGCCGGGTCCGGGAAGACCACGACACTGGCGGCGGTCTGCGAGGGTTTCGAAAGCGCCGGCTACACCGTGCTCGGTACCGCCACCTCCGGACAGGCAGCGAGGAACCTCGGAGAAGGAGCCGGGATCGAGTCGCGCACTGTCGCCTCGCTCTCCTGGCGACTGGACCACAACACCTTGGAGCTCTCCGACCGCCACGTGTTGATCCTCGACGAGGGCGCCATGACCTCTGACGTCGACCTCGCTCGTCTCCTCACCGCCGTCGAGCGATCGGGGGCAAAGCTGATCATCGTCGGAGACGACCGCCAGCTCGGCGCCATCGGCGCCGGCGGCGCCCTCACGGCGCTTGCCGAACGCCACCCCGAACAGCGGTGGGCGCTTACCGACAACCTGCGCCAGAACGACCCCGCCGAAGCTGTCGCGCTCGGTGAGCTCCGACATGGCGACCTCGCCGCCGCCGTTGGCTGGTATGCCCGCAACGGGCGTGTCCATCCCGTGCCCGACCGGCGCCGCGCAGTGACCCGCATGATCCGTGCCTGGGCGAGCGACATCGACGCCGGACGCGACCCGCTCCTCCTCGCCTACCGACGTGACAACGTCGAGGCGCTCAACGGTGTCGCCCGAGATCTCTGGCAACGCTCAGGGCGGCTCACAGGCCCTGAGCTCACGGCTCCCGGAGGGCGAACGTACCGGGCCGGGGATCTAGTCATCACCCTTTCCCCCGGACCTCACGGCGCCTGGGTCACCTCACAAGCTGCGCGCGTCACCGCCGTCGACCCGGAAGCCCAGACACTGACAGCGATCACGCCCGACGGCCGCCAGCTACAGATGGGGCTCGAGGACATAGGCGCCGACCGCCTCGCCTACGGTTACGCCATCACCGCTCACCGCGCCCAGGGCACGACGGTCGAAGTCGCCCACGTCCTCGACGACGGCGGCGGCCGGGAGCTCGCCTATGTGGCCATGAGCCGAGCCCGGAACGCTAGCCACGTCTACACGAGACCGCTCCGGATCTCGCCGAAGCCGCCCAACGCCTCACCTGGTCCTGGGATGACGAGCGCCGCCAGCAATGGGTCACTGACCAGGCTCGAGCCGCCCAGCGTCTCGCCGAGCTGCGTGCCGAGCACCGACGACTCGTTGACAGTATCCCGCCTGACGTCACCAACGAGCTCGCTCATGTCCACGAACAACAGGCCGCGCTCGAAACAGACCTTGCCGACCTCCGCACCGGCGTCGGGCGGTGGACGAAGACACCCGTTCGACCTAGCCACGAGGACCTCCAACTTGCGCGCTATGCCCACGAAGAGATCCTCCGCCGCGCCCAAGAGCCCCACCGCGGAATCCTTGCCCGACACCGCAGCCGCGATGACCTCAAGACCAGTGCCGCCAGACTGAAAGCGGCTGAGCATACGTGGCAGCGTACGGTCGAGCCTCACGCTCGGCTCCTCGAACGCGAAGGGTCCCGTTTTGCCGCTCAGATCGGCGAGCTCGAAGATGCTCGACGAGCAAGAGCCGAGTTCATCAGGACCCACCCTGAGCTCATTGACCGGATCAACCAACTACGCCGAGCCATCGAAACCCAACAAGCCAGCCCACATCGCCCCAGCCCCCGCATCAGGAACACGCCTGCCCCACCGCCGAACATGCAGCGCCGGAGCCTCGGCCCTTCCTACGAGTTGCCGCCCACGCCGGCGGTTCCCACAGGTCCCGAGCTTTGAGCCCCACCGCACCTTGATGGCACCGGGCCGCCACGAGAGAGTCTGGACATCGCCGTCTTCGGTCATTGAGTGAGCGCATAACGCCGACTACGCGCCCGTGAGCCACAGCCGATTGGCCTTATTCCTTGGTTGTTATATGCACCTTTAGTAGTGGCCGAGGATCGCGAACTCCGCAGTTCGCCGGTGGTCTTACAGTCCAGCAGGGGCGGAGCTAGAGGAGATCCGCTAGCGCGTCCTACAGCCAACGGCGTGCCGAGTGGTGTCGGCCTTGCCGGCCGGCAGGACGGCAACGACCGCGCGGAGCAACGAACAGCTCCTGTCATAAAGCGACGGCCACTCGCTTCCGTGCGTTGTGACGACGACATCTGCAGGGGTGCACGTCCCCGCTTCCGCTCCGAGCAACGTCGCTGATCGCGTTGTCGAACGAAAGACGATCCGGTACAAAGGCAAGTCCTGCGTTACCCCACAACTCGCTGGAGGTCCGAGAGGCAGGGCATTGAAGGCTGCGCGAAGCACCCGTGCCTGTTTACGATTGAGTTGGAACGTGACTGGGACGGATAATGGATTTGCACCGCCGGTTTGTGAGAAGCCGGTCACCTCGACGATGCCTCCGGCGGGAGCCAGTTCTCCGACTGATCGGCTCGGTTCCCAGACCGTCTGCGAGTCGATGCGGATCTCAGTTTCGTCGCCCCCTGTGCCAACCGGTTGGAAATAGTAGGCAAGCCAAGCAAGGTACTCATGCGGACCGGAGACTGGCAACGAGACCGAGTAGCCCTCCGACCCACCCGTCGGTGCGGTGCCGCCGCTAGTTGAGATCGTCACCGCTGCGCCTTTGGGAAGATGAGTCTCGACGTAAGCTTCGGCTGCGCCAGCCAGTTCGTCGACGACGTAGAAACGGTGGAGGTCGACCAGGCCTTCGACCATCGGTCCCCCCTCGAACACCTTGCCGAGCGACCCGGAGACATCCTTGGAGTCCAGGCGTGCGTGCGGCGGGGTACTCGCCTTGTTCAACACCCCGAGCGCGAAGCCTTTCGCCGTCGTTGCGGAGCTCGAGCCGGCGAGGGTTTCAGATTCACGGGGTCCAGAGCTTCCCGCCTGGTCGAGGCGACCGAAGAGGCTCGTGCGCGGCAAGGGGACGAAGAAGACGGCCAGGATGAGCGCACCCACCCCAACGACCACCAGGCGGTGGGTCCAGACCTGCGACTGCCGTCGACGACGCCCGGTCCGGCTAGCGAGCCTAGAGGAGTCGAGGTCGCTTAGGACCGCTGCGATGACGGCGTTTCGATCCGCGGAGGTAGCCGGCGGAGGATCGGGAAGGATCACTCGCACGTAGTCCTCTTCGGCAGGCATTACTTTCCTCCTTGAGCAGTGGCCGGCTCGCCTGAGTGTCCGACGGTTCTGAGGCGGGCAGCGTCTCGCAGTCGGGCTCTTGCCCGGGACACGCGGGATCGCACCGTGCCGTCGGGAACGCCGAGGATCAAGCTGGCATCGGCGTACGAGACTCCGTCGATTGCAACCAGGACAAAGGCGTCTCTCTGCGCGTTCGGGAGCCGTCGCAGCGTGCGGGCGACACGAGCGATTGTCGCCTCGTCGAGTCTGTCATCTCCGTCATCTGCGCCGCCCAGAGCGACTTCGCTCTCGCCCGCGAAGGCGACGTAAGCCCTCAGCCGTCTCCTCTCGCTTCGACGGTGGTGGGAAAGGACGTGGTGTGCGATGGCGAACAGCCAGGCGATCTCGGTCCCTCTACCCGAGTCGTAGTGAGAGACCTTGGCGATCGCCTCTTTGAACGTCTCGGCGGTGAGGTCTCGGGCAAGCTCAGTACCGACCCGCCGGGCGAAAAAGGCGAACACCGAGTCGAAGTGTGACTCGACAAGTCTTCGCAGGTAGTCCTTCCGATCGTCCAGGTCGACAGGATCCGGGGGCACACCTGATTCTTGCCCGATCGGTCGGGAAAGTTCCCGAAATCTTTGTTGCGCCCGGACGCAGTCCGCCAGACCTCCTGCAGACCCAGTCGGACGCTACGGACTTCGGCCATCCAACAAAGACCTGCTTCGCTCTCGACACGGCGACGCCGCTCGTCGATGGCTGCGGAAGCTGCCGAACGTCTCATCTGCGTGGTCGCCCTACGATCTCGTCGGGACCTATGGCCGTGCAGGACGGTTATTTCGCCCAGTCACGCCGGCTCGACCCGAGGCGCTTCAGCCTGCAAGGCTTCACGAGCTCGATCGGGTGGGGCGACACGTAGTTACGTCGCGCCCTGCCAGCTTTGACGCCTGCATGATCAGGCGTCCAGCTATCGAGTTGCCATCGAGGTCACTGTCACACCTGAATCAGAGGTCCTCAACCGAACAACGCCGTTCCGATCCTGTCGGCAGCCTCTCGCTGCATCGACGGGGTCACGTGACTGTAGAGGTTCATGAAGAGGGACGGGTCCGAGTGGCCAAGACGCTCAGCAGCCACCTTCGGAGGGACTCCATTCGCGAGCATGAGCGTCGCGCAAGTGTGCCTGAGCCCGTGAGCCGTCAGACGGGGTAGACCGAGCTCCTCGCTGTAGCGGCCGAGGAGCCGCGAGAGATACTGGGGGTGGTAGGGCCCTCCGGCCTGGCGGGTAAAGACGTGGCCACTGTCGTCGTAGGGTTCTGCTGCTAGCCGCTCCCTGGCCTGTTGGGCTCGCTGGGCCCGCAGCACCCGTACGAGAGCCGCGTCGATGTCCACACGGCGAATCGCGTCGCGACTCTTGCCGGATGAGGCGACGACGTCGTGACCGAGGTAGGTGGAGAACTCGACAACGCTCACTACGCCCTCGGTCAGGTCGACGTTGCTCCACCGGAGCGCGACGAGCTCGCCGATCCGGAGTCCTGCGCACATCAAGAAGGCCCAAACCGGGTACGTGCGATCTCCTTCCATCAAGGTGAGGAACTCTCTGGCCTGTTCGGGAGTCCAATACCGCGGAACCGAACGCTTGGCCTTCGGTCTTGGCGTGTGCACGAGGGGATTGACAGCCACGATGCCGCTCGAAGCCGCGAGTTTGAAGGCTCCCGCAAGGGGTGCTCGAGCCAGTCGGATCGTGTTCGGTGCCAAAGGTCTGCCATCCTTCGCTCCCCCTTCGGCAAGGAGTCTTCGCTGCCAGGTGAGGATTAACTCAGGGGTGACATCACGAACCTTGCGCTTGCCTAGTGGCCTTCGAACGTACGTCTGCGCGTATACGCGGTAGTCGTGTCGCGTCTTGGCCGAAAGCCGCTGGTCGGCGTCGAGCCCGTCCAGGTACAGGTCCAGCAACTCGTTCACGGTGAGCGCGGCAGCGCTCGGCTTCACGAGTCCTGCGTCGAGCTTGCCAATGAGCTCCCGTCGAGCCTTGGCAGCCTTGCTCGCCGTCGCATATCCGCGACGAGTGATCTGCTCCCGCTTACCGCTGAGCGCGTCCTTACCGAAGGAGACTTTGAAGTACCACCGACCCCGGCTATCGGCGTACACACCTTCTGGCCTTGCTGGCATCGCACCTCCGTGAGAGACCTTTGGTTCTCACGAGGTTCTCACGGGGGTGTATCGCTGACTTGTGGCCGAAGCTGCCTCCCCGTCTACCAGGGGTTCTATGGTCGAGCTGGCCGGATTTGAACCGGCGACCTCTTGACCCCCAGTTAACTTGGCGTGTATCCACCTAGTCCACAGGGTCCATTTTTACTGGACATTCTCGGTTCGGTCACGGTAGCCAATCCGCTCAGTAGCCCTGATTCCAGGCGATTGGCTACCAATGGCTACCGAGGTCCAGGCACGACTAGGTCAGCCTGCTGTGATGTCGCAAGTCTCGCTAAGAACAACGTGCACTGTGTGTCCCGCCGTTACGAGCGCAGGAACATCCTGGTAGCCCTTGTTCGGCACCGACACGTAAAACGACCCTGCTGCCGTGACAAATCGGAAGCTGTAGGGCCAGCGGACCGTCTTCTGAGCTACAAGATGGCCGTTGATGTGGCTCGGCTTGTAGAGCCCAACGCCGAATACCACGTCCTTGGGGACCTTGCCCGTGAGTGGAGACTTGCAGACCTTCAACTGGCCGCTGATCACACCGGTGTGTCCAGGGGAGGCTGCTGCCTGAGCACTGAAGGCTGTCGGTAGCGCCGCAGCCAAGCACAGGACGGCTACCGAGGCTAACTTCCAACGCAGTCCGCCACCGTGGATCCGGAATAACTGCCTCGCCATCTCCGACCTCCTGTTTCCAGACGGATGTAATGATGCTGTAACACACTGAAGCCTGATTGTCAAGTCACGACAGCACGGGGAGTCGGGCATTGCGGAGCCGGGAAGGTCGGGACTACTGGGGGGCTACGTGGTGGTAAGCATCCGGTCCTGGCTGGTCCTTCACCTTGGCGTAGTCATCGGGGTGGATGCCCCACCGCCACGGCAGTTCGAGGATGCACGGGTAAGTGTAGGTGGCGCACACTAGGCAGACTTCGTAGCCGTTCCCCTGGTTGACGTGTACCGCCCAAGGGTGCTCACAGGTGCAGATCTCTTCCCGTTCGATCAGGTACCGAAGCCTGTCCTCTGGGATCACGACAACACCGAGGACAACCGCTGCGCAGTCTCCCGTGTCGTGTTCGGTCCTACGTGGCGGTACACGTCGGCGGTGATCCTCACAGAGGTATGGCCTAGAAGAGTTGACACCTTTTCGAGTGGTTCACCGTCATTGAGCAGAATTGTGGCGCAAGAGTGACGAAGTTGGTGGAACCTGGTCGGTGGAAGGTCCAGTCGCTTGCATACGCTCAGCCAGTGGCGGCGGATCGTTGTGGCGAATAGGGGCGTTCCCTGTCGGCTCACGAAGATCAGTCCGTCCTCGCTCTCTTTCCGGCCTGGCTCCATCTTCAGAATGGTCAGTACCTCGACGGCTTCTGGGGTCAAGCTGATGGTGCGCCGAGAACTGTCGGTCTTCGGGTCGGTGCGCTCACGCCCGATAGCATCGAATGTGCCGGTGATCGCTAGCGTCTCCTCCTTAGGGTCGAAGTCCCGCCAGAGCAGCCCGACTAGCTCTCCTTCTCTTAGGCCATGCAGGGCCAGGGTGTACAGAGCTAGCCATTGCGTGCTGTCCTCAGCCACCAAGGCAAGGACTCGCTTGGCATCCTCAGGCGTTAGGACCGGCTGTTCGTTCACCTTTACGGCGACGGCACTGCTCAAACTGACCACGTTCTGTGATACGTGGCCCCGCTTGTGTGCTTCACCGACTGCCCGTCGCAACACGCTCCGAGCCAATCGCTGTGTGTTCGTTGACATCTTGGCTCGGGCGAGCGTCGTGGTCATCCGGTCTACATGCTCAGCCGTGAGGTAACGAAGCTTGCATCGCTTGATTTCGTCAGTCACGTAAAAGTCAATGACGTTCTGATAGTTGCGAACGGTCGAAGCCTTAAGACCAGTGATCTCAAGACTACCGATCCAACTTGCAAGCCACTCCTCTACCGTAGGGTCCTGGCTTGTCGTAATGGTCTTGCCCCTGACTTCACGCTGAAGGTCAGACAGCTTGTCGAGGCACTCGGCCTTGCTCGGTGCGTGAACAGTCTTCCTGACCCGTCGACCGTTGACTGTGCCTAGATCGACACTGGCGT
Source organism: Acidimicrobiales bacterium (assembly GCA_049514105.1). Classification (GTDB taxonomy): domain Bacteria; phylum Actinomycetota; class Acidimicrobiia; order Acidimicrobiales; family Bog-793; genus Fen-455. The sequence goes on from JBEKVJ010000077.1 coordinate 9,252, forward strand.
AGAACTGTTGCCGGTCCTCCCGCCAGTAGACGGCACCTTCGCCGTGCCCCCTGTACTTCTTCGTTGCCATCGGGTTACCTCGCCTTCCCTAGCGGACCAATACCGCTAGAGCGAGTTTAGAGCGGTGCAGTCAAGCGCGCAACGTGGCCCGTTTCCCCTCGGTTTTTACAGGGCGTTCCCGGATCGTGTCGACTCCATTGGCTACCAGACTCACGCTGCCTCACCACCTGACAGCCAGGCGTCGAGGACGCTACGCAACACCACGTAACGATGTCCAAGTCGCCTACAGCCGGGGAGACTCTCTGAGGCTGCGAGGTCATAGGCGAATGACCTAGAAACACTCAAGAGTTGTGCGGCTTCCTCGACCGTGTAGGTCATGCGGTCCGGTTTGTTGTCTGGGGCTACGTCCCTTCCTTTCGGTAGGACGCTCCCCTTTGTACTTGTTTTCATCCTGCCCAGTTCCTATTTCTAGTGCCGGACGGTCCGGCCACACAGGAGCACGCTAGCCAATCATAGCTAGCAATGCCAAGCTGCGGTCTATATATCTTGCCTTGTTATGTAATCTGTTCTAACTCCTATGCGTTTACAGCCTGCCCGTTGACAGGGCACCACATGGAGTGCTACTACTATGGGCATGACGGGAACTACTGGCGCAACTGGCAAGGGCACCTGACCTGGCCTAACTGGGCCGATATGATAGACTTGATTGCATCAGCACAAGTCCATAAGGGGACCGGAGATGGCCGAAACGATTAAGTACGTAACCGAGATACCGGGTAAGCCACCTTGTAGGAATCACAGTCGCATAGCCATGGCAGCCAGGAACAGGCCAGGTGTGTATGTCGAGGTTCCATGGCCGGATGACAAGGCAGGTAGTCTCGCCCAGCATTATCGTAAGACATACAAACTAGAAGCCCATACCCGTAACTTCAACGGTGAGCGTCGAGTGTATGTCCGAGTGCCGGTAGAGGACTAGGTGCTCCGATGTCAGCACATCCTCACGCAGCACGGTTAGTGGCGTACCCCGACCCTCACAGGGAGAACGGGCTTATCGTCCACTGCCGGTGGTGCAAGATCGACCACTACCACTCCCTACCTTATGGGCATCGTGCGGCGCACTGCTCGAAGCCAGGATCGCCTTACCTTGAAACGGGTTACGTCCTGGTGCCGTCAAAATCGACTACACCGAACCCGCAGGCAGCGTGGTCATGCAAACGTGCCGGACAACTCACCGTTTCCTAGTGCGGTGGGTTGTCCAGGCACATCACTAGGAAAGTAGCGCAACATGACTGATGTTCTGATCGACAACTTGATCAAGCCCAGTGACCGTATCGCCAACGGGGCCGACGGTCTACGGCTCGGTGACGAGGGCAACGCCATCCGCCTTGTGTTGCTGCACGGTGACCACTTCCGCTACGTCCGCAAGTGGGAGAAGTTCATCGTTTACCGTGCGGGCAAGTGGGTCATCGACGGAAACGAAGTCTTGATGTCCGACCTTGCTAGGGACGTATCCCGCACCATGTTTCAAGACATCGAAACCTATCGCACCACGGGCATCCTCGACTACGACCAGAACGGCAACGTTGTCGTGCTAGGAGACAGTGACGATGCGCCGCCACTGTACCGACCATGGACCGACGCTGAACGAGATGCTTGGTGGACTGGCGCTCGCAGTGCTGAGCGACGAAGCAACATCGCCAACATGATCGCCTTGGCCCTCCCACTAAGCCTGATCGAACACACGGACCTCGACCGTGACCCGTTCATCCTGAACGTCTTGAACGGGTCCGTAGACCTCCGCACGGGAAACCTAGAGCGGTGGAGTGAAGCCGACTACTGCACGATACAAAGCCCTATCTGGTACAACCCGTTAGTAACCTCAGCTTTGTGGGAGGAATGTTTAGAGACTTGGCAACCCGATGCCGAGATCCGAGACTACCTACAGCTAGAGGCTGGTGCAGCCTTCACGGGTCACCCTACCGAAACTCTGTCGATCCACTACGGCTCTGGCGGCAACGGAAAGAGCAAGTACTTCGGAGCCTTGCAGTATGTGCTCGCAGACTATGCGGTGGTGCCTGACAGATCCCTTGTCTTGCAAACCAAGTACGAGCCTCACCCTACGGTTATGGCGGCACTGTGCGGTAAGCGTCTGGCGGTGCTGCCGGAGACAGGCACGCAATCCAAGCTGAACGCTGAGCAAGTCAAGAATCTCACAGGCGGTGACCGCCGCACAGGCAGGCGCATGCGTGAAGACCCGTGGGAATACTCCCCTACTGACACCTTGGTGATGTTCTGCAACCACATGCCGACCATTCAAGACACGTCCGATGGGATCTGGCGTCGAGTCCGGGTGATCCCGTGGGCGGTGACCATCCCGCCCGACAAGATTGACGAGAACCTTGCCGAGAAGCTGCGAGCCGAGGCTCAAGGCATCCTGACGTGGGCCGTCGAGGGTGCGGTGAGGTTCGTCGCCGGAGGATGCAAGCTGCCGATGCCTCACAAGGTTGCGGTGAGCACAGCCGACTACAAGCAACATGAGAACGTCGCTGCCCGCTTTGTCGCAGACTGCCTGAACATCAAACGTAGTGGTCGTGCCCGTATCGATCTGCTGAAGGCCAAGCTAACTAGCTACTGTGCGGACAACGGACTCGATGAGCCTAGATGGACTGAAGTAACCGAGGTCCTAAGTCGGTGCGGTGGGGAAACCAAGGTCTTCCATGGCTCCCGTTGTTGGGTCGGCTTCGAGTTCGCAGACAGCACCGACGATGACGCTACCGACCTCGCCAGTCGAGGGATCTAACGCCATGACGTGTTCCCGTCAAGCCCGTGACCAGGGTGGGAACACACGGAACACCACTTCCGTATCGTCACCAAAAATACGCATACGTAGAACAATACGGAAGGTCTGTTCCAAGTGTTCCCGACGCTTGTGAAAGAAGGAGCTAGAGGCGCTCAGATGCTCCCTAACCAATCGAGGTTTCGTCGGTGGTCAAATCCTCCCGGGTTACAGGTCAATATTGCTAGCGGTCAAATGCGGGCGGTATCCGGCAAGATCTCGAACCGTTCGACGGTTTAGGCGCACTGTCCGGTCATGCGGTGGACGTTCCAGCGACTCCGTCGGTGCTTCTTCTCGACACCTCCCTGGCGAGCGCCGTACCCAGTTCTAGGCTTCGCCTCCCGCCCATCCAAAGATCCACGCGGGCAAACCGAGGCCGAGCGTAGGAGACGAGTTGCTCATGCTCACCGTCCAGTGCATATATCAACACTCCCATTTCGAGCGGCCTGTTGCTGGGCAATCCTCTCCAATAGGCGATGCCTTTCCATCCAACAACGCCGACCCCGTCTATAACCCTGAAGTCCGAGGCACCAAGCGTCCGAATCGCATCTCGGCTGATCTCCGCAGCCTGTTCCCACGACGCCTCGATCGTTGTGATTCCGGCAGGTTCACGAACCGGAAAGGGCTTCCCTCGAAGCGCCGCTCGCTTACCGTCCGAACGTACTACTGCAACGACGTAGCTCACAAGGAATGCCACGAACACGCCTACAAAGATCGCTCCTGCCACGTTCGACCAGCCTACCACCGACCGATGTGGTGGATGACCTGTAAGGATTGCGACAGCACGCCACGGGCTATCGACCGTGTGCGGCGATGACCAGGTGGAGAAAATGGTAACAAAGACTCGCAAACATCTTGTCTCGTATAGGCCATGGCAGGCTAGATGGGATGATGACGTTATAGCTATAGAGGATCTAGATAACTCAGTGTGGCAGCAATACGACAGCACACTAGTAGGGCTTTGTGTGCAATGTCTAGAGTCACCTTGTGAGGCTGGGTCTGTGTTCTGTAAGCCTTGTGGTTTCAAGAAGGAACGTCGAGTAGCAGCAGCTAGAAAGGCCGCATAACATAAGGGTTTTCAAGATAGAGTGTGAGCACGAGAGTACGCATAGAGCACGAAGACAGGCAGACCTTACACAACAAGGGCTTTCTCGTAGATGGTCGTGGTCTGTATCTCGACGTTACTGCCCACTTACGTCTATCGATGCGCTGCCAGCCTCTATGGTTGAGGACTCTTCGACCGGTTACCACCCCACGGAGTTCCTATAGGTACCCTACCTCTTAGAGCCTATACAAGTGGACCGATCAGTAGCTATGCAATAGATATCGGGGGCGGGGTAACACCCCATGCACCCTGCGATTTCTCCACCCCGGCCAACGCTCGGGTTTTGTACGAGATATTGAGGGTCTATAGAGCGATTCACGCTTGGCGAAAGTTCATTCTTGTGCATCCGAGGGAGCCAACTCGGCCTGACACTGATCGATCAACTTCTGGTCGAACAGTGCCGTGTTCTCCCGTTCTAATCTTTGAAGGTTGCGCCGGTTGAGCCAGGTTCCACCCACCACTCGGTGGTTGTGAACCAGGACGACCTCGGTCACTTCGGGATCTTTCTGATTGAACTCAAGTTGCCCCGTGCAGGTGAAGGTCATCTTGTAGCGCAGCAGAGGCGCAATGAAGATTCGGACCAGATTGGTCGGAATTGAGCCGTCTTCATTGCGGATGGCATAGCCGTCCGGACCCACTTGGCTCTCGACTCGGGTTTCGTGAACCCAGCCCTTCCGGTCCTTGAACCTACTAGTTCGTAGCCGCACGCCATCTTCAATTGTTTCGGTCCGTAAGAAGCCTTCGCCGCCGTTTTGCTCAACCCAGTCCTGGTACGCCTCCTGTCGGCTTGGATCTCTCCACCAGGCTAGGACACGCTCAGAACTTGCAGACACAGTGCCGACAGTTCGCTCCGACCACGTCAGTTCCCGCACGTTTGGAAAGCATATCCCGCCATCGCCTGGCGGTTGTCGAAGGAGGCACAAAGTGACAAAGGAAGACTACGAGGACCTGGTAGCCCGTCTAGAGGCCGTCGAGAAAGATGTCGCATGGTTGAAGGCTTGTAATGCTGAGCAGTTCGACGTCGTAGAGGCTCTACAGGCCGCCGAGTCCGAAAGGTCTTGGAAATCATGACCACCGAAGAGCGCTTGAACCGGCTCGAAGTTGGCCTCTGGTATCTCGGCTGCTGCATCACCGGTGAGCACAACCCCGTCGTTGTCGAGCAAGCCTTTGGTGGGGTCGTGCCTCAGGAAGCCCGAGAGCTGGCTGGCATCCTCGCAGAGATCAGGAGTGAACATGCCCGTAGTTCAACCAGGGTCAGCACTACTGCTGCTTAGCCAACAAGACATCATTGCCCTGGTGTCAGTGCTGAGCATCGCCAAGAAGTCCGGCTATCTTCGAGATTCTCGCCTACAGCGTTTCTACTCAGACTTGAACAGCATGGCTACACAGATGCTTACTGTGTCGCCTGTCTTAGAGGCATGTACGTACACCGACATCACAACTAAGGAAGCTGCTGCATTCATTGGTGTCTCAACTCGACGTGTGCAGCAACTAGCCAAGACCGGCGAGCTTCAGGGCCACAGGGTGGCGAACGGCACCTGGCGATTCCCGCTAGATGTAGTCCACCGTTACGTCGCTCACTTCGCCCAGCAAGCTGCCTGATTTCGCCATATGGCTTAAAAGGCTATGGCCAGCGATAAGCTGGTATCAGCTTCCAAGGTTCCTGCCTCTCCATTTCCTTGGCTTGTAGGGCGTGCGTGCTTCTCGGCTTGACGCAGTCCGTCCCGAGAAGCAACACGTTTACCTAGCAGAGCTTTTAACACCCTAAGGAGCAATACCCGCATGAAGAACCGTATCATCCCCGAACCGAAGCAACCGCAGTTCCCCAACGTTGACCCGAAAGCCTTGGCTGCTGAAGAGGCCGCATTCCGTGCCCAACAGGTGGCGGTCCAAGAAGCAGCGCTACGGGGCATCGAAGGTTTTGAGGCCGAACGTAGTTGGGAAGTTGCCATGCAAAAGCGAGTGAATGCACTCGAACTCCGAGTTGCCGCACTTGAGGCCAAGTAAACAAAGGACAGTGCTATGCCAATCAGTGACAGTGAGATCAAGACTCTCAGAAAGACCACGAAACTTCAGCGGGACAGCTTGCTCACTGCTGCTGCGAGCCTGCTCAAGCAGTCGAGAGATCAAGAAGCCGAGTTCGCCTTGGCCCGAGCGGATGACCTGAATCAGCGTTTGCGCTCGCTCCCTCGCATAACCAAGGTCAAGACTCCCCCGATCTATGGCCCCGACTCGCCCCACAGCTTCGTGCTCGACGCCGTAGCCTCGACGGGCCGTTGTGCCGCCTTTGGCATGCCCTCGCAGCAAGAGGCACAAGCCCGGCAAAACCTGTACTACGAGTTTGACGCCAACAAAGAGGTCGAGGCGTTCAACAAGAGGGCAGCTAAGGCCGCAAAGGCTGAGGGCGTTACTCACACTCGGGACGGCTACCCGATGTCCTTGAGGGACCTGACCACGGTTCTCTCAAGTGCGGGCAGCTTTGTACCCCCTGCGATCCTCACGGACGAGTTCTACACGGCTTCCAAAGCTGCGAGCGTTGCTCAGAGTGTCGTGAAGACTCTGCCCCTTATGGGCGGGTCTACGGAACTGTGGGTGCCGGGCGTGGCGTCCAACGGCTCCGTTGATCCCTACGCCGGTCAGGAAGACACCAACCGACAGGCTGGTGTGAACGCCACGACCGAGCTAAAGGTCGGAGTCCGCTGCTTCAGCGCAATCACCAAGATCAGCGTCCAACTCAATGAGCGAGGTCAGAACGTTGACTCGATGCTCATGGCCCAGTCAGCCCTCGACATCGGTGAGGTCATAGATGCCAACATGGCTACCGGCAACGGACAACCTGAGGCCGTTAGTCCGGGCGTCGGAACAGTGGAAGGCCAGCTACTAGGCTACCTTGCACAAGCAGGATCTAATGAGACTTACACTGCAACAAGCCCAACTACCCAAGGTCAGCTAGAAACTATAGGTGCTTGCTTGCAGGATGTCGCTGGGTTACGCAACCGGCCTGCACAGGTTCTTTTCATGACACCTTCGAGGTATGTGTCCTTCGCCTTGCAGAACGACGCCGATGGTGCGCCTTTGCAGCGCATTGGTGTTGGATCTGGCACGGTTCAGAGTCCGTCCGGCCCGCTCGGCTATGTCGGTGGCGTGCCGACTTACGGCATTCCTAGCCTGGCGAATGCTCTTGTCGATGGTCAGGACTGTGTGATTGCTTGTCGTCCACGAGAGGATGACTTGTTATTCATTGGGCGTCCCTCGTTTTCCTACTTCGACCAGACCTACGCACACGAACTGAGCGTGCTTTTTGTCGTCCATCTCTATGCGACTTTCTGCGTGCGCCAGCCTGCCGGTGTGGCCGTCGCCACGGGCAGCGGCTTCGCCATCTAAGGGGGCAATCATGTCGAAAGTCTGTAGATTGCCGGGTTGCGGCAAAGAGATTCCGGCCAACAGGGCTACGGCGAAGTGCGACTATTGCTGCGAAGATCACGCTTTCCGTGAGCCAACAGTTAGAAGTGTCGTGCCTCGGCGTCAAGCTGTCCGCTCTTTTGCACGTCGAGTCGTTCCTGCATCCGTGCGTACGGCACTCGAAGAGATCAAGTTACTCAAGTCCCCTGAAGCCAAGCGAGGCGAGTCAGTCATGGTGAACAGTTCGACCGGTGAGGTCACAGTAGGCAGTACTCGCCAGGCCGATCCTCTGCCCTGGACGGACTTTGCCGAGGTGGATGCTGCGGTTGACCGTTTGGCCTTCTACTACAAAATGCCCATGGGCGAGATCCGTAGTGGACGCTCACGTTATGAGTTCGTGCGTGGCTTTGCGCTCGGCAAGGCGTGTCGTCCCGAGGTCCGTGAGGACATCCTTGACACGCTCGAAGCTGCCATGCGCCGAGACAACGAGCGTGCTGCCAGGGTCCTCAACGCCGTGGCTTATGCCGAGCGCCTGTACGCCCAGCGGGGGCGAAAGTAATGCCAACCATCGAGGCGAACGTTGCCACGCTCCGCAAGTCCCTCAACAAGCTGCTCTCCGTGAAGGATGGCACGCTCACATCCTCGACAAAGACCAAGCTTCAGGCCGCATTGAGGTCACTCGATGACGGAGACAAGGGCTTAGCTACCTCCAAGGCTGCGTTGCGTGAGGCCACAAAGGCCATCGACGCCTACGTGGCCGACAACGCCGACAAGCCAAAGGGGATTAACTCGGGCGGGGCCGTAGGGTCTTCGACTCCGGGAGCCGGTGGTGGCCTGATTCCCTCGAAGTCCTTGTTTGCGGACGATGGTGCTGGCGTGCGTTCTAAAGCCGTACCTGCCTCGGTCAGGGCCGCTCAAAGGACGCTTGAGCTACTGAAGCTGCGGGGTAGCTCCTAAGAATCTCGGGGCGTTCTGAGCGGGCGTCCCTAGAAAGCCGGACTCGTCACCCGGCTACACAAAGGCGGGGTCCGCCTTCCTTCCCTGCCTAACGAACGTAAGACCCGCATGGGGGAACTTCCGGCTGCTCGCCTGTTTTCCGCCCCTGTGCGGGTCTTGCTGTCTTCGGGTCCCTTGCCCGCTAGGCCGTGTTGCCTAGCGGGTTTCGATTTGCGGGTTGTCTCCCCCGCCGTAGCGACTTTCGTGCGCCGTCCGCTACCAACGACCGCCGCCACTTACGCAGGCTCACGGTGCGCTACCCGGCGAGCTGCGAGCCAGGTGGTCTGTTCGGACCAATCGCACGACCTGACGAGAAGTTACCAAGCCTGCCAATCAGAGTGGTGGATCCTAGCGAACGCACGTTCGTAACGGTCTACAGTAGTAGTTTCGCCGAAGGTGATGTCATGAAGGCATTCGCAATGCTCACGGCTGCGGTCCTCATCGTGATCGGAATCGGTGTCAGCCTCTTGGCTAGCGAATCACAGCCGACCGTTATCCCGTGCACGCCTCTGTCTTCCTGTCTTCTCGACCTGCATGCCTATGGGATCGATGCCCGTGTGCTTGTGCCCGGCGACCGACACCTAACCTTCACAGAGGGATTGATCTATCCGAATGAGCATGAGTTCCTGACCTGGACGCCAGCCGACAAACCGGCATGGGGCATGAGACTTTACTTTTCCGAGCAAAACCCCCGCTCTTGGGACCTGGAGTGGGTGATGGATGCACCATTTCCGCCGAGGCAAGACCCATGGTTACCCTGCCCACCGAGCGAGAACTCCAATCCGCTTATCGTCAGCGGTGGCTTCAAGGTGTGCTCCACCCCCAGCTATCACTTGGTGCACTTTTACTCAGCAAATACCTATTACTTCGCAGACACGCCTGGCAGCCAGGGTTGGCTAATCTCCGAAGTCGCTCATCGGCGACTTGTGTACATCGGTCCGCCGCAAAGCTAAGCACAGCTTC
>JBEKVJ010000078.1:0-18278 GCA_049514105.1 Acidimicrobiales bacterium
TCGACACCTCGACCTGGCGCTCGCGCGTCGCCTGAGCAAGCCCGATCACGGCTTGTAGGGCAAAAACCGCCTCACCGCGACTTCGTGAGCAGGGCTTTCAAAGTTGAGCCGCCGAAGTCGGGTCCGGAGACGTCACGCGGTGCACCGACGACCGCGAATCATCCATCCGTTTTGACGAGCGTGAATCGCATCCGGCTACACCGCGGAGAGCCGTCACTCCGGAGGCCCCGGGGAGCAGCCTCGCTATCTGCGCGCTCATCGAAGAATGGCCGGAAGGAATAAGAACCCTCTGTCAAGGTTTGGCAGACGAACGGGCTTATTAGCAAGGTGGTAGCCGGGGAACCGCCGCAGAAACTCAGACAGCGCAGCCGCCACCTCGAGGCGCGCCAAGGGAGCACCGAGACAAAGGTGGATGCCGTGACCGAAACCCAAATGTGGTAACGAGGGCCGGTTGACGTCAAAAGCGTCAGCGTCCCGCCAACGCCTCTCGTCATGGTTCGCCGCCCCAAAGACCAAGAGCATTCGGGAGCCTGCAGGGAGCTGGTGCTCATAAAGGTCGATGTCCTCCGATAGCGTGCGCACGTTGTGTTGTACTGGTGGCTCGAGGCGGATCACTTCCTCTACCGCGTCGCTAATCTTCTGAGGGACGCCCAAGAGCTCTTGCCGTTGGGTCATGTTGTCACCTAGAAGGTGGAGAGCATTGCCGAGCAGCGCGGCGGTGGTGCCAGTTCCGGCGTCGATAAGAAGCGTGCTGATATTGAGCGTGACCTCAAGTCGATCAGATCCACCAGTATGCTGGCTCTCCCGAAGCAGATAACTAATCAGATCTGAGGTTGGGTAGTCTTGCCGACTGACAATTAGGTCGTGCATATATTCTCGCAGCTCGGTAATAGCGAGGGAGGCTATGGGTGTGACATCCGGCACGCCGAGCTCTCGAAACTTGACGCGACGAAGCAGATCTCTAAGCATAGGGAAGTCACTTTCTGGACAACCGAGCCACGTCCACATAACGGTCGTCGGTAGTACCCAGGCAAAGTCAGCAATCAAGTCGACTTCATCGCGGTCCTGCAACCCATCCAGCACGGTGTTCACAACTCTGCCTATCTGCGGCGACAGGGACGTTGTGAGTTTCGCAGGAAGAAACTCGCGCTGAACGATCTTGCGAAAAGCGGTGTGGACTGGCGGATCGCTGTCGATGAAATTCCCGAGGTTCCCAGGACCGTAGATGGCTGCCCCGCTATGGTCAAGATCCACGCCTTGTGCACTGGAGAACACATGCCAGTTGCGAGCCGCTCGCTGGACATCGTCAAATCGCGATAGCGCCCAGAAGTCGTAAGTGGTGCTGTGATAAAGAGGATGTTGGTCACGAAGGCCTCGGTACACTGGATAAGGATCTTCCCTGACTTGCAAAGAAAATGGGTCGTAGACAAACTCATCTTCAGTCATGTCTGCTCTCTATCTGTGATGACATCAAGGGAGTGGATGAAGAGACGTTATCTGAGCCTCGCGGTGTTCTGCTGACCTTTGCCGAAGGGTGGCGGGCGGTGCTATTCGGCGCCAGACCAGAGCGTCACTCGCCGTCCGGGCGGGTCAGTCACGTGTTTGGCAGCCGCTGGGCTCGCACGTGGACGCCACGACGAATGCGGAGATAGAACCGCGTCCGGACGATGGAACGGAGATCGAATGGCCGATCATCGTGAGCGCACTATAGGTTTGGCCACTATTGGGGACCTTGTGACAGGTGACTGGGTGCGACTTCGTCCCGACGCCGCGCAGGGCGGCCCGGCCCGCCTTGATCAGTCAGCCTCGAGGCAGAGGCAGAAAGGGTGTCCTGCTGGGTCAAGGAGAACACGGACGTTCTCCTGCGGCTGAGCGGCAGCCAAAGAGGCGCCGAGAGCGATCGCATCGGCGACGGCGGAGTCGAGGTCACCGACCTGAAAATCGAAGTGCATCATTGGGTGCTGTTGCCCGTCGGCTGGTGGCCACGCCGGAGTCTGGTAGCCGTCCGCCTGCTGAAAGACGAAAAAGATCGACCCCTGGGGAGCGGCGAGGATGGCTGTTCCTGGTTCCTCGTGACCAATCGGCCACCTGAGCAGCTCAGAATAGAACCTGGCTAAGCTGCCCGGGTCCGGCGCTTCGATTGCCGTTCCCCACCACATGCCGTCCGTTCGTGATCGCATGTTGGAGTCTGTGAGAACGGGTCCAGCCATGTCAAGCCATGCCGGTCTAATTGCGGCGTGGCAGGCTGTCTCCGGAAAGAAGATCGCGTCGATCCAGCCCGCCCCGGCGCCGCCCGGCACGCCAGGTCTGACGCGAGCTCAGCGTCACTCGGGAGGCACAGGCCACAGGTCACGCTCAGGAGAAGCTGGATTTCGGCTCTCATTCGGATCGCAGTACTAGGGCGGCGGGCGTGCGCGCAGCCATTCGCGCAGGCGCGGCCGCGACGAGATTGGCGAGGATGAGCGCGCCCGCCGCGACCAGGAGCAGGGAGGCGGGAACCGTGGGATGAGGCACGGCGTTGATGTTGCGAGCGAAGAGTATCCATAGCTGTCGCCCGACGGCAATGCCGACGGGCACTCCGACGACGGCGGCGATCGCTGCGATGGCAGAAGCCTGCGAGGCAACGGTGGCGGCCAACTGCCGGGTAGTGAATCCGAGGGTCTTCAATAAGGCGAGGTCTCGTCTTTGTCGTCGGACCGACGCGATCAAGGTAAGAGCCAGTGCAACGATCGCTCCTACGGCAAGGCCGACGGCGAGGATGACAGGTGTTGCCCCGGTTGATTGGTAGTTGACGATCTCAGCCGGGTGTTGGACGCCTAGGACCCCGACAGAGTCACCCGTGGCGTTCGGGTCGGCGGCAAATACCTTGTCCGCGAGATGGGCGATGCGGTTCATGTCGGCCAGTCCCACCGCCGAGCTCACGCTGCTGCGCAGGCGTACGAAAACCAGACCTGGTCCTCTGAGATTTGGGTCAGGGTTCTGAATGGCGCGTACGAACGCCGGGCTGACATGGTCAGAGAGCACGGCTCCCGTTCCCATCGAGGGGTGGTCGGCGAAGGTCTCGTCACCGCCGATGGCGGGCATGGTGGCAGTGCTCACGATGACCAGCTTCGCGGGAGGAAGGTAAGTCGGGGCGGTGTTCGGACTGCCGAAGGAAAACACGACGGTGTCGCCGACGTGGTCGTGCAGGAGCGAGAGCGTGGTGGCGCCGAGGACAATTTGGTTGTTCTCATCGACGGAATGGCCGGACAGGATCGGTGGCGTGACCGCGGCATGGTTGTCACCCAATAGGACAGGCACAGTCAGGTCGTTAATTTGGACGGAAAGAGTGTGGTATCCGGCCCAGGCCGCTACATCAGGGTCGTGGCTGAGCGCAGCAAGTGCTTGTGGGGGCACGACGTTCCCCGAGCTCAGGGCATAGCTCCAGTTCCATCCATAGAGCGCAGGACTAGACACTAAGGTGCTCAGACCGCTATTGAAGGTGAGTGTCGCTGTAACAATGATGACGGCCAGGATCGCGCCCGACAGGACGGAGCGAGCGGGGACCGCGGCGCGACTGTGACTGGGCTTGAGCGCGAAGCGGAGACCGATGGCTCCAGAGGTCGGCAGGCCCGCATTGGTCGCCATCTTTAGCAGTTTCGAGTCGCGCGGTAGGTCAACACGGGACCTGACAGCCACACGGTGGGGTGCACCTCGGTAGGCAATTGTGGCGGCGGTCACGCCGAGTCCTCCGATAAGTACAAGCGCTCCAAAGCCGAGGACCGTCCAGTCAAACTCGATCCCGGGCGGGTGGTAGACCTGGCGGATCGGTCCGAGTGGGGATAGTGGCGACAGCGCAACCGCCACCACAACCGCGAGGAGTGAGCCAGCCAGAGTCGCGACAAGCACGCCGACCAGCGCGTCGGCGACAGTCGTGGCCGGACTGGCACCAAGCGCCCAGAGGACCCGGAGCTCTTCATCGGACGAGTGCAGTTGGCGGGAGATGGAGATTGCCGCGATGGCCAAGGCTGCGAGAGCGGCGATTGCGCCGAACACGCCAAGGGCGATCGACTCTGGTTTGACGGCCCGCTCCACCTTGGTCTCGGTGAGCAAGGTGACACTGAAGTTGGCATCGCTCCCGCTGGGGAGCAGGCGGATGAGCGCCTTTTCCACAGTGGGAATGTCGCGGCTGCCGTGCACGAGTTGCATGGCGTACCAGGTTCCCTGAACAGCTTTGGAGGCGATGAGCATGCGGGTCAGTGCGGGAGTGAAGAGGATGTCGGTTGGAAGACGGTCCGTGTCGTCCTCGATCACCTCGTCGTTAAGGACAACGATTCCGACAAGCTTCATGTCGATCCTGCGCTCTGGTGCCACGCGCGGCGTGCCGAAGCCTGGTGAGTTGAATTCATTTGACGTGTACACGCCCATGGGAACGACCTGACCGACATGAGCTCTCAAAGCTCGCGCTCCCAGCGCCGTAGTGACGAACTCGTCGGCCCGAGCCGGATTGGCCATCCGACCCACGACTGGGGTGGCACGGTCCTCATCGAAATACAGGCCGTCGACACTTCCCACAGGATTGAGTGGGGCAGTCAGGTTCGGAGCCCCGTCCGGCTGCAGTGGTGCGACCTGTGCCCCCACCCAACTTTCGACCCGCTTGACTTCAGGAAGATTGGAGATCTCGTGCGTAAGCGTCGGTGAATAGTTGCTCGCCAAGGAGGCGTTGGCGATGCCATAGGTCGACAGCGTCAAGTCCGATGCGTTCGTGCTAGCGAGAAAGGCCGGATAAGACGACTGCGTCCGTCGGGCCGCGGCGATCGACCCCATGGCGATGCCGGCGATTAACCCAATTAGCAACATCAGTCCCAGGTAAGCGCTCCACCGGCGCCCGAACGTGGCTCGCAAGCGATACCACACCGTCCTTGTAGTGCTAGCTCTCACATCCCCCCACATTCGGGTACAGAGTGGCGCTAAGTCTTCTCTGTCCTCCTGCAAGCATTGATCCGCCATCGGTCGGAGGCAAGGATGGCAGTCTCCCCACAGGGTTGTGGCTACTACCACGAACCTCGGTCGGCGATCGACCGACCTGGCGCGACAGACCACCAGGTCAACACGCGCGATATCTGGAGGGCCAGGCCCACTCGGCGGCTCGATCTACGATTAGGGAGGCACCTGGTGGTCACCGAAAGGGTCGAGTGCTGGCTCGTTGTGGCGGTGACGACTGCGGGGCTGGAATGACGCAGGGGCGAGGTTCAACCGGTCATGAGTTCTTGGCCGGAGAAGCGCGCTGGTGGCCTCAGCCAGAGAACCCCGGCTGATTCCGAAGAAGGCAACCGCCTCTTCGGGCCTTCGCAGTCGACCACGCAGCTCCGCCGCTGCGTGTAGCCAAAGCCAGCCGACCGCGGTGTTCATTACTAATGCTCTCGCGCGTAAATCATTGTGACTTACGCGACTCGTAGGGGCTTTCCGTCATAGGTCCAGCGGAACGGTGCGGCCCGGCGGTTGTAATCATTGATGAAGGCGATGACCTTTCCCGCCAGGTCGTCGAGCGATGCGAACTCTCCTCGTCGAAGGACGCGACGCTCCAAGATGGAGAAGAACAGCTCGACCTGGTTGAGCCAGCTCGCATGGGTAGGCGTGTGATGAATGTGCACCCGTGGGTTGGCTGCCAAGAATTCGGCGACTTTGGCTGTCTTGTGGGCAGCAAAGTTGTCGGCGATGCAGTGCAGATCGAGATGGGGAGGTGTCTGGGCCACCAGGTCGCCCAAGAAGGTGACGAAGTTGTCCGATCTGCTCGAGTCGGTCACCCATCCGGCGACGCTGCCCTCGTGCACGCTCAAGGCGGCAAACAATACGGCGGTGCCGTGGCGGCGGTACTCGAACTCTTGCCGGACCCGCTTGCCCGGGACCGCCGGCTTGGTGGGGTTCGCCCGGGACCTTGCCTGCATACCCGACTTCTCGTCGACCGACCACACCACGGCGTTCTCGGGCGGGTTGAGATAAAGCCCACATACATCGGAGGCCTTGGCCCAAAACTCAGGGTCGTGGCTCGTCATCCATGACTCGACCTGCCACGGCTTTAAGTCGAGCGCCTTGCAGATCCGCCAGGCCTGGGACGCCGAGATCGGAACCCCGTGGGCGGCCATGGACCTCGCCAAAGCCTCCATCGTCCAGCGCGCGGCTCCCTCGGGAGGATCCTCGGTCACGAGTTTGACCAACAAGAGCACATCGTCGTGGTCATAGATCGCCGGGCGCCCGGGACGCTCTTCATCTTCGAGACCGGCGAGCCCGAGAGATTCATAGCGGGCCCGCCACAGCCCGACTTGGTTGTAGTGCAGACCACAGAGCTCGCCAATCGCCCGATTCGACCGGCCTTCGGCCATGAGCAGGATCATCCGTGCCCGTCTGGCCGCCCGGGCCTCGATGGTGTTGGACCGCACTCGGGCCTCTAACTCGGCACGGTCACCTGGACGCAGTTTGAGTGGTGGAAGCCTCATCCCTCCATGAAATCACATCACTGTTATTATCGCGAGGATCCGCTAGTTGCGGGTGCCACACCAAGGAGGAGGCGTCTCCGGGTGCTCGGCTCGCTAGGTCGATTCTGTACTCGTTGCGAGCCTCGTGGTGAGAAGCGGCGACGTGGCGGTCGTGTCGTCTCAGCTGATCACAGTACGAGCGGTTCGGGGTGGACGGAGGGGGCTGCCGAAGTCAACAGGGCGGTCAAAACGAGACGGTTCCGAGCGCGGCGCGAGGATCGCTCGTCGAGACGATCTGTTTGCCGAGTGGAGCGATGGCGACCGCCGCCAGCTTGAAGTTTCCTAGTCCGAGCGGGATTCCAACGATGGTAAGGCAAAGGATCAGTCCAAGGAACACGTGCGCCAAAGCAATCCATGCTCCGGCGAGCAGGAACCAGAGCACGTTGCCGACCATGGACGCGGTTCCGGCTCCCGGCCGTCGGATCACCGTCCTGCCGAACGGCCACAAGACGTAGGCGGCGAGGCGGAACGAGGCGACGCCGAAGGGGATCGTGATGATGAGGGCGTACATGATCACTCCGGCGAACGCATAAGCCAGCGCAAGCCAGAGTCCCGACAGGACTAGCCAGATCAGGTTGAGAATTGTCCGCACAGGGTCAGTCTCACATTGAGCGGAGAGTCCAAGTAGCGAAGTCGGAGTGATGTTAGCTAGTTCGAGGAATTTGAGGGATTCATGAATCTCACAAGCTGGCTCTTTCCACCTACGGATTAGCGTTTGGCAGCCGCACCTCGAAGCAAGACCCTTCGGCGAGAGTGGAACTGACGACGCTGACCTCGCCGCCGTGGACCTCTACGATTCGCCGGACGATTGCCAGCCCGAGGCCTGATCCTGGTACCTTGCGCTCGGTGGAACCGCGATAGAACCGGTCGAATATGTACGGAAGGTCCTCTGGCGCAATCCCCGGCCCCTTGTCGGTCACCGAGAGGACTGCCGCCGCCGAGTCAACGCTCAGCTTGACCTCGATCACTGTGCCTTGTGGGCTCCACTTCGCGGCGTTACTCACGAGGTTCGCCACAACCCGAGCCAGGTCGTTGCGGACCCCGCGAACAAAGACGGGAACCAGACTGTCACTAATGTCGATATGCGCGTCGCGCCGCATGTCTGAGAGGACATCTGAGACGACGTCGTGGAACGCAACGATGTCCGTCTGCCGGGCCGGATCCAGCGTTCCTTCCTGCCGGGCGAGCTCGATCAGATCGCCCACGAGGCGACCCAGCCCGTCCAGCTGCTCGACCACGTCCTCGAGGAGTTGCGTTCTCGCCTCGGCATCGATCTCGATGCGGCCCGCTAGAAGGTCGACGTTGGTGCGGAGACTCGTCAATGGTGTTCGCAACTCATGCGAGGCATCGGCGATCAGCTGGCGTTGAGCGAGCTGGGAGCTTTGGAGCGCGGCGAGGACCGTATTGAGGCTCACCGCGAGTCTGCTGAGTTCGTCGCGGCCCTCAACTGGGATCCGCGTTCCGAAGTCTCGCGACGTGGCTAGGCTCTCTGCGGCAGCGGTCAGACGTCGTACCGGTCGCAGAACAAGACCCGCTATAGCTGTCCCGAGGACCAGCGCGAGAAGTACCCCCGCAGCTGCTGCAAGCGCGAGTGCCACGGCGAGTCGGTCGAGTTCGGTTTTCCGCGTTGGCTGGACGAGTTCGAGCGCCAGCCCTTTGCCGAATCCGGTCACCAGTTCGCTCACTGGTACCGAACCGACAGTCGTGCTCGTGAAATAGCCGTTGGACTTGCCATCCGCGACAGCCAACACTTTTGCGGTCACGGGAAGTTGAGCTGAGTTGCGCGAGGCAGTGAAGACGAACCCCTTGGCTTCGACAACCTGTTCGGCGGGTTGGTTAGCGAGCAAGGATGGCGGGCTAAACAAGAGCTTCAGCGCGGCTTGCAGGCCACCGTGCGTGCGCGCGTTGTTCAGCGTCTCGGCCTGGCTTGTGAGCGTGCCGTCGACCGCGTCACTTAGGTCGTGGCGAAAGAGGACATATGCACTCGCGGAAACCAAGATGACAGCGACAGAGACGGCGAGCGCGGTGATGAGAGCGACGCGCGAACGCACTTGAAGTCTCGCTGCTCTGCCGCCTCCGCCGAGCCAGCCTCCGCGGGTCTCGACGCGAACTCGCCTGGACGAGCTCATTCGCGAAGGACGTAGCCGACGCCTCGGACTGTTTGAATAAGTCGACTCTCGCCTTGTGACTCGGTCTTCCTGCGCAGATAGCCGATGTAGACGTCGAGCGAATTCGAGGCCGGGCCGAAGTCGTAGTCCCAGACGTTCGCTGAGATCACCTCGCGTGCGAGAACCCGACCCGGGTGCCGCAGAAATAGCTCAAGGAGAAGGAACTCCGTTCGAGTGAGCTCTATCTCTCGATCGGCCCGGCATACCTCCCTCGATCCGAGATCGAGGGAGAGGTCGCCATAGCGTAAGACTTCACTCGCCTCGGCCGGGTCGGCACGCCGGAGCAGTGCGCGAAGTCTCGCCAAAAGCTCCTCGAGGGCAAATGGCTTGATCAGATAATCGTCTGCCCCGGCGTCGAGCCCGGCGACACGGTCCTCGACGCCCTCACGCGCGGTGAGCATGAGGACCGGTGTCCTGTCCCCTGCCTTACGCAAACGGCGACAGACCTCAAGGCCGTCGACACCCGGCATGGACACGTCGAGAACGACTACGTCCGGCGGCCGAGCCATCAAAGCGTGGATGGCGGCCGAACCTTCCGCCGCCGTCTCCACGTCGTAGCCATTGATCACGAGTGCCCGCCCGACCGCTCGAAGAATTCCCTCTTCGTCGTCGACGACAAGCACTCGTGATCGCTGTTGGCTCATCTGATTCGTCCCGATGACACCATCTTGGCGCCTTAGCGGAGCAGATCGTTGGTTTAGGTGTCTACTTGCTCTCAGGACCCCGTGTAACCGCCTGATGCCAGGCCGATGATGCTGGCATCGTAGTTGGCCCGGGCCAGCGCGATGTCAGCGTTCAAGAGCTGATGGTTCGCGTTGACAAAGACGTGGGTGTCACCAGGAAAGTCTTGCGGTAGCTGTGCGATTACAACTGTCGAGACGTGCGCGGAGTCGGCTGCAGCGAGGTTGACGTAAGCAACATACGCGGTGTCGTGCCTGAGAGCATTGGCATATCCCGGTTGACCCTCGAGCGTGTTGATCTCAGCTAGCAACGCCGCCTCACCCGATTGCATGGTGGCTGCTTGCGCCCCGACGGTGTCGGCTTCTATTACCTGGAACACTTGTGGCGTCAGCACGGCAAAGACACGGTTTCCTTGGATCATCATCTTCTGGACCATCTTCAGCTCAAACATCGTCGTGTCACCCGGCACCTGAGCAAGAAGGCTGTTGATGCTCGCGGTAGCCGCTGCGAGTCGAGCAACAAGCGTGCTTTCGTCGCTCGGGGTAAGTGAGCTTGCCTTTCCCACGTCAGTGGAAAGTACCTGAAGCTGGTTCACGCGGTAGGTGAGCTGCTGCTCTAGTTGCTGCTGGAACTGTGTGATCTTCGAGGATGGAGCGGACGTCGACGCTCCGGCCGACATGGCGAACAGGAAGCTGCCTGAAGCGATAACTGCGCCGGCGATACCAAGCCGGAATGGGTGGCTGATTTTCATCGGTTCTTCTCCTACGGTCAGAGGACTGGAATAGTGACGACGCCGATGGACGGGCCGCCACTGAGCATGTAACCAGAGGGAGATGAGAATCACATGAGATGCGGCGAAAAGTTTCCAACATCAAAGGTCAGTGACGTGTGTGCGTATCGTTGTTGTCGCACAAGCGCCTGTCATTCATAGGCGATTCGCTTTACTCGTTGATTGTTCTGTTCCGGTCGCGGCAATGGCCGAAGACCGCGAATCCCCGTAGTTTGCCGGTACTGTGAAAGCCCAGTTGGGGACGGAGCTAGAGGGGACCGGCTAGCTCCTCCTGCAGCCCACGGAGGCATGCCTTGTGAATTCAGCCTCACGTGCGGGGAGGACAGCGACTACAGCGTGTAGCAACGAACAGTTCGCGTCATAAAGCGGTCTCATCTCACGTCCCTGCCTCATGAGCGTTACTACTGCGCTACATGCCCAACCGTCGGCTTCGAACAGTACCGTTGGGCCGTTTCTTGCACGGAAGAAGACTCGGTACAACAGCGAGTCCTCCATGCAACTTGCCTGGGGTCCAACAGCCAAGGCGTTGACGGCCGTTCGGAGCGCTCTTGCTTGTGCACGGTTGAGTTGGAACTCAACTCAGCTAGTCGAATCCACACCGCCAGTTTGCGAGAAGCCGATTACCTCCACGATGCCTCCGCTGGGAGCAAGTTCTTCGGCCGACCGGCTGGGTTCCCAGACGGTCTGTGAGTCGACGCGGATCTCAGTCTCATCGCCCATCGTGCCAACCGGTTGGAAGTAGTAGACAAGCTCGGCGAGGTGCTGATGCGGGCCGGAGACCGGCAGCGAGACCGCGTAACCCGATGACCCACCCGTCGGAGCGGTCCCGAAGCCCGTCGAGATCGTCACCTGCGCACCCTTCGGGAGATGTACCTGGACATAGCCTTCAACCGCACCGGCCAGTTCATCGACGAGGTAGAACCGGTGGAGGTCGATAAGCCCCACGACATCCGGTGTCTCGAAGACTCGCTCGAGCGACCCAGAGAGATCCCTTGTTGTCAGATGTGCATGTGGCGGGTTTCTTGCTTCGTTCAATGTCCAGAGCGCGAACTCCTTCGGCGTTTTTGCCGAACCTGCGGGGAAGGTCTCCGCCTGACCGAGACGAGAGCCTCCGTTCCGGTCCAAGAGACCGAAAAGGCTTGTGCGCGGTATCGGGATGAAGAAGACCGCCAAGATGAGCGTACCTACGCCAACGACCGCCAGGCGGTGAGTCCAGGTTTGCGATGAACGCCGCAGCCACATGAACTCCTGCGCGACCGTGGGGGAATCGAAGTTGCTTAGGACGGCTGCCATCACCACGTTTCGATCTTCGGAGCTAGCCGGCGAGGGGTCGGGAAGTGCCGCCCGCACATAATCCTCTTCGATTGGCATCACTTTGCTCCTTGAACGCTGGTCGGCTCGCCCGAGTTACCAACGGTTCTCAGGCGGGCTGCGCCACGCAGTCGGGCTCTGGCCCGGGAGACACGGGATCGGACCGTACCTTGGGGAACGCCGAGGATGAAGTTGGCATCGGCGTACGAGACCCTATCGAGGGCAACCAGGATGAAGGCGTCCCTCTGCGCGTTCGGGAGCCGTCGCAGCGTTCGGGGCGACTCGAGCAATCGTCGCCTGGTCGAGCACGTCATCGTCGTCATCTGAGCCGTCCAGATCGACCTCTCTCTCGGCAGCAAAAGCGATGTACGCCCACCGAGTCAAAATGTGACTCGACCAGTTTGCGCAGGTAATCCTTCCGATCATCCAGGCGGACAGGATCTGCGGGCATACTTGATTCTTGCCCGATTGGTCGCTCGAGTTCCCGAAATCGTTTGCGTCGGGACGCGAGACGTCGGAGGCCCTTGGGCTTCACGGTCACAGCATTCAATCTGAGACAGGATTGAAAGCTCGTCCAAGTCCAGGATCAACAGGCACGACCCAAGCGCCTCCGCGTCGGACGCGAACTGCGAGCGCGAGGAGGAGGCAGATCGCTCCTGGCGCGACCAATACGCCAGTGAACCAAGCCTGGCTGACGATGCTGACGTTCGTGGGGTCTATCCACCGCATTGGACGACGCTGCTCCTAGGCTCGGCAACCCACCGGACCGCACTTGGCTAAGGAAACGAATGCACGACAGTCAATGGATCAAAACCGGGACACGGGAATCTCACGCGCTTTTCGAGCGGGTCAAGGTGGCTACCCGGCTTTCCGCCAAGCTCAGCGCCTACTGCCTCGATGAAACAGACTCGATCCGAACGGCGTTCGAGGAGTTGATCGGCAAGCCCGTCGGCGACTCGTTCACGCTCATCCCCCCCTTCTATACCGATTACGGGCTGAACATCACCATTGGTCGGACTGTGTTCATCGGCTACGAGTGCGCATTTACCGGCCATGCGGCCATCGACATCGCGGACCAGGTGATGATCGCTCATAAGGTCAACCTGGTCACAGCTGGTCATCCCGTCGAACCCGACAAACGACGCAAGTACATCACCGCGGCACCAATCAAGATAGAAACGAATGTGTGGATCGGAGCTGGTGCGACCGTCTTGCCCGGCGTGCACATCGGCGAAGGCGCTGTCGTTGCAGCTGGTGCCGTGGTGACGCGCGACGTCCCGCCGGCAACCCTTGTCGCTGGTGTGCCGGCGACCGTCATCAGGAACCTATAGAGCGGCGCTAGCGGGCCTCGTCGCTGCGTGTGAGCCCTCCTGCGCGAGAGCGTCGAGTTTGCTTGCCACGCTTGAATGACCGCCCACCGAGCGATCTCAGACTGGTCGACCTCGGCGGCGACGAGCAACGCCACGGCGGTAGGCTTCAAGTCGTGAGGCGCAGCGTTTCCGGTGCGCCCGGCGAACGGCGCGTCGCCACACCTCGAGTCCGCCAGTCCTTGCCGCTCGATGATCGGCCGTCCGGTGCGGTGAAGATGTGAGAGCTTGCCGCTTTGCCTGTGACATGAACCGGGAGGTCGTCGACGAATTGAGCGGCCGTCAGCGGTTGAGTTAGTCAAACCGCACCCGATTCGGACAGGTAGGGCTGTATCGATCGTGTCATTTGTACGCCGTGCAAGGCGCCGTTTCAGTCACCTCGCGGGTGCGTAAAGATTGGTGTTAGCCGCGGCAGGTCGTATGCGCTCGCCACGGCTTGGCTTTGGCCTTGACCTTCAACTTCGTCAGGTGTAGCCTGACGGTCAGTCAGGGGTATCCTGACTGACCGTGGCCGTTAGGAGAAGGCGGATGCCGCGCACCGTGAGTCCTGAGGTACTGCGTTGCTCGTTCTGCGCGAAGAGTCGGTTCGAAGTCGTCAAGCTGGTCGCAGGTCCGGGTGTTTTCATATGCAACGAGTGCATCGACCTCTGCAGCCAGATCATCACTGAAGAGCTGACTCGCACGGGCGGTTCGGCAGGTGATGCAGGTCGGTCGGATAATGCCCAGGATCCGCAGACCCTGAAGGCCTGGGACGGGTTGTCGGACGAAGACCTGCTCGCTGAAATGGTCCGAGCCCACGCTGCCCATCGGAACGTCGACCGTGCGGTCGCCCACCACGTCGCAGCGCTCAGGGCGCGAGGCGTCAGTTGGGCGCGAATCGGCGAAGCCCTAGGAATGACGCGTCAATCGGCATGGGAGCGATTCTCCGGCGAGGAGTAGCAATCCTGGCCCGGATCGGCGCGGGCGAGTGATTTCCAACCGCAACCAGTTTTGTGGACGATCCCTTTGTGCCCGTCGGGGATGCAGAACACCGCGACCTTCGGAACCCCGCCCCAGATCAAAGGGTGGGATCGCAACGTGTGCCGGGGCCATCGCCCGGATCGGCATTTGGTTCAGCTTGCGATCCCGGACGGTCGCGGGAGTTAACACTCAGGCGACGTAGCAGCCTCAGGCGCGCACTGGATCCGGCGTTTTCGCGCGATGTCATTCTTCAGAGTCATGCCGCAGGACGGATACTTCCTGGCGTCTCGCCGGAACAGGCTCATAGGCAGGGGCCACCTCGGTCATCCAGACTCTCTGCCCAAGGTCTCCGCAATCATGAGGCGTCGCGCTCGAGGCGAGCCTTGTGGGCGAGCCTGATGACCTCCTGTGTCACTGATCGCCTGTTTCCTTCATGTGCCGGATGGTGCGCCGGACAAGCAAGATATGGGGTACCTTCCACTGGCTTGCCAAGTCGTAGACATCCTTTGACGTGGCAGTTGTGGTGGCGGTAGACGGTGATGATGCTGCCGAGGATGAGGAAGTCGGGAATCGCACCACCGAAGCCGGACCAAAATCCATACCAAGTGCCCGACTCGGCGTCCGCACCGGTGTAACGCAGGGCCCAGTGAGCTGAATCGGCCCAGAAGATAATTACGAGTATCAAGACGCCAACCCCGACAACCAGCAACCCAACAGAGAGCGCTCGTTTCATGGCATTACTCCTGACTCCGGCTTGCACAGTCATGCCGGACGACTCCCGGTCATCAATTTGAACCAATGGGCCAATCCTCTCACGATTACTAGAAATCAAGATGACTCGGGAGGCACCACTTGTTGAGGCGGCCAGTTAGCGCTCATGCGAGTACGGCGTTCTGGTGGATCGGGCAACTGATGCGAGGTCCGTGCCGCCTGCGACCTATCTTCGGCCCCATCCTCCCGTTGATCAGGGGTCTCGGCGACGTCAAGGTGCAGGCCCGAAAAACCTATAACGCCGCTCCCCGGCCGATGCGCGGATGCTCTTGGGGTGGCCATTCGCCGAACTCGTCCTAGGCTCCGTGAAAGGCGTAGTTCGGATTCTGATCGTTCTAGTGGTGTGGCCCGCGCTTGCCAGGAGGTACGCATGGTGCAGTTCGGTTCGATCGGCTTACTTCATCCCGGCGAGATGGGCGCCGCAGTCGGTGGTGTCCTTGCCGGCGAGCATCCAGTGTGGTGGGCCTCCTCTGGCCGAAGCCAGGCGTCGGCCCGTCGGGCGTCCGCTGTCGGGCTCATCGACGTGCGCTCGGTCGAAGCCATCCGAAACGGATGTGAGCTCATCATCTCGATCTGTCCGCCAGAGGCCGCACGTGATGTCGCGCGGCAGGTGTCGGGCTTTCAGGGCGTGTACCTCGACGCCAACGCTGTTTCTCCTGCGACGGCTCGCGAGGTGGCGACGCTGATAGAGGCAGGCGGTGGTAGCTACCTGGACGGCGGAATCATCGGTGGACCCCCCAGTGATCGTTCGCGCGGCACTCGCCTCTACCTGTCGGGACCAGATAGCCCGAATATCTCCAAGCTCTTCTCCGGGACCGCAGTGGATACCCGTGTGCTTTCCGATGACCCAACGGCGGCGTCGGCACTCAAGATGTGCTTCGCAGCGTGGTCCAAGGGGACGATCGCCCTCTTGCTCGACGTTCGGGCCCTAGCTGAGACGCTCGGGGAAACGGGCGCGCTCCTCGCCGAGTGGGAAAGTTCCATGCCCGAACTAAATGACCGCTCCATGACAGCCGCACAGCAGGCTGTCACCAAAGGGTGGCGTTGGCGAGCCGAGATGGAAGAGATCGCCAGGACGTTTCGTGACGCCGACCTTCCGGACGGCTTCCACCAAGCCGCCTCCGAGATCTACGGCGCCGTCATCCGTGACGAGGAGGCGCTCAGCGTGCAGAGCACGCTGGACGCAGTTATCAGATCGCTGCGCACAAACGGACCGATGTGAACGCCAATTGAGCAACTAGGGACGGCCTGCAATGCCGGTGTGGTAACACGGGATATCGGGACCGACAGCACGTGGTGGGGGAGTCCATTCCGCTTACGCTGTATATGAGGTGGGCGATCGATAGCTACTCAGAGTTCTGCGCATAAAAGCAAAATCACGCGCCTGTCCGCCCGTCGGACCCCTGGCTGGTGGACGGCGTTGATCGCCGCAGAGGCTTGGCGCCGGATCCCCTTCAGCCTCGCGACTGACCAGCTACACCCTCGCGAGAGATCAATCGCACCTGGCGTGATCCTTAAGACGAGTGTTTCCGCTGGTGCCATGACCACGAGCGGTGCGGTCCGCGAACCTCGACCGAGCCCCTCGTGATCTGGCCTTTCAAGACGAAATGGGGCCTCCCCGCGGCAGGTGCGTCACGCCGATGGTCCTCAACGCTCCCGATTCGCGCCACCACTGCGTCCAGCGAGGCGCTCGCCCCTTCCGGCAGCCTTATTTCCAGCGAACCGGTAGTGATGTCAAGCTCGATCTCGACCACCGGGTGGGAAATCCTGGCCTCAGTGAAATCGAGCTTGATAGAGCCCATCCTCCAGTGGAGTACAAGCTTGCGTGGTACCTGCCAGTCGCCCTTACGCTCCAGCGAGCTCATGTTGCCTTTGAGCTCGACGACGTCATCGTTTGCCGATTCTGCGTCAGAGCCGCCGGGGAGGTCTACGGTGACGGCGACCAGCTCACCGCGCGTGCGGGCGGCGAGAGCTCGCGAGGCCCGTTCGCCGAACTCGTCGATGTCGATTAGGCCTTCGGAAAGGGCATCTTTCAGCCGGCCGACAGTGCGGTCCCGCTCCCGATCCGAGACCCGAAGCGACCGGAAATCTCTGTCATCTTCTGCCGTCGGTCCCTCCATCAGGCTGAAGGTTACTCGGGAAGACATCGCGCCTTCGGGCAAGAAGTTCTGCCGAAGGTCCTGACGAAACAGTGTATTGAAGACGTGCTTGCCTTATGGAGGCCAAGCAAGAGCAGACCTGATAGCACACCGCTGCGCCGAGCACCTCATCTGTGTGGGCTTCGCTGTGATGAGCACGTAACGGTTTAGGGAGCAGAAGACGATCAGCGTCAGCATATCGCGAGCCTCGGAAAGCCCCGATCGAACAGCTTGTCCTCGGGGTGGAAGCACAGCTCGACATTGCGCCCGGTTATGCCTAGGTCGACCTCGTAGCAGTTTGCGTAGCCCGACACCGTGGCGGTTTTTGTCACGCGGCGTGTGATCGCCCACACGTGAAGGCGTCGCGCACGGGCCGTGCGTCGGGGAGCACCCGCGGACGGGCCTTGACGAACCCGGCGATCGGGGGCGTCTTCGTCCCTGCGTGCACCTTGTGTCAGCCACCTGCTTAGCCCACGCGGAGAGGTTGTCATCTCAACTGCTCAAGCTCTTGATGGCGATGGCCTCGGCCTCTGTCAGGATTACTGGGCACCGTACTTCCTCGCGCCTGGAACGGAACTGTGCTCGGGATCCACTTCATAAACTCCCAGCCCTGCACCGGGTGGGGTTGGGGAAAGCAGGAGCGCCTCACCAGTCAGATAAGAGGGGTTCGTCGTTGTGCCGGCATCGGCACAAGGACGATTACGCCGACTTCGCGTTCTGCAGTCGCAGGTCGAATCGCCGGCCGATTACGTCCGAGAGCGTAAAGGTTCCGTCGTTCTCAACGACAGCTGCGCAGGACCGTCTCGACCACACGCGCGGGCGCGTGGCCGGCTCGGCCGCGGCGTATCAGGTAGAACCCGTCCGTCGTCGTCGGCGGACGTCCGGTATTGGTGGAGACCCTCAGGAGGCCGGACTCGACCGTGACAAAGACCAGGGGAGGCACAGTGACTTGCAGTTGTACGCTCGTTCCTGTCGCGACCGGCGGACGGCTGCTGCCCGCCCCGGGCGGATCTCGTCTCGTGACCGGACACGTCACCGTTACCTGGCCCGTGCCTAGGCGCGACCCACTCGGGGTCCCTTGCGCCGCGGGGCCGCCGAGTTGCACGGCCAGCCCGACTAGGACGGTTCCGACCATACCCCGACGAATCAGCGCCGCACCTCTCGTGCCGTCCTGGTGCACGCCGAAGATCCCATTGGCCAAGCGCCCATTGGTTCTCACGTAGAGTGCATCGACGACCACGAGAAGCTACTTGAGCTGTTCCTGGGGCCGCACCCCCTAGTGGCCTGAGCCGGTAGGTGTGAGTTCAGGAAATCTGGGCATACAGTGACTGGGCGATCTGGCTGACCTCCTCCCCGATGGCGGTCGGCGACGGGGTCGCTCGCCTCCATGATCTAGCTCTTCCTCGGCGGGACCCCTTTTGGCCTTGCCTACCGAAGAGAGATAAAGCGTATGAATCTTGAATATTTTCAGGTTTGGACGGCCTCGCCCTCGGTCGGTTCGTCATAGCGGTAGCCAATGCCGTGAATCGTCAGAATCTGCGACGCGTCGTTCGCATCGGACTCGATCAGGGCACGCA
>JBEKVJ010000079.1:0-18109 GCA_049514105.1 Acidimicrobiales bacterium
CGCCTCTTAAGGCTCTATGGATTGTCACTAGAGGTCGCTCCCTGGGCATGTGTGGCACAGCGCGCGGGGAGCACATGGGTGGGTTTGCACTCCTCGGCGACCGCCTTCCTTGCGACCGTCCGGTGCTCGGCGCGCGCGCCGAGCAGGAACTCACCAGGCCTGGGTGCCCACGTCGATGCCGTGGCTGTTGACGGCCACCGCGGCTCATCGCCTCTGTGCACAATGCGTCCAAGATTCGCTCCGGGTCGCGACCTGGACGACTTTGCGGCCTAAGACCACGCTCCGTACCTCGAACCGGACCCCTTTGCGGCAAATTCGAGGGCGCGCCCTCGGGGGCCGACATCGTGCCCGTCGGGATCTGAGACGAAACACCGGTTTGGTGCAGCAATCGACTGTTGGCGGACCGAAAGGCGCAAGTCCGTCCGGCATCTAGGAGTGATCGTTCGAGCTCTTCGAAGCCGCCGCTAGCGCATCCAGGAGATCTCGATGCCGCACTCGCCCGGGTCGGCACGAGCGTGCGGGAGCGTCCAGTGGATCTACTGCGACGGCCCGACCCGGTACACAGCAGGGCTAAGCGTCACATCGAGCGGAAAGTCGTAGGTTCGCACCTGCAGCTGTGCCCTCAGGGCCTGGGCCGGAACCTCATTCGGCAGCTTTACTAATAGCGAGACGGACTGTGCAGTCGAGTTCAAGGAGACCTCGCGAGAAGCGAGATCCCCGAATCCATTCCACACGTCCAGATAGAGCTTCCCTCTCCCTTTGAGGCTCCCTAGCCGGAAGAGATAGAGCGCGCCCGGATCCGTTACGGGAACCGGCCAAGCCACCCAGGTACTGCCGCCAAAACCGGTCAGGGTGACCCCGTCAGGCGGGGTCTCGAACCTGAGCCGGTATGAGCCTGGTGTACGCGCCGGCTTTGCAGTGACGTTGGCGGGCAGTTCGGGAGCAACTCCTTCGAGCAGGTTCGGGCCCTGGGGAACTTCGAGGTGACTGCCGGGCCGAAGTGCCACAGTCCTGAGCCTGATGCGCCGCGGCTCGGCATTGTATGTGAGCCGTAGCGAGGTCAGGGCAAGGCGCGAACCTGCTCTGGCAGTGAATTTGACCCAAACGTGAGAGCTCGGAAGCACGTCGGCGACGTTGGCCACTACCTCGACCATCTCCTCAGGCGAACTCGAGACCTTGGCAACCTTCTCCCACCGACGACCGTCACCGCTCGCCTGGACGCTTCCGTTCCCGCTAGCCGTGAAAGACAGTGACAGCGAGCGACATCGCTCAACGTTGAATTTGTATGTCCAGGCGCCACCGCTTGTGACATAACGGGCTTGAGTGACGACACCATCGCAGCTGAAGGCAGCCGGCAGGGAGTGGCCATCGCCCTCTGTCAGGAAATATGGGTCGATGTTGGTCGAAACAGGGAGCCCCAGCAGGCTCGTTTGTGCGAGGCCCTCCCTCCAAGCCTGGCGCTGGAGCCTGACCAGCTGACTCGGAAGCACAAAGCGGACAGGGACATCGAAATGGGCCGTCACCGTCGCGACAGCGTCCTCATATCTCGTGCAGTTACCGAGCCCGACTACGAAGAACAGGGGTCGTTCACTGTTCACGGCGGCCGCGTTGGCGATGGCCGAAATCGCTAGGGCGCTCGGACTCTGGCCGCTCGGCGCGTATCCGCCCGTTGGGAACACGGGCCGCCCGTCTATCCAGAGCGCCTCCCCGACTGGGTAAAGACCGGGTGGTCCCTGATACCCCATGAAATGACCTTCGGGCGCTCTTGGACCATGGAGGAGTTGCCACAACCCTGATCCCTGTTCAGATGGGACTGAGTTCCTGTGGGGGAGGTCCTGGCTCACGACCAGTCCGGCGCTCTGAAGCGCCAGCTGGGCAGCTGCCACATAGTCCTGCCAGAGAGGATTGTCGACGAAGGATTGCAGGTCCGGATACCCGAAGGCGAGCCACGCGACCATCTCGTCGTTGAACGTCGCAGTTTCGAAGTAATGCCGTGCGACACCGGGGGCCCATGAGGGGGCCATCCCTTGCATTGACCAGCCGACCGGAACCTTGCCGCGTGCGGAGGCCACCCACCGTGCCTCGTGATGGCCGATGAGCACCCCGATGTTGTCGCCGTCGGTGAAGACGACCGACGCGTACACCTCCTTCCTCAACTTAGGAGGCCGAGGCAACTTGCGTTGCACGGCCGTTGTACGGATGGCGTTGTGAACGGTCAGGTTCGGCGCGGGAAGCCCTGGAGTATCGGCCCCAACGAAGTTGATCCCGTGCCTAGAGGACCAAACCGTCTGGGCGGTCTCGTCGTTGCTCCAGCCGAACATCGTGGCCCGGCGCTGATCGAGCGTAGCTAGGACGGCGCTTTCGAGATCGCCGCCGCGCTCGCCGCCAAAAGTCATATGACGCAGGTCAGCAGTCCATGTGAACGCGCGAGCGCCGACCGCGTAGTCCCGGACTGTCCAGTTCACGACACCTTCTGAGGGATCGCCCACAAGGTCGCCCACAGACACCAGCGCTAGCGTCGAGGGAGCCGACCCGGTTATCTGATCTAGAGCCCAACGGTAGGCATTGGCCGGGGTTTTGAAATCGAGAGTGCGCAGGTCAAGGAGAAGGCCTAAACCCCGGGTCAGCGGCCCAACGGCGTCATCGGGTCCGAAGGCTGCGGTGCTACGAAGCCACGCGAGCGTCGTTGCCACATTGATCGTCGCAGGTACGCTCGGGTCCCATATCACGTACTGTTCGACTCCGCGCTCAATCGCGAGGTTGACCAGGTCTTGCGCACTTCCGGTCTCGGAGCCGATCGCCAATTGCCGCGAGTAGATATCGGGCCACAGGTTGAAGACTTCTTCGGGGAAGCAATTGGGAAGAAGCGGTACCTGCAAGTAAGCCGCCTGACCTCCGCTGGGCATCCGAATATTGACCAGACCCTGCAGGATGGCCATCGCAACACGCGTCTCACTGCTTGCGTCGCTCG
Source organism: Acidimicrobiales bacterium (assembly GCA_049514105.1). Lineage (GTDB taxonomy): Bacteria > Actinomycetota > Acidimicrobiia > Acidimicrobiales > Bog-793 > Fen-455. Next base: position 2,972 of record JBEKVJ010000079.1, read on the forward strand.
TGTCGACGATAAGTAATGAACCAGGAGAGTTGGCCGGAGGTGGCAACCATCCCCAAGCGGTGTCGGCTAGTGGCCGTCCACCTCTCTCGGCGGTCGACAGCGCCCAGTCGGCGCCTGTGCCACGTCGTAGTGGAGATGGCTCCCCAGTCGAACTGGCCGGTATTGAGACGGAGCTCGCGACCCTCCCTCCCATGAGGATGCCCGCGCCGGCCATGCCCAGTTTGCCGGCCTCGGAGAGGAAACGACGCCGACCAACGCGCGCCTGACGGCCGTCGCCGGAATCAACTGGGGCACTCGCGGGGGGTTCTGATGGGGGGATGTCCGCGCCTCGTCGTCTTGTTCAAGCGGTTCCCGGCGCACCGCACGCCGGGGCCTCCGAGCATTCAGATGGACAGACACACAATCTCACGTTTGGGGCCTCGAGGATGACGGCGCCTCCTCAGCGCGCAGTCTGATCGCGGAGCTGCTTCTAATGAGCTTTACCTGTCTGAACCGAGCTCGCCTGTGGAACCGTCGAGATCGCGTCTTGGGATCCCGAGGCACTCCTTAGCCCGAGCCTTGGAGAGCGACGACAGCTCTCCCCCGTCGCCGTCAACGCCCTTACGCATACCATCGAATCATGGAAGACAAAGAGGTGGATCGGGTAGTGAAGGAGCTGCTACGCCTTCCTGGCGAGACGGCAAGGCACCGCGCTGCCATCTCCCGCATAGCCGCCAGACGACGCGAACTCGCAGTTTTCCTCGGTGAGGCGATCGGCCCAACAAAGGCAGCACAAAAGCTGGGTGTCAGCCGACAGACGTTCTGGCAGATCTTGAACCCCGATCACGCAAAGGAAATCAAGAAGCGATCGAGGACGAACGCTCGGCGCGCACCGGTACAACCTGCCGCCGTCGAGGTCACCGGCGGCGCGCAAGCTGTCGGGATCACCTTGATCGACTCAGCAATGCCTCTCGGCAAAGCGCTTCATGAGGACGACGACATCGAGCGACGCCCTTAAGCGCCCATTCGCCCACGGTCGAGACATCGTGGCGCCCCCAGGCACCAGAGCTCTCACAGGTTCCTCGGGCGCGTCCGCGCCACAAAGACCGGTCATCGGTTTACGACGGCACTAACCCACGACCGAACGGCGCGCGCACCTGATCCGAGCCAACAGGTGCTGTGCTGAAAACGTCCAGGTAGCGGCCCGGAAAACGCTGGCATGCTCGCGCTCAAAGCGACTATAGTGAACCTAATGGTTCAGTATTATTCAACGACCGTCGACCGCGCCTTCGCAGCCGTCGCAGACCCAACCCGCCGGGCCGTCCTCGAACGGCTCGGCTCCGGCAGCGCGACGATCAGCGGGCTCGCCGAGCCCTTCGGCATGTCGCTGACCGGGATGAAAAAGCACATCCGGTTGCTCGAGGAGGCGCACCTCGTGACGACAGAGAAAGTCGGCCGTGTCCGCAGATGCACGCTCGTGCCTTACGCCTTCGAGGGCATCAGCACGTGGCTGCAGCGCCTCGACCGCTTCGCACAGGTCATCGAACGTACAAAAGGAGACTGATGAACACCACGACCGTCACCACCCCCAACGAGCTCGAGATCCGCGTCGAGCGGATCCTCGACGCACCGCGCGCTCATGTCTTCTCCGTCTGGACTGACCCGAAGCTGATCCCGCAATGGTGGGGCGATGGCACGGTCGTCGAGGAGATGGACGTCCGCTCCGGCGGCACCTACCGCTTCCGCACCGCCTTTGGCGTAGTCGAAGGCGAGTTCCATGAGGTCGCCGCACCCGAGCGGCTCGTGCAGACGTTCCAGAACCACCTACAGACGCTCGAGCTCGAGGATCTGGGCGATCGGACGAAACTTACCCAGACGATGCGCTTTGCTACGACCGAGGAGCGTGACTCGTCGATGCAGTACGGAGTCGAGAAAGGAGCAAAGGCCGGCTTCGCGCGCGTGGACGCGCTGCTAAAGCGCCTACCGCTCGACAAATGAGTCGCCGAGGCGCGCTCACGCCCCTGTCGAAGTGCCCACGCCGGACCGCAGCTCGCTCGCTGATCCAGCGAGCACATGAGTATCTAGAGCAGCGCCGTCGTCGATAGCGCGATGTACGACGTCCCAGGTGACGGCGCTCGTTGTCGCTCAGGAGAGCTGCCAGATGGTCGGCAAGCAGCGAGCGGCCAATTTGGGCCATCGAGCAAGGTACTCCCTATCCTCCGGACGTCTTGGATCTCGTCCTCGGTTTCGGTCCCTCGCAAATGGCAGCAATGCGTCGCCAAGGTTTCATGGTGGCCGAGGCTCGATGTGCTCTAGCATTGATGTTGGCTCGCCTTCTACAGCGAGGGTCCAAGGGCTTGGCCGCCCCGACCGCCCGAAGGGTTCCGCGCCCGTGCAGCTCACTCGATGTGCAAGAACGTATGGCATTTCCTGGTTGGCTACCTGCTGGCCAGCGAGTCCATGAGCCTCACCCTGACAGCGACGCTGGCACCGCCTGGTGCAAAGAGTGATTATCGGTGGACCGCCTTGGGGATCCTGTGCGCCGCCGCGCTCATAATCAACGTAGACAACACGATCCTCAACGTGGCCCTGCCTACGCTCGTCCGCGAGTTGCACGCGACCTCCAGCCAACTGCAGTGGATCGTCGACTCTTACGCGATGGTGTTCGCAGGCCTCTTGCTCGTCAGTGGGAGCCTGGCGGATCGGTTCGGACGCAAGAGGTTCTTCCTCGTCGGACTGGCAGTCTTCGGAGCCGGGTCGATTGGCGCCGCCTTCTCGGGCTCGGTCGATCTGTTGATCCCATTTCGAGCCGTGATGGGAGTCGGGGCGGCATTGACGATCCCGGCATCGCTTTCGATCGTCAACGACGTCTTCCGTGACCCGCGAGAGCGTGCCCGGGCCATCGGTGTTTGGGGCGGCATTATCGGGCTCGGTATCGCGATTGGTCCGATCGCAGGCGGCCTGCTGCTGGCACGGTTCTGGTGGGGTTCTGTCTTTCTCGTCAATGTCCCCATTGTGATAGCCGGTTTCATAGGAGCCTTGGTCCTCGTCCCGGACTCGAAGAACCCCGTAGCCAGCCGGTCCGATCTGACTGGCGTGCTGTTGTCGATCACAGGCCTAGGCCTGCTGCTCTGGGCGATTATCGAGGGCCCTACGCAGGGCTGGGCATCAGTAGATGTCCTCGGGGCTGGCCTCTCAAGCCTTGTGGTTATCACCACATTTGTCGTCTGGGAATCGCACAGTCGCCACCCGATGTTGAAGCTGGTCCTGTTTCGGGATAACCGTTTTTCGACAGCGGCGGGGGCCGAATGTCTCGGCGTCTTCGGGCTGCTGGGGGCTCTGTTCGTCATGACCCAGTTCCTCCAGTTCGACCTCAGTTTCTCACCCCTTCAGGCTGGCCTGCGCATCTTGCCTATGGCAGCAGTGCTCGTCGTGTGCGCCGTGTTCTCCCCGATCCTCGCGCGCACCATCGGGACCAAGATGACGGTTGCCGGCGCACTTGCAGCCGTAGCTGGCGGTCTGTGGCAGATCTCAGCTGCCTCGACGAGCACGACAAGCTACGGGGATGTATTGCCCGGCCTGTTGTTGATCGGTCTTGGGGCTGGCCTTCTGTTACCAACTGCGACGAACTCGGTCGTGGGGTCGGTTCCTCAGGGCGACTCAGGAATCGGATCGGCGATCAATACCATGGCCCTTCAGGTCGGCGGCGCAATCGGCGTCGCAGTTATAGGAAGCGTTCTAGCGACTCGCTACCAGGACCACATGAGCGTTGCCATCGCCGGGCGGCACCTTCCGGCTGGCGTCACCCATGCGATCATCGGCTCGCTCGGTGGGGCACTGGCGGTTGCCGGCAGCGCCGGAGGCGTGAGGGGCGCACTGTTGGGGCGCGCTGCACGCGAGGCGTTCATGAGCGGTTTGGAGATTTCCTTTCTAGTCGCTGCCGTTGTCGCGCTAGGCGGTGTCGTCATCGTGCTCGTCTGGCTACCTTCGCGCGGTAGAGAGCTCTCCTGGCGAGCCCACACGAGCCGACGCGACGAGGGCGAGCCGCGAGCTTTGGCGGAGAGCGGTCAGTACCCATTCATATCCCGAGCGTCGGAGATCATTCCGAATGCGACTGGCTCGAAGACATCTTGAAGAAGAACACGACAATGTGGGGAAACAAATGACCATTCGAGCAGCACGGTCCTCACCGATCGTCACCTCCTTCAGCCTCGTCGCCTCTTCAGCTAGAGGATCCACGCCGTGACAACGGTCCTCGACAATCCGCCGGGACCCGTCACAACGCCCGGGAATCTCAGGTGGTGGGCGCTCGGCGCCCTGGCGTTGGCCGTGTTGGCGGTAGGTGTGGACGGCACCGTTCTCAGCGTGGCCCTGCCGACGCTGTCCAAGGCGCTGCACGCGTCGGAATCCGACCTCCAGTGGTTCTCGTCGGGATACTTCCTCGTCCTAGCCGCGGCGATGCTTCCGGCCGGCCTTCTAGGCGACCGTTACGGCCACAAAAAGGTCCTCCTCGTCTCGTTGGTTCTCTTCGGGGTTGGATCCGCGGCGTGTGCCTATTCGAGGTCCGTGGGCGAGTTCATGGCTGCTCGGGTGCTCGTTGGCCTCGCCGGCGCAGGCCTGATCGTCATGGCGCTCTCCGTTCTCACGGTGCTGTTCAACAAGGCGGAGCGACCCAAGGCCGTGGGGATCATCTCAGCGGCCACCTTCGTGGCTTTCCCGATCGGCCCCATCCTCGGTGGTTGGCTACTGACGAACTACTGGTGGGGCTGGGTGTTTCTGATCAACGTGCCCGTCGTCGTGGTCGCATTGGCGGCCGTCGTTGCCCTGGTGCCGGAGTCCCGCGCCTCGCAACGCCCGGGCCTGGACTTTGTTGGGGTGGTGGCCTCGGCAGCCGGGCTAGTCATCTTGACCTACGGCCTTATCAAAGCTGGCCAGGAGGGGTGGGGCAATGTCTACGCCCTCGCCATGATGGTCGGCGGCGTAGCACTGCTGGCGGGTTTTTTCGCGTGGGAACGTCGACTGACCCGCCAGTCCGGTGGTCAGCCATTGCTCGACCTCTCGCTGTTCGGCTCGCCCTCGTTCACTTGGGGAGTAATCCTCTCCATGTTTCCCATCGTCGCGATGCTCGGCATCTTGTTCACCATGCCGCAGTACTTCCAGGGCGTGCTCGGTAGCAACGCCATGGGATCGGGCATCAGACTGCTACCGCTCGTCGGCGGACTCATGGTCGGAGCCATTCCCGCGGCCCGAGTCGTACGCCTGGTTGGCGCCAAAGTGGCCGTGGCCGGCGGTTTTGGCCTGCTCGCAGTCGGGTTGTTCCTCGGATCGACCACGAGTATCGGTTCGAGTGGCCTATTTGTGGCGATATGGATGGCGCTCGCCGGGCTCGGGACCGGCATGGCCATGGCCACTGCCATGTCCGCCGCTCTGGTTGAACTGTCGGAGGAGAAAAGCGGCGTCGGCTCTGGGGTGATGCAGGCAGTCAACAAGACCGGTGGCCCACTCGGCATCGCCATCCTCGGCAGTGTCCTAAGCGCCGGCTATCTAGCCCGGCTCGACCTGGTAGGTCTGTCGGCCGCCGCCGCGGCAACTGTGCGCCAAAGCATCTTCGACGGCGTTGCGGTCGCCCGCAAGCTCAACTCGCCGCCGCTGCTCAGCTCTGTGCAGCGAGCGTTCGTGCACGGGATGGACGTGGCACTGCTGGTCTCAACTGGCGTAGCACTCGTCGGGGTTGTCCTTACCGTTGCTTTCCTGCCACAGACGAATGCATCGAAGAAGCCACTGGCGCCGGCAATGGAAATTGAAGGTGGAGGAGTCCCCGATCAGCCCGTAACCACCGGCAAGGCTGCGTGATACCAACGTGGCAAGGCTATGGAGGCCATGACTACCTTGGTAATGGTGATTTGGCATAGCTCTAATCCCGGCCACTCCACTGCCTTAGCGATGTTCTAGTAGGCCTCGAGTGGATCCGATACCGATGCGATCGTCGCCTCACTGTTGATCACCTGGCGTGTCGCGTGAGGGCTCGCTCTAGCACGATCATTACCTTCTGAGAGGTAGTGATGACTGAGTTCTCGCTGTTTGTGATCTCCTCGGATCGAGAGCTCCCGAGGCGCCCCCGGCGATGCAGGTCTGGTGTATCATTGGTGTATGTCGCGCACAAACATCGACTTGGATGAGGAGGCATGCCGCTCTGTTATGGAGCGCTACCACCTTTTGACCAAGCGCGACGCTGTGAACTTTGCGCTTCGGATCGTCGCTGCTGAACCGCTCGACCTTGAAGCGTCGCGTGCATTGCGAGGCTCTGGTTGGGAAGGCGACCTCGAGGAAATGCGAGCTGGGCGCGCCAGGTGATAGTGATCGACACCTCGGCGTGGGTCGAATTTCTGCGGGATACCGGGAGCCCCGTCTGCGTCCGCGTCGACCAACTGCTCGAAGACCACATCGCCACGTGCGATCCGATCCGGATGGAGGTCCTCGCGGGAGCTCGCGACGAGCGCCACCTCGTCGATCTCCGTAGGTTGTTAGCGCGAGCATCGGTTATCCCGACTCAGCCGACCGACTACGAGGAAGCAGCTGCGCTGTATCGAATCTGCCGCCGCAACCGGGAAACGGTGAGAAAGCTCATCGACTGCCTCATCGCGAGCATCGCTATTCGCGCGCGCCTGTCGATCTTGCATGCGGATGCTGATTTCGAAGTGCTTGCTCGCCATAGTGATCTGCGATCTGAAGAGCCGTAGTCGCGTAAAACACGCTCATCACCGTCCACCCAATGCGATACAGGCCATCTTGAGCGGACGACGGGATTCGAACCCGGCATCTCCAGCTTGTCAAGGTGCCGATGAGCTTTGATCTCGCCAGCAAGACCGTCAGGCCTTGGAGCAGCCCGACAGTGTCTAGAGCGCAGCGCTTGCCATGAGGACCCGGCGACTTCGCCTCTAGACGGGCTGCGTACTCCTCGACGACCTCGCGGTTAGCAACGCCGACAGGTCGTCGATGAACGGCCGAACGAGCTGGCGACCGTCGACCCAACCGCGGGGTGCTTCACTTCGTGGCGTCGCCGGGCTGCACACGCCCTCCTCGAGCTCGTTCAGCCACGGGTTAGCGCGCCTTTTGCCCTCCGCGGGTCAGGGAGTCCACCGTGATGGCGGCCGCGAGCACGACGGCAACGATCATGTATTCCACATCCGCCCCGAAGCCCATCAGGAAGATTCCGTTGTAGACGGTGGCGATGACCAGTCCACCAAGGAGGCCGTGAAGCGCCTTACCTCGACCGCCATACAGGCTGGTGCCGCCAATGACCGCAGCGGCGACGGCGTACAACATGTAGCTCGGGTCGATGTCGGTGGCGATCGACCCCAACAGCGACAGGTACATCATGCCCGCCAAGCCGGCCATCAGTCCCGTCAACCCGAAGGCGACCGTGCGGATCAGGTTGACGTTGATACCCGCGCGCCGCGCTGCCTCGGAGTTACCTCCGATGGCGTAAACGTATCGGCCGAAGCGGGTTCGCGAGAGCAGCAGGCTGGCGGCCGCCAAGATGCCTAGCAGGATCGGTATCGACCATGGGACGCCCCGTTCGGCGAACGTCTTCGTGCCGCGATTGAAGCTGCAAACAAAGACCACGACGATGCCGGCCACGGCTACTGCAGAGGATTTGAGCAGTGTGAAGCCAATGGGTGGGGTAACCAGCCCGGTGGCACGGCGACGTATGTTGCGGACCACGCTGTAGCCGCCGTAAGCCAGCACAAGTATGCCCATGACCACCCAACTCACGGCAATCGAGATGTTGCCTGCTACAAGGTTGGTCAGGGTCGGGTTTGAAACCTCGATCACGCCACCGACTGCGACGCTGAAACGGTCGAACATCCACAGCATCACACCCTCTAGGCCCAAGAAGGCGGCGAGCGTGACGATGAACGCCGGAAGCCGTAGCCGCGTGATGAGCGTGCCCAGGATGAGCCCGACCGCCGCACAAGCGCCCACGCCGATCAAGATGCACAGCCACCAGGGCAAGTTGTACGGAGGCGCCACGAGCGCGGCTATGAGGCCGGCACCGATGCCGGCGTTGTAGACGACTGACAGGTCGATCTCGCCGAGCAACAGGACAAAGACCTCGGCCATGGCGAATAGGGCGAAAACCACCATCTGGTTGAACAGGTCCACGAGATTGTCGGGAGAGAGGAACTTGTGCCGCAGCGTCTGGAACACGATGACAATCAGGACCAGGGCGATGACAACGGGCAGGACGCCGCTGTCGCCAGAACGGACCTTGTGCCACCAAGCAGTCATGTAGTCGCCGAGGGTGTTGGCGACGACCTCGGGGGCCGCGGCGATGACCAACACGTCCGGCGGGACGTCCTCCCCGAGCTCGGGAGCGCCCGTGCCGGAGGGGATGGTCATTTGCGCAGGGGCGCCACTCGCTAAGTCAGGGGGGGCGCCGTGTGGAAGCGAACTGGGCAAGCCGGCAGCGTCCGGTGGGCTAGCAAGGACGCCGCCTTGGGGAGCGTCGGCGAAACCGCTGAGAGGATTTCCGCCGTCGCCGGCATCCCTCAGGCCGGGGGCAGCAGGTCCGTCGGAAGGTGACCGCGGTTCACCTGTCATGACTGAACCCCCGTGGGTCCCGCTGCAGGCGCTGCGACGAACGGCGTTCCTCCCACGGTACCGGTCGTCATCAGCTCGACCACGCTCTGGCGGTCAAGCTGCGAAGCCGGAGCCTGCGCGACCATACGGCCCAGGCGCAGAACACCGATGTTGTCGGCGACCTCGAACACGTCGATCAGGTTGTGGGACACGATCATCACGGCGTAACCCTGCTGAGCCAGGTGCCGGACGAGCTCGAGCACCATTGCAGTCTGGGCCACCCCGAGGGCCGCGGTCGGCTCGTCAAGGATCATGAGCTGCGAATTCCACAGGACAGCGCGGGCGACAGCAACGGACTGGCGCTGTCCCCCGGACAAGGACGAAACAGGCTGGCGAATCGAACGAACCGTCGTCACGTGCAAGTCGGCAAGGGTTTTCTGGGCAGCTGCTTCCATGGGAGCCTCGTCCAGGGCACCGAACTTGGTCGGTTCACGGCCGAGGAACATGTTCTGGACGATATCGAGGTTGTCGCACAAGGCCAGGTCCTGGTACACGGTCGCGATTCCGAGAGCGGCGGAGTCCTTGGGCGAGCGTATGGACACCGGGTGCCCACGCCAGAGGATCCGACCACCATCGGCAGGGTGGATGCCCGCAATGATTTTGATGGTCACGCTCTTGCCCGCGCCGTTGTCCCCGCACAGCGCGGTGACCTCGCCGGCGTGGATCACGAGGTCCACCCCAGCCAGCGCCCGAACAGGGCCGAAGCTCTTTTGGACGCCCTGCAACTCCAGAAGGGGCCACCCACGGGGCAACAGCTCTTGGTCCCGACCGGACTCAGCCTCGGGACCGGCCCCTTGCATCGAAACAGCCATATCTATCAATGCCCTCCTGGCCGCACTCGCCCTCCCTACAGTGCAGCTTGTCTAGCCGACGCCGTCCCAACTTGGGGAGATAGCGCTCTCCTTGATATCGGGACCGCTAGCCGGAAGTAGATCAGGTCAGTTCAGAAATTTGCGGACAATACGCAAGAGCCTGGGCCGCCGATGGCGGCCCAGGCAACTTTGCGATTACTCAGCGGCTACGGGTTACGGCTTGATCCCCGCTGCCTTGCAGGCCGCAGTGGTCGAGTACGGCGACGAGCAGAGGCTGGCCGCAGGCACGAACTGGTCGGCGATCACCGTCGAGTTCATGTTCTTCGCGGTCACCCACTCGGGCACAAGGAGCACAGAGGCAACTTGCTTGTGCCCTATGGAGTCCAGCGTCTTGCCGTTGACAAGGGCACTTGGCGGGGTCATGCCAGCACGCAGGTAGAGCGCGATGGCCACAGCGGCTTGTGCCTCTTCGTAGACCGGCTTGTACACCGTGCCGCACTGGTACCCGTTGAGCACATTGCCGAGACCCGTCAAGGTCGCGTCCTGGCCGGTAAAGGGAATGGTGTGCGGCTTAAGTCCCTTCGTGGTTATCAGCCAGTGAATGATCGGGGCGCCGTTCTCGTCGTTGGGCATGACCACGGCGTTAATGCCAGGGTGCGCGGTGTACTCGCCCTCGAACTCGGTAAGTGCCACGTTCGGGGTCCAGGTGCCTGCGGGCACTTCGCCCTGGCCGCCGGCAGGCGCGAGCTTGCCTACCAGGGTCCATTTGCCACTCTTGAAGTAGGGCGCGACGACGGCGTCGTAACCATCGGCGAACAACGTGGCGTTGTTGTCAGTGGGCGCGCCGTGCATGACCAGGACGACCGGCTTCTTGACATTCCAAGCCGACACGCAGCTGGCGAAGCCGTCACCGATCAGGGTGCCGACCTCGACGTTGTTGAAGCTGACGTAGTACTTACGCTTGCCGCCGAGGGTCAGGCGGTCGTAGTCGACGGTCGCCACGCCGTGGGCGGCGTTGTAAGACTCGATCTTGGCCCCTACTCCAGAGTCAAGCGGGTCCATGATGACGACTTTGTCACCGGCGGTCACGGCAGCCTCGTCCATCGCCAGCTCCGTGGCGTCGCTGCCGTCGGCGTCCTCGACGTAGCTCTCGGTGGGGGGAAGGCCGGCCTTCTGCATGGCTTCTGTCAGGAAAGGCGTGTCGAACTCGACATACCGGGTCGAGGAGACCGTGTCAGGAAGGATGGCGGTGACGCCACCGCTGCCCTTGGCCACGACGGACTTGAGCAGTGACATGGTGCTGAAGCTGCGGTTGAAGCTGGTGGCTGTGATGCCCCCTTGAGCCGAGGCCCCTTGAGCCGAGGCGGCGGGAGCGAGCTGGCCACCGAAGGCCACTAGCAAGGCGGCCACAGTGACCGCCGTCGCAGCGCCGACCGTCCGGCCCTTGTGTTTAATCTTCATTAGTTCCCCTTTGCTTCTCAGGAGTTGTGGAGCGGGTTTCCGATTAGTCGCGTCCGCCCGGACTGGGCCGTCCATCACACCTGCGCCGATAGGAGCCGGTGCACGACTTGATTTGTGCTCCCGTCGAACCGGCCGGGGTGATAGCCGGATTACTCCGGCGGGGCGAACACTAGGTTGGTCATTGTTAACGGAACGTGAAAATCGAGGGTCGAACATTAATAAACTGTGAACACCGCGTGAACCAGCCGTGAGTTAGTCGGGCGCGAACCGGTACCCTGCGCGGGGCTGGGTGACGATGAGCGGAGGACCGTCGGCGCTTTCCAGCTTGGCCCGCAGACGGCGCACGTAAACGCGGACGTACTCGGTCTCTGTGGCGTAGCCCGCCCCCCAAACCTGGCGCAAGAGCTGGGCGTGAGTGAGCAACTTACCCCGGTTGACGGCGAACTCGCGCAGGAGGGCAAACTCGGTCGGAGTCAAGTGCACAACCTCGCCACCCCGTGTCGCCAGACGCATCTCCAGGTCGATCACGAGGTCGCGGACTTCGATGCGCAACGGCGACGCATCGATCGGTTCGGCGGGACGCGTGCGCCGCAGCGTCGCGGCAATCCGGGCCAGCAGCTCCTCGATCCCGAAGGGCTTTGTCATGTAGTCGTCGGCGCCGAAATTCAAGGCGGCCACCTTGTCATGCTGGCCTCCCCGGGCGGACACGACGATGATGCCAACGCCGGAACGCTCGCGCATCTGCCGGCACAGCTCGAAGCCGTCAGCGTCGGGCAGCATCAGGTCGAGCAACACGACGTCGGGTGCCTCAGTCTCGAGCATGTAGAGCGCACGCGATCCATCGGGAGAAACGCAGGTGTCAAAGCCCCGCACGGTGAGGTTGCTGCGGATCAGGTCGACGATATTGGGATCGTCTTCCACCAGCAATGCCTTGGTGCGCCTGTCAGTCAAAGTCATAGCTTCATGTGAGACCTTCTCCTCGGCCCTCGACGGGCAGCACGATGAGGAAGCACGTCCCCTGCTCCGAGCTCTCCAGGCATATCTGACCGCCGTGCGCCATGACGATGCCGCGGGCGATAGAGAGGCCGAACCCGGCACCCGAGGCGCCCGTAGCCACTCGCTCGTGGGAGTCGAACAGATGGGCGCGCTGCTGGGGCGACAACCCGCGGCCGTTGTCGGCCACTCGGATCGCGACCGTGTCATCGCTGCCCGGGGAAACCATCACCCTGATGCACACGTCGCTGTCGTTGTGGCGCATGGCATTGTCCAGCAGGTTTACAAATACCTGCTCGAGGCGGTCATGGTCGGCCCAGACGGGGCCAATCGAAGGTGGGCACTCGATGGTGACAGCTTGGGACGGGCCGGGCGGTAGGCACGAGACAGCCGCTTCGAGCACCAAGTCGAGGTCGCACCAGTCCGGCTGCAGGCGGAGCAGCCCGGACTCTATGGCCGAAAAGTCGAGCAAGTCGCCCACCAGCCGGCCCAAGCGGGCCGACTCGCTGGTGATGCGGTTCAGAAAGCGCAGAGTAGATTCGTCGTCCCAGGCCACGTCGGGCGCCAAAAGGGTACTGGCGTAACCGCGGATGGCCGTGAGCGGAGTGCGCAACTCGTGGCTCAGGCGGGAAAGGAAATCGCGCTGCAGCTGTTGCGAGCGGCGCAGTGCCGCCGTCTCTTGGTGTGCCTGTTCGGCCTCGTCTCGCTCGAGGGCCAACCGCACCGAGTGGGCGCCGTCGGCCAAGAGGGCCAGGGCATCGTCGGGCAGTTGGGTTTCCGTCCACCGGGCGATGAGTGTCGCGCGCCCGCCCGGGGCATCAAAGGTCGTGGCCACCACACGGCCCCTCGTCCCGAGAGTCAAGGTGCTGGGACTAAAGGTCGGTGCCGCGCCCGAAAAGGCTCGTATTGCGTCGGCGGCATCGCGCCGGGGCGGTTCCCAGTGCGCCAGGTTGTCAGCGTCGACGAAGGCCACGCAACGGGGAAGGCCGGCAGACAGGTACAGCCAAAGTTCGATCTCCGTGACGCGCAGGCCGCGGTGTAGCGATTGCATTGCTTGGAGCAGGCCTTTGGAGACTGGTTCTGGGCCGGCCAAGGTCTCTAGGATCTCGCGGACGGTCTCGAGCACCCGGTTGCGCGCCGTCACCTCGCTGAACAGGCGGTCGCGCTCGATGGCCCCGGCGGCGTAGCCCGCGTACAGCGACACAAGGTCCACCTGATCGCGCTGTGGCCGCCCCACGAACGGCTGGCACCCAGTTATCACCCCGACCAGTCCGGTAGTGCCGATTAGGGGCACCGACCAGCTGCTACGTACGCCCGCGGCGCGCCCCAGCTCGGCGAAGCGCGCCCAGGGCTCGCTGTTGTCGATGTCCTCGGCGATGACGATCCGCCCGTTCTCGGCGACCATGCCCATTGGGCCACCTTGAACACCGATCGGTAGCGACGCCCAGGCTTGCACAATCGGGGACGGCAGGGCCACGCTAGCTACGAGGCGCAGGCAGCCTTGCTCGGAGAGATGGATGCAGAGCTGCTCGATGCTGAGCACCGAAGCCAGTGCCGACAGGATCAATGGCAGAGTTGAGCTGGGCTTAGACGAGGCGAGCTGGTCAACGAGGGTCTGAAGACGGTTGAGCTGGTGGCGGGCGCTGGCCTCAGGGGCGCGGCCCGACATGATGGCCACCACGTCTTCGGAGTCGCTTTGAGACGGGAGCAGGTCGGCGGCGATGCGCCCCCTATGGAGCACGAGGATCCGGTCAGCTAGACGAAAGACCTGGTCAACGTCGTGGGAAACCAGCAGCGTGGTGGTCCCAGCCGCGTTCAGTTTCATTATGAGCTCTTCGACCTGGCGCGTCTCTATAACGCCGAGCGAAGCCGTCGGCTCGTCCAAGACCAGCAACTCTGGCCGAGTCTGCATAGCTCGGACGACGGCGAGCAACTGCCGCTGTCCTGCCGACAGCGAGTGCACCCGACGGTCGCTATCAAGTCTGATTCCGTACGAAGCAAGGATGGCCTTGGTGGCCAGAAAGTTCTTGTCGTCGGAGGTGAACCACCGACCCCGTTCACGGCCCAGGAACAGGTTGCTCGCCACGTCCAAGTTGTCGCATAAAGCGGCGTCCTGCCACACCACGGCAAGTCCAGCGGAGGCAGCCGCGGCATTTGAGCGAACCCGCGTCCCATTTAGAGCCACTTCCCCGCCATCGGGAATGATGTCCCCGGCGATGCAACGCACGAGCGTCGACTTGCCAGCCCCGTTCTCACCTACCAGCGCGACCAATCCGCCCGTCGCCACCTCGAAGTCCACGCCGTTCAAAACTCGGAGGTCGCCGTAGGTGACGGAGAGGCTTCGCACCTTGAGCCCGGGCAGATCGCCGTTCTCCTCGGTTTCTGGAGCCGACGCCACAGTGCGCGCCATCTTGGTTACGGCTTCCTGGGTGACGACCATCGCCTCCAGTGTGCTACCTCAGGCTGGTCCCGTGCCGTCGTCCGGCGTCAGACGGGGCGGTTCGCCCTGGACCGCACTCGAGCGCCAGCCACCGCCCAAGCGTCCGGTGTCTCGCCAGCGTCGCGCTAAGCACCCGGACTCACCGCCCTCATCCTTAGGCCAAAATCGGGGCGGAGATCCGTGACCTGCCACGTGTTCGCCGTTCGTTCCTGATTGAGCGCGCAATCTGCCGAGGAGTGGACCGCTCCCTTTGCGTCGATCGGCGTGCTCACCCTGTGGACTTGGGCCGGTATTCAGTACTTTGATTCAGCCCTACCATCACTCGGGCCTGGCCCGATTTCTCTACCAGGCGTGACCCAGAAGGTGTAGCTTCGCCGCACTGATTCGGCATCGCCGCCGAGTCCAGGCAATTGAGGGGGAACCATGCCGACCGTAATGGGTCATCACGATGTGAAGGACACGGATCATTGGCTTACATCGCCCAAGCGCGAGGAATTCTTCGGGCCTCTTGGTGTCACCAACATTCGGACTTTCGTCGACCCGCAGAACCCGAACCATGTTGCGCTGCTCATGGACGTTCCCGACATGGACGACTTCACGGCTGCAATGCAAACCGAAGCCTCGGCCGAGGCGATGGCGCACGACGGGGTGCTGCCTGAAACCCTCGTAATCCTCATCGAGGCTTAGTTCCCCGACCTGAGTTCCCGCATCCGTCTGTCGCGGTGTCGCATGACCCCGCTTACCGCCGACGTTCTACGTTGCCAATCTGGCCGTCGCGGACTGACCACGGGCGGATGGACCGATATGAAC
>JBEKVJ010000080.1:0-30618 GCA_049514105.1 Acidimicrobiales bacterium
CGCGCGAAACGCCACGCAGATCCCAACTGCAACGAGCAGGAGCGGGGCGGCCTGCACCGCGGTGGCCCCTAGGGCGTAGCTGCCATCGAAGGCCCCGACGATAAGGGCGTTGTAACCCGAGATCGGGTTGGCTCCGAGCGCAAGCATCATGACCGCGCCCAGAGCGAGCGCAACGAGGAGCGACGCTGGGAGGGCGAACCAGCTCAGAAAAAAGCGGCGCCGGTCCTGCCAGGCACTCGCGAAAGCACCGAGCACGCGGTTCACGGCCGGGTCCTAGGCGAACCTGTCACCTGAGTGCCGCTAGAGTGGCGGCGACCGCTCGGCGGCTCCATTCCTCCAGCGTAAGGAACGTGCCCACCCGTAACTTAGGCCAAAAGTCCTTTTTTACAGGAACATTCCGACCCCACGACGGCTCGTACATCTCCTTCGGTGGCCATCAAGCACCAAAAGGCCCGCGCTCTTTTGGCTCGTCAGTCCTCCAGCAAAGAGGCAACCCTCCAACAGCCCCGTCCGGCCGTCTTCGCCTCGCACAACGCCTCGTCCGCCCTTGCCAAGAGCACGTCGGAATTCGTCCCGGAAGGAAAACCGAGCACCAGGCCGATACTGGCGCCGAGTTTGAGCGCTGGGGAGTCTCCGATCGAGATGGGTTCTGCGAGCCGCTCCACGACACGTCCTGCGATGGCAATGACCTGCGACTCGTTAACCTCACCGGCGCAAAGGATCGCGAACTCGTCGCCGCCCATGCGAGCGAGGTCGTCGGTGGGGCGAAGCACCGAGGAGAGCCGCCGGGCGATCACACGAAGCGCCGAGTCCCCCGCGAGGCGTCCCAGCCGGTCGTTGACTTCCTTGAAGCCATCGATGTCAATGTAGAGAAGTGCCGGGCGGTCACCCGCCTCGATGCGCGAATTGAGCGCCTGGAAAAAGCTCCTTCGATTGCCGAGACCCGTGAGCACATCCTGAGACGCCTCCTCGACCGATCGATCGCCCGCCGCGCTCTGCGACATCATGAGCGATGCGAGGATTGCCGCCCTGTCCACCGCCGTGCGCTCGCTGATGCCAAGCGGGCCGAGGTCGCGGCTCCAAACGACCAGGCAGGCCGACGCGGTGGCCTCTCCCCTGGCCTGGATCGGGAAGCAGGAAACAGAGCGGAACCCGTCCGCCGCGGCGCGTGTCGGCTCGGGCAGTCCCGCGCGCTCGGTATAGGTGACGGCACATTCGGGCCCGATGGCGAGGTCCCAGGGCCCGGGAGACGGAGGCCCGGGCAGCGGCGAGTCCGACGGGAAACGGGTGATGATCCGCCCGTCGGGCGAGATGACGACGAAGAAGGACTCCCCGAGCACAGGTGGAAGTCGAAGGGCGTCGGCAAGGGCCGTCAGATTGTCCTCCAGGCGAGCACCGGCCTGGGCCGATGCCAGGACCTGGTCAAAGTGGTCGTACGCGCTCTCCAACAAGAGCAAGACGACAAAGCCGCCGAGGGCAGGGTCGGCGAGGCGGTTGAGCGCCCAGACCTCGGCAAGACGGGGCCGCCCATCGGCGTGAAGATAGGGCAGGCGAACCGGGCCGGTTAGCTGCTCGGGCGACTTGGCGGCCGACGCCGCCAGCAGCCAGGTCAACAAGGGGCGGTCTTTGGGTTCCAGGTGGCTGCTGAGATCAGATCCCACCAGGAGGTCCACCGCTTCGCCGCCAAGATTCTCGACTTGGCCCGAGGCAAAGCGCACGACTCCGTGAGCGTCGAGAAGCACGAGCACGCCGGGGATCGATGCCAGCAGATGGGCGTGGATGCCGAGAACGTCCGTGTTTGTGTCTATCGGCGCGCTCACAACATGAAATCTAACTGCCGGAGCACCCTCCAGCTAGCCCATCTAGCAGATGAGACGTGAAAAGCTCCCGTCTCGGCACATGCCCGAGTCTCGACGCGGCACTGCCGGTCCAAAAGGACCGGCAGTGCGAAACAACGGGCGTCAGGCCTGACGGACGGCCTCAGCCTCGATCTCGAGCTTGATTTTCGGGGAGATGACAAAACCGCCCGTCTCGAGGGCAGCGTTGAAGCTGACCCCGAACTCGTTGCGGTCGATCTCGGCCGAAGCCGCAAAGCCCAGGCGCTGGTTGCCCCAGGGGTCCTGGATGACACCCTCGAACTCGACATCGAGGACGACGGGACGAGTGACGCCGCGAATTGTGAGCTCACCTGTGACCTTCCAGGAGCTGCCGGAGCTGATTTCGACCTTCGTGCTACGGAAGGTGAGGGTCGGGAACTCCTCGACGGCAAGAAAGTCATTCGTCCGGACGTGGTTGTCACGGTTCTCGTCGTTGGTGCTGATGCTTGCCGCCTGGATGGTCACCTCGACCGAGGATGCTGCCGGGTCGTCGGCGACGACAACCGCGCCCTCGTAATCCGTGAAGCGTCCGCGGACCTTCGAGACCATGAGGTGCCGGGCGACGAAGCCAATCTGGGTGTGCGACTTGTCGAGCACGAAAGTACCTGCCGTGGGCACTGTCAGACCGTTTAACTCCCTGGTCAAGTCGGTGGTTTCTGTGGTGGTCATGTCGAATCTCCCTCTTGTCTTGGCGATCTTGTTTGCTTGTACAACCAACTATACCTAGAACTATTTGTCTGCGCAACTAATTCCGGGCTATGCTGACGACGGTGGAAACAGTCGACTCATCCCAGCTAGCGGGCGGAACTGATCGGATCACGCTTGTCGGGCTCGTCTTCGAGACCGCAGCGGGGCTGCACCGCGCTGTTGGCCCGCTCCTCGAGCGTCACTGTGAGCTGGCCGGCCAGGACTTCGAGATCCTCATCCGCCTCGCCCGGACCCCTGGCGGACGATTGAGGATGAGCGATCTCGCAGCCCAGACGGCGCTCACGCCAAGCGGGCTCACGAGGGCGATCGACCGCCTCTTAGAGGCGGGCCTCGTGAATCGCCAGAGCTGTCCGGAGGACCGCCGCGGCGCCTTCGCGGCCCTGACCGAGGCTGGTGAGTCCCGGATGCGCGAAGCGCTCGAGCTGCACCGCTCACATCTCGCCCAGCTGCTCGATGGAGCCCTCGATCCGGGCGAGGAGGTCGCCCTAGTCTCGGCGCTGCACAAGCTGCGCGACAGAGTCAATCCCCAAGCTGCAGCCAATTCCATTGAGGACCCGGAACCGGAGGCGACGACTTAGATGAGCGCACGAGACAGCTTCGGAGCCGAAAGCACCCTGGAGGTCGCTGGGCAGCGCTATCGGATCCGTCGCCTTTCCGCACTCGAGGGCGTGGCTGATCTCGCACGGGTGCCGTACTCGATCAAGCTGCTTTTGGAGAACCTGCTGCGCCACGAGGACGACGAGAGCGTGACCGCGAGCGATATCGAATTCCTCGCTCGTTATGCGAGCGGCGGCGCCGGGCGCGAGATCGCTTACTCGCCCGCGCGGATCCTGCTGCAGGACTTCACAGGAGTTCCGTGCATCGTGGACCTTGCGGCCATGCGCGACGCCATCGAAACTCTTGGCGGCGCTGCGAGCCGGATCAACCCTGTCGTGCCTGTCGATTTGGTGATCGACCATTCCGTCGTCGCCGACATTTACGGACGACACGACGCCCTCGCTCGCAATACCGCCCTCGAATACGAGCGGAATGCCGAGCGCTACCGCTTCTTGCGCTGGGGCCAGCAGGCCTTCTCGAACATGCGAGTGGTCCCCCCCGGCACCGGCATCTGCCACCAGGTCAACCTCGAATACCTGAGCAGTGTGGTCTTCGCGGCAACCGACGGCACCGCTTACCCCGACACTGTCGTCGGAACCGACTCGCACACGCCGATGGTGAACGGCCTCGGCGTGCTGGCCTGGGGCGTCGGTGGTATCGAAGCCGAAGCGGCCATGCTCGGCCAGCCGATCTCGATGCTCGTACCCTCCGTCGTCGGCCTTCGCCTGACCGGCGAGCTCCCGGAGGGAACAACAGCGACTGACCTCGTCTTGAGCGTCGCCGAGCTGTTGCGCCGACACGGCGTCGTGGGCAAGTTCGTCGAGTGCTACGGGCCCGGGGTGGCCAAAGTGCCGGTCGAGAACCGGGCGACGATCGGCAACATGTCGCCGGAATACGGTTCGACGATCACGATCTTTCCGATCGACGAAGAGACATTGCGCTACCTACGGCTCACCGGTCGGAGCGCGCAGCAGTGCGCGCTCGTCGAGGCCTATGCCAAAGAACAGGGGCTCTGGCATGACCGAGACGCCGAGGCGGACTACGACGAGCGCGTCGAGCTCGACCTATCGACAATCGAGCCAAGCATTGCCGGGCCTTCGCGCCCCCAAGACCGCGTCCCGTTGCGTGCCTCGAAGGCACTCTTTTCAGTGGCGCTCGCGCGCTCGCTCCCCGATGGCGGCCCTGAAGGCCCACGAACGACCGGCTCGCGCGGGCGGGCAAAAGTACGTCTTGACGACGGGACCGAGTTCGCCCTCGAGCACGGCGACGTGGTCATTGCCGCGATCACGAGTTGCACGAACACCTCGAACCCGCAAGTGATGATCGCGGCTGGTCTCGTCGCCAAAAAGGCCGTCGAGCTGGGCCTGTCCTCAAAGCCCTGGGTCAAGACGAGCCTGGCTCCGGGATCGCGCGTCGTCATGGACTACCTCGGTCGGGCCGGTCTGGTGGTTTACCTGGACAAGCTCGGTTTCGATCTCGTCGGCTACGGCTGCACGACCTGCATAGGCAACTCCGGTCCCCTTCAGCCCGAGATCTCGGCTGCGATCAACTCGCACGGGCTCGCCTGTGCGGCGGTTCTCTCGGGCAATCGGAATTTCGAGGGCAGAATCCACCCCGATGTGCGGATGAACTACCTCGCCTCTCCCCCGCTCGTTGTCGCCTACGCGCTCGCAGGGACGATGGATATCGATCTCACGACCGAGCCCCTAGGCACGAGCGAAGCCGGTCAACCAGTCGTCCTGGCCGATCTGTGGCCCTCTTCGCACGAGGTGGCGCAGGTTCTCGAACAGGCTCTCGGCGTCGAGATGTTCAGCGAGGAGTACGCCGATGCCACCGCCGGGGACGAGGCATGGCGCGCGCTCGAAATTCCTGCCGGGGAACGCTTCAGCTGGGACGAGTCGACTTATGTGCGAAAGCCGCCGTTCCTGGACGCAATGGCTGCACAACCGGACCCAGTCGGCAACATCACCGGTGCGAGAGTGCTCGCTGTCCTGGGCGACAGCGTCACGACCGACCACATCTCTCCCGCAGGGTCTATCCGCCCTACGAGCCCGGCGGGCATGTGGCTGCAGGCACACGCAGTGCCCGTGACAGAGTTCAACTCCTACGGTGCTCGGCGGGGCAACCACGAGGTGATGATCCGGGGGACCTTCGCGAACCCTCGTATCCGCAACCAGCTCGTGGCTGGCACCGAAGGTGGCGTTACGGTGCACCTGCCCGAGGGTGAGCAGATGACAATCTTTGACGCAGCCGTGCGCTATCAGGCCGAGGGTGTGCCGCTCGTGGTCATAGCAGGCAAGGAATACGGCTCAGGCTCGTCACGAGACTGGGCGGCAAAAGGGCCAGCTCTGCTCGGCGTCCGCGCGGTGCTCGCCGAGAGCTTCGAGCGAATCCACCGGTCGAATCTCATCGGCATGGGCGTGCTGCCTCTGCAATTCTCCCCGGGCGAGAACGCCAAGTCGCTCGGACTCACAGGACGCGAGACAGTCGGTGTGACTGGTCTTTCCGGCGCTTCATCGGCCCAGCTCGTCGGGCGCGAACTCACAGTTCTCGCCGACGGCCGTCCGATCCGGGTCGTGCTGCGTGTCGACACCCCCGGAGAAGCTCAGTACTTGTGGCATGGAGGCATCTTGCCGTTCGTCGTGAGGTCGCTCGCGGCCAGCTGACTCTTTGGCTCAGCCGACGGTTACGAGCCGGCCGAGGCCGATCGCGCGCATGAGCGTTTCCAGCTCACTCGTCACATCTGTGAGCCTGTCGGTGAAGAGCAGGACTCCAAAGGCACCCATCACGACCACCGAGACAACGGTGATGGCCCGCGAGTGCTTCCTGATCGCCTTTATGACGCCCGACAGCCGTCCGAGTGCAAGGCCGACGACGAGGAAGGGGATCCCGAGCCCGAGCGAGTAGACGGCCAACAGTGCCGCTCCTCGGGCTGGCGAGCCCGAGTTCGCCGCGACTGCGCTCACCGTGGCAAGGATCGGCCCGAGGCAAGGTTGCCAACCGAATCCGAAGGCGGCGCCAGCGATCGGAGCCGCGAAAGGACCGTAATGCTCAAGTTCCGGGTGAAATCGCGCCTCGCGGTAAAGGCCAGGCCGGTTGAGCACCAAAGAGCCCGCCAGAAACAAGGCCATCGCTACCACGAGCGCGCCCGATACGCGCAACAAGAGCTCCTTGTCGCGAAAGACCGTGCTCCCAATTGTCGTGGCCGTTATGCCGAGAAGTACGAATACGACGGTGAAGCCGACGACGAATAGGGCCGTGTCACGCGCTATCCGCAGGAGATGGTGGCGCGATCCCTGCTCGGAGTCGGTGAGATCGAGCCCGGTGAGGACCGACAGATAGCCCGGGACAATCGGCAGCACGCAGGGTGAGACGAACGACGCGACACCGCCGCCAAAGGCCGCTACGTAGCTCACCGTGTTTGTCATCTCGGCCCTGAAGTCTGCCCGAAAGCGACGCCGTGCAGGCATCTGTGCCGAGGGTCCTTGCTTCGCGTGGCTGAGATTGGCATTGTCGGGTGGGATGACGCTAAGCGAGCGGGAACGCAACGTGCTCGATCTGGAACGCGATTGGTGGCTTTCCTCCCCTTCCAAACGCCAGGCGATCCATGAGCGCCTCGGCCTCACACCGAGCGGTTACTACGGTGTGCTGCGGCGACTTGCCGCCTCTCCAGAGGCTTTTGCGTACGACCCGCTCGTGATCCACCGAGTGCGCCGGCGGATCGTGCGCAGGCGGCGTGACCGCTACGAGGGACCCACACTCCAGCACCGGCGACATTGAGAGCGCTCCCATGATCGATGCTCCGGCGGAAATACTGGCGGCAACGGCGAGGTCAGCAGGCTGAGGATAACGAAGACAGTCGCTCTTGAGCTCTTGAGCGAGGTGCCAAAGCGCTCTGGTCTCTTCTGCGACTTCGACGGCACGATCGCTCCGCTCGTGACCGATCCCCAGGCCGCTCAAGCGGCGCCTGGCGCGATCGCTGCCCTGCACGAGCTATCTGGCGAGTTGGGCATCGTCGCCGGCATCTCTGGACGGCCGGCAGCCTTCCTCGCAGAGAGGCTCGAGATGGCCAACTACCACTCCTCCTTGCGCGCAATCGGCCTGCACGGGCTCGAGGAGTGGTCCCCAGAGGGGAAGGTGGTCCTGCGCCTCGCGGCCGTTTCGTGGCGCCCGCGCGTCGAGGCCGCCCGTGACCGGTTGCTCGCCACCGTCCCCAAAGGGGTACAGGTCGAGGACAAGGGGTATGGGATCACCGTCCACTGGCGATCGCTCGGCTCCTCGGGTGCGCGGCTCGAGTCCGTCGCCGCCCGGGCAAGTGGCGCCGTACGCGCCGCCGGAGACGAGTACGGCCTCGTTGCGCACGCCGGCAAGGCAAGCGTGGAGCTTGTTCTGCCGCTCGGGATCGACAAGGGCAGCGTCGTGATCGAGCTGGCCGCACACGTGGATCGCGCGTGCTACCTCGGAGACGACCTGGGAGACCTGCTCGCTTTCCGGGCACTAGATCGCCTCAGCTCTGCCAGTGGCCTCATCGCTCTGAAACTCGCAGTCAGCGGTGCCGAGGCACCGCAAGAGTTGGTGGCCGAGGCCGACCTCGTCCTGGACGGACCGCTCGCCGCCACCGAATTCCTGATGGCGCTCGCGCATCGCTTACGGGGCGCCTAGAGGCCCTCTGAGCGCTCAAGGCCGGGCGAAGGGAGCGAGACCGCCGAGGCGCTCCTCGGCCAGACCACGCTGAGCCGAGTTCAGCGCCAGGCGTGCCCCGAGACCGACCAGCGACCAACCGAGACGTTCGCGAACACTCTGGCGAAAGGGGTCGGCTTGGCGAACGCGAGCGGTCACGACTTCACGTTGGCGTTGCCTCGTCAGCTGCTGCAGCTGTGTCGGATTGATCATGCGAGAACCCTAGACACCATTGCGGACAGATTCAGTCCGCAATGTGAAATGATTGTGCGATGTCCGACCCGTCCGCGCGCCTCCTGCGGCTCTTGGGCCTGCTCCAACGGCGAGCGGCCTGGAGCGGCACAGACCTGGCCGAACGTCTCGAGGTGGACGCCCGGACTGTGCGGCGCGATGTCGACAAGCTGCGCCTTCTCGGCTATCAGATCAGCGGGACGCCCGGCGCCGGGGGCGGCTACCGCCTCGGGGGAGGGACCGATGTCCCACCTTTGGTCTTCGAGGACGACGAGGCGATGGCGGTCGCCGTCGTGCTCGGCGTCTCCGCCACCGCGGCGGTGCCGGGAATCGAGCGGGGGGCACTCGCGGCTTTGACCAAGCTCGACCGCCTCCTCCCGCCGCGGCTTCGCGCTCAGCTGACCGCCTTGCGCGCCGCGACCGTCCCGCTCGTGTCGCCCACCGAGCTGCTATCTGTCGAGTGCCTGGTGCTCCTCGCCCAGGCCTGCGACAACCAACAACTCGCCACCTTCTCCTACCAGGCGCACAACGCTCCCGCGACAAGGCGCCGCGTCGAGCCGTACAGGCTCGTCGCGACCGAGCGGCGCTGGTATCTCGTCGCCTACGACCTCGAGCGCGACGACTGGCGGACCTTTCGCGTGGACCGTGTCTCCGAGGTGGAAGTGCGCGGGCACACCTTTGTCCCCCGTCGCCTGACAGACCCTGCCAGGATGGTGGCCGAAGGCATCTCGACAGCCCCGTACTCGCACCGGGCGGTCGTGTCGGTCATGGCACCTCCCGACGACCTCGCCCGCCTTGTCGTCCCATACACAGGTGTCGTCGACCGCGAGAAGGACCACAGCAGGCTCGAGCTCGGCTACGACGACATCGACTGGGTCGCTGGCTACCTCGTCGGACTCGGATTCGACTTCGAGGTCATCGAACCTGACGAGCTACGAGAGCACCTCCTAGCGCTCGGCGGACGCCTTCGAAGCACCTATGCCAGCAAAGCCGAAGCGCACGTTCCCAAGTGACGCCCGCGTCGCCAACAGGCACGAAACCCCGCGCTTAGGCCTGCAGATGGGCCTGTTGGGGGATCCTGGCGGCCTGGCGCACCTCTGTCAGCCAGTGTTCGGGCGTGCGCGAGCGTGTCCTGCGGCGCAGCTCGCCCGCGCGTTCGTGCCGCTCCTCGGCACTCATCTCAAGGCCGCGCGCCATAGCTGCGGCGGTACCGGTCACGTCGAACGGGTTGACCCCGATAGCGACGTCGGACAAATCCTCATAGGCGCCCGCCTCCCGGGAGAGGATCAATACGCCGTCACGCTCGTTAACGGCCGGCCCTTCCATCGCTACTAAGTTGAGCCCGTCGCGAATGGGGTTGACGACCAACAGCTCGTAGCGCCTGAGAGCGGCCACGGTGGCGGCGAAGTCGTCCTCGAGGTCGAGCAGGACCGGGGTGTAAGAGGCGGTGCCCCAGCGCTCGTTCAGTCTCTCCACGACGTGCTCTATCTCGGTTCTGTAAGCGAGGTACTCCGGAAGCGACTCGCGCGAGGCATAAACGCGGGCCAGGAAGACGACACGACCCCGCCAACTGGGCGCGTCCTCTAAGAGCTCGTCGAAAGCGAGGAAGCCTCGAATCAGGTTCTTCGAGAGCTCGACCCTGTCGCTGCGCAACATGAGCGTGCGGCCGTCGAGGATGTCCTCGAGGCGTTCGAGCCGTGACCGGCAAGCCTCGGTTGCGGCGACGTCGTCGAGGCGGGCCGGATCAGCTCCAAGCGGCGACACAAAGGTCTCCGGCAACGCCACGCCCGCCGCGTTCGCGCAACGAGCAAAAGCGTCGCGCCAGCGCTCGGTGTGAAAGCCGCAGGCGCCGAAGCGCGCCATCGACTCCATGAGCTCGAGCCGAGCCCTGTCCGGCAACATCGCAAGGTCCTCGGGCGGGCAAAAGGCGGTATGGGAAAAAAACACCGTCGCCAGGTCAGGACGCTTTCTTGCGATGTAACTGCCCAAAAGGGCGAGGTGGTAGTCGTTCACAACGACCGTCGCCCCAGGGGCGGCCTCCTCGGCGATCGTGTCAGCGAAAGCCTCGTTGAACTGGTTGTATCCCTCCCAGGCAGCGCGCCAGACCCGGTCGAAACGAGGGCGGCGCGAATGGTCGAAAAGCCCGTGGTAGAGGAACCACAGCGTGCCGTTCGCGATCACGTCATAAGCCGCGCGCCCTACCTGCGCGTCGACGGCGACACTGCGCAGCTTCAACGACGCCTGCCCTGTCGCGACAGCTCCTGCGCAGGCGTGGATCCGGTCCGCCTCGGTCAACGCCGCAGCCACCCACAAGGCCCCGCTACCAGAAGTCACGGGCTCTTTGGCAAGCGCCCCGCTCAGGCTCGGAGCCATCCCCCCCGCCGCCTGTCGGACCTCAGGGGACCCCCCGGGCCCGTCCACCAAGCGAACCTCATCCCGGCACGGCCAAGAGCCGCCTCCAGGACGTCGCGCGCTTGGGGGGCGAGCTCGTTTAGAGGTCGGTTGCGATGGGCGCGCACCTCAAGGTCGACCTGGGCGATCGCCCCTGCACCGTAAAGGCGCGAGACGTCGATCAGCATGGCGATCTCCACGCCATAGCCGCCCGCCAGCTCGAGTTGGTCCAGCGCCTCGCGCCGCACCGCAACCTCCCCAGCAAGCGGCTGCACGACACCGGTGAGCTCAGGGAACAGCAAGGACAGCAACGGGCGCGCCACGAGCTCGGTGACGCGGCCGCCGCCCGTGGGGCTGTCGCCCAAGGGGCGGCGGTAGCAGGCCTTCACAAGCATCGTCTGAACATCTAAAAGCACCGGTCCCAGCAAGCCTGTGACAAAGTGCGCCCCGAAGCACTCCACATCGCCGTCGAGGAACACCACGATGTCGCCGTCGCTCGCATCGAGCCCTTTGCGCATCGCCTCGCCCTTGCCCGCACGCAGCCCCGGGACGCCCGCGACGGGTACGACGCGGGCACCCGCGCCACGGGCGACGAGAGCTGTCGCATCGGTGGACCCGTCGTCGACGACGAGAAGCTCGTCTACGAGGCCCACGCCGTCTAGTAGCTCGCGGCGCACGCACTCGAGAATGGGGCCTAGGGTCGCCGCCTCGTCCCGGGCCGGAATGCAAACCGAGACGCGATGGTCCTTTTTCATCTCCGCCAGGTCCGAGATCGCGAAGTCGCCGTGGTGATAGGTGGTGATCGGCGTCGTGACTTCTGACAGGGCGGCCATGCTCGCATGCCACGTTAGGGCTTGGCGCAGCGCAGGTCGCTTTCGGGGCGACGAAGCGGTGGTCTTTGACGCGCGCCGCGGGTTGGTCCACACTTGTGGCCAATCATCCAGAGCGGCCGAGGGATCGGGCCCGATGAAAGCCGCGACAACCAGCACGAGCCTACGGGCGGTGCAAGGTGCCAATGCCCGACCGATGAGGAGGGTCTTTTGAGTTCTGTCGTCGGACTTCGCTGCCGGGAGTGCGCGCACAGCTACCCCGCCGAGGCACTTCACGTGTGCGAGTTCTGTTTCGGCCCCCTCGAGGTCGCCTACGACTACGAGGTTCTCCGCAGAACCGTGACGCGAGCCTCGATCGCCGCCGGGCCGGCGAACATGTGGCGCTACGCCGATCTGCTCCCCGTCTCGGCTCAGACACCAGTCAACCTCGGGACGGGGATGACACCGTTGATCCTGGCCGACCGCCTTGCCGCCGAGCTCGGCCTCGGCGAGCTCTGGGTGAAAGACGACACCCGGAACCCGACGGGTTCGTTCAAGGACCGGGTTGTCGGCGTGGCGCTGACCAAGGCTCGTGAGCTGGGGTTCAAGGTCGTTGCCTGCGCCTCGACAGGCAATCTCGCCAACTCCGTCGCTGCGCACGCTGCCCGGGCGGGCATGGAGTCGTTCGTATTCGTGCCCCGCGATCTCGAAGCCGTCAAGATCATCACGACGGCGGTGTTCGGTGGCCATCTAGTCGCCGTCGACGGCGGCTACGACGACGTCAACCGACTCTGCGCGGAACTGACGAGCGAGTTCCCGTCCTGGGCCTTCGTGAATGTAAACGTCCGGCCGTACTACGCCGAGGGGTCCAAGACCCTGGCCTTCGAGGTCGCCGAGCAGCTCGGCTGGGAGCTCCCAGACCATGTCGTCGTCCCGATCGCCTCGGGGAGCCAGTTGACAAAGATCGACAAGGGCTTTCGTGAGCTGGCAGATCTGGGTCTAGTTGAAGCCCGCGACGGCGTCAGGGTCTCCGGTGCCCAGGCACAGGGATGCGCTCCGGTGGCTACGGCCTTCGTCGAAGGGACCGATCATGTCCGGCCCGTCAAACCGTCCGGGATCGCGAAGTCGCTCGCGATCGGAAACCCGGCCGACGGTTGGTACGCCCTCGAGGTGGTCCGGCGCAGTGGCGGGGCTATCGCGGCAGTGACCGACGACGAGATCATCGAAGGTATCCGGCTGCTCGCGCGTACCGAAGGAATCTTCGCCGAGACCGCCGGAGGGGTGACTGTGGCGACGCTTGCCAAACTCGTCGCCGCCGGCGTTGTCCGACCCGACGAACGCGTGGTGATCTACATCACGGGCAATGGCCTCAAGACGGTCGAGGCGCTCGCCGGCACCGTTGGACCTTCGGCGACGATCTCGCCGACGCTAGAGGCCGTGGCCGAGCTGGTCGATGCCCAAGGGCACATGAGGGAGGTAAGAAGATGAGCATCACCGTCCGCATCCCGACCCAGCTGCGGCCCCTTACAGCCGGGGTGGGCGAGCTTGAGGTCGAAGCCTCGTCGGTGCGCGAAGCGATAGAGGTGCTCGAGCTCGATCATCCGGGCATCCGGGCGCGTCTGCTCGACGACCAGGGCTCGCTGCGACGATTTGTGAACCTTTTCGTCGCCGACGAAGACGTGCGATTTCTCCAAGGCCTCGACACTGGGCTTTCGGCCGGCACGACCCTGTCGATCATCCCTGCCGTCGCTGGGGGCTAAAGGCGCGCCAGTGCTCTCACCTCGTTCTCCAATGCGCCGAGGTCAAGCGATGTTTCGTCGCCGGAGATTGTGCCGGCACGGACACCCGAAGAGCTGCCCGGGGTGAGCTCAGGCAGTTGCCGCGGCCGTGAGCTGGGCCTTCCGGGGCGCAGTTGCACACCGTCCTCTCGCGTGGTTTGCTATTAGCACTCGAACCATGAGAGTGCTAACGGTTATGGATCCGTGTAGCCCAAGGAGGACATCCCCAAAATGCCGAAGTTGATCGCCTTCGACGAGCAGGCCCGCCGGGCCCTCGAGAATGGCATGAACCAGCTCGTAGACGCCGTGAAGGTCACCCTCGGCCCGAAGTGGGAGAAGGTAGGCGCAGACCTCGTCAAAGAAGTCGCCAAGAAGACAGATGACGTCGCGGGTGACGGGACCACGACGGCGACCGTGCTCGCCGGTGCCATGGTCCGTGAGGGCCTGCGCAACGTCGCTGCCGGCGCAAACCCGATGTCGCTCAAACGAGGCATCGAGATCGGTGTCGAGACCGCAGTCGCCCGTTTGAAGGAAGTCTCCAAGGAGATCGACGCGAAGGACCAGATCGCCCAGGTGGCGTCGATTTCGTCCGCCGACGACGAGATCGGCTCCATGATCGCCGAGGCCATCGACAAGGTCGGCAAGGACGGCGTCATCACCGTCGAGGAGTCCCAGACCTTCGGCATGGAGATGGAGCTCGTCGAGGGGATGCGCTTTGACAAGGGCTACATCTCGCCATATTTCGTCACCGACCCCGATCGCATGGAGGCCGTCCTCGAGGACCCGTACATCTTGCTCGTGGGCTCGAAGATCTCCGCAGTTCGTGACCTGTTGCCGGTGCTGGAGAAGGTCATGCAGACCGGCAAGCCGCTCATGATCGTGGCTGAGGACGTCGAGGGCGAGGCGCTTGCGACCCTCGTGGTCAACAAGATCCGTGGCACGTTCCGCAGCACCGCCGTCAAAGCCCCCGGCTTCGGCGAGCGGCGCAAGGCCATGCAGCAGGACCTCGCGATCCTGACCGGCGCCCAGGTCATCACCGAAGAGGTAGGCCTCAAGCTCGAGAACGTCTCTTTGGACCTCCTTGGCCGGGCCCGCAAGGTCGTTGTGACCAAGGATGAGACGACCGTGGTCGAAGGTGCCGGCGACGACGCCGACATCAAGGGCCGTATCTCCCAGATCAAGACAGAGATCGAGAACACCGACTCCGACTACGACCGCGAGAAGCTGCAAGAGCGCCTCGCGAAGCTCTCCGGCGGCGTCGCGGTGATCAAGGTCGGCGCGGCGACCGAGGTGGAGCTCAAGGAGAAGAAGCACCGCATCGAAGACGCCGTCTCTACAACCAAGGCAGCTATCGAAGAGGGCGTCGTGCCCGGTGGCGGTGTGGCACTGCTCCGCTCCCAGCAAGGGATTCTGGACGCGGCTTTGAAGCTGGACGACGACGAGGCGACCGGTGCCAGGATCGTGGCTCGTGCCGTCGAGGAGCCGCTCAAGCAGATCGCCGTCAACGCCGGACTCGAAGGTGGGGTCGTCGTCGAGAAGGTGAAGGGCCTCAAGGGTGCGCACGGGCTGAACGCGGCCACCGGCGAGTACGAGGACTTGTTCAAGGCCGGCGTCATCGATGCCGCCAAGGTGACTCGCTCCGCCCTGCAGAACGCCGCTTCCATCGCGGCCCTGTTCCTCACGACCGAGGCGGTCGTGGTGGACAAGCCGGAGGAGAAGGCTCCCGCGATGCCCCCGGGCGGCGGGATGGACGACTATTGATCCAGACGCCCAGGCGTCACAAGGGCCAATGAAAACCGGGGGCGCCACAGGGCGTCCCCGGTTTTCGCGCAAGGGCCGTGCCCATTACACGGCGCTCTCGTCCGTTCGCCCTCACAGCGCCGAGGGCCGCGGCCCGCAACCTCGACCGGCCAAGCCCGTCTCTAGACTCCGCTCATGAGCTCGGGGCCAAGAGTGACAGATGACCGGGCGCTGAGCCCGACGACCGGCTGGGGAGTGCTGCACTTGTTCCTAAAACCCCGGGCCGGCGTGCAGGTGCGCCCGATCTTGGACGCGATCGACTCTGCTCGAAAAGACCAGTGTGAGGTCGTGACGGCGGCGATGCTGGGCCACAAGGCAGACCTGTGCGTCCTCGCCCTTTCGATTGACCTGCGCCGCCTCCGGCGCCTGCAGACCGAGCTGCAGGCAGCCGGCCTCGAGGTCGTCGACTCCTATGTATCTCTGACAGAGGTGTCCGAGTACGCAGCAGGTGTGCCCGAGGAAATGCGCCAGGCCCGCTTGTACCCTCACCTCCCGCCAGCAGGCATGGAGGCGATGTGTTTCTATCCGATGTCCAAGCGCCGAGCGCCTGGAGCCGAGAACTGGTACGCGCTCGGATTCGAGGACCGCCTCGAGCTGATGAAAGGCCATGGGGCGGCCGGGCGCGAATTCCGCGGCCGAGTGCTGCAGCTCGTGACTGGCTCGACGGGCCTCGACGACTGGGAGTGGGGTGTCACATTGTTCGCGGTCCATCCTGACGATCTGAAGGAATGTGTCTACTCAATGCGTTTCGACCCGGCGTCGACTCGATACGGCGAGTTCGGGCCCTTCTACACCGGCATCGTCGGAGAAGCCGAAGACGTCCTTGCTGCGCTCGGCATAGCCTGAGCCTGTGGCTCGAGTCGACCTCAAAGGGTCCGCGACGGACCCACTCGTCCGCCTGCAGGCCGTGCTCGCCGAGCTCGGACCGCTGGTCGTCGCCTTCTCCGGGGGAGCCGATTCCGCCCTCTTGGCAGCGGTTGCGACAAAGGCCCTCGGGTCCGGCCAGGTCCTGTGCGCGACGGCTGTGTCTGCATCTTTGGCCTCCGAGGACAGGGACCACTGCGCGGCCCTCGCGGCCGAGTGGGGGCTGCGTTGGGTGGAGGTCCTAACCCACGAGCTCGAGAATCCGGCTTATGTCCGCAACGACCTCGAGCGTTGCTACCACTGCAAGGCTGAGCTGATGGACGTGCTCGCGCCTCTGGCGGCTTCGGAAAAAGCGACAGTGGCGCTCGGGGTGAACCTCGACGACTTGTACGAGCACAGGCCGGGCCAGCGGGCGGCAGGCGAACGGGGAGCAGTCTTCCCCCTCGTCCAAGCGGGTCTGAACAAGGCCACGGTCCGCACAGTGTCGCAGACGATTGGCCTGCGCACCTGGGACCGCCCGGCCGCCCCGTGCCTGGCCTCGAGGGTCCCCCACGGCACGCCGGTCACTTTCGGCATCCTCGATCGCGTCGGTACAGCTGAGTCTTCGCTGCGTAAGCTCGGCTTCAGGGAGCTTCGTGTGCGCCACTACGGAGACGTCGCCCGTCTTGAGCTGCCCCCCGAAGAGCTGGACCGGGCGATCGCGGCGCGCGAGCAGATCGTGGCCGCGGTGCGCGCTGCCGGATATAAGTACGTGACCCTGGACCTCGAGGGGCTCCGTTCCGGCAACCTGGCGCGGGCCGCCGGAGCCATGACCGAGGGCCGGCGATGAGCACGCGTGTCCGACTCACCTTCCCCGAAGAGCTGGTCCGCGAGCCGGTCGTGGCCCAGCTCGTCCGTCGCTTCGACGTCGAGCCGAACATCCGCAAGGCGAGCGTTGAAGCCCACGAAGGCTGGATCGTCTGCGAGCTCGACGGTGCTCCCGCAGCTGTCGAGGGCGCCGTGGCATGGCTGGAAGAGATCGGCGTCAGCGTCGACCGTCTCGGCGACGTCGTGGAGGGTTGAACTGCCCTAGGGCCGTCCTAGCGCGAACAAATTGCCGCCCGGCACCGCTGTGGCGCCTCAGCGCCTCAGCGCCTTTGCGTCGGTGGGTCTTCATGTCCGCGTGCCCGCACCTGCCAACCGCTCGTCGCTGTCTTGCGTGCCTCGTAGAAGACGCACCCGTCTGCACACGAGAAAGGGACGGTCTCGGCGACCCCGAGCCGACACCGTTCGGTCCGCTCGCCTTCGCGCACCGTCTGCATGACATAGTGCCGGCAGTCCTGCTTGACGCTCACAGGGGCAATGATCGCGCACCTAGCTGGGCCGGTCGCCCGAACTGGCCACCCCGGGTTAGGGTCGGGCGCGTGGATGACGTGTCGGCGTCTACGCCAGACCTCCTGCGATGGGGCGAGGCTCTGTCCGCGATCGCGCGAACGGGGCTTGCGTTCACACAGAACCTTTTCGACGCCGAGCGGTACCAGGAGATCTTGAACGTTGCCGGCGACATCCGTGCCGCAGGCGCTTTGGCCCTTCAACAACAGGGCCAACCGGTGACGACGCCGGCCGACGCCGCGGGCCTTGTCCTCGAGTGGATGCAGAGCATGCGCCAGGGTGTCCCCGGCTACGTGACGCCCAAGGTCGCAATCGGCGCCATCGTCGGCAATGAAAAAGGCGAGATACTGCTCGTGCAGCGGGCGGACTCGGGCGCTTGGCTCTACCCGACCGGCTGGGCGGACGTCGGCTACTCGGCCGCTGAGGTCGCGGTCAAAGAGGTACTCGAGGAGACGGGCATGAAAGTCGAGCCGGTAAGGCTCGTCATGGTCCTCGACGGCCTCCGACTGGGTTTCACCCAGGTTCCCCTCTACTCGCTCGTGTTCCACCTCCGGCTCCTCGGCGGGGAGCTGAAGCCGCATCCGCTCGAGTGCGCCGACGTCGGCTGGTTCGCCGAGGACTGCCTGCCCGTCCCGCTCGCAAACGCCGGCGTCTGGAGCGCGCACGCGTTCGCAGCGATACGCGGCGAATCGGTAGAGGTTCTCTTCGACTGGCCCCGCGACCCGATTTGGCGGCACGACGGCCGCCATGGCGAACCTGGAGACTGAGCTCGCTAAGCCCCTGAGCTGCCAGCTGCCGCTGGATACACTCGGCTTATGGATGTCATCAACGGTGTCGTTGTTGATCGCGTCACCGAGGTCACCGACGAGCTGGTCGAAGTCATGTCTCGGCTTCTGCCGCAACTGTCCGCTACGGCAACGGCCCCCGATCGGGCCGCCCTCGAAGAGATAGTCGCATCGGCCACGAGTGCGCTGTTCGTCGCCCGCCTCGCGCCGAGCAACGCCATCGTCGGCACCATCACGTTACTGGTCTACCGGATCCCCTCGGGTGTGCACGCTATCGTCGAAGACGTCGTCGTCGACCGATCCGCGCGGGGCCACGGGGTAGGTGCCACCATGCTCGACGAGGTCATCCAGCTCGCCCAGAGCCGGGGTGCCCGACATGTCAACTTGACCTCGCGCAGCTCCAGGGAGGCCGCCAACCGACTCTACAAGAGGGCCGGCTTCGTCATCCGGGACACGAACGTCTACCGGCTGAACCTGAACTGATCCGGCCCGGTCGCGCACTTTTGGGTCCAGGTCTTTCTGCTCGACCTTGGCGGCGCGTCCCCTTCCGCCCGCGGCTGCAAGTGTCACCAGTCCCGTCACGACACCGGCGAAGCCGGCGATGCGAAGCCCCAACGGGCCGGCCGAGGTCGGCAGGTGCTCGTTGAACAGCACGGTCCCGACAGCGATGACGAAAGTCGTCGAAGTGACGATGTTCACAGGCGATACAACCGAGGCCGCGCAACGCTGCAAGCCTGTCTGGAACAGCACGAGCCCAGTCGCCATCGAGACGGCAAGCACGTAAAGGTCGGGCGACGCGAGAAGGTGCGGGATCGATCCGATGAGGCCGTAACGCTGGACGAAGGTCGCGGCCGACTTGAGGCCGAGCCCCGCCACCCCATAGAGCAGGCCGGCAGACATTCCGAACAGCGGGGCACGAAGCTGGACGAAGCGTCGTCCAAGGCTGTGAGCCCGGTCGGCTACCTCGAACAGCGTCAGGCCGACCACTGCTGTCGGGATGGAAGCGAGCATCAAGTCGATCAGGTTCGCCGGACCACCCGCATGGTCGACACGGGTGTCGACAGACAGGCCCAAAAGTACGAGGGCGAGCACGATGATCGCGAGAGCGAACCACTCCACGCCACGCAGGCGGTCGCGGAGAACGAAATGTGAGAGCACGAGCAACAGCACGATCCCGGAGGCGAAGATCGGCTGAGCCACAGAGATCGGTGCCAACGACAGGGCGAGACCCTGGCAGATCAGGCCACCGAGAAGCAGAGCGCATCCCCACAACCACTGTGAGGAAGCACACAGCGTGCGGATCATGGCCCAAAAGCGCCTTGCATGTATCTCAGGCAGCCGTTGTAGGGCGATCTTCTCAACGACTGTCCCGGTGCCGGTGAACACAGCCGACAGCGCCGCGATGGCGATGCCCGCCGCAGTGTGGGTGGCCGGGATCACATCGGCCGCCTGGCGGAGACAACAAGGATGGACGCGAATCCGGGCGCGCGACAAAAGGCCCTGTCCAGAGGGCGCAAGGGTCGGGGGACGTCGTGGTAGGGCGCTCCTGTCACGGAGATCTCGACAAATCCGCGAGAGCTGAGCAGTTGCTCGAGGGCACTTCGGGTGAAGATGCGCAGGTGCCCGGCGACAATACTTCCGGGGCGCCCGAAGACGCCACGGAGGCTTACCTCGGTGAAAACGGGCTGCACGCCGAAGGCGAGCAGTACGCGGTTGTACCAGGCTGCGAGGTTGGGCGTCGACAAGAACAACGTCCCTCCCGGGACGAGGATCCTCGCGACCTCTTCGAGCGCGCCGTCTGTGTCGACAAGGTGCTCGATCAGCTCGCTCATGATGACCACGTCGACGCTGGCGTCGGCGAGCGGCAGTCCCGCTCCGCCCAGCGCCGCGCGGGCGACTTGAATGCCCCGGTCTCGGGCGAGATCGAGTGCGGCGCGCGACCAGTCGAAGCCTACGAAGGTCACATCGGCTCTGTGGGTCTGCTTGCAACGCGCCACCGCGACCGCGGTCGCTTCTCCGTCGCCACAGCCGATGTCGACGGCAACAAGTGGCCGCGCCAGGCGCGCTGCCGTCTCGGCCAGGATCGCCGCTTGCAGCTCAGCTCTCTCGGACCCCGAGCTCAAAGGCGTGCGCGGGTCTTCATATAGATCTTTGAGGGAGAACTCTGTCATCGCAATCACAGGTCCGCGCGGGCGACTCGTGTCGAAACTGTCATGGGCGTGACCATATTGGCGATGGCATGTCTTCTGGGCGCGTTCGCGTTGCAATCGACGGACTCCTCCAACGGAGTTTGTTGCTCAGGGCAGGTAACATCAGCGCCTCGCGGGGGCAGGCGAATCCTACTCGGCGAGCGCCCAAGCCAGCCTGCAGGGCCAACCTCATCTCAAAGGCGCGGACATGGCCCGTCATCTGCGGAATTGCCACCGCCCGGCACAGCCATAGGATGTTGCGACGGGGCGAGAGCTTGCTCGTCAAAACCGCAAGCCGGGGGTGCCGACGACGTCAGCCTGGCAGTTGCCTACAGGAGGTGGAGTCGTGGTAGAGAGCGTGACGATCACGGACAACCGTAGTGGACAGACGATCGAAATCCCGATCGTCGATGGCGGGGTCGCGGCAGAAGAGTGGAGCAAGCTCCTTCCCGGCATCTGGTTCTACGACCCAGCTTTTATGACCACGGCTGCGGCTCAAAGCTCGATCACCTTCGTCGACGGCGACAACGGAATCCTCGAGTACCGCGGCTACCCGATCGAGCAACTGACCGAGCAGTCGAGCTACCTGGAGGTCGCGTACCTGGTGCTGAACGGGGAGCTACCCAATGCCGCGCAGCTCGATCACTGGGTCGAGGAGATCACCTACCACACCTTCATTCACGAGAACATGCGCAAGCGGTTCCTCGAGGGGTTCCATTACGACGCCCACCCTATGGGAATGCTGGTCTCGGCCATTGCCGCGTTGTCAACGTTCTACCCCGACGCCAAGGAGATCTTCGATCCGGACGTGCGTCACAAGCAGATCATCCGGCTCATCGCGAAGATGCCGACGCTTGCGGCGGCCGCCCACCGTTTCAGCGTCGGGATGCCTTTCGTCTACCCCGACAATTCCCTTGGTTTCGCGGCCAACTTCCTGTCAATGATGTGGAAGACCGCTGAGCCGCGCTACGAGGCAGATCCAGTGCTCGTAAAGGCCATGGACGCCCTTTTCATCCTGCACGCGGATCACGAGCAGAACTGCTCGACAGCCGCGATGCGCGTGGTCGGCTCGGCACACGTCGACCCCTACTCCGCCGCCGCCGCGGCTTGCGCCGCCCTTTACGGGCCGCTTCACGGCGGAGCGAACGAGGCGGTCATCCGCATGCTCACCGAGATCGGAACCGTGGACAATGTCCCGGACTTCGTACGCGCCGTGAAAGAGGGCCATGGCCGCCTACAGGGCTTCGGACACCGTGTTTACAAGCACTACGACCCCCGGGCCAAGATCATCCGCGACATCGCCTACCAGGTCTTCGAGGTGACCGGCAAGAACCCCCTCCTCGATATAGCCCTCGCGCTCGAGGAAGTGGCGCTCGCCGACGAGTACTTCATCTCCCGCAAGCTCTACCCGAACGTCGACTTCTACTCCGGGCTCATCTACCAGGCGATGGGTTTCCCGCTCGAGATGTTCCCTGTGCTGTTCGCGATCCCGCGCGTCACGGGGTGGCTCGCGCACTGGGTGGAGATGCTCGAGCACAACACGAAGATCGCGAGACCGCGACAGCTCTTCGTGGGAAGCCCACGGCGCGACTACGTGCCGATGTCCTCGCGCTAGAACTGGGAGACAAAGCGGGCCACTGTGAGGCCCCGGCGAGGCTCTGCAGTTTCCGGACAGTCTTCCAGTTCCCGGCTGGGACACTTAGTCCAGCGTGCATTTCGATCCTGGCGAGGAGGCACAGGACCGATACCCCTCGAACGAGACTGCTAGATGTCCTTGGCCCGGACCACCGCCGGTCGTCCCCCTAAGCGCGCGACTCGATGTCTGAAGCCAAGAACGAATCGACGGAGTCGGACAGGAAAGCCACAAAGTACTGGCCGGGTTGGCGGGCTCGCTGCCCACGGGATCATGCGCGACGGGACCGCTCAGCTCGTCGGCCTCTCCTCGCCGAGCGCTGGCCGGCCGTGGAACAAGCCGGCGTTGATCGCGCGGAGCGGGTCGACCTGGCCCTGCTCACCAGGGACCGCCGTCTTTGAAATGCCTTTGGCCGCTGGCTTTCTCCTGTAGCGACACCTGGGGGGACCAGGTTGGCGTTGGGGGCTCGTCATTCCAGGCCAAGAGCCAAGTTGGGCCGGGACTCAGGGTCAGCTCAGGGACATACCCGATGGCGCACTACCTCTGTCGCTTGCACCATTGGACCATGCACAACCCGAGCGCGCGGTGGGCCGGCCTGTGAGCGTCCTCGAGCTGTGCCAGATCTCCAAGCTCTACGGCCAAGGCGCGACCGAAGTTCGCGCCATCGAGGGGGTCAACTTGTCAGTCGAGGCCGGTGAACTGGTCGCGGTGATGGGGCCGAGCGGCTCGGGCAAGAGCACTCTTTTGACCATCGCCGGAAGCCTCGAGGAACCGACGAGCGGGGAGGTGCTGATCGAGGGGTACGCGTTGTCGGAGATGTCGCGCAACGAAAAAGCACGTCTGCGACGGCGGTCGGTCGGGTATGTCTTCCAGGACTTCAACCTCCTCGCGGGGCTCAGCGCGCTGGAGAACGTCGCCCTTCCACTCGAACTGGACGGTATTCCGGCCAAAAGAGCACGGGCGAGCGCTGTCGCGGCCCTCGAGGAGCTCGGCCTCGACGATCGGAGCCGGCACTTCGTCGACGAGCTTTCCGGTGGAGAGCGCCAGCGTGTGGCGATCGCTCGAGCCGTAGTGGGCGAACGCCGCCTGCTGCTCGCCGACGAGCCCTCGGGGTCGCTCGACTCGACGAACGGAGAAGCAGTCATGCGCCTCGTGCTCGCCGCCTGCCGCCGCGGAGTCGCCGCAGTGCTGGTCACCCACGACGCCAAGCTCGCCTCGTGGGCGCACCGAGTTCTGTTCCTCCGCGACGGGCAGGTGGTCGATCAGACCTCGCCGCCGCAGAGCGCGGAGAGCTTCCTCGAGCTGAGCCGGGACCAATGACACCAGCGTCCCGGCCGGCCGAGGCAGACAACGCCAAGCGCGCGAGTCTCTTACCCCGACTCTGCGGCGCGCTGGCGGGCGACCTCGAACATCGCCACGGCGCCGGCAGCAGACACGTTCAAGGAGTCGATCGAGCCGTGTAGGGGAATGCGTGCGAGAACGTCGCATCGCTCGCGCGAGAGTGACGCCAGACCTTTTCCTTCGGCGCCTATGACTAGAGCGATCGGCCCGTCACCGAGCTTCAGGGAGAAAACGGGCTGCGGCCCCCGCTCGTCGAGTCCGACGGTCCAAACTCCGAGGCGCTCCAGCTCCTGTAACGCCCCCGGCACACCGGGAACCACGGCAATTGGGACGTGCTCGATCGCACCGGCTGCAACCTTGGTCACAGTCGGGGTCACGTGTGCGCTCCGGTGGCGAGGCAACACGACCCCTGTCACTCCCGCACACTCGGCACTGCGCAGTAGGGCACCAAGGTTCTGCGGGTCGGTGACACCGTCGACGACGATGAGAAATGCCGTTTTGGCCACCCCGGCGCCTCGAGCGGGGACCTTGCGATCGGCACTCTCGAGCGCGACCGCAGCCGCACTCGGAAGATCGCCATCGGGTTGGTCGGGCGCGAGCTGTACCGAGTCCTCTTTTGCGGGCGGCCGGCCAGCGTGAGCGTCGAGGGGTCCTTTGCCGACCAGCTCGGAAAGGTCCGCCTCGCTCAATGCGTCGGCGAAGGCGATCACGCCTTGGGGCGCCTCAGAACCTTGGGTCTGCTGGATCTGACGCTGGGAGACGAGGCGAACCGGGACGTGGTTCGCCCGAGCGAGCGCCTGGATCTCCCGCAGGATCGCAGCGGGGTCCGTGCCCTCCATCATCCACACCTCGTGCACCACTCGCCCGCGCGCTGAAAGCAGCTCACGGACCGCCTGACGACCTTCGACCTGGTCGCCTCCGAGCTCACGACGAACCTTGGCCGAGCCGCGCACGCCTGAGGGTTCCGCCGCACGACCCCCGCGGCCAAGTGGTTGGCCTGCACCGGCGGCGCTTCGCCTGGTTGGCGACGGCCGTTCATAAGCGCCCCCAGCAGAAGGACGTCGAGCAATCGCCGGGCGGCCTGCACGCGAGGAACCCGGAGCTGCTCTGGTCACAGGGAAGTCCCCTCGTGCGCCCCGTGAGGATTCGGATCTCGGTGCTCGTGGCGGCCGAGGCCACAGGTTGCGGCCGGTCGTCGCCGCGCGGCCTATCGAGCTCGGTATGGGCCCAGAGTCGGAGAAGGTCCCGTCTTCGGCTTCGGGGCGCGCAGCTGGCCCGTCGCGCCGGGGGACGGCTGGCCGGTCCCTGCGAGGGCCTGGCCTATCCCAGCCTCCACGCGGCGAATCGCTGCGACCGCCTCGCTGGGGGGCAGGCCTGAAAGCTCGCGGCTTTCGGTCAGAAGATGCACTATCTGCAGCTGCGCTGGCACCTCGATAGGAGCCAGCACCCCTTTCGACGCTAGACCCGGCGCCTGAGCGGCGAAATCCGGTGCCGGAACTGCCGGCGCCCGAGCCCCGGTATGAACTACTACCACCACCACCACCGGTACTTGAGCTGCGGTATGAACTGCCAGCACCACCGGTACTTGAGCCGCGGTATGAACTGGCAGCACCACCGGTACTTGAGCCGCGGTATGAACTGGCAGCACCACCGGTACTTGAGCCGCGGTACCCGGTGCTCGGACCATCGGACCTGGCGCGGCCTCTGGTTCCAGCGGCGCTTTGTGACGATGACGGGCTGCCCGTACGGTCGCGAGAGCTTCGCGCGCCAGCCGCACCGGCTCCTGCGCGCCCAGGTCTTGGCGCGGGCGAGCGGGACCAGTCCGCCCGGGCCGCACCGCTGTCGCGCCTGACCGGGCGGCCTGTTGCGCCACTACGGTCCCCCGCCGCGCCTGCGCGGGGAACTCGCGGTCCCCGGGACGCGCCCTCTCCTCTGCTACTTGCTGGCATTGCTAACCGATCTCTTCGAGGAGCGCGACGGCGAGGCATGCAATCCCCTCGACGCGCCCCAGGCTCCCGAGTCCTTCTGGCCGGGTCGCCTTTACGTGCACAGGGCCTTCTGCCGCCGCGCTGAGCCTTTCCATCATGATCTCACGTACAGAAGCGATACGTGGCGCCTCGCACACGAGCGTGCAGTCCGCGTTGACAAGGTGCAATCCGGTTTGTTTCACGAGTGCCACGACATCAGTCAAGATCTCGAGACTGTCTGCTCCGGCCCAGCGCGGGTCCGAATCGGGAAAATGGGCACCGAGATCGCCAAGTCCGGCAGCACCGAGTATCGCGTCCGCGACCGCGTGCGCGACTACGTCGGCATCGCTGTGGCCCTCGAGAGCGCGCTCAGCCTCGAAACGGACCCCTCCGAGCACCAAGACCCTCCCCAGGCCAGCACCGGTCGCGAACCGGTGCTGGTCAAAACCCGTTCCGACTCGCAATGCGGTCATCGACTGCTCCACCTCTCAGCGATCGTTAGGTCCTCGGGCGAGGTGAGCTTCAAGTTGTGGTACTCCCCCGCGATGACACTGACGCTCAAACCGAGGGCCTCTAGCAAGGCGGCGTCGTCGGTCGCCTCCGTTGCCTCGCCGTGTGCTCGCCGCAGGGCTGCGGCACGAAAGGCTTGCGGCGTCTGCACTGCCACAAGCTCGCCGCGGTCGAGAGTCTCGACGACATGCCCGTTTTGGACGCGCTTTATGGTGTCGGCGACGGCGATGCCAGGGATCGCCCCATCAGCACCGGAGAGGACGGCTTCGACAACGGCAAGAAACAGTTCACGCGACGCGAGCGGCCGGGCAGCATCGTGAACCACGACAACGTCCGCGTTTTCAGGGACCGCCGCTAGGCCTCTGCGTACGGATCCCGCACGCGTTGGCCCTCCGGCCAAAACGCGGTCCGCGCCCTTGCCGACACCGGGACGTCCGACGAAGGACTCGGGCACGACTGCCACGACCCCACGGGCAACAGAGCGCGCAGCGTCGATGCTCCATTCGATGACGGGCCGACCGCCGAGGGAGGCGAACTGTTTGGGCTGGCCGAAGCGGCGACCCTCGCCAGCCGCGACGACTATCGCCCAGATCTCGACGCTCACGCGCCGGTCGCTCACCCTGCTCTAGGGCAGAGCGGCGTTGAGGCGCTCCTCCGCCTCGGCCTCGCTGACGCCGATTGCAAAGGTCAGCTCGGAGACGAGGATCTGTCGCGCCCGTGTCAGCATCCGCTTCTCACCCGCGGACAGCCCGCGGTCCTTGTCGCGAATCGAAAGGTTCCGGACCACTTCTGCGACCTGGTAGATGTCGCCGGACTTGAGCTTTTCGACATGGTTCTTGTAACGACGGGACCAGTTGGTGGGCATTCGCGCCTCCTTCTTGCCAAGGACCGCGAAGACCTCCTCCACCTCCTCGTCGTTGATGACTTCGCGCAGGCCTACCTCGGCGGTGTTGTCGGACGGCACCATAAGGGTCAGATCACCGTACGCAAGCCTGAGTACGAGGTACTCACGCTTCTCGCCGAATGCCTCTCGAATCTCGCGCCGCTCTACGACAGCGGCACCATGATGGGGATAGACGACTTTGTCCCCGACGTCAAACAATGGAGCTCCTCACAAAACAAGGGAGGGTGGAGTCCTCTCCAGGGTACGGACGTCGCGGCCGTCGCTCAACTCGGGACCACCGCCCGGACTGGTCCGCGGACCTGACCTGGCGGCAGGCACCACGCCGAGCAATAGCCGGACTGCCTCAAGAAGGGTACCTGCTCGGAGCAGCTCCAATGCCCCAGGCCCCTCCGGTGACGATTCGGGCACGACCGCGCGACGAAATCCGAGCCTCGCGGCCTCGGCCAAGCGACGCTTGGTTCCTGGCACCTGACGGAGCTCGCCCGCCAGGCCGACCTCGCCGCAGGCAACGACCTCCTCGCCGATCGCCACCCCCGTCACGGCCGATACCAGGGCCAAGGCAACGCCGAGATCGGCTGCGGGCTCGTTCACTCGCAGGCCGCCCACGGTCGACACGAACACGTCTGATGCCGCCAGAGCCATGTGGCAGCGCCGCTCGAGCACGGCAACAAGCAGCGCGAGACGTCCTGCGGCAATGCCCTGGGCTACCCGGCGCGCAGTGCCCGAGCTCGACGGCCCGACGAGACCTTGAACTTCGATGATGAGCGGCCGGCGGCCTTCGAGAACCGGTACCGCGATACTTCCGGGCACGCCGGCGCGGCGGTCCCTGAGCAGGAGAGCGCTCGGGTCGACAAGGCCTGTGAGCCCCGCCTCGGTCATCTCGAAGAGCCCGAGTTCGCCCGTCGGGCCGTAGCGGTGCTTGGAGGCCGAAAGCAATCGCAGTGAATGGTGGCGGTCGCCCTCGAAGGAGAGCACCGTGTCGACGAGGTGCTCGAGTGTGCGCGGCCCTGCAAGGGCGCCGTCTTTGGTCACGTGGCCGACGAGCACTGTTGCCACGTTCGAGGTCTTCGCGAGGTGCACGAGCCGACCGGCGCACTCGCGCACCTGGCTCGGCGAGCCTGCCTGTGACGTGCAACCGGCGTCTGACACCGCCTGGATCGAGTCGACGACGAGGATAGAGGGCTCGATCTGGCGGGCCGCGCTCATGACCGCATCGAGGTCGGTCGTCGCGAGCACATAGCAGCCCTCGACTGCGGCCCCGAGACGCCCTGCTCTACATCTGACCTGCTCTCCGGACTCTTCCGCGGCGATAAGGAGAGACGTCTTGGCCCTAGCGGCCGCGCTCGCGAGCATCTGTAGCACGAGTGTCGACTTACCGACGCCCGGCTCGCCGCCGAGTACGGTCACCGATCCCGAGACGAGGCCGCCCCCAAGGACGCGGTCCAGCTCTGAGATGCCGGTCGGCGACGCGGCCGCACCTTCCGGATCGATCGCAGCGAGCGCCAAGGGCATGATGCCCGCGCCTCGGCCGGCAGCTAGGACCGAGCCGACGTCGTGCGCAGGGGCGTGCTCGGGCAGGGACTCCTCGACGAGGCTGTTCCACTCCCCACATGCCGGGCAGCGCCCAGCCCAGCGTGTTGAGCCTTGCCCGCAGGCTTGGCAGCGATGCACGGACCGGTGTCGCGTCATGACGTGACGCTACGAGGCGGGTGTCACACTCCAAGAAGAGCGCGACCCATCCCGGGTGCGCCGAGGCAAGGACCGGACTAGTTACGAGTCGGCGCCGGCTCCGGCGAACTCGACTGCGGGCGGCTCAAAGCCTTCGACGGCGCGGAAGACGAGAGCTCCGTTCTCTTCGTCAACGATGACCGTCTCGCCGACGCGGAATTCCTTCCACAGGATCTTCTCCGACAGAGGGTCCTCGACGAGCTGCTGGATGGCACGGCGCAGCGGCCGTGCTCCGAGCTCGGGCTCATAGCCTCTCGCGGCGACGAACCTCTTGGCTGCGAGCGTGAGCTCAAGGCCGATGCCCTGACCTTCGAGCTGGTCGCGCACCCGACGGATCAGCAACTCGACAATCTCGACGACCTCGTCCATCGTCAGCTCGTGGAAGACGATCACTTCGTCGATCCGGTTCAAGAACTCGGGCCGGAAGTGGTTCTTCAAAGCCTCTTGAACGCGCTGCTTCATCCGCTCGTAGGTCACAGACTCGCTCGACTTCTGGAACCCGAGAGAGAGCTTGCGCAAGTCCGAGGTGCCAAGGTTCGAGGTCATGATGAGAACGGTGTTCTTGAAGTCGACCGTTCGACCCTGGGCGTCGGTAAGCCGACCGTCCTCGAGGATCTGCAGGAGCGTGTTGAAGATGTCCGGGTGGGCCTTTTCGATCTCGTCGAAGAGCACCACAGCGAACGGCTTACGCCGTACCGCCTCAGTGAGCTGGCCACCCTCTTCGTAACCTACATAGCCGGGAGGCGACCCGACGAGGCGGCTCACGGTGTGTTTCTCCATGTACTCGCTCATGTCGAGCTGAATTAGTGAGCTCTCATCGCCGAAGAGCAGCTCCGCAAGTGTCTTCGCGAGCTCGGTCTTGCCGACACCGGTGGGGCCGAGGAAGATGAATGAG
Source organism: Acidimicrobiales bacterium (assembly GCA_049514105.1). Lineage (GTDB taxonomy): Bacteria > Actinomycetota > Acidimicrobiia > Acidimicrobiales > Bog-793 > Fen-455. The sequence goes on from JBEKVJ010000080.1 coordinate 29,059, forward strand.
CCGCTCGGGCGCTTGGGGTCCTTGAGCCCGGCCCGGGTGCGACGAATCGCTCGCGACAATGCGTTTATCGCGTCCTCCTGGCCGACGACACGCTTGTGCAGCTCCTCTTCGAGGCGGAGGAGACGGGCGGTCTCCTCCTCTGTGAGCTTGTAGACAGGTATCCCGGTCCAGTTCGCGAGCACCTCGGCGATTACGTCCTCGTCGACGACGTCAAAAAGCTCCTCGCCAGAGGACCGCCACGAGACACTGAGGGCAGCCTTGCGTTCGAGAGCTTCGCTCTCTTTATCGGTGAGCTTCTTTACCTCTTCGAGGTTCGACCGGCCGAGGGCGAGGTCCTTCTCGTGACGGATACTGGACAGCTCGGCGTCGATCTTGCGGTGCTCGGGAGGCGTTGACATACGCCGGATGCGAAGACGCGAGCCGGCCTCGTCGATGAGGTCGATCGCCTTGTCAGGAAGGAATCGGTCCGAGATGTAGCGGTCCGCCAAGTTCGCCGCGGCGACGAGCGCCTGATCGGTGATCGTTACCTGGTGGTGCTTCTCATATCGGTCGCGAAGTCCCCGAAGGATCTCGATCGTGTGCGCGAGCGAAGGCTCCTCGACTTTGATGGGCTGGAACCGGCGCTCGAGAGCGGCGTCCTTTTCGAGGTGCTTGCGGTACTCGTCGAGTGTGGTGGCACCGATGGTCTGCAGTTCACCGCGCGCCAGCATCGGCTTCAAGATCGAAGCGGCGTCGATCGCACCTTCGGCCGCTCCGGCGCCGACGAGGGTGTGGAGCTCGTCGATGAACAAGATGATGTCACCGCGGGTGCGAATCTCCTTCAAAACCTTCTTGAGGCGCTCTTCGAAATCACCCCGGTAGCGGCTTCCAGCAACGAGCGCTCCGAGGTCGAGGGTGTAGAGCTGCTTGCCCCTCAAGGTCTCAGGGACGTCGTCGTCGACGATTTGCTGTGAAAGCCCTTCGACGATCGCGGTCTTGCCGACTCCTGGCTCGCCGATGAGTACGGGGTTGTTCTTCGTGCGCCGTGAGAGGACCTGCATCACGCGCTCAATCTCGCGGTCTCGGCCGATCACCGGGTCGAGCTTGTGCTCGCGCGCGAGCTGAGTCAGATTGCGCCCGAACTGGTCGAGCAACGGGGAGCCGGCCGGGCTGTCCGAGCTCGAGGCTCCAGGCGCGGTGGCCGCGCCCTCGCGGCCCTGGTAACCCGAAAGCAGCTGGATGACCTGCTGGCGAACCCGGGGCAGGTCGGCCCCGAGGCTGACGAGGACCTGGGCGGCCACGCCTTCGCCCTCACGGACGAGGCCGAGCAGCATGTGCTCGGTACCGATGTAGTTGTGCCCGAGCTGCAGCGCCTCTCGCAGCGAGAGCTCAAGAACCTTCTTGGCACGGGGCGTGAACGGCGGAGAGCCGGTCGGAGCCGACCCTGCCGGCCCGATTGTCTCCTCTACCTTTTCGCGTACGGCCTCGAGCGAGATGCCAAGAGACTCGAGCGCTTTGGCCGCGAGCCCCTCGCCCTCGTGAATGAGGCCGAGCAGGATGTGCTCGGTCCCGATGAAGCTG
>JBEKVJ010000081.1:0-16773 GCA_049514105.1 Acidimicrobiales bacterium
AAGAACTTTCAAGACTTTATTCTGGTGACAATCGGAAGTGGTATTGGCGCCGGGATTGTCGCTGACGGCAGCCTGCTACGAGGCGCCCACGGTCTTGCCGGCGAGCTAGGGCACACTGTCGTCGAGCCCGAAGGGCCTTTGTGCCCGTGCGGGCGCAGAGGCTGCGTAGACAGTTTCGCAAGTGGTCGAGCGTTGCAGCGGCACTTCCAGGAGCTGCGCGGCGCTAGATCGGTTCGCACGAAAGCTCCTTCGGATTTCGAACAGGGCCCTGTGACCGGCGACTCGATAGCTGCTGCAGCACGCGATGGGGATCCAGTCGCCTTGCAAGCTTTTGCCAAGGTTGGCGAATATCTGGGTAGGGGTATCGCGGACCTGGTTATGTGCCTCGACCCATCCGCGGTGATCCTCGCTGGCGGTGTTGCAACAGCCGGCGAGCTGTTGCGTGGACCCACGGATGCCTCCCTGCGACGATGCCTAGTCGCCCACGAAGAGATGGCCCAAACGCAAGTCTTGATCGGATTACTTGGTGCTAGTGCAGGCGCTTTAGGTGTGGCGCATCTGGCTTCGTTACGAGGTGAACCCTGCGAGGGATGAGCCCGTGGTGATTGTCGGCGAATATCACCGAGATGCTCCCGGCGATGTCATTCGGAGCCGCCCGATCCTCCCTGATCGCTCACGAGGGAACGGTGCTTTTTACGAATCCCAGCTGCAGACCGTATCCCATCATCGCTGCCTAACCTCTCAGGCACTGGGTCAGGCCACGGCATCATCCCGCGCGGAAGGTCCGCGATGACTTCGTGTTGCCGATCAGCGAAACTCCCCACTGTCGAGCACCGAAATTCCCGGGCAACTTGAGGCTGGGGAGGATCTGAGCTTACGCGGTTGGCGCTGAGGCTGTAAGCGGCTCGTCGAAGCGGGTGCAGGGGTCGAGGGGTCACGCGTCCTTCGACCACCATGGTCGCAGCGATCGCGTGCGGCCTCTTCTCCAGTGCCTTTACCTGCCTTAAACGATGCTGGCAGGTGTCCTCCTCCACGATTCCGGTTTAGTTCACGACCTTGAGGGTCTCCTTTGTAGAAGCCGAGCTATCGAAGTGGTTGCATCCGCCGTATGTGGCAACGAGACCGTAGGTGCCCGACGAAAGCTTTTTCGACGACAGGGTGCACGACCCCTTGCCAGAAGAGAGCGAGATCATACACAGCGTCCTCGAGGACACCGAGACCGTCACCTTGCCGCCAGGCATCGAGCCGGTGAACTCGGGTGAGACGCTGACAGAGATGTGCTCGGAGCCTTCGTGACCGAAGGTGACCCTTGAGGTGGAGAGCTTGAGGGCGACCCTCGAGGTCTCCTTTGAGACCGTGAGCCTCTCGTTCACAGAGGCGGAGGAGCTGATATCTGCGCTCCCGGTGTAGATGGCGACGAGGCCATAGTTGCCCACCGGCAGGTTCCTCGCCGATAAAGCGCACGAACCGGCTCCGCCCGAGAGGGTGATCGCGCACAACGTCGTACTCGAGTCGCTCACCGTCACGGCCCCGGTCAGAGTCAAGCCGGAGAACTCGGGCGTGACACTCACTGAGAGGTGGTCAGTGCCTTCGTCCCCATAGGCGACCTTGGCGACCGACGCCGAAAGGCTCGTCGTCGAGGAGGCTGGAGCAACCGTGAGGGTCTCGTTGGTCGAAGAGCCAGTGAAGTCGATGCTGCCGGCGTAACTGGCGGTGAGGCTGTAGCTGCCGGCGGCGAGCTGCGTGGCCGACAATGTGCACGAACCCTTCGCACCAGACAGCGTGATCGCACACAACATCGAACCCGAGCCGCTCATCGTGACCGTCCCGGCCGGCATCGAGCCGGTGAACTCGGGCGTGACGCTGACCGACAGGCCCTCGGCGCCTTCGTCGCCGTAGGTGACTGTGGCGGACGAGAACTCGAGGGCTGTCGTGGAGGATGCCTTGCCGACCGTGACCGGCATTGACGCCGATGTCGCGCTCGCACCGAAGTTGTCGTCACCCGGATAGCTGGCCGTAAGCGAGTAGTCGCCCGCTGTCTGCTCGGTGATCGAGCAGGAACCGGTGGCTGTCCCATCTGAGCCGCTGAGCGGTGCCTGGCAGCTCTGGGTGCCGTCTGAAACGCTGACCCGACCCGTCGGCGTCTCCGATGGGGTGCTCGGTCCGGTGACCTGGACGCCGATCGAGACGCTCTGTCCGACGACAGGGCTTGAGGCGACCGAGGTGATGGTCGTCGTCGATGTGTCGGGCGGCGAGCTTGACGACGTGTAGGTGAACGCGTTGCCGTCGATCCAGTCGACTGCTGCACAGAAGCTCGCCGTCGGGCATGAGATGGACGTGAGCCCGTACTCGCTGGTGTCGATGCTGTCGGGCGACGACCATGAACTGCCGTTGTAGGTGAGGACGTTGCCATTAGCGTCTACGGCACTGCAAAAGCTCGACGTTGGGCACGAGACAGAGGTGAAATAGATCCCAGGGACGCGCGCCGGCGATGTCCATGAGCTGCCGTCGTAAGTGAGGTCGTTGCCGCTGTCGTCCACCAGGGCACAAAAGCTTGGCGTCGGGCAGGACACAGACATCCCGATCACTTCGGTCGTACTCGGGTCGATGCTGACAGGCGAAGACCACGAACTGCCGGTCCAGGTGAAGGCGTTGCCCGACCCGTCGAGGGCAACGCAGAAGCTGACCGTCGGACAGGATACGGACTCAAGGCCGTAGTTGTTTGGGTCGATGCTGTCGGGCGACGACCACGAGCTGCCGTTGTAAGTGAAAGCGTTGCCCTCACCATCCACCGCGGCGCAAAAGCTCGCCGTCGGGCAGGAGACGGACTCCAAGTTCGCGCTCGCGTCGATCGACACGGGCGAAGACCACGCGTTACCGTCGTATGTGAGTGCACGCCCAGCGTCGTCCACCGCGGCGCAAAAGCTCGCCGTCGAACAGGAGACCGACATCAGGTTTCCAGTCGGGTCGATACGGCTTGGCGGTGTCCACGCGCTGCCGTTATAGCTCAAAACGTTGCCTTCCAAGTCCACGGCGATGCAGAAAGTCGTAGTCGGACAAGAGACGGAAGTCATGTAGCCCTGGCTTGGATCGATGCTGTCAGGCGATGACCACGAGAGGCCGTCGTAGGTGAGAACGTTGCCGCTTTCGTCTACTGCAGCACAGAACTGAGCTGTCGTGCAGGAGACTGCATCGATGGAGTTTGCTGCATCGATGCTTTCAGGCGATGACCAAGAACTACCCTCGTAATTGATGACGTTGCTGTTGTAATCCACGGCAGCGCAGAAACCTGTCGTTGGGCACGAGATTGAGACAAGCTCGTCACCGCTCGTATCGATACTTTTCGGCGATGACCATGAATTGCCGTTGTAGGTGAGGACGTCAACGCTCTCGTCGACGGCGGCACAGAAGCTGGCCGTGGGACAAGAAATTGAGGCGATGGCGTTACCCGAGTCGACGCTGACGGGCGACGACCACGAACTGCCGTTGTAGGTGAGGACGTTGCCTACGTTGTCCACTGCGGCACAGAACTGTGCCGTCGCACAGGAGACTGAGTCGAAGCCGCCCTTCGAGTCAGTCTGGACAGGCGACGACCATGAGCTGCCCTTGTAGGTGATGACATCGCCATTGCTATCCACCACGGCACAGAAGTTCGCCGTCGGACACGACACCGACATCCCGATCGCACCGCCTGTACTCGGGTCGATGTTGACGGGCGATGACCACGAACCGCCGTTGTAGGTAAAGACGTCGCCGAGGTAGCCCACAGCGACGCAGAATGTCGCTGTCGGGCACGACACGCCCGTCAGCCCTGAGTCAACGCTGACGGGCGATGACCACGAGCTGCCGTCGTAGGTGAGGACGTTCCCGCTTCCGTCTACCGCCGCGCAGAACGTTGCCGTCGGACATGCGATCGATGTCAGATCGCCTCGCAAGGGATCGATGGGCGTCGCTTGCGACCAACCGCCTGAGTCGATCGCCGTCCCCTGTGTCCAACCCGCGGGTGAGGCCGCCGCGGGCGACGCAAGCTCGGCGACGAGCATCGCCGAGCTCACGCCAAGCAGCAGCAAGAAAGCAGCGAATACACGAACGGCAGCGTGCGGCGTGTCGAGCTTGAAATGTTCAGCGGCCTTGGACATTCCTCTCCTCCCGGATCGGTCAGTGGCGCCGTTGAACCTCCCCCGGATGGCAACCTGAGCGGTTGTCCTCCTCCGTGGGCGTCTCTGCTAGTGACGGTTTGAAACGTACACCTTGACTGACACTACGCACCAGGGAAATGGTGTCACCGACTGAAGGAATTTCACCTGAAACTGACGGAACGTGTCGCCGCTGATTCATCTCCCTCGACGCACAAGAGCGGTCGGCGCCCGCGCTGCGCGATGATCCGGTACGAATCGCGCTGCAAGGGTCGTCGTCGCAAACGAGCAGGTAACCGAGGCGCCCCGACTGCTCGCTCGCCGAGGTCGATGCTCGCTCCGCGGCAGTACCCGGCTCGGTTCCGGCTAGTCGTCGTGCGCGTGTCGCGGTGCCAGCGGCGAGCCACAGAGGTTGCGGCGGTTCCCCGACCAGTTCTGAGAGTGAATTCGACCCGAAATGCAGACCCTGGTCTCGCGTGATGAGGGTGTGAACCCTCAGCGCCGGCGCCGCGTGGTCGCCTCCTTACAGACCTCGCACAGAGGCGATGCGTCCTCGGGCGCAACCTCCCAGGACCGATCCTGCTGCACGGCGCTTCGAGGCATCTGACGGCCGCAGGCGGTCGTAACGGCGTAGGGGAGCGTGCCGGTCTCAACGCTGCCGGCTGTGATCTTCACTGCATGAACCATGGCGGCAAAGCGCGCCACCTCCGTCCGGGTGCCAACGGGTCCATGGATCTTGATGGCGCGGGCAGGTTCCCCAAGGATGCAGTAACCATCGGTCACCAGCTCACCCATGCCCGCGAGTAGGCCGTGGGTCAGTCATGGCCGACTGCCAGGTAGTCCTTCCACGCCGGCTCGTGGCGTTTCTCCCTGTCTTGTTGCCGCGCAAGGATCGTTGCTTGCCTGTACTCAGCCAAGCTGCGCCAGTGCTCGACCTCGCGAAGAGCGTCTCGCAGTGAGGCAAGAAGCCGGTCCCTTTCCGCCCTGACGTCGCGAAGCTGCGCCGCGTAGTGCTGCCAGCCGTCCCGGCCGGCGGTCAGTTCGTCTGGTTCAGGAGTTTCAGGCACGTTTGGGAGGCCTTCCATTTGTTGCCTGCTAACCGCTTATCGACGCGGCGGGCTCTCCGCCTGAGTCAATAGGTCCGAAGGTCCCAATTCAGTCATGAAGGGAAAGAAGACTGCCGTTAGGTACCTTCGTGCGCGCCGTCGACCGGCGCTCGCGTGAGATCGCGCTTGGGAGCAGTCGGTGAGTCTCTGCGGGCACGCCGGTAGGGCTCTGATGCGGTCGCGCTCATGTTTGCCACGAGCGCGACCGGGACGGCCCCTTACCTCTTCACGGGTTGGTTATTGCTGAACGCGAGGCTGCCCGAAACCGCGGAGACGGTGAGCTCCCAGATCAACTTGGGATCCGCACGCGATTTCTCCCGTACAGCCGCCGATACGCCGCCCCGTGTCGAAACCTTCGGAGCTTCTCGGTATCTTGAAGCGGAAGACCCCGGCGCGTTGCCCCCCACTGCGCCGGGGTCGACCTTCTTGAGTCAGAGGCTACACCGAGCCATTATGCCGGCCCGGACCAGATCCCAGGGTGGCCCGCCGCCCCGGAGACCGTGAGCGGCGGGCCAGCTCTCCAAACGGCTCACCGAACGTCATTCTTGCCAGGCCAGCGCGAAGCGGTCGGCTGATCGTCGCGACCAACCCGCGAGAGGAGCCGATGGCGTCCAGTAATAACTTGAGGACCGTCACGGCATCTTCCGCGAAACCGCACCATTCTCGATCATCGTCGTCCACCGCCTGCCTTTTTAGCTCCTGCCGTCAGTTCGCAGGCCTGAACGAGCTGGCGTAGGCTCGCAAATGGTGCTCCGTTACGCGATCTACGTACACGAGTACTTCCATCCCGGTTACCGCCTCGAATTCGCTGAATGGCACCTGTTCCTGCTCCCCGACGAGCCGTCGGAGGAGCCCTTGTTCACTATTTGCAGGAATCTGACGTTCGACCTTCATGAGTTCAGGACCCGGACCCGTATTCCGCTAAGCCAGTGGCGAACAAACGCTGGAGCCGAGTTTCTGTGCCGGGTGTGTGACGAGCTAACCGCCGATGCGACCGACGAGATGGTCTAACCCTCTTACAAGGACCCGCTCGCACCTCCGTGGGAGCGGCAACCAGCGAATTGCAGACTTTATGCGGAGAGTCTTCGAAGATTCTAGCTGCATTGTTCACCAAAAGTTTACCTGTTCGTCGCCAATTAGGCGTTAGTCGGACATCGTTCGCCAAAGGTTCACTTCCCTGTCTTTGATCGGTCTCCGCGTGTGCAAGCACATCTTGCGCCGCAGAGGATTAGTGATGGTCGTGGTCGAGAACGATTAGCAGGCCATGTACCTGGAAGAGACACGCGCTGCGGATCACCCGGACGCCAACCTCGGGTCGAGCCCCTCGGCCGAGCCATATCGCTCCGGTGCGGTCGGCTTCTGCTTGGATGTCACTGTGGGAGACGCGGTCAGCTGGCGCGAGGCGAGCGGAATGGACAACCCTGTACTTGAGCGCGAGTTTCTACTGCAGCGCTCGGGGAGTGTTGTTCCAGGTGTCGTGTGGCTTCCGTCGCGCCGCCAGTCCCACTGTCCGGTGGTGCTTTTGGGCCATGGAGGTAGCGGCCATAAGCGAAGCGGCCGGATCGTCGAGCTGGGCCTGTGGTTCGCCTCGCACGCCGGGCTCGCGGCGGTCGCCATCGACGGTCCCTACCACGGTGATCGCGTCACTTCGCCGCTCGCACCCGAGGAGTACCAACGCCGAATCTCGGAGGAGGGGCTCGATGCCGTCGTTGAGCGAATGGTGGGTGACTGGCGAGCAGCCGTTGAGGCTGTGAGCACGCTCGAAAGAGTCGATGCGACAAGCCTTGGGTATCTCGGCTTGTCCATGGGCACTCGCTTCGGCCTGTCCTTTGGCGCCGCAGTCGGAACCGAACTCCGCTGTGCGGTCCTCGGCAAGTTCGGACTCGAGTCCGTTGAGGGGTTCTACGAGAACCTGGATACGACGAGTCGCGTCAAGAAAGACGCGGGAGGGCTTTCGGCCACGACACTTTTCCACGTCCAATGGGACGACGAGTTGTTCCCCCGCAACGGACAGCTCGCCCTGTTCGACACATTGGGCACACGTGAGAAGCTCTTGATCGCGTTCCCGGGGCTGCACGCCGAAACCCACCCAATGGCGCCCAAGATGTGGTGCGAGTTCATCTTGAAACACCTTCGGCCCGACCTGAATTAGCTCAATCAGTTCCACTTCGTCGTGGGTTCACGGCGCAGCAGCTCCTCCGTCACGAGAGGGTGCTGCTGGAAGAGGTCTCCCGAGTTGTCACTCTGAACGGCCGCTACACACAACAGCGAAGTTGGCCCACAGAGCATGCAAGAGGGTTCCCAGGTTGATCGGAGATCTTGTTACTCTCTCTTGCTCGGTCGCCTACAGCCCCGCTCAGATCCGGAGTTGGAAAGGTGCCAAAAAAGAGCCCGATCACGAGTAAACGGTGTAGTTCCCGTTCGCGTCCACCCCAACGCAGTAGTTCTCGCTCGGGCAGCTGAGAGTGAAATAGCCTCCTGTGTCAGAGTCCGCTGTCGTCTGGCTGCTCCAGCTTGTGCCATTCCAGCTCTCTGCGCCACCGGAGCCGTCAGCGGCCATGCAGAATGACGCATTTGCGCAGTCCATCGAGTTGATCCCGAACCCATTGACGTCCACCGTCACTGCCGGGCTCCACTTCGATCCTGTCCACTCGGAGATGTCACCGGAGCTGTCGAGTTCGAAGCAGGGCGCCTTGTCCGAGCTGATGCAGCTGAGATAGGCAACACTGCCCTGCACCGGTGCCGCTGGCTCGCTGACCCAGTTCACTCCGTTCCAGGCGGACGTGTCGCCGTTTTCGTCAATAGCAAGACAATCTGTGGGCGAGGAACAACCGAAGCGACCTCCAGAGGTGAGGTCAGGGTCGGAGGCGAGCTCAGTCCACGAGGACCCTGACCAGAGGTACATGTCACCTTGACCGTCACCGTAGTAACAAAAGGCGCTCGAATTACAACCGAACTGCCACTCGCCAGACGCTGGGACAGCTACGGCACCCGGTGACCAGGTGGTGCCGTTCCAGGTGTAGGTGTTGCCATACCCATCCATCGTGAGGCAGAACTCAGTTGCTGGGCAGTCGACGAGAAAGCCATCGGCGGAATCAGAGTCAACTGCCGTCGGGCCACTCCAAGAGGTGCCGTCGAACTCGTAAACATTGCCGTCGTTGTCGGCTGCCATGCAGAAGCTGGCTGACGCGCAACTTATGTCCGAGACCGATCCCTGCATGTCTGGGATCGGCTGCGGAGCGCTCCATGACGGACCCGACACAGGCGGCGGGCCGAAGCTCCCCGACGCGGTCAGCACCGGGTGACACTCGGAGACGAGCGATTGGTCCTCCCAGGACCTTTGAATACCGAGGACGTCGATCTCGAAACCGACGCCTGCCTCCATACACCCATCCAGCTTCCACCAAGGGTCAGCGGTGGTGTCGGCCGAGAACTGCACACCGCCGCCGATGTCGAAGCTCGGGCCGGCGATACCGTCGATCAGGAGGGCGACGGTAGGCACCAGGAAGGCGTCCGCCGATGCACCCGCCGAGGCCGTGACCGAATGAGTGAAGGACGGGGTGAAACCCGACGCAATCGGTTTGAACGTGCCATTGGCGTATTCGACACCTACTGTCGGGGTCGCGCTCTCGCCGACATTGATGCCGACGTCACCGCCTATCGTCGCCCGGCCTGTCACGAAGACCTGGAGGGTGGCGCTGACCTCTGCTGGGATGCCGGCGACATCGATCGGGAAATCGCTCAGAGGTATCGGCGACGGGAACAGCGCGATGCCCGGATCGTGGGTCGTGCAGCTCGCGCCGGCCTCGCCGTGTGCCCCCATAGTGATCGACTCGGAGACCGACGCCGTGAAGACGGCCGACTCGAGATGGAGAGATCTCCACTTCACCTGCAGCGATATCGACGGGACGATCGACAAGGTCGGCGCCTGGACATCGAAGGTGGCCTTGGTCGTGCAGGTGAAGTACTCGTTCTCGTAGGTGGCCTCATAACGAGGCCCACGCCTGCTCAAGCTTGCGAGGCGCAGGCGTCCCATTATCTTCTTGAAGCCTGCGGGGCTACCGAGCGTCGTGTCTATTGACATCTCACCTTCGGGTATCGCTCGGGCAAGGGTCGTGGGCGAGACCAGGAGCGTTTCGGAGCTGCTGGTTCGCGACGCGATCCCCGTCACTCGCACGAGGTAGCCGGACGGGGCCGCGGCACTAGCCGCTGAGGCGAGCACGTCACCTACTCGTACCTGGGCTGCTTCGTCTGCCGAGATGGTCAGGACGCGGTTTCCGGTTGCCGGACCGGAGATGTGCAGGGTCGCTGTTTTGGGTACCGCCTTGGTACTTCTCGGGACGAAGTCTCCGTAATAGACCGTGACCCTTGATGAGCTTCCGTCGCGCAGCGTTATCCGCTGGGCCGCAGTGACGGGCGCGTATATCCCCGTTTTGACCGCGCGTGGGCGTGCGGTCACGACATATGAGCCAGCGGTGAGGCCTTTCGAGAAGGTCGTCGACTTGAGCAAGACGTGGTGGAAGTGCGGCCCAGCGACGATGACCTCCCCGGTGCGCCCGCCGGGCAAGCCACTGATTGTCACCCTGAAGGTCGTGACCTTGGCCGCTTTGCTCACGGCCGAAGCTGGTGCGCTGGCTACGACGCCGAGCCCCACGCAACCGGCTGTGAGCACAACAGCACCGAGTGCCCGACAACCTCGGCTACCCGTGGTCCACATAGCCCCACCCCCACCGTCGAAGCTGAGCGGGAGGCTACCAAAGCTCGCCCGCGAGCGGAAGCGGCTCCCGGTCCAGATTGATCGTTAAGCGGTCGGCCCACCGCCATGTCGGTTTCTAACCTCGGAGGCGACCATCCACCCCGCAACACCCGTGGCAGACTGGGCGCCTTGGTAGAGATCGGGCACCGAAGGGGGGAGGCGCCATGTCCATCGTGGTCGGACCGTCATCCATATTGACCTATCGCGGGCGCCTCGCTTTATTGTGTCCAACCTCGTCCGGCCGGATCTCGAGGTCCGCTAGCTAGCCGTGGATAGGGTGTTGCTCGTCGTCGGCGCATGTGGTCGCTGCATGTCGACTGTCGTAGAGGCGGTCGTGGGCAGAGGCATCAGATGAGCGCTGTTGCTCTCCCCGGCGCCCCTCACAAGCTGGCGGCCGAGAGCCAATGGGCTGTTGAGACCCACGGGTTGACCAAGCGGTTCGGGGAGAACGTCGCGGTGGACGACGTCGAGCTTCTGGTGCCGCGTGGGTCCGCTTTCGGCTACCTGGGTCCGAACGGGGCAGGCAAGACCACCCTGATCCGGGTGCTGCTGGGGCTGACCCACGCTGACGCCGGCACCATGTCTTTGCTCGGATACCCGGTTCCCAAGCATCGCGATTTGGCCCTGGCACGAGTTGGGGCCATTGTCGACGAGCCAAGGTTCCACGGCCATCTGACCGGAAGGCAGAACCTCGAGATCCTCGCCGCCGCGCGCGAACGGGAGGCACGTGACCGCATCGCGTCGTCGCTCGGACGCGTAGGGCTCGCTCATCGTGGCGATGACAAGGTTTCGAAGTACTCGATGGGCATGCGTCAGCGACTCGGAGTCGCCGCCTGTCTGATTGGGGATCCGCAGCTGCTGATCCTGGACGAGCCGATGAACGGACTCGACCCGGCCGGAATGGCCGAGATGCGTGACATGATCCTCTCTCTGGTGGCCGAGGGTCGCACTGTCGTGTTGTCCTCACATCTGCTCGACGAGGTCGAACGGACATGCGACGCCGTGGCGATAGTCGACCGAGGCAAGATCATCCGCCAGGGCGCTATTTCCGAACTGCTCTCGGGAGCATCACTCGCCCTTCAGGTCGAATGCTCTGAGCCCGATCGGGCCCGCGCCCTCATCGAAGCCAGCAGTATTCCGGCCCATGTCGAGGTGGGCACGCTCGGCCTCGGGATGGCCCTGCCCGCAGGCACGTCGCGCGAGGTCGTAGCTGAGATCAACCGCATCCTTGTCACAGAAGGGATCTCCGTGTATCGGCTCCAGGAAATCCAGGCGTCGCTCGAGGCGTGGTTCCTGCAGGTAACGAGTCGACTGGGAGCCTCGTAATGGCGTCCGTGCCGGCGAAGATCTCTCCGCTTCCAGCGCCGCCGGAGTCTGGCTCGCCGCGAGATCACCGGGGATCTCCGATTCCCAACGGCGCCATGATCGCGACGAGATTCATGGAGCTTCGCAGGCGCCGCGGGCTCATGATCGCGCTGATCGTGGTGAATATCGGTATCCCCACTCTCTTTCTCGTTATCCGGTTGCTAGCTCACGCCTTCGACCCGAAGTCATATGGGCCGGCAGGCGGCTACTCGATCTACGGTGGACTCGTCGCTGGCGTGATGTACGTCTTCGGGTTCATCGTTGCCGCCACATTGGGCTGCACGGCAGGATCCGTGGATCTGTCCGAGGGGATGTTCCGGCACCTGGTGGTAACGGGCCGCTCCCGACTGGCGCTCTACCTGGCCCGGATCCCTGCTGGGTTGGCCATCGTCGTGCCCATGGTCGCGATCGGATTCACCATCGTCTGCGTGGTTTGCGTTTTCGCGGCTCCGACGACGCTTAATTACGACGGCGCGAACCTGCCGACCGGCCTTTCGCGCGTCGGACTCGAGAACTGGGCCGCAGGCCATGCGGACGAAGTCGTCTGCGACTTCGGCTTACGGCTGACACCGTCGACGCCGAACGCCTCCGAGATCGCCTCCGTGGTGGGCAGCGTGCCGTGCGGCGGGCCGGCCCCGAACAGCGGGGCCAAGCCGACCCAAGCCCAGATCAGGGCCGCAGCCGTCCAGATCGCGCGGCAGAACTACTCCGGCTACGCGTCTCAGTTCCTGTACCCGTCCGACTCCCTCATGATCAAGTCCGGGCTGTGGCTCGAGCTCGAAGCACTCATCGGGTTGCTCGTAGGCCTTGGGCTCGCCTCCCTGCTCGGGCAACGAACCGTCGCTGTCATCCTGATGCTCGTGCTCGAGGTTGTCCTGACGCCAATCTTCTCACGGGTTCGTATTCCTCACTTGCTGAACTTGCAGCGTGCGGTGGTCGGAGTCGCCACGGCGCATCTGGCGCCGGGTGGCATATCGGTATTCGGCGGCGGAGGAGGAGGGCCGAGCAGCGGCCGCGGAAACCCGCTCCTAATTCCGGAGTCGACCACGGTGGCGGTCTGCGTCATCATCGCCTGGCTGGTCGTCTGGACGGCCCTTGGCGCCTGGCGGATGATGACCCGGGACGCCTGAGCATCTTGAGGAACTGCCCTCTGGGTGGCAAATGGCGAAAGTTGACCCAGCAGAACATGATCACGCGTCAGTGCTGGAATCATCTTCACCCCGCTCGCCATCGACGAGCTGACCGACCTTCGGTGATGGATACAGGCGCATGATCGAACTGTTTCCTGCGGGGTGCAGCGGTAGGCGAGACGAAGTCGGAACGCTCGGCGCGCTTGTCGTAGGTCCGAGGGCGCTTTCATCACCGGTAGCGGCTTTCTCACCGAGGGCGGCGTTAGCGCGCGCAACGCTACGGCGAACTTGCCCAATACTGACCGACCTTCGAATCGAACCGAAAGGACAGCAATCATGAAACACATCCACCTTGGGACTCTCGATGTCGGACGTGTCGGTCTCGGAGCTATGGGTATGTCCTCTGCCTATACGGGCGCAGGCAGCGATGACGCCGAGTCCATCCGCACGATCCACCGGGCACTCGATCTGGGCGTCACCCTCATCGACACCGCCGAGATCTACGGCCCCTTCACCAACGAGGAGCTTGTCGGCCAGGCCATCAAGGACCGCCGCGACGATGTCATCTTGGCGACGAAGTTCGGTTTCGTCTCACACGGCGGAGGTGGTCCCTGGAACCTCGACAGCAGTCCGGCCAACATCCGCATCGCGCTTGAGGGGTCCCTCAGGCGGCTTGGTACCGACCACATCGACCTGTACTACCAGCACCGCGTCGACCCGAACACCGCCATCGAAGACACCGTCGGCGCTCTCGCCGCGCTGGTCGCCGAAGGCAAGATCCGCCACATCGGACTCTCCGAGGCCAGAGCTGGCACTATCCGGCGAGCCCACGCCGTGCATCCCATGACGGCCCTGCAGTCCGAGTACTCCTTGTGGACACGAGACCCAGAACCGAACGTCCTGCCTGTGCTGCGCGAGCTCGGCATAGGCTTCGTCGCCTACTCGCCGCTCGGCCGCGGGTTCCTCACCGGACAGATCCGCTCCACTGACGACTTCGGGGACGACGACACCCGTAAGACCAACCCTCGTTTTGTTGGAGAGAACTTCCAGCGCAACCTGCGTGCCGTCGACGAGGTCAGGGCTATCGCCGCTGAGGTCGGGGCCACCGCGGCCCAGGTTGCCCTGGCGTGGGTCCTGACTCGCGGAGACGACATCGCGGCGATCCCCGGGACCAAACGGGTCTCGCGCGTCGAGGAGAACGCCGCCGCCGACGGCATCGAGTTGAGTCCCGAGCAGGTCGACAAGCTCAACAACCTCACGCCGGCTGTTGGCGAGCACCACAACGAACAGCAGATGAAGATGATCGAACGCTGACAGCTCACCGACAGCCAGAATCGAGGCCAGCCGAAGCGTATTGAGGGAGACAACCCGGCTTCTGATTGCCGAATGGGCTCTCCTCACACACTCATCGTCCCGATGAGTTCATCTGTTTCGTCCAGGCTGAGGCGGGTGGAATGTTCGCAAGTCCCGCTGAAGCGCGTGGCGCGAAGGCCATTGACAGAGCCATCACGCTTCAGGCAAGATTTACTATCTTCCTAGTGAAATAGGTTCATATGATCGACTTCAACCTGGACCCTGGCTCGGGGGTCGCGCCTTACCTGCAGCTCGTTCAACAAGTGCAAAGAGCCTTGAGGCTCGGCCTGTTACAAGAGGGCGACCGACTTCCCACCGTGAAACAGGTGGTGGCCCGCGTCGCCATCAACCCCAACACCGTGGCGAAGGCCTATCGCGAGCTCGAGCACCGAGGTCTGGTAGCGGCACGACCAGGGCTTGGCACGTTCGTGATCAAGACGCTGAGCGACGCTTCGCTCGCGGCACATAGACCGCTCCGTCGCGAACTTGAGCGCTGGTTGACAAAGGCGCGTGCAGCCGGGCTCGACGAAGAAAGCATCGAGGCGCTCTTTCGAGACACGGTTCAAACGACCGCCGAGCAGGCCACAGCGTGACCACTGTCGTAGAGGCCGACGGCCTCGGAAAGCGTTACGGCCGTCGCTGGGGGCTTCGCGACTGCACACTGGCGATTCCAAGTGGCCGAATCGCCGGGCTCGTCGGACCGAACGGTGCCGGCAAGACGACCCTGCTCCACATGGCCGTCGGCCTGCTCACGCCGACAACAGGCACGATCCAGGTTCTCGGCGCTCGACCGGCTTCGGGCCAGTCCCAACTCGACCGCGTCGGCTTTGTTGCCCAGGACACGCCCCTCTACGCCCGCTTGAGTGTCGGCGATCATCTTCGTCTCGGGGCGAAGACGAGCCGGGGCTGGGACAAAGACCTCGCGCAGGAACGCATTGGCCAGCTCGAGCTCGACCTCGACCAGAGGGCCGGGACGCTCTCCGGTGGCCAACGGGCCCAGCTTGCCCTGACCCTTGCCGTCTCCAAGCGACCCGAGCTCCTGCTTCTCGACGAGCCGGTCGCGAGCCTCGACCCCCTCGCCCGGCGAGATTTCCTCAAAGGGCTCATGGAAGTCGTCGCCGAGCAAGACGTGAGTGTGGTCCTCTCTTCGCACCTCCTCGCAGATCTCGAACGGGTCTGCGACTACCTCATCATCCTCGCGTCGTCCCGAGTGCAGTTGATTGGGGACGTCGAGGAGCTCTTGGCCACCCATCACCGCCTGATCGGACCACGGCGGGACCCGAGCAGCCTTCCGAGAGACCAACAGGTCATTGAGGAAAGTCACACCGAGCGTTCGAGCACGGTGCTCGTTCGCAGCAAGGGTCCGGTCCTCGATCCGAGCTGGACAGTCGAACAGGTGAGCCTTGACGACCTTGTCCTCGCCTACATGGGCCAGGCTGTCACCGCCCAGAGACTGGCCAAGATCTGAAGCGGTGATCTGGCTCGCTTGGCGCCAGTTCCGCGTCCAGGCACTGGCGGCCCTAGGCGCATTGGCAGTACTTGGCACCGTCTTGTTGATTACTGGTCCGCACCTTGTCCACCTTTACGACACGACGGTCGCCAATTGCTCGGTGCACGGCAACTGCTCGGTGGCGACCGCGGCGCTCATAAGTGACGGCGACAGAGTGGACATAGTTCTCCGAGTCATTATCGAGGTCGTGCCAGCTCTCATCGGGCTCTTTTGGGGAGCGCCCCTCGTCGCCCGGGAGCTTGAGACCGGCACCTACCGGTTGGCCTGGACGCAGGTCACGCGCACACGCTGGATGGTCGTCAAGATCAGTCTTCTCGGTCTCTCGACCATAGCGGTCGCCGGGCTCTTGAGCCTCATGGTCACATGGTGGTCCAGCCCTCTCGACCGGGTCCGCATGACGCCCTTTACGTCCTTTGACCAACGCGACCTCGTGCCGGTTGGTTACGCCGCCTTCGCCTTTGTCCTCGGTGTCACTGCCGGCGTCCTCATCCGCCGAACGCTCCCGGCAATGGCCACGGCCCTTGGCAGTTTCGTGGCTGCCCGGCTCGTGGTCGCGCACTGGGGACGCCCGAATTTCGTGTCCCGACTCCGGATCGCCATTCCGGACAGGACCATCGCAGCGAGCGGAACGTCCACGGCGAGCGCAGGCGCCCCCGATCCGCGCGACTGGGTCATCTCCGACCAGACGATCAACGCCAAGGGAAAAGTGATCGGACAATTCGGAAGCATCGGTCCGAGCGGGAACACGACCGTCAGCGTCGGCACGCATGGGATCACCGTTAGAGGGGCCGGATCGTGTCCCAACCTTCACAGCCAGACTCCACAGAACGTCCAACGCTGCGTCGACCAGCTTCGGATACGCGAGGTGCTGACCTTTCAGCCAATCAGCCACTACTGGGCGCTCCAGTGGTGCGAGCTAGCGATCTTTCTCGGCGCTGCGATCGCTTTGAGCGCTTTCTGCCTCTGGTGGGTTCGTCGGCGTGTCGCCTGAGCAGTCCAGGGACCAGACCAAGCAGAACGTGCACAGATCAACCAGTTAAGAGACCCTGAAGCTGTGATGTATGTCGCCCCGAATCGGCTGAGGATCTGCGTCGGAGTCTCTCAGCGGGCCGGACGAGGTAGCCGAAGTCGATACGGCTCACCGGTACCTCGACCGCTATTAGGGACCAAACTACCCAGCACAGAACGACTGCGGAGCCGAGCTGGGCGAAGTGCCCCGGCTCCGCAAGGAGATCGGCCGCAACCGTGTCAGGCTCCACGATTATGCCGACATTGCCGTTATCCCGATGTTTCCAAGAAGATCCTGGTCACCAGCGGTGAGCATCCGGAAGTTATCGGCATAACGGCGCCGACCACTGCCATCGTGTTCTTCTTCGAAGAAGGAGAAGATGATGGCCAGACCAACGAGCAGGTTGAG
>JBEKVJ010000082.1:0-16509 GCA_049514105.1 Acidimicrobiales bacterium
ACGACATCACGAGCGGGAACAACGACTACACGCCTTCGGGCTACAGCGGAGGGGAATACGCGGCGACGACCGGATATGACATGGCAAGCGGGCTCGGTTCGATGAAACTTGCCCGTTCTGGCAACTTCTACCCAGGACTGGCGGCTCAGATGTGCTTTGAGTACGCCACAGAGCTGACAAAGACGAGCATCACCGGTGTCTCACCGGATGAGGGGGCGAGCACTGGCTCAACCCCGGTGACGATCACCGGCTCTGGCTTTCTCCCCATCACAGGGGCCGACCAACTCGAGGTCGGCTCGAAGTGGATCACCGTGTCTTGTACGACCGCCAGCTCATGCACAGCGACTCTCCCGCCGACGGCAGCGGGCACGGACAATCTCGTGATGTCGGTCGAAGATATGACGCTCAGTCCAGTCACCACCTCGGATCAGTTCACATTCACGGTCGCCAAACCGCCGACGGCCGCGAAACCGCCGGTGGTGAAGGTCACAGACCCTGGGAACGTACTCCAACTCTCGAAGACTGTCGTCGTCAGCTACTCGGCTACCGACGCCCTGCCGGTTGCCTCCTACGACGTGCGTTACACACTCGCACCCTGGAACCACAAGTACCTCGGCGCGTACATCTACCCGTCGGCCTGGCAGAAGACAACTCACAGGTCTGAGACGCTGACCGGAGTTCCAGGCGACGAGTACTGCTTCGACGTCCGCGCCCGTACCGATTCGGGCACCGTCTCATCGTGGTCGCCCGACAACTGTGCGACTCTTCCTCTCGGCTCCAAATCGCTCGCCGCGGTCACGTCCGGGTGGACGCGTCACAACGGTTCGGGTTATTACCTCGGCTCGTACGCCGAAACGACGAGTGCAGGCTCCGAGCTTCACCTCGCCAATGCCGCAGTCAACCAGGTGTTCCTCATCGTGACGAAGTGCCCCGATTGCGGGAAGGTCACGGTCTATGTGAACAGTCGGCTTCTCAAGACCGTTAGTACGTACTCGCCGAGCACCAAGCACAGCGTGATCGTCACTCTGCCTTCGTTCTCGCTGAAACGGGCGACGATCCTCTTGAAGTCAGACACGCAAGGCTGGCGACTCATCATCGAGGGGCTCGGGATCGCCTGAATGGGCTTCTGCAATGACAGCCCGCGTTGATCTGGTGGGCCGCGGTGCCTCTAGTTTTCGAGGCAGTCCTTGCCTCTGTGCTGTGCCTTGTGATTGTCAACCTGGTTGCCCGTCGTCTGTCGGACCGGAAACGACTGATGGCTAGACCGGCAACGGAACGCAAACCCGTGACGTCCGGAGGTTGCGTGAGCTGTATTCCGGTCGAAGTCTCACTTAGCCGAGAGGATGCCCGCGATCTCGCCGAGCTCGTCATCGCCCGTGTTGGCGGGCAGAGCATTTCCATGTGGGATGAGCCGACTGTGACAGGTTTCCAAGGAGGGCTGGCCCCTCAGCAAGTGTCGGTAGGAATCGGGCCCGCCGCCCCCGACGGGGGACGCTACTTGTACTGCTGCAGCCGGCCAGGCCACGCCGCCCAACTGTGGGACCAAGGACACCACGGAGTAATCGCCCAATGGTTGGCTGATGAGGTCCGCAACGAGACCAGCGAGATCCCGTTTTAGAGAACCACCCGGCCCCGACGATGCCCACGTGGCGAACGTGTCCCAAGCGGAGCCTTAGAGCAAGCTGCTCCCTCAGGACTCCTTAGCTGAGACGAAGGGCAACCCATCATGCGGGGGTCGGCCGCTCGACTTATGCCCCCGTGTCGACCGGATGAAGTCCCAGGTCGGCTCGGAGACGGTTCCCGTCGGCCGTCGAAACTGCATTGTCCTGCTCAAGCACCGGTAGCTCAGCCTGAATATTCTGGGGGGCCAAGGCATGAAAAACAGCGATAAAAGCCGTGTTGGACGCTACGAGAGCTCGAGCGTCGACAGCTGCGCGTCCGGTGAGGCCCATACGAAGCAGGGCCCTGTCGAGCTTCCCCGCAGCCGCTAGCAGTGGAGCACAGTCGTCCTTGAACTGAGCCACCGTCAACTCAGGAGTGGCGCCCTCGCTCTTGCTCAGCAGTGCATTGTCCGCGGCGTCGAAGGGCGCAACAACGGCTAGGTACTTCGCTGCCTCTGCGTGCTCGTAGGCGGCCTTGGATTGATGTGTATTGGGTGAGCCGCACGCTCCGATTCCAAGTGCCGTAGCCAAGAGTGCAGCGGCAACGAAGATCCCGCCACCGAGCTCTCTGTTCATCAGGACGTATCCATCGTTTTTCGTCTTTACGCTACGCCGTCGGCTCCTCAGAGCGTCAACGGGGACACACGTGGGCGAAGGTGGGCCGAGACTCACTCAGACCAGCCCGCCCCCTTTGGGGGCGTTCCGTGGGCGCGTCAACGAATTCAACGTGGCCACTACGAAGCTCAGCTCGCCGTCGGAGTTCATGAACGTGATCACGACATGCGCCGACATACCGCGCACTTGGTTCCCGAAGTGGGTACATGTCTTCGCCGACGACGGCCCGGTCAAATGTGTCTGCTGATACCTTCGCCACCGCGGGCGCCCCACATGGATGTGGCTCGTCGTTACCCCACGAGAAGATGCCGCAGGTGCCGCCGTCTTTCGTCGCCATGACTTGGGCGATTGCTCGAAGACGAAGCTTGGGCTGTACGGCCTCGTCATCCTCACCAAGGAGGGCGCCATGAAGCCGGGTCCAGACGATGCCATCCTCGTCCGGGACGGGCCGCTCGTAGCGCATCTTGCGGTGGAGGGCACCCGTTGCCAACTCTTCGCAAAGCCAGACTTCCTCGTCGCGATCCTCGCCGGGGGCCTTGCAGCGGTAGCCGAAGCGGACAGCGGGAAAGTCGTCATGCGAGAAAAAGAGCACCACTCTCCTGTCCGGGCTCTCACCACCTGTGATCCGGGCCTCGCAGTCTTTGACCTTGCAGACGCCCATGGCGGCTGCGCTCGACGAGAACCCATTGAAGAGCTCGAGTTGGTCCTCGATAGTCGGCGACGTCACACGGACGACGCTACTTGCGTCACCGCTTTCGGGTTTTCGCCGGCCCGCCCCCCTCCGCCCCCCGCCGGCCGCCCCGGTCGGCCCTGTCCGGGCCGCCGTGGCGCCCGTCGTGGCGCTCGGCTGGTCGGTGTCCCTTCCTTCCCTCCGGTCCTGGTCGTGGCGGGTCCGTGCCGGCCGGCCCCGTGCTTCCCTGTGTATGACGTTTTTGTGGGCGCTGACGGACTTGAACCGCCGACCTGCTCGTTGTAAGCGAGCTGCTCTAACCACCTGAGCTAAGCGCCCATTCCGCGAGAGAAACCGACCTCGCGGATAACGACGATACGACCTCGTGTCGGTGTCAGCCTCCCGATGCCCGCGCGAAGCCCGGCATGGTCCTTCAACCAGCCTGCAAATCACTCGCTTCGACGATGGCCGATACCGAGATGGAAGGCCCTCCGCAAGCTGTGAACGCCTCGCCGACAGAAGAAGGGGAACCGAGCCCTGGAAGCGTTACAGACATTGAGCTGACCACGGGGCAGGTCTGCTCTCCATCTGAAGGGACATCGCTCGACTGCACAAGGAAGCCAACCGCAACTGCGCCGGCGGGCGGCAGCGTCAGTGCCGCCGGCGCGATCGAGAAAACCGTTCCTTCGCCTGTTGCTTCAACTGTCGTTGGAAGTGGCCCTGCCTGCGCGCCTTGCACGGCGCCGACCAAACTCACGCCAGGGCGGCCGTCAAGCGAGCAGGCCGTGCTGGACGTGTTCACCACGTCAACGGGACTGTAAATGGTGCCGGCAGCGCCGGTGCCCTTGGCGGCGACGAGCTTCACCTGGCTGAGGGTGCATGTGGGAGCTCGCCCAGCCTGCGTCGTGGACGTCGTTGTCGAACTTGTCGTCGTCGAGGTCGTTGGAGAAAGCGTCGTCGTGGAGGTGGCCGTAGTCGTCGTCGTTGTAGTTGTCGCTGCAGGAGTCGCACTGTCCGTGCAACCCGCAGCTAGTGCGGCCAAGCCGAGGGTCATTACGAAACTGCCGGCGACCATAGATCTTGGACGGTGCATGAACCTCCTGGCTACAGGAACGGCACCGAGCGGCGCAATTCGCGACGGACCATCCGGCGCGATGTCACATTCAAGTATGACGGCCGATCGTGTGCGATAGGCGTCAATCGCCCCACTTGTCCCTAAGCTTCGCACCTTCGATGGCGTCGTAGTTCCAGAACCGGGGCAGCGCTGCAACCAGGACCGCAGTCCCCACTACGCAGAGCACCCCGCCCGAGACGATCGAAGCGCGCAAGCCCGCGAGAGACTCGACAATGCCGGCCTCGACATTGCCGAGCGTCGGACCAGACGAGTAGCTGAGCATCTCGATGCCTGCGAGACGTCCGCGCAGCGAGTCAGGAATTGACTGGTTCCACATGGTGGTTCGGAACAATCCGCTAACCATGTCTGCGCCACCCGCCACTACCAAACCGACGATCGCGACAGGAAGAGATCTCGCAAAACCGAGTCCGATGATCCCAAGTCCCCACACTCCGGCCGCGAGTGCGACAGCGCGGCCATTTCGCCGGACACGGCGAGCCCACCCGCTCGTCAAGGTCACGAGCAGTGACCCCGCAGACGGGGCCGCGTAGAGAGCCCCTAGCACGGCCGCGCCACCGAAATGGCTTGCGACTTGTGGGAAAAGCGCGGTCGGTATCCCGAAGAACATGGCGTTCATGTCGACCAAATAAGAACCGAGCAGATCTTGCCTGCTCCTTGCGTACCGAAGGCCCTCGGCGACGGCCCGAAGCGTCAGTCCCTCGGACTTCGACGGAGGAGGCACGGCACGCATCATTGCGAGAGCAACGAGAGAGACGAGGAACGTCGCCACGTCTACTCCGTAGGTAGCTGGCAGGCCGACAGCGACAATGAGGACGCCGGCAACCGGAGGTCCGGCGACCATCCCGAGATTGCCCTTGAGGGAGGTCACGGCCGAAGCCGCGGGGAGCTGTTCTTTAGAGACCAGTCTCGGCACCATGGCGTCGAGACTCGGACGTTGCAACCCGCCGATACCCGCCGCGCCAAAGGCGACGACGAAGAGCACCCACAGCTGCGGATGGCTCAGGAGCGAGTTCATGACGAGAGTGCCGACTGCGAGGCACATAGCGCTCTCGGTGACCCAGACCATCCGCCTTCGGTCAATTGAGTCGGCAAGTGCGCCCCCGACAAAGGCCGTGATGAGAAGGGGAATCAGCTCAGCCAGACTGAGCAGGCCCACAATCAAGGACGAATGGCTGATGCGGTACGCCTGGAACGGCAGGGCGACGTAGGTGACCATGCTTCCGAAGAAGGACACGCCTTGGCCGATGAAAAGGAGGCGGAACTCTCGCGAGCTGCGCAAAGGTGCAACATCGATCCGCAGCATCGCCGCAAAGCCATGTCGCCCTGCCGACCCGGTACCTCCGGCTAGCTCCTCAGGGACTGCGACAGACTCCGGCGGCTCAGGCAGCGGTCCGGCCCGCGAGCCTTCCGGGGCCGGATGGGAGTGGTCCATGGCTTCCAGTGTGGCCGCCGTCGCCCCCCAACAACGCCGGCCGGCTCTGCGACAACTTACAGGCCTAGGGAAACAGGCCCCTCAGCTCGATCGCCTCGCCGACTCTTTCGAGCGCGACCGCCACCGCCCCGCGCCGGGGGGTGACCTTCAGCTCGCGCGACCGGCGCCACACGGCGTCGAAGGCCGTCGACATCTGCCGGCGCAGCCTCTCGGCGACAAGGTCGCCCTCCCAGGCGAAACCCTGACGACTCTGCGCCCATTCGAAATATGACGCCGTGACCCCGCCGGCGTTGGCCAAGATGTCTGGGATCACAACGATGTTGCGGCGCTCCAAGACGGAGTCGGCCTCGGGCAAGGTTGGCCCGTTGGCCGCCTCCACGATGAGCTGTGCGCCCATCTTCTCTGCCACCTCGGCTGTAATGACCCCTGCTAAGGCCGCAGGGACAGCAAGCTCGCACTCGAGCTCCCAGATTCTCTGCGGCTCGAGCGGGTCCGCACGGTCGAAACCGGCGACGCTTCCTGTCCGATCGACATGGCCTGCCAGCGCGGCGGCATCGAGACCAGCGGGGTTGTAGACGCCACCTCCGGCGTCTGTGACTGCTATGACTCGCATCCCGGCCGAGTGAAGCATGTAGACGAGAGGGCCGCCGACTTTCCCATGACCCTGGATCACCGCTCGCGCCCCGGTCATCGAGAGCCCGAGCTCTTGGAACGCGGCCCGCGTGCAGATGAGCACGCCTTGCGAGGTGGCACCGACATGACCGCGGCTACCGCCTATCGCGAGCGGCTTGCCGGTCACGACACCTGTCATGGCCTCGCCGCTCACCATCGAAATCGTGTCCATGAGCCAAGCCATCACATTGGCGTCGGTGTTCACGTCCGGTGCCGGGATGTCACGATCAGGGCCGAGCATCGGAGCGATTCCCATCGCGTAGCGGCGCGTGAGGCGCTCGAGCTCGTGCTCGGACAGCTGCAGCGGGTCGACCTCGACTCCGCCTTTGGCGCCGCCGAAAGGCACGTCGACGACCGCACACTTGAGCGTCATGTCAGCCGCGAGCGCCATCACCTCGTGCGCGTTGACTGACTGGTGAAAGCGGATCCCGCCTTTGCCGGGGCCGCGAGCACTGTTGTGGTGCACGCGCCAACCGCGGAACACCTCGATCGCGCCGCTGTCGCGGCGTATCGGCACGGCCACCTCGAGGACCTTTTCGGGCAACGAGAGCATTCGTAGCGTGTTCGGGTCGAGCCCGATCAGCGACGCCCCGTCCTCGATGCGCTCGAGGATTGCCTCCCACGGATCGGATCCCGACATCATCAGCCTCCAAGACTGGTCCTTGACTTCAACCTACTGCCACCGTCCGGACCGAGTTCGGGGTCTTCGAGCGCGACCTGCTCTTCGGAGACCAATAGGTTCCACGACCTGCGGTGTTCTTCGCACGGACCTATCTCCACCAATGCCGCCCTGTGCTCAGGAGCGGCGTATCCCTTGTTCGACTGCCAGCCGTAGCAGGGATACAAGGCGGCGAGCTCGACCATGAGGCGGTCGCGCGCCACTTTCGCGAGCACGCTCGCGGCGGCGACAGATGCACAGCTCAGATCCGCCTTCACCTTGAGATTGACCCGCTCGGGCTCGATCTCGGCCGGCGAGCCCGCACTCTTGTCGGGACGCGTGAACCAGTCGTAGTTGCCGTCGAGCAGCACGATGTCGGGACGAATCTCCAAACCCGCCAGCGCCCGCTCGCCCGCGAGTCGAAGTGCCCGCAGGATGCCGACGGCGTCGATCTCGGCCGCGCTGGCGTGCCCTATCGCCCAGCAGCACGACCAGGACTGGATCCTCGGAACCAGGCGCTCTCGACTCGCCGGTGCCAAGAGCTTGCTGTCGCGAAGCCCCGTAGGGGGACGACGCGTAGAGGCATTGACAACGACCATTCCGACCGAGACCGGACCCCCGAGAGATCCTCGGCCCACCTCGTCGCAACCGGCCACGGCGACACTGCCCGCGTCGAGCATGCCGCGCTCGATCTTCAGGTTCGGAGCACGCCCCGAGCTCACGGCAGACACATGTCTGAGATGACTGCGCTAGCCACGTTGTCGACGGTACCTTCCGGCGCGCCAGGGTGCCGACCTTTGAATTACGACGGTGCAACTTGCTAAAGGTCAGTTATGCTTGTCACATGACCATCTCATCACGTTTCCGTGTCGCGGCTGTCGCCTCCGTGGCCGTCGTCGCCGTAGCCATCTCAGGCTCCGCGGCGGCTGCCACTACGGCCAAGCCGGCGACAGCCGTCCATAGAGCAGCCACACCCGCCCACGGCACGGCCAGCGTCGCCTACGCCGGCTCTCTCGAGCTGTGGGCCGCCACCGACCTCGGTCCGAAGTTCGAAGCCCAGACGGGCGACGGCTTCCAGGGCCGGGCGGCAGGTTCAGGCACGCTCGCCTCGGAGATCCTCGCCAACGAGATCAACCCCGGAGTGTTCATGTCGGTTGGCAAGAAGAACATCAAGCGCCTCTGGCCCACCGGCCGGTCGAAGTTCGTCATCCAGCTCGCGACCGACCCGCTCGTGGTCGCTTACAACCCGAACGGCCGCTTCGCCAAGGAGTTCAACGCCATCGCGGACCACAAGGCGGCGTTCTCCTCGCTGTTCACACTGATGAGCTCGCCGGGGATCCGCATCGGACGCACCGACCCGAACGCCGACCCGCAGGGCGTCTACTTCATCTTGATGATGAAGCTCGCCCAGTCGACGCTGCACCTGTCGTTCAACCCCGCCCAGACCGTGCTCGGCGTCACCAAGCAGACGCCGTTCGGCCTGCCGGCGCAGATGGTCGACGAGGACTCGCTCATCACCGACCTCCAGGCCGGTGAGTTCGACGCCACGAGCGCCTACCTGACCCAGGCGATCCAGTACCACCTCCACTACATCACCCTGCCCCCGAGTTTGAACTTTGCCGTTACTTCCGAGAACGCCCACTACGGCACGGTCAGCATCACGCTCACGGGCGGAACGGTCGACCAGGGTGATCTCATCACGCTGAACATCACCCTCGTCGTGCCCGCCAACGCCAAGAGCGCTCCCTCGGCCGCCGACCAGGCTGCCGACAACGCCTTTGTCGCCTGGATCGTCTCCGCGG
The DNA here is from genome assembly GCA_049514105.1 of Acidimicrobiales bacterium. Taxonomy (GTDB): domain Bacteria; phylum Actinomycetota; class Acidimicrobiia; order Acidimicrobiales; family Bog-793; genus Fen-455. The sequence goes on from JBEKVJ010000082.1 coordinate 8,646, forward strand.
CTGGGCGGACCCAGCTGAAAAAGGGCGGCTACCCGCTCACTCCACCCGTCTACATCGGAGCCAAGCCGGCTTACACGGCTGCCTCAACACTTCCGGCCGACGTGCTGAGCGCGTTCCAGGCCTCGGGTGGTACAACCTCGTCCTGATGAAGACCACCGCCCCGGCAGGCAGTCTGGCCTCAACCGGGGTGGTGCCGGGGTTCCCTTCAGCCGGGCGCCTCGTCGCCCGGGGAACGACGGTGCTGGCTTTGCTGGGCGCCCTCGTGATCTGGGTGGCGCTGCTCGGTCCGTTCGCCGTGCTGATACAGCACCTCTCGTTGCACTCCATCCGGGCGGCCCTCGGGCCGCCCGGAGCCCTGGAGCCGCTATGGATCTCGCTCGGTGCGAGTGCCATCGCCCTTGGCACGATGGTGCTTTTTGGCACGCCGCTCGCCTACCTGCTCGCACGCGGCCGCCTGCCGCTGGCGCGCCTTGTCGAGCTCGGCATCATGCTGCCGCTCATGATGCCACCACTTGTGATCGGCCTGTTGCTCATCTTTCTCATCGGGCCCGAAGGGAGCCTCGGTAACCTCCTCGCCGACATCCACCTGACAGGTGTCAACACCTTTTTTGCCCTCATCGTTGCCGAGTTCTACGAGGCCGCGCCGTTCTACGTGCTTGGTGCGCATGCGGCGTTCGCGTCGGTCGACCCACGCATAGAGCAGGATGCAACCCTGCTCGGCGACCGCCCGTTACAGGCTTTCCGGCGCATTACCCTGCCTCTTGCCGCTCCAGGGCTGGCAACCGGCCTCGCCACCGCCTGGGCTCGGGCAATGGGAGCCTTCGGGGCCGTGATTATCGTCGCCTACTATCCTCGTGGGCTTCCGAACCAGATCTTCATCGCCTTCCAGGAGTTTGGCCTGTCCGGAGCACTTCCTTTCGCGCTGCTGCTCGTGGTGGCAGCACTCCCCCTCCCCGTCCTCGCCTACCTCTGGAGTGCCCGGACCCGCGCCCGCGTGGCCGGGCTCGAGGCACCATGAACGCGGCCGTGCCCCAGCTCTTGGAGGTCGACCTGGAAGTCGAGCGCCGCCAAGTCACCGTCCGGGCCGACTTCGGACTCGAGTCTGGCGAGCGCATGGCCATCTTCGGCACCTCTGGGGCGGGAAAGACCACGATCCTTGAGTCCATCGCCGGTCTCACCCGGTTGAGCCAGGGTCTTGTCAGGGTCGACGGCAGGCTCGTCGCCGGCAGACACAAAGGCGAGACGACACTTCAGCCGCGCGACAGACAGGTCGCGCTCGTTCGACAGCCGACGACTCTGTTCCCGCACCTCACTGTCGAACAGAACGTCGCCTATGGGATGCGCCGCTCCCCCGCCCGGAGCCGTGTCGCCGAGCTGTTGGACCGTCTCGAACTGAGCGCCCTCGCCCGGGCCCGCGGCGCTGCCCTCTCGGGTGGGCAGCGACAGCGCGTCGCTCTCGGGCGCGCTCTAGCAAGCCCATTTCGCGTGCTGCTCTTGGACGAACCGCTCTCGGCTGTCGACGTCGCGGCGCGCGAAGCCCTGCGCCTGCTCACGATTGAAACCTCCCTCGCCCACGACGCCGCCGGCATCCTTGTCACCCATGACCTCGCTGAGGCTCAGGCATTCAGCGACCGGCTCGCCATAATCGACAACGGCCAGCTGCTCCAGATTGGGGGCTCGCACGAAGTCGTCCTCGCGCCAGCGACGCGTCGCGTGGCCGAGCTCGTCGGTTATGGCGGATTCGTCCCCGAGCGCTCATCGCCCGGACGCTTCTACGCGATCCACCCTGACCGAGTCGTGCTCGGTGCCGAACCCGGACGTGGAGTCGTGCTCACCGGAACCGTCTTGTCGACGCGGCCGTTCGGGCTGCGATACGAATGCACGGTGGCCGAAACCTCAGGAGAACGATTCACGATCCGCCTAGACGAGCCGCCTACCGGCGATGGCGAGTGCAAACTCACAGCACTGGACCCGCCGGTGGTCGAGAGCTAGAGGCGGAGGTGCCAATGACGAACCCTTGGCAGCGGATCGACGACCGCTTCCGCCTCGCACGCCTCGCCCGGGGACTTTCCCAAGGCGCCCTCGCCGACATCGCTGGTGTGACCCGCCAGTCGATCTCGGGGATCGAGTCCGGCCGGTGGTCACCGTCCCTCGAAGTCGCGCTCGCGCTCGCCGGAGCGCTCGGAACAAGCGTCGAGGAACTCTTTGGAGCCGGACCCGAGCTGCCTGTGCGCGCCGCGCGTCTCGCTGCTGGCGCGGCCGGATCCGCCCGCTTTTTGCTCTCGGACGTCGACGGTTCCGCAGTTGCGTTCCCGCTCGTCGGTGACTTCGGCTTCGCTCCGGGCTTTCGACCCGCTCTCGCGCACGGCTCAGTTGCAGCGCCCGCACCCGCGGGCGCCTTGGTGGAGGTCCAGCCAATCGCCACCTCAGGGCCGACCCTTGCGATCGCGGGCTGCGATCCAGCGCTGACCCTCCTCGCGGGACCACTCGAGCGCCACCGACCGCCGACGAGCCTTGTTTGGTGGTCGTGCAACAATGCTGCCGGCACCCAGCTGCTGGAAGCCGGGACCGTGCACGCAACAGCGGTCCATCGGCGCGCGGACGAGGAATTGAGACATCCGGACGGCCTAGAGATCGTCGGCTTCGCGGCCTGGCGGGAGGGCCTTGTCGTCTCCAAAGAACACTCCGAGGCAGTCGGGTCCTTGGATGAGGCGCTCAGAGCCGGCCTCCGCCTCGCCAACCGTGAGCCAGGCTCGGAGGCGCGCAGGCTCCTTGACGACGCGCTCGCGGCGCTCGGGGCGATACCCGCAGATGTGCTTGGCTACGAGAGCGCCTGCAGCGCCCACTTGCTCGTCGCGTCCGCGATCGCAGCGGGACTGGCTGACATCGGAGTCGCGAGCGAGCCCGTTGCGCTTGCCTACGGCCTTGGTTTCGTTCCGTGGCAAGACGAGATCTGTGAGCTCCACGTGCCGCGCTCTCTCCTCGGCACGGCTGAGGTTCAGGCCCTCCTCGACGTGCTGGCGGGCAGGGAGCTGCCCGCGCAACTCGCCGCCATCGCCGGCTACGACTCCGACCCGTGCGGCCGGGTGCTTGAGGCCTAGCGTGCAGAACATGTCTCTGCCCGCAGACGCGAGAACGACCGCTGCGAGTCACACATCATCCGAGCCGGCGCGCCGTCGGGTGAACGTCGTGCCTCACACCCACTGGGACCGGGAGTGGTATTCACCATTTCGTACCTTCCAGCTACGCCTCGTAGACCTCGTGGACAAGCTCCTCGCTCTGATGGAATCCGACCCCTCTTATGCGCGTTTTCTCTTCGATGGTCACATGGCGGCCGTCGACGACTACCTTGAGCTGCGGCCGGAGAACGAGGCACGATTGCGTGCCCTCGCCAGCGCGGGAAGGATCAGCTTCGGACCGTGGTACGTCCTCATGGACGAGTTCCTGGTCTCGGGCGAGACGGTCGTGCGCAACCTGCAGCTCGGCCTCGAACGAGCAGCGGCGTTCGGTGGCGCCATGGAGATCGGCTATCTCCCCGACATGTTCGGCCACATTGGACAAATGCCCCAGATCCTGCAGGCAGCTGGCTTTTCTGACGCCGTTGTGTGGCGGGGCGTACCTTCGGCGATCGACAGGACAGCGTTTTGCTGGGAATCGCCCGACGGCTCGGTCGTGCGGGCGGAATACCTTCTTGAGGGCTATTCAGCCGGCGCGTCGCTGGGCAGGGACGCCAAGGCCTTCGTGCGGCGCCTCGAGGCATTCGAGGAGGGGCACGAGGCCTTCCTCGTCGGGCCAATCCTTTTCCCCAACGGGACCGATCATCAAGAACCTCAACCCTGGCTCGGTCGCGTAGTTGCGGAAGCCAACGCGATCCAGGACCGTTACGAGATCGTGCTCTGCTCCCTGCCCGAGGCGCTCGCGGGAGCGACCCGTTCAGGCTTGCCCAGTTGGCGGGGCGAGCTGCGATCTGGCGCGAGAGCGAACGTGCTGATGGGCGTCGCCTCCAACCGAGTCGATGTAAAACAGGCTGCCGCCCGCGCCGAACGTACCCTTGAGCACCTCGCCGAGCCGATGGCGGCGTTGTTTATGCCACCTGGTCAATATCCAGGGTCGGCCCTCGCTGTCGCATGGCGCGAGCTCGTGCGCAACTCCGCGCACGACTCGGTCTGTGCCTGCTCGCACGATGAGGTCGCCGCCGTTGTGCTCAATCGCTACGCCGAGGCGACACGGATCGCTGAGGGAGTCGCTGAGCGTGCCTTGAAAGCGCTCGCCAGCTCGCTCGCGCGACCCTGCCATGTCGCTGTCAACGCGTCTTCGTGCCCGCGATCGGGCGTCATAGAGCTGGTCATCGGCGGCCAGGGACCGCTCGAGGGCGCTCAGATCCTCGACGAGCACGTCGGTGTAGCAGCTGAGCTCGTTCTCACCACGACCGAGGTGCGCGGCGTACTTTCCCAGCTCGGCTCTCAGGACCAGATGGGCGAGGGCGCCTATGTCGCGGGCGTAGAGGTGGAAGAAGACGACACCGGGATCAACATCGCGGTACGGGTGCTACCGGAACGCTCCAATGATCTGCAGTTAGAGCAGATAAAGAGCGACCTCCTGGCCCGCTTTGGTCTGCGCCCAGATGCCCCGGTGCGAGTAAAGCTCGACCAAGCTTCCTCCCGACGACTGCTCGCTCGCGTGGAGAACGTCCCGGGTTATGGCTGGAAGGCGTGGCAACCCGGCCCACTTTCGGACCCGGTGACCGCAAGTGCAGAGGCTGACGGAACGGTCCTTCTCGCCAATTCGCGCGTGACCGTGGCGCTATCGGCCGATAGCACGTTCTCGATCAATGGGCTCACCGGCTTCAACCGGCTCGTCGACTCGGGTGACTTCGGGGACACCTACAACTACTCGCCCCCCGAGCACGATCTCGTGGCCGACACAGCTGAGCAGGTCAGCTTGTCACTCCTCGAGACTGGCCCGGTCCGTGCCACGGCCCGCGTCGAACGCACCTACCGATGGCCCGAACGTATCGACGAGCGCCGCCGCGCGAGGGCGGGCGAACGCGAGGTGACGATCTCATCGCTAATCGAGCTGCGAGCGGGCGAGCAGCTCGTCCGGGTCACAACGAGTTTCGACAACACCTGTCGTGACCACCGGCTGCGGGCGTGGTTTCCCCTTGCCGAGCCAACCGACCATTCGCGCGCCGAGTGCGCCTTCGACATCGTCGAGCGCGGTCTTCTTGCAGAAGGCGGCCCGAGCGAACGGCCGCTGGCAACCTATCCATCCAGGCGATTCGTTCAAGCCGGAGGACTAAGTGTCTTCCACGAAGGTCTTTGCGAATACGAGCTGGTCGATATCACCGAGGCGGGCGGAACCCCGTTGGCACACGGTCTCGCGCTGACTTTGTTGCGGGCAACCGGCATGCTCTCGCGCCTCACGATGCTGAACCGGCCTTTGCCGGCGGGGCCCGTAGACGCGCTGGAAGGCCCACAACTGCAAGGTCCGCTCATATTCAAATACGCCTTGGCCCTCGGCGAGATAGACCCCTACGCCCTCGCCGAGGAAGCCTTCTGCGAGCTGGCCGTCGCAGCAAGCCTCGGTGGCGGCGAGCTAGAAGTTGAGGCCTCGCTGCTAAAGGTCAGCGGAGCCCAGGTAAGCGCGTTGCGCCGGGTCGCGGGTGGCGCGCTCGAATTGCGGGTTTTCAACCCGGACGCGAAGGCGGCTCGCGTCGAGGTGCACAGCAATGACGGCCTCGGCACGGACGAAGGCTCAACGCCAGTGCGAGGTCAACTCGTCGACCTTCGAGGCCGGTACGTCGCGAGCTTTGAAGGCTCCTTCGAGCTCGGCCCGCACCGTATCGCCACGGCCCGCCTCGCCGGAAAATGACGGCTCAGGTGACAGCACGTGCCGTGCTCGTCCCCGTGAAATCTTTTCGTGCCGCGAAGCTCCGCCTCGCCTCGGTGCTCGACACAGGCGCCCGCGAGGCACTCGCGCGCGAATTGGCCGCGAGGGTGATTGCTGCTGCTGCCCCGCTCAAGGTCCTCGTCGTCTGCGACGACGAGGAGGTCGCAGCATGGGCAATCGGACACGGCGCCCGCGTGGCCTTCACGCCCGGGCTGGGATTGTCGGCGGCGGTGATGGCAGGTGTCGCTCAGCTCGCGGCCGAAGGAGTCGAGCTGTCGGTCGTGGCGCATGCCGACCTTCCCTTTGCAGCTGGGCTGGCAGAACTCGGCAAGGCGGGAACAGTCTCACTCGTGCCGGATCGCCGCCGGGACGGCACGAACGTTGCGGTCGTGCCAACCGGGGCTGGGTTCTGTTTCACATATGGGGCCGCAAGCTTCGAACGCCATCGCCGAGAAGCCGCCCGGCTGGGCTTGCCCTGCGAGATCATCTACGACCGTCGCCTCGCGATCGATATCGACCTTCCCGAGGACCTAGAGCTCTTCAACGTGGCAACCTAACCCGATGGAAACCAATCTTCCCGTCCCCGAGCGGGCCCTTGCTGTAGGGGCACACCCTGACGACGTCGAATTCGGCTGCGGGGCCACCCTCGCGAAATGGGCTTCCTCCGGCTGTGAAATCCTCCACGTCGTCTGCACCGACGGCTCCAAAGGCACCTGGGACCCCGCTCGTGATCCTGCAGAACTCGTCCTTACGCGCCGTGACGAGCAAAGGCGGGCGTCAGCGGCGCTCGGAGGAAAGGGCGATGTGGTCTTCCTAGGCTGGCCCGACGGGGAGCTCGAGTCCGGAATCCGTCAGCGATTCCAGATCGCGTCGTGCATTCGCAGACTCAGGCCCGATGTCGTCTTGGGCCACGACCCCTGGAAGCGCTACCGGCTGCACCCGGACCACCGAAACGCGGGATTCCTAGTGACCGATGGCATCGTGGCGGCGCGTGACCCCTTGTTCTTCCCCGAGCTCGATGACGCGCCCCACCGGCCAAAGACGTTGCTCTTGTTCGAGGCGGACGAGCCTGATCATCTCGAGGACGTGACCGGCTTTGTCGATGCCAAGATCGCGGCGCTGTTGGAGCATCGTAGCCAGCTGCACTCCACGATGGGGATCGAGCATGCCAGTGCCCTCGAGGAGGGCGAACACCCTGAAGTCGTCGAGTTCAGGCGTCAGGTCACTGCACGCCTTGGCGAGTACGCAGGCGAGAGCGGCCTTGTGGCCGCCGAGGCGTTCAAACGCATCGACAAGCTCTGAGGGCGCCTGTTGGCGACGCGACGAGGCCTCGCGACACGATGTGTGCCGCGAGGCCTCGTCGATCAAAGCTGTTACAGATTGACTCCTAGCGGGCAGCCCGCTTCGCGGGAGCCTTCCTTGCGGGAACCTTCTTCGCCGGCGCCTTCTTTGCAGGTGCCTTTGCGGGCGCCTTCTTCGCCGGAGTGGCCTTCTTAGCTGGAGCTGCCTTCTTCGCCGGAGCCGCCTTCTTCGCCGGAGCCTTCTTGGCCGGAGCGGCCTTGCGGGCTACAGGTGCCTTGGCGACGCTCGCAACAGCACCGTCGACACGATCGGGCTTCTCCAAAGCGGTACGCGAGTTGAGGTCCTTCTTCAGCCCGGCGCCGGCGGCGAAGCCGATGCCCTTGGATGCCTTGATCCGCACGGGCGCCCCAGTTTGCGGGTTGCGGCCACGACGCGCAGCGCGGTCACGGACCTTGAATGTCCCAAAGCCTGTGATGCGTACGGTGTCGTTGCCTCGCAGGGCAGAGGTGATGACGTATTCGAACGCCTTCAAACCGCTCTCCGCCTGCTTGGTGGTCAGTCCGGTGTGCTTGGACACCTCGCCGATCAGTTCGGTTCTATTCAATTTTGCCTCCTGGCATGTTGTCCGACCCTCACGCAATACAAGGTGATTTTCCCGCGGAAATCAAGCATT
>JBEKVJ010000083.1:0-16464 GCA_049514105.1 Acidimicrobiales bacterium
CGTGTCGCTGCCCGAGCGCTCTGGCGGTGGCGACGCCTACCGCTGCGACCTTGACCTCCCCGAGCTGCCAGGCGGCTCCGAGCAGCCGTCCGCAACGCTCAACGGCGTTCGTCGAAGTGAGAACGAGCCAGTCGTAGTCCGGAAGGTGAAAAAGAGCCTCTCTAAGGGCGACGCCTTCATCAAAAGGCTCGGCGATCTCTATCACAGGGACCTCCACGGTCTCGGCCCCGGCCTCTTCGAGCCGTCGCACAAGGCCCGTCGACTGGGCCCGGGCTCGGGTGACGACCACGCACCAACCTGACAAGGGCCCAGACCGCGCGGCGCGCCCCGGCCCAGGGTCTGTCACGGCAGTCCTGTGGCGTTGAAAAGGATCTCGCCTCCTCCGCAGCGGTCAAGGATCTCCCGGGCGAGCGCCCTACCCACTTCGGGCCCGTTCCCACCGCTCATCTTTCTGCGCAGCAGGACAAACCCGTCGAAACTCGCCACGAGGCCCTCCATTTCCACCGTCCCGTCGGAGCGGAGGACGGCGTGGGCGCCCACGGGCAGCTCGCAGCCGCCCCCGATCTCGCCGAGGAAGGCCCGCTCTGAATCCAGGCAGAGGTGCGAGCCAGGGTCGTCGATCGACCGCAGGGCGTCAGCGGTCATCTCGTCGCCGCTGCGACACTGGACCGCCAGAGACCCTTGGCCAACCTGCGGCAACATCGTCGACAGGGCGAGCACCTCCGAGGCAAGCTCGCCGAGTCCGAGCCGTTCGAGGGCGGCGTAGGCCATGACAATCGCCCCGCCCGCGGGCACCTTGGCGAGGCGGGTAGCGATGTTTCCCCTGAGCTCCACGAATCGCAGGTCAGGTCGCAGCCAGGCGAGCTGGGCCCGCCTTCGCGCCGAGCCGGTGGCGACCTGGGCGCCGGGACCGAGGTCGGACAAGGCGCTACCGACGAGCACGTCCCTCGCATCCGCCCTCTTTGGCACGGCAACGATCGTGAGCGCATCGCTGCCCACGGTCGAGGGAAGGTCCTTGGCGGAGTGAACCGCGAGATCGGCCCGGCCGTCCAGCACAGCCTGCTCGACCTCCTTCACGAACACGCCTTGGCCCCCGATCGCGCCGATGGGCCGGTCGCGCTGGCGATCGCCGGCAGTCTCCACCACGACAAGCTCGATCGCGACGCTTCGTTGGCCGGGTCCCCTCGCCTCGGCGCGCCCGATCGCCTCGCCCACCTGCTCTGCTTGGCGCAGGGCGAGCTCACTGCCACGTGTGGCGATCCGCAACGTCAACACTTGGCTTCCCCCGACACCCTGCCCATCACGCCCCCCGGCTCGGTCACAGACCCGATTGGGTGTCTTCCTCGGCACCCGTGACGGCTTCTGGGTGCACGATGTAAAAAGCCAGAGCCTGCAGCTCCACAGAGAAGTCGACCTGTCGGAGCAAAACCGGCGGAGGGACGGTCAAAACCGCCGGGGAGAAGTTCAAGATCGCCGCTATCCTCGCCGCTACGAGACGGTTGCACACGTCTTGGGCTGGACCGGCGGGGCAGGCGATGACGCCGATGGCCTGGCTCATGCCCGCCAGGGCGTCCGAAAGCTCCGAGATATGCCGGACGGGAGTCCCGGAGAAGTCCTCGCCAATCTTGGCGGGATCAATGTCGAACAGGGCGAAGGTGCGGAAATTCTGGGTCGAGAACCTCTGCGAGTGGGCGAGGGCATGACCGAGATTGCCCATGCCCACGATCACGACCTGCCATTCGCGGTCGAGACCGAGCTCGTGACGGATCTGGCCGAGGAGGAAGTTGACGTCGTAGCCGGTGCCGGGCGTCCCGTAGGTACCAAGGTGGGACAGGTCCTTTCGGACCTTGGCGGCATTGACCCCGGCGGCGTCCGCCAGCTCGGCCGACGAGACGGTGGGTATGCCGTCAACCGAGAGCTCTCCGAGGACGCGCTGGTACAACGGGAGCCGCACGACCGTGGGCTCCGGAATCCGCCGTGCGAAACGTTCGGCCATTCGAGACGATGCTTACTACTTTGTGCGCGCGCTCACAAGCGCGACGCCTCGCTGGGCGGCTAGCCGCGTATCAGCCAGCCTCGGTGAACCGCTCCGCTAGGTAACGGTCCACGTCCTCCTCACGAAGTCGGTACGACTTGCCGACACGCACGGCCGGCAGTTGTCCCGACTTGATCAAGCGGTAGACCGTCATGTTGGAGACTCGCAGAGCCTGAGCTACTTCGGCGACCGTGGAGAATCTTGCCTTGGCGTACTCGATGTTTGACAGTTGCATCACCCCTCTCCGCCAGTCACGAATGTACGCCAATGTGGCTGAAGTGCAAAGTGGGAAGCTGAAACTTGCCTCGGCGAGGCCTCCGGTCGAGGCTTCGCGAGCGTTGTGTTTCAGCTCTTGAGGCCGAGTTCGCGCGAGCGCGCGGCGGCTGCCGCAACCGCTTCGAGCACGGCGGAGCGGAAACCGTGAGACTCAAAGACCCGTAAAGCCGCTGCTGTCGTGCCACCCGGGGAGGTGACCATGGCCCGCAGCACCTCGGGTGACTCGCCCGTCTCGGCGAGCAGGCGGGCCGATCCGAGCAAGGTCTGGACTGCGAAGAGCCGGCTCACTTCTCGCTCGAGGCCCTCGTGGACGCCAGCCTCCACCAGAGCCTCGGCCAGCAAGAAGACGTAGGCGGGCCCGGAGCCGGACAGGCCAGTCACGGCATCGAGCTGGTATTCGGGGACACGTGCCACGACTCCGAGCGAGGACAGCACACTCTCTGCCCAGGTGAAGTCGACCTCGGTCACAGCCGGACCTCCGGCGAGCGCCGAGGCTCCGGCGCCCACGAGCGCAGGGGTGTTCGGCATCGCCCTGAGAATGACGACGTCTCCCCCGATCCACAACTCGAGCTGGGCGAGGGTGATCCCGGCCGCGATTGAGACCACGCGCCGGCAGCCCGAGCCCTGGATGGTCAAGCAGGCCGCCTCGGCATCGGCGGGCTTTACCGCAAGCACGGCCGCCTCGGCGGCGCACCCCTGCGCGCAAACGACCACTCCCGGATAGCGCCGCTCGAGCTCGTCGCGTGCCGAGGCCACCGGCTCGACGACGGCGAGCTCGCCCGGTTCAGCCCAGGCCGAGCGGAGCAGGCCGCCCAGGAACGCGTGTCCCATCCGGCCACCGCCGACGACGAGCAGACGAATCATCTGCTCATCCGCCAACGCTCAGCATTCGACAAGGGTCCGCGAGGTGAGGTGGTCGTAGAGGCTGACGAGCTGGTCTGCTGTGCTCGACCAGCTGTAACCCGAGGCCATTGCGGCTGCACCGGCTCCGAGCTCGGCCTGCAGCAACGAGTCGCTGCAGATGGCGGCCGCGAAACGGGCATAGGCCTCCGCGTCCCCGTCCTCAACGAGGTAGCCGGTGCGACCGGGGTGCACAAGCGTGGTCAGACCCCCGACTGCCGCGGCCACTACGGGGGTGCCGCATGCGGCAGCTTCGAGGGCCACGAGGCCAAATGACTCAGAGCGGCTCGGCACGAGACAGCAGTCCGCTGCCCGGTAGTAGGTCGAGAGCAGCTCGTGCGGCTGGGGCGGCACGAAACGGACAACGCCGGTGAGCCCGAGGTCTGCCACAAGGCTGTGCAACGCAGCCACTTCCGCCTCGCCTCTCGGCCCTGACGGGCCACCGACGACGACGAGCTGCGCCTCAGGCACCGAGCGCGACAAGAGCGCGAACGCCCTCACGGCCACGTCCGCACCCTTTAGGGGCTGGATCCTGCCGACGAAAAGCAAAAGGGGACCGTTCCCGCCGATTCCGAGCGCTCCTCGGGCATAGGCGCGGTCGCCGGGCGAAAAAAAGGCGTGGTCGACGCCGAGCGGCACGACCTCGACACGGTCCGGCTCGGCGCCGTAGAGCTCCACGAGCTGGTCGACTTCCACCGAGCACGAAGCGAGAAGGGCATCCGAGCAGCCGATGACCTCCGACTCGGCCCTCGCACGGCGACCCGGCTCGGCCGTCTCCACCTCCTCTGGGCTCGCCTCGGCCTTGACGCGGTCCAGGGTGTGGAACGTCGACACAAGGGGCAGGCCGAGGCGGTGCTTGATCGCGTGCCCGGAGAGCCCCGAAAGCCAGTAGTTGGCGTGGATCGCCTCGGCCGGGGCCTCTCCATTGCCGAGCTTGTAGAAGCGGGGGTCTGTCATCCGCTCGATCACCGACTCGGTGAACTCCCCGACGTGCTCTTGGAGCGTTTCCTTGGCGACGGCGCGCGGTGGGCCGGCGGCCACGTGGTGCACAGCGAAGCCGGGTTCGATAAAGACGACGTCAGCGAGCTCGCTGGACCAGCGCCGCGTGTAGACATCGCACATGACGCCCCTGCGGGCGAGCGCCGAGGAGAGCTCACGGACATAGACGTTCATGCCACCGCCGTCCCCTGTCCCTGGCTGGGCCAAGGGCGAAGTGTGCATCGAGAGGACGGCCAACCTACGCATTGGGGGCCAGCCTACTGAGCAAGCTCTCCGATCACGTCCGTCTCGCCTCGGCCTCGGGCCGCGGCTGTTGCGCGTCGGCCTCCCACAAGCCGTTCTCGCGGCGAAAGGCCAGGTAGACGCGCACGAGCGCTTGCCGCTGCTCCTCGAGCAGGCACGGGTCGGTGAGGATATGGCGCACGAGGTCGTCGTCACCACGTTCGTCTTCGAGGATCCCGGCACGAACATAGAGCGTTTCGGCAGAGATGCGGAGCGCCTTCGCGATCTGCTGGAGGATCTCGGCCGAGGGCTTGCGCAGACCCCGCTCGATCTGGCTCAAGTAGGGGTTCGAGATGCCGGCGATCTCCGAGAGCCGGCGAAGCGAGAGGCGGGCGGTGTTGCGTTGCTGGCGGATGAACTCGCCGAGATCGGCCCAGCGGTCAGACGACTGGCTAGCTGTCATCCAGGCTTCAGCTGAGCAGGCTGTCCGGGTCTGCCGCTCCAACCTTGTAGCGGTTGACAATCTCGGCCTGGAGGTGGTCGATCTGATCGTGCAGGACGCGCCGGCTCGTCGAGACGCTCCTCTCGGCAGCGAGCAGCGAGGCGGCGAGATTGCGCAGCTCATCGTCACCGAAAGCGCCGAGGTTCGCGCCAGGAAGCACGGGGTCGGCCTTCATCTCGGCCGAGAGCACCTCAGCAACGAGCTCCTCCAGATCGAGGTCGCTCTGGCCGCTCCAGCCCTCACCCGCTCCCGCCATCGTCAGGCGAGGCTCGTGTGTGCGCTCTTTCGACGGCGGGACGGCCGCGGTCCCGGCCAGGATCGTCGGAAGGTCCTCGATCAGCCTTCCCGTGTCGCCCCGCACTCCGCGCCCGCGGGCCTCTAGTTCCGCCGCGACGATGTCGAGCTCTCCTTGGAGTACGCGTCGTACATAGGAGAGCGCAAACTCCGCCCGGTCGCACTGCTCGCGGCGAAGGCGCAGTTCGGGGACCGGAACTGCTCCCAGGTCACTGGTCAGCTCAGCTTCCAGTAGACGGTCTATGTCCTCCCGGTGCATGCCCATCGCGACCGAGCGTACTGCCGCTCGCGTCCAGGTGCCGTAAGGACGCGGCTTCAGCCGCGGGGAAGTAGCGGTAGACGGCCTGACCGAGGACCGCTTCAGGTCTCACGGGACCGAACACTCGGCTGTCCCGGCTGGCCATGGAGTTGTCGCCGCACACATTGACACCGCTCGGCCCGACGGTGACGACGCGCTTTACGAGCATGCGCCCCGGCTCCTCGGGGTCGCGCAGGGCGACGATGTCCCCGGGCCGGGGAGAACGCAGCTTTACGACGAGCAGTCTGTCCCCGGGAGCGAGGCTCGGCAGCATGCTCGTGCCCTCGATGCTCACCCGACGCGGCCGTAACCGCACGACGGCCGCCAGTATGGCCGTGGCAGCGGCAAGCAAACCAACGCAGAGCCTTGGTCGGATTGCACGAGGATGCCCGTTCGCCGACCTGGATTCGCAAAGCCGCGGATAAGGTGAGCGAAAACTAGCCAACGATGCCCGTAAAAGGAGCTGCAGCATGCAACTCGCCTCGCGTTTGCTCATAGCGCTCGACCGCCTCAGCGCCCCGGCAGCGGCCTACGCCCACTGTGACTTGCCGTGCGGCGTCTACGACCCCGCCCAGGCCAGGATCGAGGCTGAATCTGTCAAAGCCTGCATGGAGAAATTCAACTCCTCCAACGACGAGGTCTTCAAGCAACGGGCGATCCTGATCAAAGAAGAGCGCGCGGATCTCGTCAAGCACCACTTGTGGGTCCTGTGGACCGACTACTTCAAGCCTGAGCATCTCGAGAAGCACCCAGAGCTCCACAGCTTGTTCTGGAACGCGACAAAAGCGGCCGGCGAGTCGAAGAAGACCACTGACGTCGCCGTCGGCCAGAAGCTGCTCGACCAGATCGCCGAGATCGACCGGATCTTCTGGGAGACGAAGAAGGGCTGAGCCCGGGAGCCGCCAAGGCACCCCGGCGGGACGCGGGCTCACCCGCCGGAGACCGGCGGCAGCACGGCCACCTCGTCTGTCTCTTGGACGGGCGTGTCGCGCGTGGCCGGATCACCATTGAGCCAGATGGCGCTTATGGCAACGACTGCGCCAAAGCCTGGCCCGAATTGCGCCGCCGCCGCGTCGAGCACCTCGCCCACACTGGCACCCTCGAAGGTGGTCGCGCCGGTGCCAGCGGCTTCGCGGGCCTGGGCGAAAAGCCGGAGCCACGCCAAGGCTCAGGCCCCGAACGTACTTGTCGGGTCCGGTGCCCCGTGATCCGTGCAGCGCCGTGTCAGGGGCATCGCCTCCAGCCTGGCAGCAGCTATCGGCCGGCTGCAGGCTTCACAGGTCGCGTATGTCCCCTCGTCGAGGCGGGCAAGGGCGCGCTCGACGTCCTCGAGCTCAGCCTCGGCACGATCCAGCACGCGAAGGTCCTCTTCGGGTCCCGGCGCGTCCATGGACCGATGGTACCCAAGCCGGCAACTCCTAGGAGGCGAGCTGTGCCAGCACACAGAGCGGGCGCTCAGTCCTCCTCGAGCCAACGCCGCGTAGCTCCGATGACCTCGAGTCCGGGAAGGGACCAGATGTAGCGCTCGACGGCATCTAGGGTCTCTGTGACCACGCTCGGGTGCGCCGCGGCCGCCGCAACTTCGACGAGCGAGCGCTGGTGAAGATCCTGGTAACCCGCCTCGGCGACGGCGACGGCAAAACGTGCCCGCGCCCCTTCGATGACCGGGCGGAGCAGCGCGCGCTTGTCCTTGAGCGAGCGGCAGGCGGGGAAGTGGAGCTCGACCACAAGGGCGCCGATCACAGACACAGCATGCCCGAGGGCGCGCTGTGCGCCGGCGCCGGGCAGGTCGGAGCCAGCTTTGGAGGGTCCCGCGACCTGACCCCATCCTGCCAGCCAGGTAGAGTCCTGGCCATAGGAGGCACCCCCCACCGCGCAAGTCGCGGTACCGACGAGGAGATCATGCCGTAATGGCACAAAGTGGCAACCGCCCCCCCCGGCGTGGCCAACCCACCAATGGCGGGAACCGGACCGTAGGCAACGGCAAACCGGCTCCAGGCAACGAGCCGGACGGAGCCGCAGCTGAGCGCGCCCGCGAGCGCCTGGCACAGCGGAACGCCTCCGGTCAAAAGCGCCAGGGTGCGGCTCAACGGGCCCGGGCCGCGTCGCCTGCGGCCCCGAAGGCGAAAACTCAGACACCCCCGGCACAGCGCTCCAGGCCGAGCGGACCAAATTCCCGCCGCGGCTCGTCGAAAAAACCCCAACAGCGCTCGACGGCAATGACCCTGGCCGTCCTCGGAACGGTCCTCGTGGTCCTCATCATCCTCGTCATCGTCCTGGTGGGAGTGACAGCTGGCAAGCCCAAGCCCGGATCTGCTTACGGCATGACGATCGCGCCTGCGAGCGTGGTCAACGCGGTCTCAGGCGTTTCACCCTCGGCCTTCACCGCCGCTGGGAGCACCGCAAGCTCGTCGTCGGGCCCGTACACGTCCGCGCTGATCATGCCGAAGAAACAGCCCGCTCTCACGAGCGGCGGCAAACCGCTTGTCGTCTACGTAGGGTCGAACTTCTGCCCGTACTGTGCCGCGACCCGGTGGCCTCTCACGATCGCCCTCGCCCGTTTCGGCACTTTCAAGGGCCTCCACATGACCTCGTCAGGACCGAGCCCGGAACCCTATCCGGACACCAATACCCTCAGCTACTACCACGCCACCTACAAGAGCCCATATGTATCATTCCTTGCCACAGAGCAGTGCACTGACATCCCCTCGACGCTCACGACCAAGGCCGTGGAGGAGTGCAACGGCTACGTTCCCCTCGAGCCCCTGACCGGGACGGCCTACAAGGTCTTCGCCAAGTACGACTTCGGGCCGTTCCAAACCGAGAGTGCTGCGGGCGGGATCCCCTTTGTCGACTTCGGCAACAAGGTCATCGAAGATGGCGCCTTCATCGACCCGACCATCCTGGCGGGCTACAGCCACATCGCGATCGCCCAGAGCCTCTCCGCTAACCCAACGGCGGCACCGGCCAACACGATCCTTGTCGCGGCGAACTACTACACCGCCGAGATCTGCAACCTCACCGGTGGCAAACCCGGTTCGGTCTGCAAGATGGCCGTCGTCAAACAGGCGGCTACAGCGCTCAAGTCATGAGCCGTCGGAACCTCTCGCAGCGGCCCGTGCCCGCTTCGCGGCGAGGCCGACCCGCGCCCGGGACCGCGCGGAAACAAACCGCCCCCGTGCCCGAGCCGAGAAGTCGCGGCGGCGCTGTCCTGGCCAAGGTGCCTTGGCGGCCGCTCGTGCTCGACGCGATCTGCCTGGCCGGAATCGGCATCTCGATCTACCTGCTCATCGTCCACTACGACCGCGGCGCGCTCATCTGCAGCGACACGGGTGTCGTGAACTGCTCCAAGGTGCTCACGAGCTCCGCTTCGGTCATCTTCGGCATCCCGGTGCCGATCTTCGGGCTCGTCTATTTCGTTGCCATGGGCGTGCTCTGCCTTCCCTTCGCGTGGCGATCGGAGGCCGCTTGGCTCGCTTGGGGGCGCGTCGGCGGGGTTGTTGCCGGGATCGGGATGGTGGTCTACCTCGTCGCTCAAGAGGCCCTCGTGCTGCACACGATCTGCCTGTGGTGCACCGGCGTACACGTGTTGACCTTCGCGATGTTCCTCATCGTCATTACCGGCTGGGAACAAACCGGTTACGCCAAGTCGCGCTGGTAGGTCTCGCCGGCCCAGCTCCGAGACGATCGGTGGGCGCTTGCGACTAAGCCACCAGGGCCTAGCTGCCGATGGAATGACATGGCCAGTATTGCGCCACTAGGCCCCATCGGCGCGGCCATCGCACTTGCTCTCGGGCTGTTCTCCTGGGGTTTTGTCCGCGCGGCCCGATTCCGCGCCGAGCGCGGCAAGGCTCCTTGGGCGATCCCTCCTGCGGTCTGGGGGGCCATCTACATCGTCGTCCCGATCGGCTTCATCCTCTACTCCGCCGCTTCGCGCACGACCCAGCTCGTGGACCCCTCGCTCGCCTACAGGGCGGACACGGTGATCGCCGACACCGCCGAGGAGCGCGACAAGCTCCGCCGCATCGCGAGCGAGCTGCACTTGCTGCGCCCGCCGCAGCCCGATGCACGCGGTTGGCACGTCGACCCGTTCCGGCAGCGGCGCTTTCGTTTCTACGACGGCCAGCGATGGACCCGTGAGGTCAGCGACGATCCCGCGACGCGGATCTCCGTCGCCCTCGGCGATTCCAAGGCGGACCTCAAGCGGCGGCTTCAGGCCCTTGCACCCCCAAGCGACAAGGCGGCCTCGTGGCACATCGACCCCCTAGGCACCTATCACTTCCGGTACTTCGACGGCACGGAGTGGACCGAGGAGGTGCAGAAGACGCGCCGGTCCTCTTGAGAGCTCCGGGGGGAGGGCTCGAACCTCCAACATCCGGCTCCAAAGGCCGACGTTCTGCCGATTGAACTACCCCGGAAGGAAATCTTCACCCGCATTTTTACAACAGCGGGCGCACAAGGCCCGCCGCGGCGCGCCTCGTGTGGGTCCGCGCCCGTCGCCCGAACAAGCAGCGGAGGCCGATCAGACCCCACCGATAGGCAAGTCTCGCTCATATTGGGCTAGCGTTCCGCCAGCCATGGGATCACTGATCAAAAAGCGCCGCAAGCGAATGCGCAAGAAGAAGCACAAGAAGATGTTGAAGCGCACCCGCTGGCAGCGACGCGCCGCCGGCAAGTAGCAAACCTTCAATCAGCCGGTCGAGAGCGCGAAGTCCCGTCTTGTCGCCAGGCCGATAGATCGTCGCGCCATAGTTGCGATCAGAGCCGGGGAATGGCCGAAGCAGCGACGACGAGAGCCTTCTCGTGCTCGGCCCGCACCGCCCCGGCGAGCTCAGCCACTAGGTGGCCTGCTTGGCGAGTGTCGCGCTCGAGATACCAGGTGCCACCGCTTCCGGCGAGACGCGGCGCCTCGCCTGCCACAGCCGAGACGAGGTCGCGCCACCACCTAAGGCGTGGCTGCAAGGCGACCGCCGCCGGCTCGAGATCGTTTCCGAACTCGCCGAGCGGACCGCCGAGGGCGTCCCATGTCCGGTAGACCTCCGGCGTCGACACACTCAGCGCGGGTGTCACGAGCACCGCCGTGAAGGCCTCGAAGCCAAGTGGCTCGACCTGCTCGCCGACGCCGGTCACCAGTGCCCTGCCGCCCACTAGGCAAAACGGCACGTCCGCCCCAAGGCCGACGGCGAGCTGTGCATCGAAGACGCCCGCCCAACGAAGCACAGCGGCCGCGTCCGAGGAGCCTCCGCCGAGGCCAGCACCGGCGGGGATGCGCTTTTTGAGCCGCACCCGCGCCCGCAGGCCGACCGCTTCCAGCGCCTTTAGGACAAGGTTGTCTGATCCTGGCGGCACTACAGCTCCTAGAACGCTCTCGCCGCCGACCAACTCGAGCTCGTCGAGAACCTCAAACCCGTCCTCGCCCAGTTCGATCTCGAGCTCGTCGGCGAGATCCAGGCTCACCATCTCCGCCTCGAGGAGGTGATAGCCGTCATCGCGCGTCCCGACGACGCGAAGCGAGCGTGTCAGCTTGGCGGGGGCTCGGAGGCGATCGACCGACGGCATGCGACCAGCTTGCCCCACTTCTCGATGTCGAGCTCCTCCGCGCGACAGCGGCCGTCGACGCCTGCGGCCGCGAACGCGGCATCGTCGACAAGACCCTCCAGCGAGCGGCGGAGCATCTTGCGCCGGCCGCCATAGCCGGCCCGCAGGAGCAGATCGATCTCCTCGTAGCCCGCCTCGGCGGGATCGACCGCGGGTGCGTCGCGCCGCTCAATATCTACGAGCACCGACTCGACCTTGGGGCGGGGAAGGAACACTCCTGCCGGCACACGCCCGAGGAGCGAGGCGGTGGCGAAATAGGACACTCTTACAGATACCGCACCGAATCCGGTGCCCCCCGGAACCGCCGCGAGGCGCTCACCGGCCTCTCGTTGGACCATCACGAGCATGCGACCTATGGCGGGCACCCCACAGAGAAGGTCCAACACAAGCGGTGTGGCGAGGTTATAGGGCAGGTTCGCCACGAGCACCCAGTCCCGATGCGGTGCAAGGAGCCGGTCCCAGTCGCACGACATCGCGTTGGCCTCGATGACTCTCACCTCGAGTGGCTCGACCATCTCGCGAAGGACTGGGACGATGCCCCTGTCGACCTCGATCGCGGTCACCTGTGCCCCGGTCCCGGCGAGGGCGACGGTCAAAGAGCCGAGCCCGGCGCCGATCTCGAGGACGTGGTCCCCGGCGCCGACGCGAGCGAGACGGGCGACACGTTCGGTCGTGTTGGGGTCAACCACAAAGTGCTGGCCGAGCGCCTTTGAGGGGCGCAGGCCATGCTCGTTCAAAAGACGCACGACCTCGGCGCGCCCGGGTGGACGCCTCGCCGGCATCGGCGCGAGGCCGTCTTGGGCACCTGCGATCTCAGACCCCGATGCCGAACGCCTTGTCGGCGTTCATCCATGTCACCGCAGCCAGCACCTCGGGCTCGAAGGCCTTGAGCTGCGCTATCGCGTCTCCAACGAGGCTGACGTTGCTAGGGCTGTTGCGCCGCCCGCGATGGGGTACAGGGGTGAGGAATGGTGAGTCCGTCTCGATCAGCAAGCTGTCGAGCGGGCAGTGCACGACGACCTGGCGCAGCTCCTCGGCGTTGGCGAAGGTCACGATGCCGCTAAAGGAGAGAAAGCCCCCCACACGCAGGCACTGCTTTGCTTCCTGCTCACCGCCGGTGAAGCAGTGAAAGACGGTCCTGTCCGGGACGCCTTCACGCTCGAGGATGGAGAAAGTGTCGTCCCAGGCCTCACGGGTGTGGATCACAAGAGCGAGGTTGTGCTGCTGGGCGAGGGCCACCTGGGCCGCGAAGACATCGCGCTGGGCTTCGCGCGGCGAGCTGTCGTAGTGGTAGTCAAGCCCGCATTCTCCGATGGCAACGACGCGCGACCGCCGCAGGCCGTCGCCGCCGGCAAGCTCGCCGATCAACTCGCGCACGGTGTCGAGCCCGACCTTGGCGTCGTGGGGGTGCAGTCCGATGGTCGCGAAGATCTCGGCCCCGCGCCCAAGCGCCGCAGGTCCGGCGCTCGAGGCCGCGGGCTGCGAAGTGCTGGCCGAAAGCTCGGTCGCGAGCGTCACGGCCCGGCGCGACGACTCGTCGTCAGTCCCGACACAGATCATCCGCCCGACCCTGACCGCCCTCGCGAGGGCCACGGTCTCGGCGGGATCGGGGTCGTCTTGGAGGTGGCAATGACTGTCGGTCCAGATGGCCGAGGCCAATGAGGCTCCGCCCGGCACGGGCTTTTGCTGGGTCTCGCCCGCCCGCGCCCTGGCGGCTTGCTCAGCCGCCTCCTGATCACTCGCCGTGGGCTTGCGACCCCCTCCGGCGAGGCGACGCAGCCAGGATCCCTCCCGGTGCTCCCCCCGTGCTCCCGGCTCGCTCGATTCGTCCACGTCTCCTCTTTCCTTCAACGGTTCGTGGCGCGCCGCGGGAAGAGCGGCTCACCCTTTGTCACCTTCAGGCCACCTGGATAGCCACCCCATCCGAGCACGCCGTCGTAGGCAGCGGCGCCCGCCGTGTCGGGCCGGCCAGCAAGACCGATGCGCGCCCACAATTCCGCCGCGATGCTCGGCATTACCGGCGAAACGAGCACGGCCACGATCCGCAACGCCTCAAGGGCGTCTCCCAGCACGGCATCTACAGCCGGCCCGGGCTCGAGCTTCCAGGGCTCAACTGCCTCGAGCTCGGCGTTTGCTGCCCGGACCAGGCGCCAGGTCGCTTCCAGGGCCTCGTGGCCTGCAAAGCGGGCCCATGCTTCGCGCCAGGTGGTCACGACCTCGCCGGCGACCTCGCTGAGGCGAACCCAGGCCTCCGCCGGCCGCGGCGCGGGACCTACACCGGCCCGCTTGGAGGCGACCACGGCCGCCACTCTGGCGAGCAGGTTGCCGAGGTTGTTGGCAAGATCCGCGTTGTACCTCGCGACAAGGCCCTCGTAGGTGAAGTCCCCATCCGAACCGAGGGTGACCTCGCGAACGAGGTGGTACCGGAGCGCGTCGACTCCGATGTCATTGGCGAGCTCGACCGGATCGATCTGGTTCAGCTTCGTCTTCGACATCTTCTCGCCGCCTACTAGCAACCAGCCGTGGACGACAAAGCTCGCTGGCGGGTCGATTCCCGCTGCTAGGCACATCGCCGGCCACCACACGCAGTGGAAGCGGATGATGTCCTTGCCCAACAGGTGGTGGACAGCGGGCCACCAGGTGGAAAAGCGGTCGGCGTCCTCGCCGTAGCCGATGGCGGTTATGTAGTTGATGAGGGCGTCGTACCAGACATAGACGACATGGGCGTCGTCCCAGGGGACAGGTATGCCCCAGTCGATCGACGTCCTTGTGATCGAGATGTCCTGCAGGCCGCCTTTTATGATCCCGAGCGCCTCGTTGCGACGCGACTCGGGGAAGATGGCTCCAGGGTGGTTCTCGTACCACTCCAGCAGGGGCTGTTCGAAACGGGAGAGCTCGAAGAACCAGTTCTCCTCTGTGAGCCACTCCACGGGGCGCTCATGAGTCGGGCAGAGCTGGCCCTCCAAAAGGTCGCTCTCGGGGTAGTAGGCCTCGCAAGAAACGCAGTACCAGCCCTCATAAAGGCCTTTGTGCATGTAGCCGTTGTCGTAAATCGCCTGCATGAACCGCTGCACGCTGGCGCTGTGGCGCGCTTCGGTCGTGCGAATGAAGTCGTCGTTGGAGACATCGAGGGCGGCCCAGGACTCGACGTACCGGCGGCTCATGCGGTCGACCCACTCATTCGGCGTGACGCCTTGGTCCTGCGCGGCCCTGGCCATCTTCAAGCCGTGCTCGTCGGTTCCCGTGAGAAACCACGTGTCGTCGCCGATGAGACGGTGAAAACGCGCGAGAGCATCCGCGTTGACAGTCGAGTAGGCCGTGCCGAGATGCGGGGCGTCGTTGACGTAGTAGATGGGTGTGGTCAGGAAGAAGCGGCCGGGCACGCCCCCAAGTTACCGGTCGGGATGAGCAAGCGAAGTCTCGTACGCGAACCGCTTCGACACACCGAGCTCCGCCGCCGCCTCGCTCGCGGCCTGCCGGCGGCTCAATCCACCGGACATGCGGCTCTCGACGGCGATCGTGACCTCCTCGGGACTCGGGAGCGGCAAAGATCGCCGGGGCGCCCCGGCCACGACAAGAACGTGCTCACCTCGCGGCACGGTCACCGAGGTGCGTTCGCAGGCTTCTTGCAAGCTGCCCCGCCAGGTCTCCTCGAAACGCTTCGTCAGCTCACGGCAGATGGCCACCTGGCGATCTCCGCCGCACGCTCCGGCTAGATCGGCCAGGGTCGAGCTGACACGACCGGGCGCCTCGTAGATCACACTTGGATGCCGAGCTGCGGCGATCTCTGTAAGCCGCGCTGCACGATGGGGTCCGCGTCTTGGCAAGAAGCCCTCGAAGCGCCAGCGAGCAGTACCGAGGCCAGCGACGACGATGGCACTCAGCACAGCCGAAGCGCCCGGCACGGTCGTCACCTTGTGGCCGGCGGCGATCGCCGCCGAAATCAGGACCTCGCCCGGGTCTGAGACCGTCGGCGTGCCGGCATCGCTCACGAGCGCGACCACGGCGCCGTGATCCAAGAGCGTGAGCACCTCGCTCACGCGTTCGTGCTCGTTGTGCGCATGCACCGAGAGCAGGCGGGAGGCGCGAAGCCCGAGACGCGCGAGGAGCTGGCCGGTATGTCGCGTGTCCTCGCAGCACACGACCTCTGCTTCTTGGATCCGGGCCGCGGCCCGGGGCGAGAGGTCGCCGACGTTTCCAATCGGGGTGGCTATGACGACGAGCTCACCAGGCTGTGACGCCTCCGGCCCCGCCGAGGCAGCCGGAAGACGGCCGCCCTTTGCGCCGGGGTCCCCGTCGCTCAACCCTTTATCTCCAGATGGTCGCCGGCGAGGAGGTTCCACCTTTCGAAAGCGCCTGCCTCCGCCTCGAGAACCGACCGTCCACCGCGATGAGGAAGCGCGATCCGCTGACGCCGCAGAGTCGTGGTCGCCACGACGCGCAAGTCGTCGCTCAAGAACGCGACGTCGATCGCAAAGCGCATTCCGATCGTGTGCACCGAGCGAGTGCCGCGCAACAACATGGCCCCCTCATAGTTCTTCTTGCCGAGCAGGCCCCGCGACTTCGCCATGAGCGACGAGGCCACCTCGACGCTCGCGAGCACCTCGCCGTCACGCAACAGCCAAGCCATGTGATCCGTCCCTGTAACGCCCGAGCACGAGCTGTACCGTCACGCTACCGAACCGCCGGACGGCCGTGGCAAGAGACCCCCAGGCTAGGAGCCACTACACTGTCGCACTTGTGTCCAAGCGAACTGTGAAGCGCAAGCTGCGGAAGAAGAAGAAGGCCAACCACGGCAAGAAGCCGAACTGCGGCCGCGGCTGACCCTCAGAGCTTCCAGTTCGCTCCCAGGCGGCCGAGCTCGGCTGCCAACACGCTCGGGGTGTCGGAGATGATCCCGTCGGCACCGATGTTCACCAGGTGTTCCATCTCGCGCGGCTCGTCGACCGTCCAGACGTGCACCGCGAGCCCGCTCGAGTGGGCGGCTTTGACGAACCTCTCGTCTACGACCGTGAGCGGGCCGAGGCGCGCCGGGGGCTGGAGGGCGACAAAGCGCCCGATGTCGTCTTGGGCGGGCGCGCCGGCCTGGACCCGGTTGTAGAACTCCGTCGTGGCATCGGTGCCAGCAACGATGGCCACCTCGGGTGCCCATTTCGTGAACTCTGCGGTCGCCGCGTCCGAGAACGAGGCGACTAACACGTCATCTGTGCGGCCGTGCTCGCGCAGCTCGCTCGCGAGGAGCCGTTCGTACGAGGTCACCTCAGGAGCGGTGCGCTTTATGTCCAGGTTGAGCACGACCCCCGGGAAGGCCTCGAGAACCTCCGAAAGCGTGGCGACACC
>JBEKVJ010000084.1:0-16417 GCA_049514105.1 Acidimicrobiales bacterium
CGGGAGATTGGATGCCTCGACTCGGGTCGTCAGACCGATTGCGCTCGGTTAGGAGACCTTCCGTTGGTCGTTGAGGATCTGAGAGATGCGCTGGAATGACACGTCAAGCAAGCTGCCGATGTCGCGAACGCTAAGTCCACCGACTTCTTTGATCTGTTCGGCGGCGAGCCGCAACTTCTCCTGGGCGGCTCGCTGGTAGTTATCAAACTCCTGGCGGGCGGCCTTCGCTTCGTCGAGCGCGTGCTCGATCCGAGGATCGAGTTTCACGGAGAGCGAAACGTCGAATGAGTCGGGCTCGGCGTCGAGCATCATCGAGATGACGTCTCGGGCTTCGTCTCTGACCTGTTCAAGGCGCTTGGCTTGTCCATGGGCACCGCGGATCTCCGGAATTGAGAATGCCCACCAATTGCCTGATCGTTCAGTAGCTACCGTATATGTCTTCACTTCCACCACCCCTCTCCCAACTCTGACTCGGTGGATCTCAAGATTGCTAGCGCCGTGATCTCGTTGATCTCGCCGTGGCGAGGAATGGCGACCTGCACTGACGTACCGAGCCTCCACTTCTCGTGATTGCCTTTGCTTGCTACCTGTGTCCATGTAATGCCCTTGGCCTTCGCTGCACTGGAGATCCGCTTGATCAGGGCCGTCCGTTTCACAAGACTAAGTCTACAGTACTAGACTGCATCAAGTCTAGCGAGCTAGACAAACTGGCTCCTCGAGGCTTATGACCGGGTCGCACGGCTTCGCAAAGTGCTCCGTGAGAACCGCCGTGAGAACCGTCGCTCCGCTAAAGCCGGAAAAAGGGGGTCATGACCGGTTGCGAGCGGCCGCGCCGGTTGGTGTGAAACGCCCTGTTTGAGAGCACTATTGGTAACGCATCGTCATGATTGGTGTCGGAAGGGAAATGCCATGGGCAGAACTGGGGGTCAAGAGGTCGCCGGTTCAAATCCGGCCAGCCCGACCAACCAGGACTTCTTGGGCTGTTCGGATTTCAACGGGATCGCGTGCTCGTAAGAGTTATCGCCAGGCGCTGGCCTGTCTCCCACCGGCATCGGGCGCGGAGCAGACTCTCTCGCGGTCGAAGTCGGAGGCAGAATGACCTCTCTTGAGACCCAGTCGCGGGATCATCCTCCGAGGAGGGCAATGTCGCGCACGCAGAAGCCGTGGTGCTCCCATTCCTCGTTCAGTACCACATGCACGCACTCGAGCACGGACTTGCCTCGGGCGTAGGGCGGCCACCCCGGGCTCTCCGGCACTGGCGCAGGCTTCGACAGCTCGTCAGCAGTCACGGTCGCTAGCCAACGGTCCAGCTCGGCACTTTGCAGCTCGCGCACCGATGGCCGTGCCCAAGGGCAATGACGAATCTGGCGCAATTGTCCCAGGGCGGGAGGCTCACGCCGACCGATCCGAACCCGTGACCTATGTTTGCCATCATGCAGGAAGATTCTCCATGACGCCGCGAACTGGATTCCTGACCAGAAGGCTTTGCCGGGCCACGCAATTCCCAAACCGCCGCGTTTTGCGGAATCAGGTCGACCTGACTCCCGCCAGCCGCTCGACAGTCAAGTCATGAGAATCGCAGTTTGGCACAACCTGCCGAGCGGAGGTGGCAAGAGGGCGCTTTACGATCAGGTGAGCGGACTGGTCGCTCGTGGCCACCAAGTTGAGTCATGGTGTCCTTCTACCGCCGACCAGGAGTTTCTTTCGATCGGCGATCTCGTTCCCGAACACATTGTTCCCCTCGATAGCCTGCAAAGCGGTGGCTGGAGCAAGTTCGCAGCCAACCTGTCAGCACGGGGAACAGCTATCCCCGCCGAACTCGCGGCCCTGGATCGACACAGCCGGCACTGTGCCCGGGAGATCGACAGGGGGAGGTTCGACGTCGTCTTGGCCGGAAGCAGTCTCCCCTATGCCGTGACAGGCCTCGCGCGATATGTCCAGGGCCCAACCGTGCTTTATCTCCAGGAGCCCTGTCGTCCCCTCTATGAAGCCCTTCCCCGCCTTCCGTGGCCGGCGCTGGCCAAGCCGGAGCGTTTCCAGCTCTCAGCGCTGCGAGAACGTGTGGGGAACGCGATTTGGGTACACGGACTTCGGATCCAAGCCCGAGAGGAATTGGCAGGAGTCCAAGCTTACGACCAGGTGCTTACCAACTCTTACTTCAGCAGGGAGAGCATGCTGCGTGCCTACGGCATCGACGCAGCGGTTTGCTACCTCGGAGTGGACACCGAGCGATACAAGGACATGGGGCTCGCGAGGAAAAGGCTTGTGGTGGGCATCGGAGCATTCGTCCGGCCGAAACGAGTTGAGGTCGTCATCGAGGCTGTCGCCCGGATCAGCCCGCTTCGTCCTGCTCTCGCCTGGATCGGCAACTGGGAGGATCCCTACTACCTCAAACAGCTTGTGGAACTCGCAGAACGGCGGGAGGTTGACTTCGCTCCATACGTGGCCATTACCCAGCAGGAGGTGATTCGGGTGCTGAACGAGGCAGCCGTGATGGCGTACGCGCCGAGACTTGAGCCCTTTGGGTACGCCCCGCTCGAGGCGGCTGCTTGTGGGTTGCCTGTGGTCGCTCAGGCTGAAGGAGGAGTGCGCGAGACCGTCATCGATGGCGAGACGGGCTTCCTCGTCGAGAATCAAAGTGGGCTTCATCCTGCCCTGGAGCGGATCCTCGATGACGACGGGCTCGCTCGCCGGATGGGCGCGGCGGGGAGGCAACGCGCCGAGTCGAATTGGTCCCTTTCGGCCGCGACGGACCGCCTGGAGTCGCACCTTGTGAGCCTCGTCGAAGGAAGCCAGCGGTCGCAAGGCGCCGATCTCTAACTCAGGATCTCGGTTGTCGAGCCCACACGCGACGCCCACAGCGTCACCCAAGCCACTACGGACAGTCTATGACTCGGCGCCTAAGAAGTTATCAACAGTAACCTGGTTACCCCCTCATTTAAAGCCGCCTTCTACTCACAGCGAACCATCAAAGACCGCGGAACACGACGAATGAATGCGCCACCGTCAACCCCCGCGTGACCGTCGTGCGGTGCAAGCGAGCAAAGCCACCTTCTAGCTGGTCAACGCCGTCCCGCCGTTGACCTAGACCTAAGGTTACGATTGTCGCTACAATTGCAATATAACCGACTGATGACAGTCGCCATAAGGTTTCTCAATTTGACTCTTTGTCAGACGCTGGAGTAATATGCTAACTAAAGTATATTACGACCCCCAGCAAAGAGGCAGACTATGGACATTCCGAACATTGCTGACTTCTACGAACTCGTGCCGGAAACTGCAGAGCTAGAGAAGCTCGGTACAGGTTTTACCTTTACCGAAGGTCCCGTATGGAACCAAGCTGGAAAGTTCTTGCTGTTCAGCGATATGCCCGGTGACACTCGCCGTCGCTGGGACGCGGAAACTGGCGTACGAGTGGTAATGCAACCAAGCAACAAAGGCAATGGTCTGACATACGAGACCAGCGGTGCCTTGCTCGTTTGCGAGCATGCTACGAGTTCTGTTGTTCGCGAACACGTCGACGGCACGAGAGAGACCGTCGCGTCGCACTATGGTGGGCGGGAGCTCAATAGTCCAAACGACGTTGTCGTCGCGACCGACGGAAGCATCTATTTCAGCGACCCCACCTATGGCCGCATGCCGGGGTTCGGAGTCGAGCGTGAGCAAGAGCTCACGTTCCAGGGCGTGTATCGTGTGCCACCAGCCGGTGGCGAGGTCCAGTTGCTGGTGGACGACTTCGAGCAGCCGAACGGCCTGTGCTTCTCACCTGACGGATCCCTGCTTTACATTAACGACAGTCCGCGCGCCATGATCAAGGTCTTCGAGGTCGCCGCTGATGGTTCAATCAGCAACGGGTCGGTCTTTTTTGACCACATCGGCTCTGGTGACATTGATGAAGGTATTCCGGATGGGATGAAGTGCGATGAGCGGGGCAATATTTATGTCACCGGTCCCGGCGGAATCTGGGTCATTAGCTCAAGTGCCAAGCTCCTCGGACGTATCGACGTGCCCGAGAACGTCGGCAACCTGAATTTCGGGGGCGCTGACTGGAAGACGCTGTTCGTCTGTGCTTCAACTTCGCTCTACCGGATCGAACTTCGCGTAGCCGGTAACCGTCTGCCATACATGGTCTAAGGAGAAATTATGAGTGGAGACACAACCTTGCGGATTGACCCGTCAAAGACGGCGCTGATTATTCAGGATATGCAGAACGACGTGCTAACCGACGGCGGTGCCTGGGCCGACTCTGGCGCGCCGTTGCATGCAAAGTCCCAGGACATTGTGGCTAACGTTGCGTCGCTTGCGGCTGAAGCTCGTCGCCAGGGAATGCCCGTCATCCATGTCCACTACATCGTCGAACCGGGCGCACCGGGACTCAAGCTGAATGCGCCACTGTTCCAAGGTGTGAAGGAAGTCAATGCCCTTGTTCGAGGAACATGGGGAGCGGCCCCAGTTGATGGCCTCGAGCCGTTGGAGGGCGATTTCGTCATTGAGAAGCTTCGCATGAACGGCTTTTTCGGTACGAAATTGGAGATTCTTCTTCACGGGCTGGAGGTTGACAGCGTCATAATCACGGGCGCCTGGACCAACATGTCCATCGAGCACTCGGCTCGGCACGCCGCCGACGCGGGCTTCTGGGTATTCGTGGCGACGGACGGGACGTCGACGGTTAACGACGATTGGCAGAAGGCCAGTCTTGAATACGCCCTGACCAACGTTGCGCAAATGGCGTCTTGCGCTGACATGGTGGAAGCACTGCGCCACTGAG
This sequence comes from Acidimicrobiales bacterium, assembly GCA_049514105.1. Classification (GTDB taxonomy): domain Bacteria; phylum Actinomycetota; class Acidimicrobiia; order Acidimicrobiales; family Bog-793; genus Fen-455. Next base: position 4,769 of record JBEKVJ010000084.1, read on the forward strand.
GTTGGGTCGCGGTGAAGGGCAGCGACGGTTTTCCTGCAAGCTCGGGTGTCGCTGTCTTCACCTGGCGCAAGCGAGATTGTTCGGTCACCTCGACACGAGTGGCTACGGATCTAGTGATGCGTTCGGACCTAGTGCCAAGGGCACTCAGACGCTTCGGGTGCGAAGAGCCTGGTGTGCCCTTGGCTTTGACGCGAGATAGAGGATGGATCACTGTCGCGGGTGTCGACGCGAGAAGAAGAGCGGTATCTGAGCCTGCTGTCAACCTGTCTTTGGACTCTCAGCCACGGACTCGCGATAGGTATCGAGAACATGGGCTGGAAGTGCGAGAACGCCGCCTGCCCGGTCGTAACTTTTTTCGAGAAGCCCGAGGGGCGCTTCGGGGCGGATTGACGAGGTTCGATCACGGGCCAGTCGCTTCCGGCATAGAGCAGTCACCTGATCCGGTAGTTGGCAAGGTTGGTGAAGCACAATGTGGCGCGCTTGCCGTTTGATCAGGTTGTTGCCGCCTCGGTCGATCCGCTCGAGACGCGAAAGGTGTGCCAAAGCAGCGACCTGGAGCCGCCAGCGCACCAATGTGCGCGCGAGGGACCGAGCCTCGACCGGCTGGAGCGGGTCGAGGTATGTCGTCGGCCAGGCGGTTGACGAACTGCAGCGCGAGCTCGGCGTCGTTGTGGCCTAGAGAGCTCTCGAACGGCCTCCTTCGCGCTGTGGGGCAATAGCGATGCCAAAACGCTACGGGTTATAACCCCGACGGGCTTGTGGAGGGGTTACCTCGTTAGACCATATGCGCCCGAGCGCTTTTCTATTGGGATGCCTCGCTCCACTTCTGGAACCTCTCAGACTCGCCTGCCAGCATGTGGTAGCAGTGCTCATCGGTGGGGAATGCTCCGGAGCGAACTTCGGTCACATACTCAGTCAAGGCGGCCGTGGCCACGCCGGCGATGTCGGCGTATTTCTTTACGAACTTTGGCGTGAAGGCTTGGAAGATACCTAGGACGTCACTGACGATGAGCAGCTGACCATCGACGTCGCTGCCGGACCCTAGCCCGATAACAGGGATGGGCAGCTCTTTACGTATGAATCCTGCGACCTCGGGTGGAACGGCTTCGATGAGGAGAAGCTGGGCACCGGCCTCATAGACGGCGCGGGCGTCTGCAACGACTGCTTGTGCCGCCTCAAGTGTGCGACCCTGGGCCTTGTGGCCACCGAGCTGACCAGAACTCTGAGGCGTCAGGCCGATGTGCCCGCAGACCACAATGCCAGCATCACGAATGGCCCGGATACGGCTAGCGACACGAACGCCGCCCTCGAGCTTGATAGCGTCAACGTCTGCAGCCTGGAGGAAACGACCGGCATTTCGAACGGCTTCCTCATCCGAAATCTGGTAGCTCATGAAGGGCATATCACCGATAACAAAGGCGTTAGGTGCGGCACGCCGCACGGCCTCGGTGTGAACTATGCATTGGTCCATCGTCACCGGCACCGTGCCGGAGTATCCGTATATGCACATGCCCAGGGAGTCACCTACGAGGATCATGTCGATGCCTGCTTCAGCCTCGAAACTGGCGGTCGGGTAATCGTAAGCGGTCAGCCAGGTTATCCTGTCGCCGCGCCGCTTCATTTCATGCAGATCCAGCACAGTCTTCTTAGCCATGAGGGCTCTCCTTGGTCATGAATCGCGAAGAAGACCGGTCACTGATCGCCCTCGATCGTCGACTCGCTTGGGCCGATCTCCGCTTCTCGTAGGTCGATTGCGCGTGCTCAGGTGCGCCGGCCACGACCGTCGAGCCAGGTCGTTCGCCCAACGACGTGGTCCGCAGTTGGTTGGCTGACGTATCCAGTCTCGACCTTACCCCACGGGGGCCGCCGCGAGCGAAATGGCCGTGATGCGAGGATCACGGCACACCGTCTAGGCCTCGGTTCCCAAGATCTACCTGGCATCACGTCTTCTGGGACGAGGATGTGCGACGATCGTTGACGGTGCGGTAGCATCCGGACTAGAAGGCTATTGCTGTCGAGTGACTCGGGTTGCCGTTGCGGTGAGACCCTGCTGCGTGAGTTTTGTGCTCTTGCGGCAAGGGAACTGCAGCCCCTGATGAGGCAATCTGAAAGGACAGTATCTCCATGGAAAAACACCAAACAGAGCGGGAGGAAGTACTCGCAAGGGAGTTCAGCCGTCGGTCGTTTCTCGCCAAGGCAGGAGCTGCAGGGCTGGTTGTCGCCGGTGCCGGAACTCTCGGTGGAACCTTGGCCGGTGGAGCCGCGTCTGCAACGACCAAGACGGCGAAAGTGCCTTTGGTCGTCAAGCGCTCCGAGTCTGTAGTCGGGACATTGCCCAAGTTCGTCCAGCAGTATTACGAGCTGGCCACGACCACTCCCCTTGGGCCGAGCATCTACAAGAACTGGAAGCCGAAGCGGAAGCCGCCGTGGAAGATCGGGTTTGCGAGCGCGTTCGCGGGGAACTCCTGGCGAATGGGGACGCTGGACCGGCTTAACAGTTATCTGATTGGCGCGTATAAGGATGCTGGTCTCATTAGTGAGGTCGTAACCCTTCAGTCCAACCTTGTTATCTCAACGCAGATTCAGCAGATCAGGCAGTTGGTTGATCAAGGCTGCGACGCTGTCTTCACAATTGGTCCGCCCCCGACTTCACTGAATGACGCCATTAAGTACTGCTACCAGCACGGCGTCCTGTTTGTTGCTCAGCAAGGTGGAGTGACATCTCCATATGCGCAGCAAGTCAGCGGTAACTACGCGCTGTGCGGAAAGCTTCAAGGCACGAGCCTAGGACAGAGCATCGGTGGCAAGGGCAATGTTCTGATCGTGCAGGGCATTCCTCAGACTCAGGCCAGTGCGGACTTCCAACGAGGCCACGAGCTTGGCCTGGCCGCCTACAAAGGCATCGATGTTGTCGGTGTCGTCGCTGGGACCTGGGTGGACTCTGTAGCTAAGACTGCAGTGCTGAACTTCCTTGACACGCACCCGCAGCCACTTGCCGGAATTGCGACGCAGTCGCCTGGTGACCTGGGAGCGCTACAAGCTCTGCAGGGATCCGGCCGCAAGGTAGTACCGATGACCATCGGTGGCGAAATTGGTCCGCTTGTGTACTGGAAAGAACACAAGAGTTGGATCAACTCGATGTACCAGGCCTGGCCTCCAGGCGATGAGATGCAAGAATGCTGGGAAGTCATGATGCGGACCTTGGAGGGTCAGGGACCGAAGATTGCCAGTATCATGATCGGCGCAGGAGCGGTGTACTACAAGAACCTTCAGAGTCTTCTTCCCGCCAACGCGAGCCTCACTTCGAACCTATGGATCGAACCTGCTCAGAGCGTTTGGTTCCCGAAGACGACCATGGACATGTACTTCACGCATCCAGCTGATCCGCTTGCGTGGCGGCCGTAGTCATAACTACGGAGTGACCGTAGAAGAGTAAGAATGGAAGAGTACTTGCTGGCTTTTAAACAGCCAGCAAGTACTCTTCGATACTCTGCAGTTCAGCGAAGTGATTTCGAACCAGTGGAGAGGACGGGATCAGCGGTGACAGTTGTGCCGCAGCCGGTCGCAACGCTGCCGCAGGTCGGTACCGAAGCAGTGACCGTGCGAGATGTCTGCAAGTCCTTTGGTGCCACCGCCGCACTGCGTAACTGCTCGTTTACGGCGCACTCAGGCGAGATCCACGCCGTGGTGGGAGAAAACGGGAGTGGCAAGAGCACCCTGGCAAAAGTGTTGGGCGGAGTGTTGGCGCCTGACTCGGGAGTTGTCGAGATTGTTGGTCTGACACCGACGAGCCCGGTTTCCGCCCAGAAAATCGGTGTCGCAGTGGTGTTTCAAGAGATCCTGTTAGCCGACAATGCTTCCGTGCTGGACAACCTTTATCTTGGGCAGGACGGCTTGTTCCGGGCAAAGACATCGCGGCGGAACAAGCGAACCGATGCCGCGGAGCTTCTTAATCGGCTTGTGGGCACACGTGTCGACCTCGATCAGGAAGTGCAAGCACTCACGCTCAATGTCCGACAGTGGATCGTCATCGCTCGAGCGCTTTTGCGTAAGCCGAAGGTCATTGTGTTCGACGAGTCGACCGCGGCGCTGGACTATGAGAGCGTCGAGCGTTTCTTTGAAGAAGCGCGTCGGCTCCGGGACGAGGGCGTGTGCGTACTGATCGTCACGCACCGGATAAGCGAGCTAACAGGCTTTTGTGACCGCGCAACGGTACTGCAAGACGGTACGAATGTGGGCACTCTAAAAGGCGAAGAGATTGTCGAGAAGCGCCTGCTCGAGTTGATGAGCAGCAAAACCGTGGTGGAGGCCAACGAGGAGCCCGAGCCCCCCGTAACGGGCTCGAGGATCGCTCAGGAGACGTCAGAAGAGCGTCTGACGGTGTCCGGATTGAAGCTGTCGAGCAAGGCGCGGCCAATCGACCTAGCGTTTCGTACTGGCGAGATTGTTGGCCTAGCCGGACTCGAGGGCCAGGGCCAAGTGAAATTTATTCGGGCAGTAACGGGTATCACGCGGCCAGCCTCCGGCCGGATACAGGTACGCCGGCAGACAAGCGCCCAAACGATCGGATCGGCAAGGTCAGCAGACCGGGCCGGTATTGCCTATGTCACAGGGGATCGTAAGGCCGAGGCAGTCTTCCCGAATCTTTCGGTACTCGAGAATTTCGGCATCTTGGGGTACCGCCGGGGCGCACGCTTTGGCTTCATTAACCGTCGACAGGTCAAAGATACCTACAACCATCAGGTTGAGGATCTCTCGATCCGCGTGGGCCGCGCCAGCGCCTCGATCAACTCACTTAGTGGTGGCAACCAGCAAAAGATCGTGATCGGCCGCGCGTTGGCTGCGACACCGGTGATTCTCGCGCTGAATGATCCGACCCGAGGGGTTGACATTGGTGCGAAGCATTACTTGCACGAACTTCTGAGAAGGCTCGCCGAGCAGGGTATGACCGTGCTGTTTCTATCAAACGAAATCGAGGAATTCATCGGCCTGTGCGACCGAGTGGTTGTCTTTCGGGAGGACGCGGTCTTCGATACTTTGGTGGATGAGCAGATAAGAGGGGAAACGATTCTCGCGGCAATGTTCGGCTACGCCGAGCAATCGGCTAAGCCTGACGATCCGGTCCAATGAGAGCTTCTACTTCGAGTGGAGTGTAGGCGAATGCCCGAATTGAGCCGAGCGACGTCGGCCGCAAAGAGTTTTGCCCGCCGACAGACGTCGCTTGTCACCCCGACTGTATTGTTCGCGATTTTGTTCATTCTTGCGGCAATACGCGGTGCTGGACTGCTCACGGCCAACGGTGTCGACGGAGCGCTGATCGGTGCTGCTCCGGTGTTGCTGGCCACGCTGGCGATTACGACGGTTGCTATCGCTGGCCCGGCTGGTGTTGACCTCTCGATCGGTCCTGCTATGACCCTGATAAATATCGAGATTGTCATTGAGCTTCCCAAAGCGGGTATTACCGGACCGATAGCTGTGTTCGCTTGCGCGATTGGATTGGGAATTGCGCTCCAGGTGCTGATGGGTCTGATCATCGCGTTTCTGCGGGTGAGCACCGTTGTTGTCTCGCTAGCACTTTATTTGATTCTCGACGGCTTCAATACGGTGCTTCTTCCCGAACCTGGGGGTAGCGCGCCTGGCTGGCTTGCTAACTGGGGATCCGAAACCCGCCTGATGTCGCCGGTTCTTTATACTTTGATCGGTTCCTTCGTGCTCTGGACTTTGATATCGCGCACGACGTTGTTCCGGAACATACGCTTAATGGGGGCAGACGCTCGGACTGCATACGCAAGCGGTGTCCGCCTCATTCCCACCCGGATCGGGGCTCATGTCATTACCGGGGTCTTCGTCGGTCTGGCGAGCATTATGTACACCGGTCTCCTGGGTTCGGCCGACCCGACGGCGGGGACGTCCTACACCTTGAGTGCTGTTACGGCACTGATTCTCGGAGGGGCGAGCCTAGCGGGAGGTCGGGCCAAGGGCCTGGGTGCGGTTCTTGGCGCGATGGATATCTGGCTGATCTCCTACGTCTTAGGAACTTTCAACTTCGGTTTGAACGCAAGCTACTGGGTCGAGGTCGCGACTGGGGGCGTACTTGTTGTTGCTCTGCTTGTCGGCGCGTTCCTCGCCAATGAACATCTGGGACATGGGTGGGCGGGCAGGATGCTCCGAGGGAATAGGTCGCATTGACGATGGAGATACTTGCTAAAGTCAGAGGGCTGTTGTCTGAGCAAGGTAGGGCGGCGCTAGCTGGCGTTGTACTCTTCGTTCTAGTCATTATTGGCGTGGTAACTGTTAACGGTTTTTGGTCGCTGGTTAACCTGCGTGCCACCTTGCTGATCGCGTCATTTCTCGGGATCGCGACGATCGGTCAGTGTCTCTGCGCTCTTGTAGGCGGATTAGATCTTTCGATTGCCTTCGTCGTTGGAGCGGCCAACATCGGGCTTCTTCGGTTGGTCAATGGAGGTATCCCGAGCGGCTTCGCCATCGTTATTATCCTGCTCGTAGCGGCGGCTGTGGGTGGCGTGAGTGGGGCGATCAGCAGTCACCAACGCGGCCAGACTCTTGTTGTCACGCTAGGAGTGGGGACGGCTGTTCTCGGTCTAGTCCAGATTCTTGTCAGTAGTGCGAGCGTATCGGGCGGAACTGTCGAGGGTACCGTTCCAGGTTGGTTGCAGGGACTGACTTCGCTCAACAGCCCGATCTTCGTCGCACCTTGCGTCGTCGTCTGGCTGGTGCTGGCGGCATTGACCATTGTGTTCCTTAGGCGCACCTGGGTAGGCCGTGGGTTGTACGCAATGGGAGGCAACCAGCGCGCCGCTGAGCGGGCGCTGGTTCCGACACGGACTTTGTGGGTTGTTGTGTTCAGCCTGAGTGCGGTGACGGCGGCAGCTGCCGGAATGATCTTGCTTGGCTACACCGGAGGCGGGTATTCAGGAGTGGGGGACCCGTACTTGTTCACGACGATTGCGGCGGTGCTGATTGGGGGTACCTCGCTCGTAGGCGGTCGCGGCGGCTATGGCCTAACGGTACTCGGGGTCCTTATTCTTACGGTTCTCCAGACAATCCTATCGGGATTTAGCCTTTCTGCCGCAGCGCAGGAGGCTATTTTGGGTTTGCTTATATTGCCTTTGGTCGCCCTTTACGTACGCAGCCCACATCCGCGCATGCAGATTTAACATCCACGCTGTGGGACGGCGCTTGCGTTCCTGCTTCCGCATTAGGTTTCTTGTCTGGTAACGGATTGATTCCGAAGATGTCGGGCGGTGTGGGTTACTTGGAGCGGCCGGGCTGTCGAAGGGGCAAGGTGGACGGCGGTTTCAGGGCCCTAGGCCTTGTCACCGGAAAGGACTGGCATGAAGGCCGCTGTGTATAGGCAGGTTGGGGCGGCGCGCGACGTGTTGCACCTAGACAACGTCGATCGTCCGGAACCGAAGGCGGGCGAGGTCAGGATTCGGGTTCACATCTCCGGTGTTAATCCAACCGACTACAAGATACGTTCGGGCGCGACGCCGCGGCCGATCGAGGAATTTCAGATTCCTCACCAAGATGGTGCAGGGGTGATTGACGCAGTCGGTGCTGGTGTCAACCCAGCAAGAGTGGGTGAGGCGGTCTGGATTTGGTTTGCTGCGACTCGACGGTGGGGAACCGCCGCTGAATGGACGGTTGTGCCCGAGGAACAGGCCGTGGCCCTACCGAGAGGTGCCTCGATGGAGCTTGGGGCCAGCCTCGGAGTGCCTGCTATCACTGCTCACAGGTGCTTGCTCGCCGACGGACCGATAACAGGCAAGTCGGTACTTGTCGCAGGAGGAGCGGGGGCAGTAGGTCACTTCGCGATCGAGTTGGCGCACTTTTGTGGTGCCCGCGTCGCTACGACCGTCAGTAGTGACGCGAAGGCCAGAATGGCCGCAGCTGCTGGGGCTGATCTCGTTGTCAACTACCGTCGCGACGACGCCGGCCAGCAGCTGCGTGAGTTTGCCGAGCACATTGATCGAATCGTTGAAGTGAATCTCCCCGCCAACTTTGATCTTGACCTGAGTCTCGCTGGACCGGAAACGACCATCGTGACCTTTGCTGCGACAGCCGAGGACCCCAGGCTCCCGGTACGCGCTTGCATGAGCGCCAACCTCGTGCTTCGGTTTGTACTGATCTACGGTCTGGCCATACAGGATCTGCTGTCTGCGACCGAGGACATTACGCGGGCGATTGCGGCTCATGCCCTCACGGAGCTTCCGGTCCACCGCTTTGCCCTTGATGATGTCGTAAGTGCTCACGAAGCCGTCGAGGCCGGTGTCGTCGGCAAGGTTCTTGTCGACACCAAATAGATCCACGCGGATCTCCGCGCCAGACTCATCGTCACACGGCCGCCAGGATCCCACGCAAGTGTCTTGCACGGATCGGAATGGTTGGAGGATCAGCGCTCACGAACGAAGCTAGCTGGCGCGCTCCGTCGTCCGAGGAGGTCTGGTGAAAAGGTGACCGCGCTCGCGACTGCGAAAATCCAGAGGTGGTCCTTCCGACTCGGTTGCATCACTTGGCGGAGTCGAGGAGATCGCCTCACACCGGCTCACTCGCGACATTTTCATGTCACCTGCCCATGGGCGAATTCGTCCTGGTCGCTTCTTCGAGAAGGTAGACGATCGACTCGTACTGATGGCTGGATCGCTGGCTTAGGCCGATCTCACAGGTGCGCGCGACCGAGTAATAGCCGTCGAAGCTTCGCCCGGCAAGCTCGGCATGCTCGTCCCGCTGGGCGCCGTCGCTGAGCTGGGGATACATGAACCCGCGGTCGCCGGCGACGCCGCAACAACCCCAGTGAAGGGGGATGAGCGCTTCGCGCGCGCATGCATCTCCGAGCATCTGAACGTGCTTGTCAACTCCGAGTTCGACGCACGCGCAGGTCGGGTGAAGCGCCACGCTCCGCTTTGGATTGGTGATCTCGAGCCGAGGCATCACGTCTGTGACGAGCCAAGGAGCTATGTCGACGATCTCGATCTGTCGATAGCGCTCCGTGTTGGCATCGGTGAGCTGATCGGCGACTTCGCGCAGCATCGACACGGTACAGGAAGTGACATCACACATGACCCTCACCTTGCCACCGTCACTCCACCTCCACATGTGTTCGACCAGCTGATTCGCCATGTATCGCCGACCAGCCGCGTACCCTCTGTGTCGCCAGATTTGGCCACAGCAGGTCCCGACGACAGATTTGGGTAGGCGAACCTTGATACCCGCGCGGTCAGCGACGGTAAGCACGGTCTCGACGACCGAGGCCTTGCCGAGATTCGACGTGCCCATGATCCGCGTCACGCACGCGGGGAAATAGACAATTTCTGGCGAACTCTCTTCCCGAAAAACCGGCGCAAAGGGGATCAAGCGATGAACCGCTGTCGTAAGGGCTTCGAGCGTGTGGAACCTATTGGCAGGAGCTGCGATGGTCAGTCCTCCTCGCGCGAGTCTCTCGACGACGGCAAAGCGACGTGCCAGCACGGACCCAAGGGAAGTCTCAAGCTTGTTGTTACGCTCTGTTCGCAGTGCAGCGGTGAAGTGCGCGACATTGATTCCGATCGGGCACTGGGTAGCGCACATTCCGTCAGCTGCACAGGAGTTGATTCCCTCGTATTGATACTGCTGCCAGAGCTCCCCAGCAGCGAGCTCGTCTCCCTTCGCGAGCAGCTCGACGTACTTGCGCGAGGCTTGGATACGCCCCCGCGGCGTGATTGTGACTAGACGGCTCGGACAGACGGGCTCACAGAGGCCGCACTCGGTGCATTTGTCGATGTGGGGCGAGACCTGCGGAGTCAGCTTGATGTTTGTGCTGATGACGTCGGGATCGTCGTTTATGAGCACGCCAGGGTTAAGCAGCCCCTCTGGATCCATGAGGTGCTTGATCCGTTTCATAAGAAAGTAGGCCCTGTCGCCCCACTCGCGAGCGACGAATGGGGCAATGGCCCGGCCGGTGCCGTGTTCAGCTTTCAGCGAACCGTTGAGCTCGTCAGCGACGAGCGCGACGGCGTCTGTAACGAAGGCCTTGTACCGATCGATTTCGCCCGGCTTGGCAAAGTCGGCAGTGAGCATGAAGTGGACGTTGCCTGCGCTTGCATGTCCATACTGGACCCCCTGCCCCGCGCCCGAGTAGCCGTGCTTGGCGAACAGCAGCTTCAGGCCGCTCAGCAGCTTCGCGAACTCGTCGAGAGGCACAGCCATGTCTTCGAGCACAACTGTCGTGCCGGGCTGCCGAGCACCGCCAACGATTGCGAAAATGCCCTCACGGGCGCGCCAGAGGCGCTCGTACTCCTCAGGGGTCGAGGTGAAGTCACTCATCGCAATCAGGCTCGAAAGCGCCCTCAGTTTTGGGCGAGCGGTTTCGACCGCCAGACGCAGTTCGTCAGGAGTCTCTCGTTGGTAGTCCACGAGGAGCGCGGCCGAGCCCTTCGGATGGGACTTGATGACATCGGGCAGGCCATTGATACCTAGCATGGAGTCCATAGAAGCGTCGTCGAGAAACTCGATCGCGCTCGGATCGGTGTCCTCGATTGACGAGATGGCAGTCGCCATCGTCTCGAGACTGTCGAACAACAACGTCGCGGTCGAGCGCTCGGGATTAAGTGGCACCGTTTCCAGCACCACGTGGGAGATGAAGGCCAGTGTGCCTTCGGAACCAACAAGCAGATGAGCGAGAATCTCCAGAGGATCGTCGAAATCAATGAGGGCATTGATCCCATATCCCGTGACGCATTTGATTGAGAACTTCTTTCTGATCAGCGCAACAAGATCCGCGTCAGCGCGCGCATCGTCGCGTAGCTCAACGAGACCCCGTGCTAGATCCGGGAGTTCTCGGGCGAAGCGCTCGTGCTCACCTTCTGCTGCCGTATCCCAGACGGATCCGTTCGCAAGGAGGAACCGGACCGAATGCATCGTGTGATAAGCGTTCAACTTGACGCCAGTGATCATCCCGCTCGAGTTGTTCGCGATTACTCCGCCAATTCGTGCAGCACGGATTGAAGCCGGGTCCGGGCCTATCTTGCGGCCATAGCGACTGAGCACCCGGTTCACGAGCCCCGCGGTGGCACCCGGCTCGGCCTTCACCCGAGCGCCGGCGTCGAGGACATCGACCTTGAAAAAGGCCCTGCTTATATCTGCGATTAACCCATTGCCGACAGTCTGACCCGAGAGGCTCGTGCCTCCCGCCCGGAAGGTGACTGGAAGGCACATCTGCCGGGCGAGACGTAGCAGCGCGCGCATCTCCTCTTCGTCCTCGACGTGAACGACACCTTTCGGGCGGTATTCGTAGAAGCCACCGTCACGAGCGTTGACTGTCAATGCGACCGTAGTTGTGTCGATACGGCTCAAGGGCAGAAGGTCATGCAAATGAGTTCCCCGTGTGGTCGCTCTCATCTGGTCTCCGTTCAAGCTAGGCATGGCCCGCGCGGCACGTAGCCATGTTCACGAGCTCACCGTGCTGCATTGGAACCTGCTGTGTGAGGGTTGTTCGTGGGACCTCACCTTAGGAATCGCGACCGGTTGCACGAGCTCGAGGAAGCTGGCGAGCGACGACTCGAGATAGAACCGCTGGCTAGCTGAGCCCGACAATCTCGCCGTTCTCGTCGAGGTCGATGATCTCAGCTGCCGGGTGTGTCGACAGGCCGG
>JBEKVJ010000085.1:0-16492 GCA_049514105.1 Acidimicrobiales bacterium
CACCGCTCGTGGAGTCAACGGAGAAGACGACCGGTTGGCCCGATGCTCCACCGGTGGCCGCGAGCTCCGCCGAGCCGCCGAAGCTGCCCGAGGCGGGAGCACTGAAGTTGATCGTCTGGGCGGCAGAGTTGACGACAAAGCCATCCGAGACGCCCTGATAGGACAAGGTGTAATCAACCGGGTCGGACAACGAGATCCCTGTGCAGGTCCCGCCGTCGATGGTGTAGCTCCCGGTTGCAAGCTCGGTTGATATAGGACTGCCCCCGTTTACGGTCGTGCACGACAAGGTGCCGGAGAGGCTCACCGTCACCGGGGCTGTGTCTGTGTAGGAGAACGATGGGATTGAAGGCCCATAGCTCTGCGAACCCGACACGTTGACCGTGACTGTCGCTGCGCCGACGACGATGGTCTGTTGCACCTCGGTGGCGGCCGAGTAGTCAGTCGTCCCGGCCTGGTTGGCGTCTATGACGCAGTTACCGACACCGGTGAAGTTGACCGTCGTTCCGTTGGCCGCGAGCTCCGCCGAGCCGCCGAAGCTGCCCGAGGCGGGAGCACTGAAGTTGATCGTCTGGGCGATCATGGGGACGTCAATGTTGAGCGAAGCGCCTGCAGCAAGGCTCTGCCAGGCTGAGAGGGCGCCCGCGTATTGGGCAAAGCTCAGACCTGAGCCGACCGAGCCGACCGGTACCGTCACCGGAACGGCGATCGAGGAGGCGCCGTTGTTTATGATCGTCACGACGCCGTTCGATTCCAGCGCGCTAACCGATCCGGCCTGAAGGGCGTTCGCCCATGCAGCTTGATCCGCGAGCGTGTCGCCGATCGCTTCTTCTGTCAGCTGCTCGTAAGGTTCGCTCGCCGTGAAGTACGTGTGGTACTCAGCCAGCAGCGGGTTCAAAACGGAGTAGACGAGCCCGTCTCCGGTCGTGTCTGGAGTATTCGGTGGCGTCCCGGTCGTCGCCGCACCGGCGGGCGGTTGTCCCATCATGTTGGTCTGGTGCACGTAGCTCGGTTCCGGGTCGTTGCTCATCATGTTCTCGAACATGCCTGAGACAACCTGGCTGACGATGTCGGAGAAGCTCGCCGGGGTCGTCAGGCAAGTCGTCGTTGAGCTACCGACGCAGGTTCCGCCGTCGGCGGTCGACAGATAGAGCGTGTTGTACTCGTCGACCTCTTGTGCCTCGGTAGAGGCGTTGTAGTAGATGTTGACCGGGTGGCGGGGTACGACCTGGGCCGTCCCATCGAGGAATGTTGCTCCCGCCGGGAACTCGGTTCCTGTGTAACTGGCTCCGATCCCGAACTCGTCCTCGGGAGGGTTCGGGTAGGCCTTGGAGGCATCGGCGCCAACGTCTGTGATCCCGACCGCTTCCAACGCCGGGACGAAATACGGGTTCTGCTCCCAGGGCGACTCGACGGCGTTCTCGACGCTCGGCGGTGTCCAACCGGTGGGTTCTTGTGTACCCGCAGTGCCCGTGTCGGTAAAGGTCTGCTCCAGCTCCCCACCCCCAGACACGTCAGTGGTCGAAATCGGGTTGCCCGAGCTCGTGTCGGGCAGGGTGGCCGACGGTGGTGTGCTGACGGTGCCGACAAGTGACCAGTCGTTGCTCCCGGCGACCTCGCGATAGACCAGGTAGTCCGAAGCATGACAAATGGCCTGCCAGGACAAGGTGATCTTCCCGTTCGGTCCCGCGCTCAAAGGATCTGTCACGTAGGCGGAGGATTGTCCTCCGCCCGGTGTGAACTCATCTGTCACCGCGTACTCATATTGGTCCGCGCCGAGCGCCCCACCTCCGCTCGCAGTCTCGGCGTCGAGATCCGGTGGGTCCACCGTGGCGGGATTGCCAGGCTCGAGGTCCGCGAGGCCTGAGTGGTTGCCTGGCACGAAGACGGAGGGGTTCTCTGTGCCGAGCGCAACAGTTGGGTCCGAGCTCTCGGCAAGGCCGAGTCCACCCGTGCCGGCTGTAGTCCCTGCCGGCTCAGCCGCCCAGGTGCTGTTCTCATTCAACTCGGCTTCGATGTAGTTCTGCGTCGCACATCCGACATCGAGATAGGGAGTGTCGTAGGTGTGGCTGATCCAGCCGAAGTCGTTGGCGTATGGCAGTCCGGTTGCCGGGTCCTTAGCCTGGAACTCGCCAAGCAGGGGATCTGGGCCGCCGTTGTCTGTCTGGTATTCGGTACTGCCCCCACCGTTGAAAAGCTGGTCGAGCCGGAAGTCATTGGCTTGCGACCATTGCGCGCCGTAGATGACGTCGGTCGGGGACATCCGCAGGGCATCGGCGTCGCTGTAGTCGGTCGAATGGGTAGAGGTGCTCCACGAATCATCGGGGGTGAACGTGTCGTCGATGTCCATCTCGACGTAGTTGCGGAACATCCCGACGTGGATGTCATCGGTGACCCAATCGATGAGTGCGTGTCCGAGCACGAGCCACTGTGACTGTGAGGTGTTGTAGTTGAAGAAGAGGGCAGCTTCTGAGACTCCATCGGGGCGCTGGTAGACGCCGCCGAGCACGTCGTCAGCGGAGTCCTCTATCCAAGGAGTGAACAAGGCGCCGGCGGAGACACTTGCCGGGTACCCATGGGTGCCCGCACTGAAGTCCAATGTGCCAGCGAGTCCCGGGAAAGCGGCAAGTCCCGCTGCGGTCAGTTGTGCCGTCGTTGCGTCCAACGCGACCGCCGAGACGTCGCTCACTCCGAGGGCGGCGTTCGGAAAGACGTAACCATCGACCTGGCGGATGCCAGAGGCGGCCTCCCAAGCATCGAGCTGGGTCAGCTGTCCGGCTGCAAAGTCGTTCGGGTCGTCGGCGATCACCACGGCGTCGAAGTTGTCCGTGCCTTGTGAGGAAAGGGCGGGAAAGTTGCTCGGCAACACGAGGCCGTCGACGCCGGTTGTGGCGTCCACCTCGGTATATGCGACTCCCTCGTCGCTGAGGGTCGCCTCCCAAGCCAGAGTCGTAGGGTCGGAGGCGCCATTGCCGATCACGAGAACTCTGAGCGCCAGCGGTGTCGAAGCTGCAGACGCTGGGGTCGCCCCCACAAGAACCGCGAGCGAGGCCGCCAGGAGCACGACGGCGACGCCGACCGCCGAGGCGGCAGGTACTCGGCGATCTCTGGCGAAGACTCTCGCAAATTGAGCTGTCATGGTGTGCTCCTTATCGACGTTCCACGTTTCTTGCGCGGGGACACCGCAGTTGCCCTGTCCCTAGCTCTTCGATCGATCTCCATAGAGCCGACGTCCAGCTCCAAACGGCTGAGCAGCTGCTGGCAGGCAACTTGAAGATCAGCCAGCACCGACGCGACCGAGGTTCGAAGCAGCCGTGCCTCAGCGAGGCGGTGCCAGGCCTCGTCGAGCTCGTCCTCGGCCGTTCCCCCGCGGTCGCGTGTGTCGGCGCCTTTCCACTCGAGCACGGCGTCAGCCACGGTCTGCAAGCTGTCACCGACGGCGCGCAGTGATCGAGGCCGTGTCGCGTCCATGCGGAGACGGGCGTTCTCCTCGCGAAGCTCCTCAAGCTCCTGGGTGAGCGCCTCCAGCTGAGTTCTCAGAGCTCTGCTCGGTAGCTGGGCGCGAAGGGACACATCGCGTCTCGGGTCTAGGTCCACGCCGGGGTTTCCTCGCAAGTTGCCTAATCTCTGTCAGCAGCCCCCGCCTCAGACTATGAGCCGCCTCCACAGCGCGACACCCCTCAAGTTTCAGACGGATCCCGCGAGTTAACCAGCCGAATCCATCGAAGAAGGAAGGAAGGCCTTCACTGTTCTGGCACGTGTCGCGGCATCTGCCCGTCTGCCAGAAGGGCGGAAGACTTCCCTGCCCAGTCACGCCGTCATGTTGGCCGAGTGATTCAGAGCATTCACCTCAAGGCTACCGATGAGATCGCAGTAGCTGGCGTCCGCCACGAGGTCGTGTTGCCGCCCGGGTTCTTTGAAGTTGCAGGGACAACGACCGGTTTCAACTGGGACACCCGAGCTACGAGGTGGAGGACCGACCAAGACGCTTCCACCCGGACAGTAAGTGAGGTGACCCTCCCCGGTGGCCGGTACTTGTCGAGGAGCCCTAGCTCGCCTCGAAAGCATCACGACTCACAAGGTCGCGTCCAAGCGACCGACAGATTGACACTTCGAGTCCTGGGTACGAGACTGACCAGAGCGAGGGAAGCGTCGATGCCCGACCTGTAACTGGTCGCTTGGACCGGGAATAGCGAGTAGCGAATCCGTCCCAAGCCTTGCTGGTTGAGACAGCGCAGGTCGAAAGGTATGGAGAGCTTCCCCGTTTTCCCGCAGGCAAAGTGCATCGCTCGGCGGATTGCCGGCCGTGCTGGCGGACCATGCTCATGTCCGACTGCGTCGGGGCGCGAGGGCTGACATTGGATACCGTCCCGGATCGCCGCCGGCGCCGCTTGGGAGGGCGTGAGGTGGGTGGTCACGCGTCCACGGAGAAAGATAGTCGTGATCGCCCACATCTACGTCCTCGTCTACTCGAGCGCGACAGGTGGCTGTCCGAGCTCGGCACACTTCTTTCGAACAACTGGGACCGCGCGGTCGGCCCTGTAGGCATCGAGGGTGCTGTTGGCCTCGGGAAGACAGCGCTTTTGGGAGCGGCTTGCCAGATTGCCAGTGATGCCGAACTGGCTGTCCTTTCTGCTCGGGTGGACGATCCGTGCGCTGATGTCCTTCACCCAGTCCTCGGACAACTCCTGGACTCGTTATCTAACGAGAAGGAGATCGTGAGCCTGAATGCCCTGTCGGAGGCGGACCTCCAGGCGGAGCTCGCCAAGGTTGTCTGCCGCCTCGCCGCCACGCGCGGCGTCCTCATCGCGATTGACGACGCCCATTGGCTAGACGAGCGCTCGGTGCAGTGGCTGCTCCGGCTCGGTCGTCCCCATTCTCGCCTGCATATGAGACTGCTCATGAGCATTGCATCGCGATCTCCGCAGGCGCCGTTGCGCCCCGTGGAGGCGATCCTTTCCGAGCCTGGGGCTCGAGTCATGTCCCTTGCCCCACTTTCTTCCCGAGCAGTGCACAAGCTCCTAGAAGAGTGCCTTTGTGACCTCGGCGAGGATCTTGACCAGAGCTTTGCCCAGCAGTGCTACAACGCCACCGATGGAGTGCCGTTCCTGGTCGTGTCGCTTTGTCGTGAGCTGGTGGTTGGGGGCGTGCCGCCGACTGCTGCAGCGGCGAGACATCTAGCGGGCATCACTTCCCAAGCTGTCGCTCGGTCGGTGCGCGCAGGACTGTCGCACTTGTCCCCGGAGGCGGCTCGGGTTCTGGAGGCAGTGGTGGTCGCAGGAGAACCGACCCCCGTCGAGTGGATCGCAGCGGTGACAAGGTTGAGTTTGGCAAAGGTTGGCGCGGCAGGCCGGATGTTGAATGCAATCGGGCTGCTGAGTTTCGACGCTGGTACCTTGCGCGTCGCGCCTCTCC
This sequence comes from Acidimicrobiales bacterium, assembly GCA_049514105.1. Lineage (GTDB taxonomy): Bacteria > Actinomycetota > Acidimicrobiia > Acidimicrobiales > Bog-793 > Fen-455. Next base: position 5,413 of record JBEKVJ010000085.1, read on the forward strand.
TAGGGCGAACTGTGTACGAAGAGATCGGAGCCAGGCGTCAAAGCAGCCTGCATCTGGCATGGGCGAAGCACTTGAAGGTACGTGGCGCCCCGCTCGAGTACGTCGCCGAGCATCTCGTCGCGGCTGAGCTCGATGACCAGGCATGGGTGACAAACGAACTGCTGGCGGCGGCCCACTTCATGCTCAGAAGCGGCAACTTCAACCAGGCTCTGTCATACCTGCGCCGAGCCTTTTGCGGGTACCCGGCCGCGTGGGATGACCCCGAGCTTCTGCTGGACCTCGTCGAGGCTGAGACACCGGCTGATCCGCGGGCCGCGGTCGAACATCTGCGGCGCTGCGTGGAGCTGAAGGCGACGCCGAAACGGACCGCCGCGCTCGCCCACGAGCTGGCATGTCGACTCGATGAGTTCGACACCTTTCCGACGAGCTCTTCTCCGATCAGGAGGTCACTGATCTCGGCGCTTCAACAGATCCGTCCGAGCCTAGGGGAGGCAGAAACCTCCGACAGGATCGAGCTCGCCGTCGCAGAGGCTCTTGTCGATACGACACGACCGACATCGGTTGGCGATCTCCGCAGGCTCGGCTCCGTGGCCTCTCCGAAGTCTCTGGCAGACCACAAGGCGGCTGCGTTACTCGCCGTAGCCGACACTGTGAGCCCGAGGTATGCCAGCGCGAGCGAGATAGCAGACAGACTGCGCAGCGTCCTGCTGGACGCGTACCTGTGCAGTGAGGACCCCCTCGACTGCCAGTTGTGGGCGCGCGCGCTCTTGTCGCTCGCTCGTGCCGGTGAGCCCGGGTTGGCTGAACGCTTTGCCCGGCACGCCATCGCGATGAGTGAGCCTCGCGGCCTTGCGGCTTCTCAAGCGGAGTACTCGTTGACTCTGGCCATGTCACTTACGACGCGCGGAGAGATCGTCGAGGCGTGCGAACTCGCGGCCAATGCACTGTCGCTGACGGCTGGACGGGGCTGGGCGCGTCGACCGGATGCAGCCGCCTGCTTGGTCGCTGCCCTGGTCGATCAAGGTCGGTGGGACGAAGCCGAGAGCCTCCTCTCGAGCTTCTCCGGTCTCGTTTCGGAGACGTCTCCTTTCGAAGGACCTTCACTTCTCGAACAACGCGGAAGGCTTCGATGTTGTCAAGGGCGCTCCGCCGAGGCGATCGCCGATCTCCTAGCCGCTGGAGGTCGCGCCGACGAATTTGGAGTCGACAATCCAGTCGTGACCGCCTGGCGAGCGCAAGCAGCGCAGCTTCTAGCCCAACAGGGTCGGCGGGCAGAGGCAGAGCTCTTGGCTCAAGCCAATCTTGATCTCGCTCTCGCTCACGGTGCGAACTGGGTTGTGGGCCCGGCGTTGCGTGTCGTAGCTCTTGTCTGCGAATCCGACAAGCGCCTGGAGCGCCTAGGCGAAGCTGTGCAGCTGCTCCGTGGCTCATCAGCGCATCTCGAGCTAGCGACGGCCCTGGTAGATCTCGGTCGTGCGCGCATGGAGGCTGGCGAACCACAGCACATGGCGCGATCAGCTCTGCGAAGCGCCCTCGATATCGCTTCTCGCCTCAACGCCGCGCCGCTGGCCTCGCGGGCCTTGACCGAGCTTCGTCTGAGTGGGGCACGACCTCGACGCGCGGCCCTTTCAGGGCCGGACTCGCTTACTTCGGGCGAGAGGCGGGTCGTGGCCCTTGCCGCACGTGGACTCACAAACTCGCAGATCGCCCGAGACCTGTTCCTGGCTGACAAGACCGTCGAGGGTCACCTCGTCCGCTCCTATCGCAAATTAGGGGTGCGGTCGCGTCGTGAGCTGAAGGAGCTGCTGGCAGCTGGCAGTTGGAAAGACCTCAAGCGCACCAAAGCCATGTCCTACGTCCAGGCAGGGACAATGGAGCTTTCATCACCCCTGGGTATTTCTCAGGGATCGAGTCAGCAGACGAAGCATTAATCCCTCGCCGATCTCCTGGACGACCTGTGAAAGGAGCGATCGCCCCTGAGGGTCGAGGCGCTCGCTCTGATCAGGTGGCGAACAAGGCGCCAGGAGACGTGATAGCGGCCGGCGCTCCTAGCGCGTGGTAAAAAACAGCGGGGGAGCGATTCTGCTCAGCCGAGGGGGGACAAGTGCCATGGACCGTGGAATGGTTGACGAGGTCATCGAGGTGGCGAGGCGTGTCGTCGCCAGTGGGGCGATCTCGGCGAACGCGCACGGCAACGTGAGCCTTCGTGTTGGCGGTGAAGACGAGATGTACTTCACCGGTGGCTCTTCGCTTCGCGATTATCCCCCGGAGGCTGTCGTTCGGGTCGGCCTCGACGGAACGCTTCGCGAAGGCAAGTTGCCTCCGGTCCAAGGCGCGGTCGTCGCTATGCACACTGCGATGTATGCCGACTACCTCGAGGTTGGCTGTGTGATTCACACCCACTCGCCATATGCGACGGCGTATGCCGTAGCGCATAAGCCAATCGGCTGCTGGATCGAAGCCCTCGCCATGTTTAGCCTCGCCGAGGGTGTGCCGGTTGCCCGCTACGGGCCCCGTGGATCCGCGGACGCGATCGCCAAGATCCGTGTCGCAGTGCGGCCAGGTGTGCCGGCGGTCCTACTCACCAACCATGGCGTTCTCGTGTTCCATCGGACACCGGATCTGGCCGTCATGGTCGGTGGCGTCGTCGAGGAAGCCGCCCAGGCTGGCATCAATGCTGTCGGTCTCGGCGAGGCGGTACTGATTCCAACCGAAATGAAAGCCGTAGCACTTCAGCGCGCCATGGCCTTCGAACAACGAGGGACGATTTCTGCCTGACCGATAGGTGTTTACCTAAGCAGCACGCACCGTCGCGGTGCCCGGACCGGCGAGCAAACCGTGGCCTAAGGCGACGAACCTCCTCCTGAGGTCCCTTACGCGGGAGGGGCCTGCGTCCGATCAGCTCCAGGCGTCGCCGACGACGACGAGATCGAGCGTCGCTAGTCGCGCGGGCTCCGCCACAGCCTCGATCACGGCAATCGTTTCTGCGGAGAAGGTAAATAGCAGCGCCACACGCAGCTGACCGCGGGGCATCCAGACAGCGGCGGGAATGCCGTCCAGGAGCGCAGGTCGCGCGCCGCGCGCTCGCTTGGAGAACGCGGCGACCGCCTCAGCACCGCGCGCCTGTTCAGGCCCGCCGATCGCCACCGCAGCCGAATCACAGCGCAGCACGGCGTCCGGGTCGAGCAGCTCGACTAGCGCGGAGAAGTCGCCGCGCCTTGCCGCGGCCAGGAAGGCGTCGACGAGCCTGGCCTGTTGAAGCCTGTCTCGCCCGTGCTCCGCGTCAGGGTGTTGTACACGCCGGCGCGCGCGGCTTGCCAGCTGGCGCGTCGCTGCGGCGTTGCGTCCCACGATCGGAGCGATGTCCTCGAACGACACCGCGAACATGTCATGCAACACGAATGCGACGCGTTCTGTTGGAGTGAGGCTGTCGAGAACGATCAAAAGCGCCAGGCCGACCGAATCTGCGAGGAGCGCTTCGCGCTCTGGATCAGACCCGGTGTCCTCGAAGGACGTGTCGCAGACGTCGTTTAGGGGGAGGCTCCATCTGGCTCGGCGCGACTGGAGGGTGTTCAGGCACACCCGCGAGACGACAGTCGTGAGCCACGCCTCGAGGTTCTCGACGCCGCTCGTGTCTGATCGACTAAAGCGGATCCAGGCCTCCTGGACCGCGTCGTCGGCCTCGATTCTCGAGCCGAGCATCCGGGAGGCGACGGCGGTGAGGCGCGGCCGGTACTCCTCAAATTTCGTGGCGAGCCAGGGTCTCTCGTCCATTGTCACATTCCTTTGCTCCCGTCGGTCTACCTACTAGACCGCCATGACCGTGCGGGTGTGACCGAACCACCTCAAGGAGATGATGGCATGACCGCTACCGCAACCGTCCCGCCTCAGCGAATGAAGAACCCGGCGCTCGTCATCCCCGAGGCGATGATTGCCATCCAGGGGCTCGTCGCATCGACTCACAAAGGTGGCGTGGACGAGAAAACGCTCGGGCTTGTCCACCTGCGAGTGAGCCAGATCAATGGCTGCAGCTTCTGTGTTGACTACGGCTGGAAGTCCATCAGCGACGTAGGCGAGAGCGAAGCACGTCGCCTTTTCGCCGTTGCAGCATGGCGAGAGGCGCCGTACTTCAGCGATGCCGAGCGCGCGGCGCTCGCACTCGCTGAGTGCGTCACCCGCCTCGCCGATCGGCCTGACCCGGTGCCTGACGAGGTCTGGGACGAGGTGGCTCGCCACTATGACGAGGCGGGGCTCTCGGCCCTCCTGCTCGAGATCGCACTCACGAACGTGTTCAACCGCCTGAACGTCCCGATCCGCCAGCCTGCCGGCTCGTGGTTCTGAGCAGGACAGGGGGATGGCTGCCGCTCGCAGTTCCCGTTACCGGGTTGCCGGCACGCTCGCAGCGCGACGCTGATCTAGCCCTGACCATTTGACATAAGACAGCGAATCCAATCGCACGGACGCAAAACGGCTAACGCCCCAACCGCTCCGAACGAGGCTGCGGGCGCGGAACCGATAGAGAAGGTCTCCGCTTTGGCGACCCGAGTCTTGACCCGACTCTGACAGCCAACTGCGTGGGAATTCAACCTGGCAAATTCGCGATGGCCAGGTGGACGCTCAGGTGTACCATACATCGTATGGTCCGCGCAGAGGTAGATCATAAGGCAAGGGTCGAGCAATGAGCGTCCGACATGCCCTGCTGGCGCTTTTGAGCGAAGGCCCAAAGTACGGGTTCCAGCTCCGTCAGGAGTTCGAGGTCGGCACCGGGGACGTCTGGCCACTCAATGTGGGTCAGGTCTACTCCACCCTGCAGCGCCTCGAACACTCGGGCCACATCGAGTCCGAGGACACGGCCGATGAGGGTCCGCAGAAGGTCTTTCGCCTCACCGAGGAAGGCACGTCAGAGCTTCACCGCTGGCTTTCGACACCGACCGACATGGCCTCGCCACCTCGCGACGAGCTCGTGATCAAGGTGCTCTTGGCGCTCCGGGTACCTGGCGTCGACGTCAACGACCTTATCCAGCTTCACCGGCGCTACCTCGTCGAGCTCATGCAGCAATGGACACACCTCAAGGACGACGAGGCCGAATTCGATCTTGCCTTTGCTCTTGTCGTCGACGCCGAGCTGTCCCGCTTGGACTCGGTCATCCGTTGGCTCGACCAGGCCGAAGGTCGCCTGATGAGGGCCGAAGTTGAGTCCGCAGTCCCCACGACGGTGCCGCCCCTGCGGCGAAGGCTCGTGCCACGCCGATGAGCTTTCTCGAACTCCGGAACATCTCCAAGTCCTATGGCGTGGGCTCGACTCTCGTTTGCGCCCTCGTGGACGTGTCCCTTTCGGTCGATCGGGGCAACCTCGTCGCTGTGATGGGACCGTCCGGATCAGGCAAGTCGAGCCTTCTCACGATCGCCGGCAGCCTCGAAGAGCCGACGAGCGGTGAGGTGCTCATCGACGGCAAGTCGCTCGCGTCGATGTCCCACAACGACAAGGCACGACTTCGCCGCCGCACGATCGGCTTTGTCTTCCAGGACTTCAACTTGCTCGCTGGGCTCACAGCGCTCGAGAACGTCTCGCTTCCTCTCGAGCTCGATGACCTTTCGGCGAAGAAAGCTCGGTCTCTCGCTCTGGCCGCGCTCGAGAACGTCGGGATCGCGCAGCGCGCTGGGCACTTCCCCGACGAACTCTCGGGAGGAGAACGTCAAAGGGTCGCGATCGCGCGAGCCGTGGTCGGTGAGCGTCATCTCCTGCTCGCCGACGAGCCGTCGGGCGCACTCGACTCGGCGAACGGGGAGGCCGTGATGAAGATGATCCGCGGGGCCTGTAAGCAAGGCGTCGCCGCGGTCGTAGTGACCCACGACGCCCACCTCGCCTCCTGGGCTGACCGCGTCATCTTCCTCAAAGACGGTCGCATAGTCGACCAGACGTTGCCTCCTCCGAGCGTCGAGTCGCTTCTCGCGCCGTCGCGGACCCCATGACCGTCTCGGTCGCAGCGCCGCGCCGCAAGACTCGTTCTGCCCGTGGTCTCACGCCGTCTCGGCGCGCGGTTGTGCGCTGGGCGTGGCGTTTGTTCCGCCGCGAATGGCGCCAACAAGTACTTGTCCTCGCGCTAATCATCGTTGCTGTTGCCGCGACGGTTGTCGGTTCGGCGGTGGCGACCAACACGCCCCTTCCGGCTAACACTGGGTTCGGTACCGCCCAGGACATGGCGAGCTTCTCCGGGTCCGACCCCCGTCTTGCCGCTGAGATCGCCTCGTTGGAGCACCGGTTCGGCAAGCTCGACGTCATCGAGAACGAGACGCTGAAAGTCCCCGGCTCTATCGATACCTACCAGCTGAGAGCCCAGAACCCGAACGGCCCTTACGGCCAACCGATGCTGTCGCCGATCTCGGGCCACTACCCAACGACAGCAGACCAGGTCGCCGTGACGGCGCGAGTCGCATCGGAGTTCAACTTGAAGCTCGGCAACACTTGGAAGGTCGCAGGCGCATCTCGGCAGGTGGTTGGCATCGTCGAGAACCCGCAGAGCCTCCTCGACGACTTCGCCCTTGTTCTTCCTGGACAGGTGAAAGCTCCGAGCGAGGTTACCGTGCTCTTCGACGCACCGGGAGTGCCGGCGAGCTCGATCGGCGAACAGTGCTCCGCATGTGGACCCTTCGGGCGTCGCGGATCCAACGTGACAACCCCGGCCTTGGTGGCACTGAGCACGATCAACCCCGAGACTCTTTCCCTCGCTGTGCTCACGATCGGGATGCTCCTCATCGCGCTGATGGCGATCGGTGGCTTCACGGTGCTCGCCCAGCGCCGCCAGCGCTCGCTTGGCATGCTGGCCTCGATCGGCGCGACGAGTAGGAACGTCTCTCTCGTCGTTCGGGCGAACGGACTAATCGTGGGAGTACTCGGGGCGGTGATCGGGACCCTTCTCGGTCTTGTCCTCTGGTTCGGCTATCGACCGAGCCTTGGGCAGAGTGCCCATCACGTGATCGGAATGCTCGCCCTGCCCTGGGTCGTCGTCGCCGCGGCAGTTTTGCTCGCCATCGTCGCGACGTACCTCGCGGCTTCGCGCCCCGCTCGTTCGGTCACGCGGCTCTCTGTCATGGCCGCCCTGTCCGGTCGTCCCGCCCCACCAAGGCAGGTTCACCGATCCGCCCTGCCCGGGATCGTCTTTCTCGTCGTCGCGTTCCTGCTACTCGGCTACTCGGGCGGTGCTAGCGCCGGCAGTGGCAGCTTGGGCACACCCGAGCTCGTCCTCGGAATAGTTGCCCTAATTCCCGCGATCATCCTCTTGGCGCCGTTCTTGCTCATCGGGCTGGGTCGGCTCGCCTGGCACGCCCCGGTTGCCGTCCGGCTCGCTCTTCGGGACCTCGCTCGCTACCGGGCTCGCTCGGCCTCAGCCCTCGCCGCGATCGGGCTCGGTGTGATGATCGCGGTGATCATCGTCACGTTTGCCCAGGCTCGCTACTCCGATATCTGGGACCCGGCCGGCCCGAACCTCGCCTCGAATCAGGCGAACATCTCGATGGGGATCCCGTACCCAACTCCGAATCAGGTAAGAGCGTGGTCCAAGGTCGCAGAACGTGTCGGCGCAGCCCTCGGAGCGCACCAAATCGCGGCGGTCGAGTTGGTTGGCGGTCTCCAGAACAGCTCCGGGACGAAGTCGCTCGACGGATCGCTCACTGTTGCCACCCCGCAGCTGCTAGGGGTCTTGGGCATTCGCAAGTCACAGATACAGCCAAATTCGGACGTCGTGACATCACTGCCCGGCTTTGCTGGTGCCTCAGGCGTGGAGTTCACCTACTGCGCGAAGCTCGTCCCGATCGGTCCGGTTGGCGACGGAAACTACGACTGCACGAAAAATGCAGTGTTGCAGCACACTGTTATCCAAGCGCTCAGCGCGCTCGGGACGGGCGTGCACGCACCGAACACATTGATCACCGAGCACGCGATCCACGAACTCGGGATTTCTTCAGAACAGATCGGGCCGCCAGTCGCGTGGTTTGTCAACGCTGATGAACCGTTGACTGCGGCCGAGATCCACGGTGCTGAGGCAGTCGCCGCGACAGCAAACTTGAGCATCGAGACCAAGAACGACCAACCGACGTCTTCGACCATCATCAACTGGGCCACCTTCTTCGGCATCGCGCTGGCGCTTTGCATCCTGGCGATGAGCGTCGGGTTGATCCGAAGCGAGACCGGAAACGACCTACGGACCCTCGCCGCGACCGGAGCGAGCAGCTACACCCGTCGGACGCTGACCGCAGCTACCGCCGGAGCCCTCGGGTTGGCCGGGTCCGTCCTCGGTACGTTCGCCGGCTACATCGGCGTCATTGGTTGGCTGCGCGGCGACTCTGTTAACGGTGGGATCTCCGCGCTTGGAAACGTGCCCGTGGCAAATCTGTTGGTGATCCTGCTTGGCCTGCCTCTCCTGGCAGCTGCGGCCGGCTGGTTGCTCGCCGGTCGCCAGCCGCCCATGCTTGCGCGCCAACCCATCGAGTGAAAACACGTCGCGCTCGGTGCAGTAGTTTGAACGTTGTCTGCCGTCGCGGCGTGCGCGCGTAGTCTTGCCGACCGAGCGTCGTGCCGGTCCGATCGTCCTTCGGTCTCTACTGCTACCGCGCGCTCCCTGCTCCTGGATCACTTCGCCCGGGTCGAGGCTAAGAGCACTAGGCCAGTGCTATCAGGTACCTCTTGATGTGTAGCAATCGGATCACGAGCGCCGCCCATGGTATGCCTGTGTGTCAAGGTGGCCAGTCGGAAGATCCGTGCTGACAATCAGCCGGGCCGGAAAAGCGTAGCGATTTGAGCGCAGATTCATCCTATCGGGCCGACGCACACGATTCGGTCTACCGATCACTGGCGCAAGAGGGCGTGAGACCGAGGGCCTGCTCTGCCCGATTCAATACCGGCGCTCGGAGGCTTTACTTGCTCAACCGTTCCACCCCGACGTGGGCGAACAATAGGAGGGTAGAACGGTGGAAACTCTCCTGCAGGAGATGAAGGTGGGCATAGAGCACTAACTGAGACGGGAAGCTCGGTCGATTGACGATTACCCAGACATCTCGACAGGAGTGCGAAATCGCGGCAACTGACGAGGGACTCGACCGGGGCTGAAACTTCGGCACGAGCGCCTGTTGCAACGAGAAGCTGGGCAGAACTGGCCGAGGCGCGGACGAAGGGCGACCTGCGAGAACCCAGTAGTACGCAAAGTTCGTCGAGAGCCCGGCTCTATTGAACATCATGCAATCCTGAGCCGATGACTGGGTGAGGATGAGCCGCGTCGCCCCTTGCCAGTCCTCCCCTGAAACGCCGTATGTGGGCACAGCGTTGGCAACCATTAGACCTGCCAACATGAACGTGATTAGCGAGATGAGCGTCGGTCGCGAGAGGTAGGAGATTCCAAGGCCGGCAAGCAGCGTCCCGGCCGGGACACAGGCTACGAGCAAGCTGGGCACGAAGATCGATCGCAGGTTCACTGAGAACAGAAGATCAGCAGTAAACGGCAGCAAGAGCCACGAGACGACAAGAAGCAACTCTCCCGGCCGTTGCCCCTCGACCCTCCGCTTGCGGATGCCCATTGTGACGGCAAGCAGCCAGCACCCGAGCATCGCCACGGTGACGACATTTGCCGTCAGACGGGCGCCAAAGAAGTCGACGACATTGGCGGAGGTGAACTCGGTTATGAAGCCTCGGGTCGCAGACAGGCCGGGCGCGCCAGCCCAGGCAATGAGTTGGGCCGACCCGTGGCTCGCGACCAAGAGTAGGAGGGGGACAATGGCAACTCCCACACCTGTCAGGACAATCACGGCTTGCCGAAGGGGACGGCGGCCTCGCCCGAGGAACAACAGACCGGCGAGCTGAGGAACGAAGAAGAGGACCGAGATCGCGAGCGTGTAGAGCGACAGCGTTGCCGCTAGTCCGTAGATCAACCAAGCGCTCCACTTCTTCGACTCGATTGCGCGCGTCAGGGCGAGGAACGACCACGAGATAAGGAGTGTGCCTAGGGCATACCCTCGAGCTTGTTGCGCCCAGACGATCATCGGGAGGCTGAGCGCCGTCAGCAGCCCGGCGATGACGCCGACCGTAAGTGAGAAGAGCCGGCGCCCGAGGAGGAAAACCACGGCCGTCGTGCCCATACCTGCGACTGCAGAGAGCGCTCGTAGGGCGAACGGGCCAGGGCCAAGGACCGATTCACTCACGTGCAGCAGCGCGTAGTAGAAGAGCATGTTGCCGTTGTCCGTACGGAGAGCTGGCCATAGCGCTGCGCCGCGCTGCATTGCGACGACGGCACTCTGGAACTCGTCGAGCCACAGGCTCCGGGATCCTAGATCGACGAAGTTGGCCGCTCCGGAAATGGCGATCACGCCAAGGAGGAAGCCGCTATTCCGGTATAAGCCGCAATCTCGTGCTAGGTCGGGTTGAGTGGCCTTCGTGCTTTTATGCTTACTCGGAACCCTGATCATCAGAGCCCTTTTCCCCGAGTCGTCAGTTCGCCCGTATCCATGAGGTGACGTCGTTGACCGCGTGTAACCGCTGACCCTGCCACCGACTCCCGCAGTTAGTGACAGAAGCATTTCTCGTGTAACGAGACACCCAAGGTCTTGGACTAATTTCCCTCGCTGCTCTCGACGGTCCTGACTCGCACTCGGCGGTCACGATGACTCGCTTGTATCTTGTGCGGTCGAATACTTGAGCTTCTCTGGTATCGATGAGGTAGGTCGTTGCCATCGCTACCGCTGAAAAGTCGACTGCAGTCCGGCCCCACGAAGGACCGCAGCAGCCGCTGATTCCACGCCGGAGCGGTGACGCTCACTCCAGTCCTGATCACGATGAACACGATCGCAATAGGTCAGGTGATCACCTTCACAATCGGAAGACTACTCCCGGCAAGAACAGCTCAAGACCAGTCGGAGATCGCTGGCGTCGACCTCCGACGCGAACGCCCTGAGCACTTGGCGCGTCAGAATGGGCTTCCTCCCCTTTGACGGACATCCACCATCAGGGGCACGGCCCCGGAAAGGATGTCCAAAATGGAGACCATGGAGCGGAAGAAGCCACCCCGTCCCCGTCGGTCCTTCACCCCGGAGT
>JBEKVJ010000086.1:0-15849 GCA_049514105.1 Acidimicrobiales bacterium
ACGGGATCATGAACTACCTCTCGGCGGGCCAGGTCATCAAGGACTCGGTCGACTCACTCGGGGTGATGATCGCCTTCTATTACGGGCTGACCGGGTTCTCCTGCACTTGGTACTACCGAAAGAACCTGACGAGCAGCGTGAGGAACCTGTTCATGCAGGGGATCTTCCCGACAATCGGCGGCCTGATCCTCTTCTTTATCCTGGGCTGGTCCTTCTGGTACTACTGGCAGCCGGTCAACAGCTACACGCACTTGGGCATCTTCGGCCGTCAGGTCGGAGGTGTCTTCATCTTGGACGTGGGAATGCTCGTTCTGGGCATCATCTTGATGTTCCTCATGCAGGCGTTCCGGCCGGCGTACTTCCGGGGCGAGACGCTCAACCGCGAGTCCGCCACGCTTGTGACAGAGGACTTCCTCGCTAAGCAGACAAAGCTGCAGTAGCCCGCTCGTGCACCGGGAAAGGCCAGGCTCAGTGCTCTTTGCGGACGACGAGAACTGGGCAGTGCGAGTGGTGCACGCACTGGGTTGACACCGAGCCCATCAACAGGCCCATGAATCCGCCCCGACCCCTCGAGCCGACCACCAACAGGTTGGCTCCCCGGCTCGCCTCGATGAGAACCTCGGCTGGATTGCCGGGGACGCCCAGCCATTCAACCTCGAGGCCCTCGGTCGAGGCGGCCGCGGCCGCGGCCTTTTGCAAGACATCGTGCGCATCGTGCTCGGTCTGTTCGTAGTAGTCGTGGCCAGTCGAGCCCGTCAGCGGTGCGCCCAGGGCAGGATAGGCGTAGGTGACGTGCAGTCGGGCGCTGCGGAGTCGAGCCTCCTCGATCGCGATCTCAAGTGCCGTCGCGGCTTCAGGCGAGCCGTCGACTCCGACGACGACCAGTGACGATGCTGGAGTGTCCGACATTTGGTTTCGACTCCTTGGTAGCCAATCGGGGGCGAAACGACCAAGCTGACGCCCCCCGGGCCTGCGACGACCGCCGCCTGCCTGCTTGGCCCAAGGTTAACCGCGACTCGCGATGCTGTCGTTGTTCGCGGCACGAAGTGGTCTATTCCTCGAGGTGGACATGACCTGGGACTCTCGAGGATCGCGCGGCAATCCTGAGTCCTCCTCGTGTTCAACAGCGCATCGAACTCGTGGCCGTCCTAGGGCGGGCGGCAGACCCACAACCGCGGCCGGAGATCGGTCGGGTGCTCCGCACCATGTCAACTTTTGTAGGCGGGCCTGTCAAGGCTCAGTGCCGTCCAGCTCGTCCCGTTAGTCGTACGCCACAGCCCGACCACCGGGTCGAGCATCCATCCGTCAGCGTCACTGACAAAACAGAAACTGGCGGACGGCCCGCCGCCCTCGAAGTTGATACTCGGCACCAAGAACCACGCTCTGCCGCCGTCGGTACTGCCATGGAATGAGTTCACGTCCACCATCCACAGCTCCTTGCTGGACGGCCCGGCAAGCCTGCCGGCGAGTGCGAATGGGATCGGGTTCTCAATCGAGGGGGCTCCAACGCCACGGTCGGTCCCCACCGCCGCCCAGGTCTTCCCGCCATCGTCCGAACGAAAGAGCGCCTGCGGCGATGGTTCCATGGACGCCATCCCGGAGCACGTCGCGAACAGCTCGCTGTTACCGGTCGCGATCACGGGTCCTAGGTTGGGCTCGAGTGAGCCGCACGGTTGCCGTACGGCCGTCCACTGAGCGCCACCGTCTGTCGTCAAGGACACCTGAGTCCTCCCGCGCAGTCCGGTTTCCACGATGACTGCCCTGCTTGGGCTGAGACGGGCCACGGATATAGAGGCACCTGCAACCTCGGGGAGCAGGCCCACCTCGTGCCAGGACCGACTCCTGAACGTCGTCGCCTCCAACCGGAGGCGGTACGGGTACGCGCAGGTGTTGACCGCCGAGTTGCACGGTGACACGAAGGCCCACAGGGAAGAGCCGGCGGCACTTATGGCCACCACCCGGCCACCAAGTCGCACACGTGACCAGCTGACGCCGCCGTCGCGAGTGACATAAACGGTGTTGCCGTTGAAGACCCAGCCAAAACGAGGAGTCGAAAAGATCATCTGTCCGTAGCTACTGCCAGGAGCCGGAAGCTCACTGCCGACGACCTTCCAGGACTCGCCCCCGTCTTCGGTCGAGACGAGTCGGTCACCGCAACGGCTGTTGCGAGACCAGATGCCAAGCCCGTCGTTGGCATTGAAGAAGGTGATCGCCGAAAGTGTCCAGCCGGGGATCACGCTCGCGCACCTAGCAGCGGGGTGAGTGAAAAGGATCTGGGTAACAGAACGCCACTTCTTGTCGTTGGTCGTTCGCCAGAGCCCACTTCCTGGAGCGAGCAGCCACCCGTGCGTGCTGTTCACGAATGCGAAGCTGGCAAAGGCTCCTCCTCCGTCTAAGTCGGTGCCCGCAACGGTGAACCACCTCTTGCCACCGTCGAAGCTCCCGGTGAGGAAGTTCACCGTCGCCATCCAGAGGAGACCCGTAGAGGAGACGGCCAAGATCTCCCCGTCCTCGGCCGGGATCGGCAGGAGCGTTCCCGGGTCGAAGTTCCGGTCGAGCGCGACCAGACTCCAGGTCTGCCCACCGTCAGAGGACCGGACGAGGGACTTTAGTGAGCTCCCCATGCCGGCACCACCCAGGCACATTGCCCAGACATCTCGTGGGCTCGTCGTCGCGAATGACACCGGTATGAAGCCCGAAGGTGCGCACGCCTTGACCGAGGACCACCGAGCGCCGCCGTCTGTCGTAAGGAATGTCGAAGCCGACCCCATCTGGCCTATCGCCACGAGCGCGCGCTCACCGTTGAGCCGGGTCACGACAAGAGGGGTCCAGTTCCCCATCGCCGCGGGCAGCAAAGCGACCTCGTGCCAGGTTCGCTCGTCGAAAGTCGTCGCTTCCACCCTGTAGCGACACGAGCGCGGGCTTGCCATACATGGCGCAACGAAAGCCCACAGGGAGTAACCGGAGCGGCTGATGGCGGCCACGAACCCTCCGAGTCGAACGACGCTCCAGGTGGCACCTCGGTCTCGCGTGACGACCAGCACACCGCCACCGTTCACCCACCCGACGCGCCCTGTCGCGAATGTGATCGTCGGCGTCGCGTCTTGCGAGAAGTCGGTGGTCGGCGCCGGGAATGGCGCACCGCTCAGCCTCCAGATCTCACCGCCGTCACTCGTCGATGCGAGCCGGGCACCGCAACGGGTGCTCCGTGAGAAGACGCCGAGGCCATCGGTGGCGTTGGTGAAGCTGATCGTGGACAACGCGGAGGCGGGCACCACCATCCCGATGCAGCTGGATCCTGAGACCGGCACCGTAGTCGCCGAAGGATTGCGACCTAGACGATTGAACAGGCTCAAATGAGGAAGGGGCACGAAGAACACGGCGACGATGGCCGCCGCAACGAGCACGACCCCGCCACGGTGGCGCCGTGCCTTTAGGGCAGCGGCCTTCTGCGCCCGGACGCGTGCCTGCGCATCGGGGAACCCCGGCGCCGGAGGGGCCGCTCCGACGAGCTCGGACACAGCAGCGCGAATGCGCGCGTCGAGGTTGCTAGGCGTTGTCATCGAGGCGCTCCTTCAACTTCGATCTGGCACGGGCGAGGTGCCTGTGGACCGATCCCTCCGAGATCCCGAGAAGTCGCGCGATCGCTCCCGGATCGAGATCGGACCAGTAGGTGAGCACGGTGACCGCCTGCTGGCGCAAGCTCAGCGACATGACGGCCGCCAGGATCTCCGGGCGAAGGTCCACGAGGTCGAATTCCTCCGGCGCGCCGGCCCACTGCTGGTCCGCCAGTCGTTGCTCACGAGCAAGGCGGCGGGCGCTCGCACGACGAAGCTGGCGAGCCTGGTTCAGCACGGCACGGTACAGATAGGCGCGGGGGTTTTCGACCGTCGGCCAGTTCTTCGAGAACATGCAGGCCAGGACCGCGGCCGAGACGACATCGGAGGCATCTTGAGGTCCGACGAGACCTGTGGCGAATCTCGTGAGCTCTTCAGCGTGCTTGCCGTACAGCTCGGCGTCGGACAGGTTCACCACCTCTTAAGATGAAGCAGGCCCGTCTTGCGGGTGACACTGACCGCAGATCGTTTTAAGAGGTTCCGGACAGCAGTGCGAGACGGCCCAGGAGCACATCGTGACAGCTCCGCGTCAAAGGAGGCAGCCGGGCCTCCGCAGGCGTGGAGCTGGCACGGTCAAGATACTTGGGCCAGCCCGGTCGGTTTCCGCCCGGCTCGTAGAGGAGACAGTGTGCTGTACGGATACTTCGATGACGACCGGCGAGAGTACGTAGTCACGCGGCCGGACACCCCGCTTCCTTGGATGAACTACCTCGGGACGGAGGACTACTTCTCCCTCGTCTCGAACACCGCGGGCGGTTGTTCGTTCTACCGTGACGCCCGCCTCCGTAGGCTGACGCGTTACCGGCACAACAACGCCCCCTTGGACCTAGGTGGCCGCTACCTGTACCTGCGCGACGACGTCGCCGGCGACTACTGGTCGCCCTCATGGCAACCGACCAGGACATCCCTAGATGCCTACGAGTGCCGCCACGGTCTCAGCTACACCTCGATCTCGTCCAAGCACAACGGCGTGAGCGCCGAGATGCTCTACCTCGTCCCTCTCGGCGAGTCACTCGAGATCTGGCGACTGCGGGTGCGCAACGACCGCGGGCACAACGCCGAGCTCTCGCTGTTCTCGTCAGTCGAGTTCTGCCTCTGGGACGCCCAGGATGACGCCACGAACTTCCAGAGGAACTACAACGTGGGCGAGGTCGAGGTTGTCGACGGCGTCATTTACCACAAGAGCGAGTACAGGGAGCGCCGCAACCACTTCGCCTACTTCGCTTGTTCGGAGCCGCTCGTGGGCTACGACACCCAGCGCGACGCCTTCCTCGGTCCCTACCGGGGATGGGACGCGCCCCTGGCGGTCGAACGGGGCCGGTCGTTCGACTCGATCGCCCACGGCTGGGCACCTATGGGCTCACATCACGTCAAGCTCTCGCTCGCGCCGTCAGAAACGCGAGAGGTTGTCTTCGTACTCGGATACTCGGAGAACCCCGCCGAGTCGAAGTTCGATCCCCCCGGGTCCCAGACAATCGACAAGGCGCGGGTGCGACCTGTGATCGAGCGGTGGTTGCGACCAGCCGAGGTCGAAGAGGCATTCGGCGCTCTCAAGGACAGCTGGTCGGAGCTGCTCTCGGTTCTACGGGTCGAGACGCCAGATCCCGACACCGACCGCATGATCAACATCTGGAACGCCTACCAGTGCATGGTGACGTTCAACCTGAGCCGCTCCATGTCGTCGTTCGAGTCCGGGATCGGAAGGGGCATGGGATTTCGTGACTCGAGCCAGGACCTGTTGGGTTGCGTCGCGATGGTCCCCGAGCGCGCCCGCGAACGGATCTTGGACCTCGCCTCGACCCAGCTCGCGTCGGGCGGCGCCTACCACCAGTACCAACCTCTCACCAAGCGCGGCAACAACGCCATCGGCTCGGGCTTCAACGACGACCCCCTCTGGCTCGTCCTCGCGCTGAGCGCCTATCTCAAAGAGACCGGGGATCTCAGCGTTCTCGACGAGCCCGTTCCATATGACAACGCCCCCGGGAGCGAGACACCGCTCCTCGAGCATCTCCACCGTTGCATGCGCTACACCTTGGAACGGCTCGGACCGCACTCCCTGCCGCTCATCGGACACGCGGACTGGAACGACTGCCTCAATCTGAACTGCTTCTCAGAGACTCCCGGCGAGTCCTTCCAGACGGCGGAGAACCGGGAAGGTGGAGTGGCGGAGTCGCTGTTTATCGCGGGCCAGTTCGTCATCGCCTCAACCGAGCTCGCCGGCATCCTGCGCCTTATTGGGGACGAGGACGGCGCCGCTTGCCTCGAGGCGCATGCCGCTCGTATGACCGCGGCCATCGAGGAGCACGGCTGGGACGGCGATTGGTTCCTCCGGGCCTACGACTCGTTAGGCGCGAAGGTTGGGTCCGGCTCGAACGAGGAGGGACAGATCTTTGCCGAGGTGCAGGGCATGTGCGTCATGGCCGGGGTCGGCCTATCCGACGGCAGAGCTGCCAAAGCCCTCAGGGCTGTGAACGAACGCCTCGCGACCGAGCACGGAGTCATGCTCATCCAGCCTCCCTACACGCGCTATCACATCGAGCTCGGGGAGATCACCTCCTATCCGCCCGGCTACAAAGAGAACGGCAGCATCTTCTGCCACGTCAATCCATGGATCATGATCGCCGAGACGATTCTCGGTGATGGCAACGCCGCCTTCGACTACTACAAGCGGACCAACCCTTCGGCCCGCGCTCCGATCAGCGACGTGCACAGGTGCGAGCCCTACGTCTATGCCCAAACGATCGCCGGCCGTGACGCCGCCACGCCGGGAGAGGCAAAGAATTCGTGGCTGACGGGCTCAGCGGCCTGGCACATGACGGCGATCTCGCAGTGGATCCTCGGCGTGCGCCCTGAGCTCGAAGGTCTTCGAATCGACCCGGTGCTGCCGGCATCCTGGGAAGGCTTCACCGCTCGACGACGTTGGCGGGGCGCGACCTACGAGATAGTCGTTCAAAAACCAAAGGGCTCGACGGGCCGCGTACGACGCCTCGTCGTCGACGGGGAGAACCTCGAGGGCAACCTCGTGCCACCGGCGCCGGCCGGCTCCACCGTCAAGGTCCAGGCGACTCTTTAGGGCCGGGGCCGGTTCTCCAAAAAAGCGCCGCGTCCCGAGACAAACACCTCTCGTCGCCCCGGCCGGCAGGTCCTGGCCGCAATTGGAGCCTTGACGGCGCTCGCGAAGTGAAGGTCGCCGAAGGCGACCTTTAGCCCTCACTCGGGAGAGCGGTGCACACAGCTCCGGTGAGCACCGGAGCCTGCGGGGGTAGCTAAGCGAGCAGGGCCGGCTCGGCGGCGGGAGTCGTGTCCCGCCATTACTACGTTGGCTGATATATTGGCGGTCGTACTAGGAGGCAGAGATGGTTGACCGACGCGTTCTCGACAGCGAGAGAGACCGAGACATCCTGCGGCGCGCCGGCGACGCGTCAGTACTGATCCTCACAAGCCTTGCCGACGGCCCGAAACACGGGTACGGCTTGCTGCTCGACATCAAGCAATTCGCGGGCTTGCAGCTCGGGCCGGGAACGCTCTATGGGGCCCTCGATCGTCTGGAGGGACTGGGTCTGATCGAAGCGCTTCCGGCCGAGGACCGTCGGCACCCGTACCGGATCACCTCGGCCGGTGCGGTCGCGCTTGGTGACCACCTCGACTCACTCGAAAGGGTGAGCGCTGTGGGCCGCCTGCGTCTCGCCTTGGGCGGGATTTAATGGCAGGCCTCCGATACACCAGGTTGGTCACCATCGCCGTTCGGTGCTACCCGCCCGCGTGGCGGGACCGGCACGGCGAAGAAGCGACCGAGCTCGCCGAACTGCTAATCCGTGACGGTCTGTCGCCGCGCCGCATCGCCTGGAGTTACCTGAGGGCGGCCACCCGCGAGCGAGTCGTGGCGGGACCAGGCCGGCGAATTGCTACGGCGCTCGGCGCGCTCGCGCTCGGCGCGACCTTCATCGGAGTCCCGCTCGTGCTGCTGGCTTCCTCCACGCCAGCAAACGCGTCCTCGCGCAACGAGGTCATCGCCACGATCTCGAACCGCAACCACGCGGCCAGTGAGCTAGAGGCGGTGTTCAGGTTGCATCACTTCAAGATCGATGTGGAACAGGAGCCGTCCGCCCCAAACCGGGTCGGTTCGATCTTGGCCGTGAAGGCCAGTTCCGCCGTGCGGCTCGTCCTAAGGGAGCTCCCCGGTCAATGCGCGGGCGGAGGCGCTGGGTGCATAGACGCGATCGCGGTTCCGCTCCACTTCAGCGGCAGCGCACAGGTGCTGATCGGACGTCGTGCGAAGCGCGGCGACGCTTACTTCAACTCCTCGGACGTCCGCAGTCTCCGGCCCTGAGGACGACGGACCGTGACCGAGCCACCAATCGACGTCTCGAATACACCGTCGGAGGTCTCAGACGGCCCGGCATCGACACGAGATGGCGCACCGCCACCAACTACGCACGCCGAGGTCGTAACTGAGCAGCAAGCTCACGTCCCTGGCGCAAAGACGAGTCGGTCTCGAAGGCTTCTCGAGTGGGTGGTCGTGCTTCTCGTCGCCGTCATTGTGGCGTTCGGACTGAGAACCTTCGTTGTACAAACGTTCTTCGTCCCCTCCGGCTCCATGATCCCGACCTTGCAGATCGGAGACCGCATCATCGTCTGGAAGCTCGGCTACACGATCCACCGCGGCGACATCGTTGTCTTCCGCCGCACGCCGGCGGACACCTACACCACCGATGCCGATCTCGTAAAACGCGTCATCGGCCTGCCCGGGGAGACGATCTCGTCGCGCGGCGACACCGTGCTCATTGACGGCAAGGCGATCAAAGAGCCCTGGCTACCGCCTCTGACGACGCACATGACGTCGCAAGGCCTGATTGACTGCAAACAGAGCGCCTTTGACATCCCTACGACGAAAATCGCGCCCAAGCACTACTTCGTCATGGGTGACTGCCGCGGGGACTCTGCCGACAGCCGAGAATGGGGCACCGTGCCTGCCTCGTATGTCATCGGGAAGGTCGTCGTCATCGTCTGGCGATTCGGGCGTCCCTCGTTCCACTGGTTCTGAGCTGCGCGTCGCGTCGGGTGCAAAAATCTGTTCGCACCACCTGTGCCGAGTTTCGCGCGGGGCCGACCTGCCGCGGAGCTGAGCCGTCGGCCACAGTCGGCGGCCCGTGCGTTCCGAGCTTCGGCGCCCCGTCGAGTTCGTGTGCCGGTCGAGGCCAGCAAAGAGAGGACCGAACAACTAAGTTTCCGGCTGGCAAGTGAAAACCCTGAGGAGCTGAGGTGCCCGGGCAACCACGCACGCGTTGACGTAATAGGTCACCTCTCGACCTGTCATCGCGTGCTGCCGTGCGGCACAGCGAACCCAACCCTCGTCTTGTTCTCGCGCCATCACGGCGCCGTGAAGCCCGAAGGCGTCGCCTTCAGCGGCTCATAAGGAGTTGCCACTGTGCCTGCCTTTGTCCTTGCATGTCTCGCCTACCTGACAGTCGCGCTACCCGGTTCCACCCTGGGTCTGTTATGGCCTTCGATGCGGATCAGCTTTCACGAACCACTCGGCGCGCTCGGAATCCTGCTGGCCTTCGGGGTGGCTGCCTCGGTGGTCTCCAGCGCTGCCACCGGGCGCATCCTGGCACGGGTGGGCGTCGGCCAGCTCTTGGCTATCGGCACAACGCTGACAGCGATGGCATTAGCGCTCGAGGCCCTCGCTCCGTCGCTATGGGTGGTCGCTATCGGGTTCGTGCTTTTCGGGTTTGGCTTCGGCTCGACCGACTCTGCCTTGAATGCACACGCTGCAGGCCATTTTGGCGCCCGACAAATCAACTGGATGCACGCGAGTTACGGCCTCGGCGCCACCACCGGCCCCCTCCTCGTTACCGCCTCGCTGAGCAACGGGCTCAGCTGGCGATGGACCTACGGGGCCATGGCGGTAGCTCTGGCGGTACTCGCGTGGGTTTTCAGTCTGGCTCGCCGGCGCTGGGACATGCCTGCGACTTCGCCTCTGCCGCGTCTGAACGAGGACTCATCTGGTCCCCGTTCGACAACAATCCGCCGCAAGCCGTCGCCCGGTGCGATTCTCGGCGCTCTGAGCTTCGTAGCCGTCGAGACAGGAATCGAGTCCGGAGCGGGCATCTGGGGCTACATCTTTCTGACAGCGGGACGTGGCCTGTCCCACGAGGTCGCAGGTCTAGCCGTCTCGGCTTATTGGGCGATGATGTTCGTCGGACGGGCCGTCATCGGCCCGGTTGCCGAGCGCGTTGGCCCAGGTCGTGTTCTTGGATGTGCGGTTGTGGGCGTCAGCTTCGGCGCAGTGCTCATGACCCTGCCCGCACCGGGCCTGGTAGCCGTCATCGGCATGATGACGATCGGATTGGCAGCCGCGCCGATCTTCCCCCTATTCACCCTCACGACGGCCCAGCGTGTCGGTGCTGGGGGCGCTCGGGGGACGACGAGGGCGGTGAGCCTCCAGGTCGCAGCGTCAGCGGTCGGCTCCGCGCTAGTTCCGGCAGGCATTGGGTTGGTCATCGAAGCCTCCAACGCGCGAATGCTCGCTCCGTCGTTGCTCGTCTTCGGCCTGGCAATGTGCGTCGTCTACGGACTCGTGGTGTATCGCAGCAGACTCGACAGCGACCTCGCGTCACACGAGCAGAGTCCTTGAAAGCAAAGGTCCTGCGGCGCCCGAAGGTCTCGCGAACGCGGGAAAGGCAACCTAGATGACAACAGCAAGCGGATCAGCGCGACGAGACATTCGTGAGACTGACGGGCGATAGGCGACCATGCCTCGAGATGAACGGCTCTTCCGGTATTTGCGGGGTGAGCCACTGCCGGAGCGTCACTCGACCACGATCGAGTCGAGGACTCTGAAGTTAGGCCTGCCGATAAAGATCGAGCCGCTACGAGAACTCTGGGTCGGGAAGGCGGGATTTGAACCCGCGGCCTCAGCGTCCCGAATGCGGATCATAGGTCCACACTGCCAGGAAGTCTCGATAGAAGTCCTGTTCAGAGAGCTATGGACCTACCGTTCACGCCTGTTCGCGACCCCTCGGAGCCGGTCGTTCGCGCACGGAACGCGCACGGACCGTTGCCCGGTTACCCGGGAACGAACGTCAGGGGGCGAGCGACCCTGCCCTGTGAGTTCGTGTAACCAGTCCTTCGCGTCGCCGCTAGCCCGGCAACTCGGTAACCCAAATTTCCGTTGGAGTTGGCCACGAACACTTCGTGGCCGCCGACGGCTATGGCATCAGGGGCGTCGAACCCGAACTGGGGAGCTGAGTCGACCTCCAGCGGAGCGCCCGTCGAGGCGTCGATCACTGTTATCCCCGCAGTGAAGTTCGCGACGAAAAGACGGGAACCGCTAACGGCTATGGCGTCCATCGCTGAAAAGCCATACGACGCGCCGGCGATGACCCTTACCAAGTTCCCGGTGGAGGCCCTGAACTCGGTCAGCGAGCGCCCAAACACGTTGAGGAGGAACACGTGATCCCCGCTCACGGCCATGCCGCCCACATCCCAGAACTGGTACCTCACGCCCGAGAGCCGCCTCGCCAGCGCTCCGGTCGAGGCGTTGATCTCGGTGACCGAGCCGGTCGGTCTTTTGAGGTTGAGGGTCCCGCTGCCGACGAACAGGTCGGGTCCGATCCGACCACGGCCGAGCAGTAAGGCCGTGTGAAGTGGTACGCAGCGCCTGAGAGCTCGTGTGGGTGAGGTGCTGACCACCAAGGGTGCCTCCCCGTCCCGACTGAGTAGCTCAACCCACCGCGGGCGCCCTGCAGTCACCTGCCGAGGATTGGGCTCGGCTCGTCAAATCTTCCGGCCGCCACTGTGATGTCGGCGCAGGTCTCTTTGCGCAGCTGGCTAACAGCCCCACGGGTTCGAACTCGTTTCTCGCTTTGAAAGGGCGTCCGGGGCACTACTGGCAGTTGAGCAGCGGAGAGTTGAGAATCACGGTGCGACCGGGTCGCACCTTTATCGTCGCAGTTGGACCCCACTCACCACCTATCACCTTGTACAAACCAGCGGGTACCGAGAGCCTGTATCTAGATCCCGCTGGGACCGTCGCCGATGCAACCAGGGTGCTGCCCGAGTTAGAGCGCTACCTTCACAGGTGGGGACAAGGCGGTACATTTGGCGGTAAGTCCTGTCATGATTCCGGTAGGTTTGGCGGTGCTCGTCGTACACCCCGCTAGGCCCAGGGCAAGCACCACCATTATCACGATTCCGGGCTTCCGCATCATGCTCGACCTCCTACCTGCTACTAGGGGCTGGCAGGAAACCCCCTTTTGATGGCAGTCGGTTTGTGAATTTGCTCACCGAAGCGTTTCCAAAATGTCAGGAGAAGAGACCAATGAGAAACGTCCCTGTTGTCGGGTCCAACACTACGTAGTTATGCGCCACATATACGGTGCAGGCCGGACCCGTTTGCGGTCCCAACGGGTTATTGCACACATTCATTGCAACCGGCGATGGCGGAGAAACCGCCACGACCCACGCCACCGTGCCGATGACAGCAGATGAAGATGGCGCAACACCGGCGGGGGGCACATCCGACGGTGCCGTCACCGTGGCGAGCACAGCACCTGTTGCGCTCAACCCTGGTGCGTTGTCGTATTTGAGGGCGTCCTGCTCTGCCTGGGCCTCACTCATCATGCCTGTGACAGCAGTTGCCGGGTCTAGGTACAGCAGTGTGGGGTGAGTCCCGTCCACCAACTCATCTCCCATGAGGGCAACTCCACCTGCTGGAATCGTGCCAGGCAGGGACATGGTGCTATTCGCAGCACTGTCGAACTTCTGGTATTTCGGTGCAACAAGATTCGTTCCCGCTGCTCTTACGCCCTTGGGATGCTCGACCTTCTGGAAAGTCGGTGCAACGGGCTTAGTTCGGGCTGCTGGTACGCCCTCGGGACTCCCAAACCAACCGCCATAAGTCACCCAGATGATGACCGCGGTAGCGAGCAAGATGGCGCAACCGAAAGCGCCGAAAGCACCATGTCCCAATGAACGGCTTCTGGGACTCGCCTGATTCATCCGTTGCCTCCTTCGTCACTTACCGAGCGAATGCCTGGTCGGTGTGGGCCTTGCTCGGGCATTCCGTCTCACTGTCCTGGCTACCTCCGCTAACGCTGTCCGCAGCTGTGGACACGATTGTTTCGATTCCTAGGCTGGCAATCAGAACTCGCCACTTCATCTTCCAGTCCGCCTCCTCGTGCGACTCGGAAGGGCTCCTTAAGAGACGCTGCAAATGACTAGGACGCCCCTAGTGACCCAGCCGTCGCGCACGTACGCGGATCGCTCCGAGCGGCACTGCATCTCGCGGCCCGAGGAAAGAACCCTTGGACTGTGACCGGTGAGCCGGTAGGTGCCCGCCGGCAGTGAGAGCCTGAACGAGCCGTTCGGTGCTGTGCCTACGGTGCGATGTCGACCGCTGGCGGATGTAGCGGTCACTTGGCCGGGGATGCTGACTCTTGTGCCCGGGGTCGGTCCCCCCACTTCGACGAGCCGGCCGACAACCACACCACCTGGTCCGGGCGCTGCGGCCTGAAATGAGGGGGGGAAAGACTGCAATGCCTGTGTTTGCGTGGGCGAAGATTTAGATGCTGCGGGCGTGGAAAAAACACCTGCACCTGCCAACGAACCGACGAGCGCCCCCGCGGTAGCGATCGTCCCGAAGGCGATCGCCGGGCGTCGTGCGACGAGTCGGTTACGGCGTCCGCGGACCTCCGCTGAAGTCAGCATCCACGGCTGACGAGCCGCCCAGTTTGTGGCGTCGGCCATTCTGCGCCGAGCCACGTCGGTGTCTGTTGCTTCATCGTGCACGGCTACCTCCCTTGTGCTCGCCCGAACCCGCCGGGCTTCGCTCCAGCTCCTGGGAGAGCCTTGAGCGCGCTCTGCTGAGCCAGGACTTGACGGTGCCCTCAGGCACCCCGAGCTCGTTTGCCACCTCGCCGACGCTAAAACCGAGGGCGTCATGCATCACGACCGCCCGGCGTTGATCGGGCGAGAGAAGGCGCAGGGCTGCGACAAGCTCAAGATGTTCCTCAGGTGGGCACTCAGCGTCAGGCTCCTTGTCCCCGAGAGGTTGTTCGCGGCCCCAGTGCCGACGCTCGTTGAGAGCCATGTTGAAGAGCACCCGTCTCGCCCAAGCCCCAGGCTGCTCGTAGCGGCCGATCTTGTTCCAGTGACGCCAGGCGCGTTCAAACGTCCGCTGCGCGAGGTCCTGAGCCGTATGGACCTCGCCGACGAGCAAGAAAGCCTGAGCAACGAGGCGATCTCGTTCCGCGCGGAAGAAGGCATCGAAGTCATCGCCGTCACCCTCCTTGCTGCTCACAGGCTTCTCGTTTCGCCCTTACACCTAGAGACACCCACCAGACCCGAGAAGGGTTGCACCCAGCTTCTCGGGAGGGCCAGAGCTGAGCGTAGATCTCAAGGCGTGCCGGCCCCAGCAGGGCGACAAACAACTCGTGACGAGTACCAGAAAGTGGCTTCTCTGACCCGGCTGCTGCGGCGGTCGCACGCGTCACCGCGCTAGCGCCCGACCCCTTCAAATAGGCGCGCTTCCACCCGGCGAGGTACCGAGCACAGGCTCGTAGCTCTGCCCACGGCCCGTTGAACCTGTCCGAGTCCGCGACGAACCTGCTCAGCGAGCGCTAATGCGAGAGTCACTGCTAATGGGTGCCTTGACGTTCAGAAGCCGACCGAAATGAGCAGCTCATGCTAGGTATAGCCAGCTCAGTAGGTATATCTGCTGAGACTTGTCTCGCCACTCATTACCGTTGTCGGTCGGTCATGGCTCCGCGACGTTGAATCTGGGTTGAATCGGATCTCTTCGGCTTCGCGACGGCAATACCGCAATCTCAGGTCGCGGCCAGCCTTGGCCGCGGGAAGTTGGGTGCCGATGCAGTCTGCCTACACAAAGGGTGCTGAACTTCAGGGCGCACACCGCCACTAGCTTTTCGTTCAATTCCCGTCGCAGATCAGTCGCCGATGGTCAGGCGGCGCATGACCGAGAAGAACCGATTGTAGGAGCAGGGAGTCGCGACGCTGGCCTGCACGCAGTCGTCGCTGCCTTCGTAGAGGCGGACGGTTTGGACGGTGTCGCCGACCTCATAGGTCAAAGCGATCCCTGCCACGCCATATTGACCGATTCGAGACCCGACGACGGCGTACTCGATCATGTACGGAAGCGGCCCTGGACCATGGCGGCCGTGAGGGAGCACGAGGAAACCTGGAAGCGGCTTGCTGCCGAGCACCTTTCCGTAGCACCGCGCCTGATGCCCTGCGCAGAACTCAGGTCTGACCGGCCAGCCGTGCGTTGCGGTCACCAACTCTTCGTGCTCGTCCAGCACAGCTGGGTGCACGAGGCTTGGCATCGGGAACCCTGGAACGGGAAGCAGTGTCGCGGACAGCAATGTCGCTGGCTGCGCTCCGTTGTTCTGAACCATGACGGGGAAATCGACCACTTGACCCGAAGTGGCAGTGATCCCACCCGAGCTCACACTTCCATTCGGGCTCCCGTTGGTCAGTGAGGACGGCAAGGATGAGGACGTCTCGTCCCATGAGGATGCGCTCACGGCCACCCCGATCCCGATGGCAACAAGGATTGTTACAGTCAGGTAGACGAAAGCCCGCACTGACCAGAGAGTACTTCGCCGACGGCACGAAGTAGCCCGACCGGTAGTCCTCGGTTGCACCTCCGCTCACACTGATCTCACCGCCAGTCGGAACCTAACGTTCCCCAGCCGACAACTACGTTCTGCGACTGATCGCAGCCCAGCTCTACCTCAACCAGGCCAAGGGGCTTGACCCACTGCCGGTGCTTGAGCCCCGGGCTGAGTCGTTACCTCCGCCGTGACTGAACCGGTCTGGAAAGCCGTGGTGCACCCGCCCCCATGAGTTCGGGTTGGCACAGCCTGGCATCGGATTGCGGCTCAAGGTGTCGACGATGCGGCGGGCGAGAGGGCCACTGGCTGCGATCTGCACACCGAGGGAGGGCACGTAGTAGTCCCCGGTGGGACCGAGGTAGACCGGTACGCCGTTGAGGACGGTGGGCTTCTCGCTGGCGTAGGTGGAAGGACGGTGGTCCAGGGGAAGAAGGCACACCATTGTCCCGGGAGGCCCCAAACACACGCTGTCGGAGGTGAACGTCGGCGAGTCTGAGTCAAGCACTACGAAGCCGGAGGTCCCCGCCTGCACAGTGACCTTGTCACTCGGCAGAGGAAACGACAACTGCGCATCGTGGTATCGAACCCAAGCCCAT
>JBEKVJ010000087.1:0-29573 GCA_049514105.1 Acidimicrobiales bacterium
GGTGAGCGCGAGGAACATGGCCATACCAAGCAGCAAGTAAGCGACGAGCTGGGGGATGTCTGTCGGGTGCGGATGAAGGAGCCCAACCGAGCCCGCGATGGCGACCGCGACCACGATGAGCACGACGGCCATGCCGGCGTATTGGAGGACGGCGAGGGCGAGCACGAGTCGGGCCCTGATCGCGAACCAACGAAGGTCACTGGTTGTCCGCAGCAGTTGTTGGGTGCGCCGGCGGAACCACAACAGGCACCACTCGGCCCCGCCCATGCTCAGCGAGATCGGCAAGGTCGCAAGTAGGACTCCTGGGTTGACACCGCCGTGGCCATGAAGGCCGGCCGCGGCGGGAAAAGCGAGAAGTCCCGCCGCTGTGAGTCCGAAGCCCGCGGTGGGCAAGGCATTGCGGAGCTCGGAGGACGGAAACAGTCGACTTGCGGGGGATTTCGGCACACGCGTGCACCCGAGGCCGAGAAGTACCGCCAGCACCGGGGAGAGCGCGAGCACGCCCCAGATCAAGTGGGTCAGACCCGCCGGCTTACCGAGACCTAGGAAGATGGCGCTGGATATGACCCCGGGTGCTAGGGCGACAAAGACCAGACGTTCCTTGCCGAGCACGAAGAGGACAGAGGCTCCGAGCATGTAGGCGGCCTCACCGACGCCGAACCAGACGACCGGAAGGTGCGCGTGCAGCGATAAGGCAGCAATGGCCATTGTGACAAAGGCCAGGCCGGTTCCCACGATCAGCCCGGCGCGAAGGATCCGGCGTGCTGGCGCCGTGTCGTTGGGCATGAGACGCCTGTAGCCCAGGTAGGCGAGGGCTTGGCTTAGTGTCCAGGCGGCTAGAAGTGCGACTATCAGCACGGTCAGCGCGTTGGGGCCGGCCAACAGTCCGGCCGCGGCTGGAAAGCAAACTGCTGGAAGGCCATAGAGCAGCCCGTGAAGCGCAGGGCGGAAACGGCTGAACTGCCAGGGGTCCGAGGGGCCTTCCGGCTCGGCCGGGCGCCGCGGTATCCGGGCGAATATCTCCTCAGCAAGCGTGAACACGTCGGAGAAGCCGTACGCCTGCTGGGCAGCACTGTCATTGACGCCCTCGAATTCGAGCGCGCAGGCGATCTCGAGGGGATCCACGGCGGATTCGCCGATCGAGGCGAACTCTTCGCAGAGATCTTGGATCGTTCGTGGCTGCGCATCTACGAGCGCCACGACACCCGCCGGTGTGCGGCCTATTTTCCTGGCGGTCGTTGCGGATGTGCGTGCCGAGGCTCGGGTCCGCGAACTGCGTGCAGATGGCGGCGAGACTTGCCCCTTGGTTGGACGAACAGTCCCCGGACGGGAGGCAGCGCTTTTTGTCGACGCAGCCCTTCGTGACCCTGGTCCGGTTTCGGTGCGCCGGGCGGCTACAGGCTTTCTAGTTCTTGGGCCGTTTGCAGGTCTCTGCACCCTCGGCTCGGCCGTTGGTGCCTCCGGGCTCGTCGCAACGATCTCGACGTTCGGCTCGGCCGTTGGTGCCTCCGGGCTCGTTGCAACGATCTCGACGTTCGGCTCGGCCGCTGGCGCCTCCGGGCTCGTCGCGACGTCGATTCGCGCCTCCGTGGGAGTTGCGCCGCCGGTTGTCGCTCGTCTGGCCGGTGCGGCTTCTCGCGCCACTTGGCTGGTCGCGGCGCGTTTCGTGGGCGTCTTTGGTGTACCGGCAGTGGCGGAGCGCTTTTGGGCCAGCGCATCTTCTTGTGCCCACGGGTTGCCGGCAAGGCGCTTGGCGGGTGGCTTACGTGTTCTCAGGCGCGACTCGGCGCGCTGCACATTCGGCTTGATTCCAGCCGTCTCTGAGTCGATCGCCTCGCTCTCCGTACTGACTTCGACTGTAGGTTTCTCCGCATCGCCCGTGGCCTTTTGTACCGACGCATCCTCTTGTGCCCACGGGTTGTCCACAAGGCGCTTGGCGGCTGGCTTACGTGTTCTCAGGCGCGACTCGGCGCGCTGCACATTCGGCTTGATTCCAGGCGTCTCTGGGTCGGTCGCCTCGCTGTTCGTAGTCGTCCCGATCTCGGGAGTCTCTCGAGGGGCCAGGGTATGTCTGGCTGGTGCAGCCCGTTGTGCGCGCGGCTTGGCTGCAACGCGTTTCGCCGGTGTCTCTTGCGAAATTGCGCGCGTCGCGGGGCGCTCCAAGCTTGGCTCGACTGCTTGTGTCTCTGGTCCGTCCGCCCTGCTGTTAAGACTCGCTTCGGCGCCATAGGTCGCCAGGGTGACGGCGACACTCTCTACAACCTGTTCGATCGAGGGCGTCGCTGAAACAACTGAGGCACTCTCGACACCCGGCTCGATTACAGGTGTCTCCCGATTGGCTGCGCTGGGCTCGACCCTTGGCGCCTTAGGTGTTGCCTGTCTTGCGGCCAAACGCTTTGCTGTAGGTCCGACATCGGATGCACCTTGAATGTTCGAAATGCGCTTCGCTGTCTTAGCTTCAGCTGCCTCATCGCTTGCAACGGTGCGCTTGGTAGCCCTGGGCTTTGCTACTCCGTCGCCCGTGGTGGCGCGCTTGGCCACCTTGGACTTTGGGGCCCCCTCGCTTGGCATCGTCGAGGAAACCTTGCCGACACCGCGGGCAGGCTTGCCTTTCGCAGCGGTCATGCCGTCGCCTCAAGAGCGAGGCGCTCACCCGGAGCGTCGAGGCCACGGGAGACTTGGTTCTTCGGAGTTGTCCCAGCTTCGTCTGCCGGTGTTGGCGACCTGTCGCCAGGATTCGCGTCCTCGTCATCAGAATCATCAGGGCCAATCGGCAGCCGATAACCGCTCCCGAGGAAGCTGTAGATTTCGTCGTAGGCGCTGATGGCTCGGTCGACCGTGAAGTACTCCAGCGCCCGTAACCTGGCTTTGGCGCCCAGGCGCCGCCGCGAGGCGTCGCTTTTCAACAGCTTGATGCAGGCCGCGGCGAGTGCCGCCGGATTGCGTGGAGGCACGACGATGCCGGTGTCGCCTATCGCCTCGTTGACTCCACCCACATCTGTGGCGACGCAGGCGCGTCCGCATGTCATTGCCTCGATCACTGTGTAGGGAAACCCCTCGGCGACGCTGCAGAGCACGACGATGTGTCCCGCGACGTATGCGTCCCTGATGTCGTCCACCCTGCCTTCGAAACTGACGGCATCGTCGATCCCGAGTGTTATAGCGAGTGCTTTGCAGCGGTCCAGATAGGCCTCGCGGCCGGGGGGCGGGGATCCGAAAAGCCGTAGCCGCACCTCGGGTAGTTTCTGGCGCACGGCCGGGAACGCCCGCAGGAGAGTCTCGATATCCTTTATCGGGTCGACGCGTCCTGCCCAGGAGATCGTCGGCACTTCCGGCTCATCGACCACGAGGGGAAACTCGCTCGGGTTCACGCCGTTGTAGACGGTGCGCACACGGTCGGGATCGGCTCCGAGGCGCTTTTGCCAGCGGATGTTGTAAATGTTCCCCGGAGCGATCGTCTCCGCCTCGTCGTAGCCGAGCGCGCATATCCGCCGGAGGAACGAGAGGTAGAGCGACTTAACGGGCCAGCGAAAGGGACTATTCCGGTTGTGCAGGTACTGCTCGCGTATGTAGATGCCGTGCTCGGTCACGAGTATCGGCGTGCCATACTCCCATTTCGAGATCAGCGCCGGCAGGGCCCCGAGGCCGTTCGTCACCGCGTGCGCGACGTCAGCCTTAACTGGCTTTCCGGACAACGGTCGCAGGGAGTGCTCGAGGAGCTGCATGGCGGTGACGGCGTCGTGCAGCGTGGGAGCGGACTGCCCGGACTCGATCTGCTCGCGCTCGCGCCAGGAATCGGCCAGGATCCCCATGGCCTCTT
Source organism: Acidimicrobiales bacterium (assembly GCA_049514105.1). Classification (GTDB taxonomy): domain Bacteria; phylum Actinomycetota; class Acidimicrobiia; order Acidimicrobiales; family Bog-793; genus Fen-455. The sequence continues at coordinate 3,821 of JBEKVJ010000087.1, forward strand.
CGCTCGCGAGTCCGGCGCTCAAATCCTCTGTCTTCGCGATCTCGTACATGGCCCGCAGCACGTCGCGGAAACGGGCTTGGTTTTCATCGGGGGGCGACATCATCACCTCGACGAGTCTGATCACCTCGGAGCGAAGCTCGGAGCTCATCCGGCGCCGGGCCGAGGGCGGCCGCGACTGTCCCCACATGGCAATGCCGGTGACAGACGAGACGTTGTCGGGCAACTCCCAGCTCACCTGTTCCTTGCCCGTTGCCACGAGTGCGAGAACCTGGAAGCTGTACTCCGGCATGCCACGGATGAGCTGGTCGCACCAGACGCTCACCCCACCGAAGTGATAGGGGTAGGTGCCCTCTCCGATCAGGGCGATGTCCACGGCGGCTCAGATCACCTTGAGTTGCGCACGAATTCGACCCTCGCCAGCCGAATGGGGAATTCGGTTCCGAACCGGTGCTTTCTCGGGTTCACCGTTAGTACTTCGAGCCGGCTACCGCTGCGCCGGTTCGAGCCGACGGTCTCGTCCCGAAGGGTGTGAAGGGGGGTCACCGCGACAGCCTCAGGTTTCGCCGACAGCGTGGGAGTATGAGTCATCCCTCTCGGGAACCTCGCTCTGAGCCGGCGGAACCTGCAGAGCGATAGGCCGCGGAGGCGACTGGCGGCGGGCGACCTCGCGGATCCTTCGCTTAGGCCGGCGCGTGAGGACCTGCTCGTAGAGGTCGTCGATCCTGTCGACGACGGACTGGATGCCGTAGCGTTCGAAGACCTCAGTGGGCACGACTCGCGGTCTTGTGCCGACCGCGAACTCATTTTGGATCGCCCCGCGTAAGGCGTCGACCTCGCCGTTGACCTGTCGTGCCCGGTCGGTCTCGATGCCGTCGAGTGCTGGACAGGTCGTGTACAGCGCCGGAAGCCCATTGGCCAGAGCCTCGAGCACGGATAACCCGAAGGTCTCTTGCAGTGAGGTGGCGGCAAACAGGTCGAATGCGGAGAGCATGGCGGTCGTGTCGGACTGGTAGCCACCGAATATCACGTTGTCGGTCACTGCGAGTCGTGCCGCCGCCGACTCCAGGCGGGCGAGGTCCTCGCCACGGCCGATGACAAGGATCTTGCAACGCTCCGAAAGGATCGGTGCCGCGGCTTCCATTAGCAGGTCGACTCGTTTGTTGGGGTCGAGGCGACCGAGCGACCCGATCACGTAGGTCTCAGGAGCGATGCCGAACTGCGCGCGGACCCGCTGTCGGGCGGCAGGGTCGAATGCGATCTCGTCGATGTTGACGCCGTTGGGGACCGTGGTGATCTTGCGCGCCGGCACGCCCCAGCGCACGAGGCGTTCCTTGACGATGTCGGACACGGCGATCGTGGCATCGGAGAACAGCTCCGATGCGAGATAGAGGGCACGCACGCCAGAGGTCATCTTGCGACGCTCGATGTGGGTCTCCCCGATGGAGTGCTCTGTCGTGAGCACCACCGGGGTGCGGGCGAGGCGAGCGGCCGGACGGGCGTAGATCTGGGCTCTATACAGGTGGGCATGGACGACGTCATAGTGCCCGTCGCGAATCAGCCTGTAGAGCTTGGCCAAGGCCGCTAGCTCAGTGTTTGAGCGCATGCCGACGTCGCGAACAGAGGTGCCAGCGGCCCGGATCTGTTCTGCTACCGGGCCGGGATTGTAAAGGGTCACGACGTCGGACTCGTGTCGTGTCCGGGTGAGGATCATGGCCAGCTGCAGCTCGGCACCCCCGGCGTCGAGTCCGGTGATGACGTGTAGGACTTTCACGAACGCCTCCCTTTTGCGGCGATACGAGGCTTGTAGAAGAGACGTTTGAGCTCCATCCGCACAGCGGTGTCGCGCTGGCCCGCGTAGGCACGTGGCAGCGCCATCGAGCCGAGGGCGTCTGGGGGCGTCTCCACGGCACAGGCGTACTCGTAACCGGCCTCCCGGACCGCAGCACGAGAGGCGCCGTCCATGGACCCGTAGGGATAAGCAAAGCCCCTGATCTCGCCGCCGATGAGCGAACTGAGCGCGAGGCGGCTGTCGGTTACCTCGGCCACGAGGTCCTTCGCACTCGCGCCGGCGAGACGCATGTGGGTAGCGCCATGGGAGCCGATCTCGATGCCGGATCGGATGAGCTGTTCGACACCCGAACCGGATAGCAGAGGCCAGCGCGGACCGGCGTCCCATTCGTTCTGGCCGCCGAGCAACGCGGAGACCAAGAAGACAGTCGCGCCAAAGCCGCGCCGTTGCAGCTCTGGAAGAGCCGCTTCTATCACGGTCTCGTACCCGTCGTCGAAAGTAAGGCCGACAAGACCGCGCTGGCGCCCATGGCGCATGGCGTCGGTCAAGGCGCCAACGCCTACGCCTCGCAGGCCCCGGCTTTCTAGCCAGTTCATCTGCTCGGCGAAGCGGCGTGGCGTCACGCAGATCAGGTTCGGGTCCTCCGACGCCTCGACGATGTTGTGGTACATGAAGATGAGCGGGACGTCTCGAAGCGAGATGTGCTCCGCGAGCTCGACCGGTGCTTGTGCACCGCGGTGAGTTATCACTTTCTTGCCCGGTGCGGAGCGACGGCTGCGACCAAGGTCCGCGCGAGGATGACCACGTCCAGCCAGAGCGACCAGGATTCGATGTACTGGTTGTCGAAGCGGACACGTTCGCGGACAGAGGTATCGCCATGAAGGCCGTGCACCTGTGCCCAGCCGGTAATACCCGCCCGCATGCGGGTCCGGTTCTCATAACGAGGGATCTCGGCACTGAACTTTTGGACAAAGTGCGGGCGCTCGGGACGCGGACCCACGAGCGACATGTCGCCCGCGATGACGTTTATGAGCTGCGTCAGCTCGTCAAGGTGCGAGGAGCGCAACCAGCGACCGAGGGCGGTGCAACCAGCCATCGGGACGGACCAGGTCGTGTCGGAGTCGTCGTGCTCGGGGAGCGTCCGCAACTTCAAGATCGAGGCGGCTCGGCCCTCGCCGGTGTCGCGCAGCTGGCGGAACAGGGCCGGCTTTCCCATCCGCAATCGCACCAGCATCGCCAGCACAACGAGGACGGGGGACAACATGCAGAGCAGAACTGAGGCCGCGACCACGTCGAAGAGCCGTTTTGCGAGCTTGGCTAGCGGCGGCTGGACGCGCCCTCTGAGCGGTATCAAAGTGACCCCCCAGATCTCATCGAGCTCCCCGCGCGAGATAGTTGAACCGAGTTCTTGCAGGCGTGGCACGACGCAGAGATCGACGTCCTTGCTCCGGCATGCACTCAAGGCTGGGACGATGTCCCGGTCCGGTTCGACGGGGAAGCTCACGATCACCCGCGTGGCCCGGTAACGCTGGATCGCCGTGACCATGTCGTGAGCGCCGCCGAGCATCGGCAAGGGCGGCTCGTCCAGCGGTGGGCAGCCGTCGAGGAAGCCGACTGGCCGAAGACCGAGCTCGGGGTGCTCCACGAGGCGGTTGGCGATCATGGCTCCGGTCTCTCCGGCGCCGACGATCAGGGTCGGCTCGGTCAGATACCCGCGCCAGTGCAGGTTGCGCAAGGTCGCGTAGGCGAGGCTGCGCATGACCACGATGCCGATGGCCGAGAACAGAGCGAGCCGCCAGGCAAGGCCCGAGGCGAGCCAGGGGAGGAGGAAGGGCACCGGGATGCCGGCCGAGACGAGGACGCGACCCAACTGGTCCGAGACGCGCAGGCATATCCGCACCCTTTTTTGCATCCCGATCGCAAAGACGGCGAGCGCGTAGACGGCAACGGCTGGTCCGAACCGTCCCACCGCCGCGACTGCGCCGGCGAGGCCGAACATATCTGCCAGCCAAAGCCCGCGAAGACAGGCCCGCCCAGCGTGGCGGCTCGGCTCAGTTCGCGCCTTTCGCGCTCTGGCGGGCGCTTCCTTGGGCCGCAGCGCTATGGGAGCGGTAACCGTTTTGGTAATGCCCCGAGCTCGTGCTTCGACCTCAGGGTCGGACCTAAGATCGGTCATAGGCGGGCACCGGCATTTACGCGCGACCGCGGTGTAGCTTTCGCGCCGAATTGGCTCGCGACGGCACGAGCAGCGTGGTCCGACCCGTAGACAAAGCGCATGACCGGCCCGAAGGTTGGGGCGACGGCCGGACCGATGAAATAGAGCCCCCGCACCGACGACGCGTAACGACCGTCGACCCATGGAGTTCCGGCGACAGTGCGCACGTCTGAGCGGAGATCGGTCGAGATAAAGCTGAGCCTGCGCAGGTCGGACCTGTATCCGGTGGCCGCGAGCACGTGGTCAGCGGTGACTTCGACGGCCGAGCCGTCCACGTCCTCGAATCCGAGCGCGACACCGCCGCCGTCCTCCTTGGCCCACTTCAAGGAGTGCCCGAGCAGGATCGGGAACTTTCCGAGCACACGCTCGGGCAGCCAGCAAGCCCCAGCCGGGCCCAGTGCGGTCCTCGCCCGCTGTACACGCACGCTCTCGGGAAGATGCCGGAACAGCTCTGGATGAAGCGAGTAGAACCACGTCCCCCAACCCGAGCCGAGGCCCACCTCGGGTTCGCGCATGCGCTGCAGCAACGGGCGGTTGAGTGGCAAGGGCTGGCCGTTCCAGCTGAGCTTCTCGCGCCTGGCCACGAGCTGGACCTTGGCGCCGCATTCGTGCAAGAGCGCGGCCGACTCGAGCGCGGATTGGCCGGCTCCGAGCACAAGGACGCGCTTGCCACTGAAGACGCTGAGATCGTCATGGGCCGAGCTGTGTGTGCACGTCGTGGCGGGCAGGTCCGCGAGCTCGTCCGGGACGACGGCAAAGTGCTCGACGCCGGTGGCGATGACGACGTTGCGGGCAGAGCAGTGTTTCCCGTTCGCGAAGTTGATGCCGAAATGGCCGTTCTCACGGAAAATCTCGGTCGCGAGCGTCTCTTCGAGATCAGGCACGAGCTCTTGGCGGAACCAAAGGCCGTAGGAGACGAAGGTCTTGAGCGCTACGGGCAGTCCATAGCTCGCGTAGGGGAGGTCTGACATCTTGCAGAATGCTTCGAGGGTGTGGTTTCTGTCCGGGCTCGAGAGGTCGGACGCGAAACCCTGCGACTTGAGAAACATCCCCTGGGGCATGGACGTCCGCCAGAGGTTCATCGGCAGTCCGGCTTGGCGGACCGAGACGTCGGCAGAGCGGAGGTGTGCTCCAAGGGAAAGCCCGTAGGGGCCTGCTCCCACAATCGCGATGTCGATTACAGACTCCACTTTCGATTTCCCCTTTTGTTTTCAGATTGCTGTTCTTGTAGCGACAGGCTGAGGCTTCAACCGCGTGAGAAGTGAGCCCATCCGCGCGTGGGACTGCTCGGGCGCTGCCCGCCCGACGACATATCGCGGCTCGTCACGGTCCCATCGGGCGTTGCTCGTGAGCGGCCGGGTCGCAAGGCGCCAGCCCATACGCAGGCACATCAAACCGAAGGGACGAAGGTCGTCGGTGGCAAACCACGCCGTCTCGTCGACCGCGCGTATGGAGGCCACCCAGGAACGGAGATCGAGCTCACCGCTTCGCCAATAGGCGAGCGAGCTGATCGGGTCATAATTCTCGACCAGGAATCCCCGCCCGCTCACCTGCTCGCCCTCGGGGATCTGCGCGCCGGTTAGGTCTAGGTACTGGGCGATGACGACGTCGACTCCGGCCGAGTTACGAAAGAGCCTGAACTGTGCGCCGAGTCGTGGATTGAAGTCGAGGAGCTTGTACTGGCCATCGCGGGCGTCAAAGCGGAGGTCGAGATCAAGAATGCCGCGGTAGGCGAGCTTTTTGAGCAACTCGTTTACCTCTGAGCTCAGCCGGCTATTCGGCTTGGAGATGCCGAGGCTTGTCAGACCGGCGTGAGCCGGGTAGGAACGTTGCTTCACTCCGGTAAAGCCGGGATTACATCTGGAACTCGAGTCACAATAGCCGTGGAAGAACCAGTCAGCGCCGTCGCTGCCGGGAATGAATTCCTGCAACATGTGCCGCGCACTGCCACTCTCGTCGAGGCTGAACGTGCGCTCGAGCTCGTGCGAATCATGGACGATCACGGTGCTTCGAAACTTTCCACCTTTGCCGTTGCGCCACGGTGCAGTCAGTTTTGCAATTAGTGGGAAACCAACCTCGCTCGCGAACTCGTGTGCAGCCTCGAGCGAGTCGGGGACCATTGCCCGTGGGCAGGGCACACCGAGCTCGCGGCAGAGCGAATACATCGAGTACTTGCCGGCGAGCTGGCGCGGGAGCTCTGTCGGTGGCCGGGGAAAAAGGAACCAGGGCCGCAAGGCCTCGCCGTGCTCGGCGAGGAAGATGGAACCCGCATCATCTGTAGTGATTAGGACGCTTTGGCGCCCCATCTGCTCCGCGAGACGAATCAGACCGGCCCGGACGCGTTCGGTGTCCTCCGCGCTCGGCTGCCAGAACCACCGACCGTGCAGGTAGCGCGAACTCGCTGCCGGCGCCCACGGCCCTTCGTGTACCCCATAGACCGGGACACCCATCCGGCCGAGACTTCTGATCACACCCAGCCCACCGTGATGCATCACGTTGGGATCGAATTTCAAGACAACAGCAGGAGTAGTTGTGTCGACCCTCGACAACGCACCCCTCGCGTGCGATGCGGCCATTTCTGTCACCGCTCGCTAGACACGCCTGTTGCCACAACGGCTGCACCGGTTTGCCGCCCGATGCGCCAGTAGCAATGGTAAAACCGCACTTCTGGTGCCTCCCCCCCAATTTCCGTTGCAGCATATCTTCCCAGGTCACAGTTGGAAAGTCGCGCATAGTCCGTCGCAACCGCTTTAGGTGGCAGGACAACCACTTTTTGTCCTCGCATGAACCAGGGATCACATATGCTCACCAAGAGCGTCTAGTCGACCGCTATTAGTGGTAGTAACAGTCGAGTTATGCGCGAATCGGGGCGGCTGGTGCAGCTCCGTACGAGACGCGCCCAGCTGGCGGCCAAGTAAGGCTCCGGGGCGATTGTCCGTGACAGTTGTAGGAAAGGTGCGAGCGCCGGGCTGCAGATGGACGAGCCTGTACTGGCCCGGAAAGGCCCTGGCCTAGGTCGTGTTGACGATCAGGACCGCGCACGGTGCTTTGTGGGCGACGGCGTTCGGCACGCTGCCGAGAACGCGCTTTAAGCCCCTCATCCCCCTGTTTCCGACGACGATCAGCTCGATGTGATGTTTCTCGGCGATGGCGATGATCTCTTCGACGATGGCGCCGGGCACGGCGTGTGTACGTACAGAGATGCCCTTGGCCTGCGCGTTTGCCGCCATCTCATTCGTGTGAGCCTTGGCGGCGCTTTCGGGGTCGGCTCCTTCGGGGTAGGAAATCGTCACGCCCGACCATCCCAAAGTGCTCGGGTCGGCGGTGTTGTAGACGCTCGCGATATGGAGGGTCGCCCCGAATATCGCTGCAAGCTCGGTTGCCACGCGTACGGCCTCGGAGGCGGTCGCGGAACCGTCCGTTGCCACAAGAACCGATTTGTACATACTGACCTGACCCCCCGTCACTGATGGTGGCGCGATTGTAGGGCGCGCTTCTTCGGTGGTCCGGCGCTTTGTGGCTGCCTGCCAGCTGCCGCAGCTACTGCTCGGCCCCGACCGCGTCGTTGAGCCGATCGAGGAACGGCCTTGCCCCGAGCTCGGTGAAGATGTCCCTTGCCTCTTTTGCCGCGGAGCCAGCCGGGGTGTCTGGTCCAAGCAGCAGCGCGAGATCGAGCTCGCACAGGGCAAGGTCAAGGGTGCAATCCAGCGCCCGCCATGCCTCGATCGCCGCTCGATAAGCCGCGGTCGCCTCGGTGGTCCGACCGTCCAGCGCGGCCAGTCCGGCCTCGGTCGTCAGGCGCGCAGCCGCCATCCACCTGCCTCGGAAGCTGGCCATCGCGGCCTGGGCCTCACGCGCCCTGTCGGCGTCGCGCAGCCAGAGCGCGGCGCGCGCCCGGATCGCCAGAGCATGAGGACTGTTGATGCCCAGGGGGTCGGTGGAGATCGCCTGGGCTGCTTCGCGATGGGCCGTCTCGATCTCACCGGCCGCGAGGCTCACCACTGAACGAGCCCTCAAATAGGTAGCACGAGCGACGATCGACTCAGCGACGGCCATCTGGCTCGCATGGGGTTCGAGAAGTGCGGAGGCGCCGGTCGCAGCGCCCGTGAAGGCGAGGAGCATCGCCTCGACACACTCCAGGAACGCAACTTGCTCCGGCTGAAGTTCCCTGGGCCTGAGCTCGACGATGGCGGCTCGTGTGTCGTTCCACTCGCCGAGGAGAACCGACATCTCGGCCGCATTGAGCAGGTTCATGACCTCGAGTCCTCGTTGGCCGGCGCGCCTTGCCAGCTCCGCCGATTCGAGCCCTGCTGATAAAGCTTTACGGGGATCCTCCTCGACCTGGAAGACGCTGAGATACAACAGACCGTTCGCCTGCTCTCTGAGCCCTCCGGCCGCCGCGGCGAGCTGTACCTGACCCCTCGCAAGGATCACGGCTTCGCGGTGCCGACCCAGATTGTAAAGGGCACCGGCCTTGGCCCCGATCGCGCCAGCGAGGAGCCCGTTGTCGTCTAGCTGTTCGGCGAGGACGAGGGCTGTCTCGGCCCATTCCAAAGAGCGCTGCGGCGATCCCGTCGCCATGTGCACGGCGGCCAGCTCACTGGCGAGCTCAGCCCTCACCCGGTCGGCAGCGTCCCCAACGACCCGGAAATAGTGCTCGCCGCGCTCGATTGCGTCGGAGAGGTGCTTAAGGCCCACCCCGAGGACGGGAATGAGTTTCGCGCTGGCGCTACCTAGAGCCGACATATCACCGGCCGCCTCGTAGTAGCTGACTGCCTCCTCGAGCAACGAGAGAGCCCTCTCGTATGCGCTCGCGCGCCCTGCGGCGTCTCCGGCGAGCTCGGCCAGCACCGCCCGCTCGGCACCCTCTGGCGTCACCTCGAGTGCCTGGTCGAAGAAGCTGAGCGCCTGTTCGGGAGACCCCAGCGAGAGCGCACGCTGGCCGGCGCGTGAGAGCCAGTCCCGGGCACCGACGGCGATGAGTTCGGCCTCGGGGCCATCGGGAGCAGAGCGGTAGGCCTCGACGAAATGCGCGGCCACGAGGCCTGTGAGCTCGTCGTCCTCAAGGGACTCGAGATGCCGGGCCACGACGAGATGTTTGGCACTTCGGTCCCGGCGTGACAGTGTCGAGCTAGCAACTTCGGCGATTAGTCCCTGGACAAAGCCGTACTGGCCCCTCTCCGGCGAGCGAGGGTCCGCGTCGAGCGAGAGGAACTCTTTGCGGACGAGGTCGCGAAGGTGAGCCTCGAGTGTGCTGCGCTCGCCACCGTGCAGGACGATGAGCACTTCGGCGGAAAACGTGTTGCCTAAGACGGCCGCGTCTTGGAGCAGCGAGCGCTGCTCGCCCGGCAGTGCATCAAGGCGCGAGGCGGTAAGTGCCTGCAAGGTCTCGGGGATGGCGAGCGACCCGAGCTCGCCCGCGACGTCATAGACCCCGTCGCGCTGGGCGAGCAGACCCCGACCGACGAGCATCCGCACGGTCTCTACGGCATAAAGAGGAACTCCGTCTGAGCGCTCCAGGATGCTGGCGGCCACGTCTTGTGGCAATCCGTGGACGAAACCGGAGAGCAGCTGGCGCATCGCCTCCTCGGAGAGGGATTCGAGGTGCAGCGAGATGAAGTTGCGTTGGCCGGCTCCCCACGAGGGCCGGCGATCCATCAACTCCGGCCGGGCGAGGGTCACGATCATGAGGGCATGGTTGCGTGACCACTCGAGGATCGACTCGATGAAATCGACAAGTCCGGGGTCGGCCCATTGCAAGTCCTCGAAGACCATCACCGTGGGGGCGAAGGCAGCTATCCGCTCGAAGAAGGTCCGCCACGCCGAGAAGAGCTCCTGGCGATCGCCCGGAGGAGCCTCAGCGAGGCCAAGCAGATGAGCCAGGCGTGGCTCGACCCACCTGCGTTCTTCGGGATCGGTCACGAACTCGACGACGGTGGCCGACAGCTTTGAGCGCGAGGACACGGCGTCCTCGGACTCGGTGATGCCGGCCCGCATCCTCACCATTTCCCCGAGAGCCCAGAACGTGATCCCCTCGCCGTAGGCAGGAGAGCGACCCTCGTGCCAATAGACGGTCTCGGCGAGGCCGTCGACGTACTTGAGGAACTCCCATCCGAGCCTGCTCTTTCCGATGCCCGGGATGCCGGTCACCGACACGAGCCGAGCCCGTTGTTCGCGGGCGGTGGAGTGGAACAGGTCCTTGATCAGTCGCAACTCCTCGTCACGGCCTACAAAGGGCGGTTCCAAGCGCTCAGAACGGCCAACGCCCTTTCGCTGAGCCACCACGCGGACGGCTCGCCAGGCGTGGATCAGGTCTTGCTTACCTTTCAGCTGCAGGTCGCCCACCTCGCTGAACGCGACTGCGCCAGAAGCGGCCCGCCAGGTCGACTCATCGACGAGCACCGCGCCTGGCGGGGCAACGCTTTGCACCCGCGAGGCGGAATTGACGGTGTCGCCGAGCACCATGCCCTCCGACACCTTGCCGATCGTTATCGCCACTTCGCCGGTGACCACGCCCGCGCGCGCCGCCAGGTCGATGCCCGACTCGGTGCCGAGCGCTGCGACCGAGGCCACGATCTCGAGCGCGGCCCGCACGGCTCGCTCGGCGTCGTCCTCGTTCGCGACCGGCGCCCCCCAGACCGCCATGACGGCGTCTCCAATGAACTTCTCCACCGTCCCGCCGTAGTGGCCGACAATGGCCTGGGCTCTATCGAAGTAGAGCGAGAGAAGCTCTCTTATCTCCTCTGGGTCCCGTCTCTCCGCGAGAGGCGTGAAACCGACAAGGTCGACGAACAGCACAGAGCAGAGGCGGCGCTCACTGACCGGAGCGACGCCCGGGGCCCGATGGGCGAACTCGGCCGAGAACCCGTCGTTGGGCGGTGGGACACCCTGGACCGAGATCGGCGCCCCGCAGTCACCGCAGAACTGGTCGTCGGGCTCGAGGGGCGCGCCGCAGCCCCCACAGAGTGAACCGAAGGCTCCGCCGCAGTGCTTGCAGAACCTCTTGCCTTCCGGATTGTCCCCTCCGCATGCCGCGCAGCGCATCGCCCACCTCCTATCTCTCGCAGAGGCTACGTGCCCGCGGGCGATGTCGCGCCGGTTCGGGTCGATCGCTCGTAGGTCTGTCCACGACACGACTCGAGCGCCTCAGCGAGACGAGGGTCGAGGTCCCGAAGCACTGGCGGTCGTGGCACGAAGGACATGGGCTGAACCACGAAAAGGCGGCTTCGAAGCTGGCGACGGCGGGTTTCGAGGTATCTGCTGGTCGATGCGCGCCTTAGCGTCTTTCTCCGAGAGCAGGGCTGCGGTCAAGCGGCGACAGCTCCGTGCGGCGTACCGTACGTTTTCTTGATTCGCCGACGGGCGAGAGAGTATGCTCTGGCGACTTGTTCAGTTGATGTACAAATGTGCCGTCGCCCGAGGCAAGCTAGGCGAGAGCCTGGTTGTCTCAGGTTGTGTGGCGGCAGCGGTAGCGCTGGAACCTTTGGGGGGAGGGGATAGGCGTGAAAAGGCCTGACGAGATCGACTTCGGAGCAACGATCGAGCGCGCGTGCGCAGCGAGGTCGGCTGGCTTTCACGCGCTCAGCGAAAGTGGTGACTGTTCGGCTCGCTTACCACACCCGGACCTTCGAGTTGTGACCCACCGCGATAGCCCAGGGTCCGGATCATGGAGGATCTCGCCACTGAGCTGGCGGTCGCCGAGGACCGAAAGCTCACCGTGAGCTCGACCACTGACCAGCGTGAAGCGCTGCAGGGCGTCGACTTCGTCATCGTCGCGATCTCGGTCGGCGGTATGGGTGCCTGGGAGACCGACATCGAGATTCCCGCGCGCCACGGCGTGTTCATGCATATCGCGGACTCGATCGGACCCGGCGGCATTTTCCGGTCTCTTCGCAACACTCCCGTGGTCGCCTCTGTCGCCCGGGACCTGAGTGAGCTCGCTCCCGACGCTGTCGTTCTCAATTACACGAACCCAGCCAGCGCGAACGCGATGGCCATGGCCAAGGTCTCAAAGGTCCGTTCCCTGTCCCTGTGCTCCTGCTCGCCCTGGCCCTATCAGCGAGCGTGGCTCGCCGACCTTGTCGGAGTCGCCGAGCAGGACCTGGTTCTTCCACTCGCGGCGGGTGGGATCAACCACTGCACGGCCATCATGTCGCTCAGGCTGCGCGACGGACGGGACGCAATTCCGCTTGTGCGCGAACGCACCCGTGACGAGGTCGTGCGCTGGGCGATTGACACCTTCGGCGTGGTGCCTTACTGCTGGGCCCACTGGGTCGAGTTCTTCCCACAGCTGCAACGGCTCGAGGAGCCCTACGCAGGACGCGCCCAAGGTCTGGCGATGCGCTACGGCAGACGCATCTACGACATGGACGCGCAGATCGCCCGTGTCCGTTCCTGGGAACAGGTCGCCACCTCTTGGCGCAACGACGGTCGTGGTCACCGACTCGCCGACCTGCCCCACGGCCCCGAGGACACCGGAATCGTTGTGGCCGAGGTGATGGAGTCGATAATCGACGACCGCGGGGAGATCTTCATCGTCAACGTCCTCAACGAGGGGTTCATCTCGAACCTGCCCAGCTCTGCAGTCGTTGAGGTGCCAGCTGTGATCAACGCAGAGGGCGTGCACGGGATCGGTATCGGGGCCATTCCGGCGGGTTTGGCGGCCGTTCTGAACCGTCACGCACAGGTTCAAGAGTTGACAGCACAGGCGGCCTTGACGGGCGACCGGGCGATCCTGCGCCAGGCCATGACAGCTGATCCCCTTCTCGACGCAGTCCTCGAGCCCTCGCAGATAGAGGCCCTTACCGAGGACATGCTCTCCGCGAATGCCAGGTTCCTACCGCAGTTCTCGAGTGCCTTGTAGCCCGCCAGCCAGATGACAAAGTTCGAGGTGAATTTGAATGTCGCTCGCCTTAAGTCGAGTTGTTCGGATGCGACGGCGATAAGACGATGACGCTGCAGACCGAGGCCCTGCCTGAAGGCTCGAACAGCCAGAGCCGACGACGGCGGGTGAAGGCGAACGATCGCGAGAGGTTCAGGCCTAGCACTCTTGGCTGGATCCTGCCTGCGTCGGCCTTGCTGATAGGACTCTTTCTGGTGCCGACCGCGTACGCGATCTACATCGGCTTTACGAACATGCAACTGCTCGGACCTAACGCGCAGACGTTCAGCTTCACTGGGTGGGCGAATTTTTCCCGCATGATTCACGACCCGGTCTTTTGGTACTCGGTGAAGCTAACCCTGATATTCGTGATCGGGTCAGGGATCATCGCCCAGACGGTGCTCGGAATGGCCCTTGCGCTGCTCGGCCAGCGTGCGCATATCTACGTCCGGGCCAGTGTCGGGGCGATCGTCATCCTGGCCTGGGTTTTGCCCGAGATCGCCGTCGCTTTCATCTGGTACGCCTTCAGCCAGGCGGGTGGCACCCTCAGCACCCTTGTCGGCCACCCGGGTTCTGACCTGTTGTCCACGGTGCCGCTTCTCATAGTCTGCGTAGCAAACACCTGGCGGGGGACGGCGTTCTCCATGCTCATTCTGAGTGCAGGACTGCGCGGGGTCTCAGAAGAAGTGGAGGAGGCGGCGCAGCTCGAGGGAGCGTCTTATTGGCGGCGCTTGTTCCGGGTGACGCTGCCGATCATGCGCCCCACGATCATGGTGAACATGCTCTTGATCACGATCGGGACGATCAGCGACTTCACCTTGATTTGGGCGATGACCCAGGGAGGACCGGGAACGGAGACCTCGATTCTGCCCGTGTACATGTACATCCAGGCTTTCCAGTTCAACGCGCTGGGCTACGGAGCCGCGATCGCCCTCGCACTTGTCCTTATCGGCGCGTTGTTGTCAGTCGTCTACATCCGCCAGCTACGGCCAGAACTTCGAAGGGGGCAGTGAGCAATGATTTGCGCGATGCCACGGCCACTGACAGCCAGCTTGAAAGCGCGCGCCCAATGACGACCATCGAGCTCAGCCAGCTGACCGAACAAGACCGTAAGCACAAGGCATCGGAGCAAGCCAGCGAGCCGTTGCGGCGCCGGACAAGACGACAACGCCTTTTCCTCGACGCCGTTCTTGCTCTCGTCGGGGTCGCCTTCATTCTGCCGTTGTTGTGGCTGCTCGACGCGGCGTTCAACCAGAACGCCTCCCAGGCTATGAGCTGGCCGAGTTTGACTCTGTCCAACTTCCATTCCGCCGTGGCAGCTGGCGCCGGCGGCGCGATCAAGAACAGCCTCTACCTGGCAGTGGTGTCGACGATCATCGCCACTTTCGTGTCGATCCTCGCCGCTTATGCGCTCTCGCGACGCAGGGTCCCGCTCAAAGGGCTCCTGCTAATCGGGATCATCTTTCTCACCGGCCTCCCCATCACCTTGCTCCTGATCCCGATCTATGTCATGTACGTGCATCTCGGCTGGGACAACTCGCCTTTTTACACCTCCGTGGCGCTCGCAGCGACCTCGGTGCCGTTTGCGATCTGGCTGCTGAAGAACTTCATAGACCAGGTGCCAAGGGAATTCGAAGAGGCCGCTGCGATCGAGGGTTCGGGCAACATCCGGATTCTCTGGAAGGTCGTCATCCCACTCGCCCTCCCCGGGATCTGCGTCGCGGCGATCCTCACGTTCATCAACTCGTGGGGGGCCTTTCTGCTGCCTCTTGTTATCGATGCGAATCCTCAGAACACTCCGGGTGCTCTTGGGATATATGAATTTATGAGCGCAAATGGACGCGTCGAGTTCGGGCCGCTTGCCGCCTACGCGATCCTCTTCTCGATACCTGTGATCGTGCTCTACCTGATCAGCACTCGCTGGTTGCACGGGGGATTTGCCTTTGCCGGCGGGGTGAAGGGTTAGAACGATGACGCGTCGATCATTCGCCAGGTGTCGGTTGGGCACGTAGGGAGACTTAGTGGCAAAGATTGTTCTTGAAGGTGTCGGCAAGCTCTTCAAAGGTAAGTCGTCCGCGGCGGTTCGCGACCTCGACCTTGAGGTTGAAGACGGCGAGTTCGTCGTCATGGTCGGACCATCCGGTTGTGGCAAGACGACGACGCTGCGGATGATCGCGGGCTTTGAGACCCCGAGCGAGGGCGTCATCCGAATCGGCGGGAAACCGATGAACAGCGTGTTGCCGAAGGACCGCAACCTTGCCATGGTCTTTCAGAGCTACGCCCTTTTCCCGCACATGACGGTCGCGAAGAATCTGGCTTTCGGCATGAAGGCACGCCACGAGCCGAAAGCCACGATCTCACGCGAGATCGAGACGATCGCCGGCATGCTCGGGATCGACTCTTTGCTGGATCGCAAGCCCGCCGAGCTCTCAGGAGGCGAGCGCCAGCGAGTGGCGTTGGGCCGCGCACTTCTGCGCCGTCCCCAAGCATTCCTCCTCGACGAGCCCCTTTCAAACCTCGACGCGGCGCTTCGGGTCCAGATGCGACTCGAGATCAAGCGTATCCACGCCCAGTTCCCTGTCACCACCGTGTACGTCACCCACGATCAGGTCGAGGCCATGACAATGGCCGATCGCATCGCCCTTATGAACCTTGGTCGGCTCCAGCAGATGGACACCCCGGAGCGGATCTACGACCACCCCGCGAACACATTTGTTGCCTCTTTCATCGGCACTCCGAAGATCAACCTTTTCGCCGGCTCGGTGCTGCGCGACGGCGGAATCCCCCGAGTGAGGTTCCTCGACTGCTCGTCTTCAGTGAATGGCTCGGCCGGGAAGGTGCTCGAGAGCATCGACCGTTCGGCCGTGACCGTGGGCTTCCGTCCCGAAGAGATACGCCTTGCCCCAGAGGGTGGAGGTCGGCTTCCGAGCGTGCAGTGCGTAGTCGAGATGGTTGAGCCGCTCGGCCCGGAGACCAACGTCGTGGCGCGAGCAGGCGAACAGCTCTTTGTTTGCAAGACAGCCGCCCGTTCGGGGCTCGCGCCGGGGGATGCCGTTGCGGTGGAGTTCGACACCTCCCAGATGAAGCTCTTCGACTCAGAGAGCGGTGATTGTCTGGACTGAGAACCCCTTGAGGTACCCATTACTTGGCGAAGCGTTGTGTTCGTACTGAAGTGTCCGTACTCGACCAGATGAAAGCAAGCAAGACAGAACCAATCGACACTAGGTGAGAAATGGGGGGATGCAATGAAGATGAAGAGGGTCAAAGCCGGGGTGGCGGCCGTTTTGGGGGTTGCTCTGGCTACAACCGGGGTGACCGCCGCCGCGTACGCGAGTGCTCCCGCCCAGGGCCCGCACTCGAGCGCAAGCTCGATCTCGGTTCTGTACTCCTACAACTATGTGTTCGACAGCGACGCCCAGGCCTACAAGTGGTGGGGCTCCATCGCCAAGCAGTGGGCGAAGCTCGATCCATCTGTGAAGCTCGTCGAGCTCGGTACTGGCGGCACTGACATCGATGAGATGAACAAGGCAGCCGTCCTGTTCAGAAGCCCGTCGGAGACGCCTTGTGTGATCCAGCTTCCGACGACCTACGTCGGCGAGTTCGCTGGATCTGGGTATCTCCAGCCACTCAACAGTTATGTGAGCGGATCCATGGCGCCATCGTTCTGGAAAGGGATGCCCAAGAGCGTCCAGGAGATGAGCACCATCGACAATGAGGTTGATGCTGTCAACGCGGGCAACAACGACTCGGGCATTGTCTACAACAAGGTGATGCTCGAGAAGGCCGGAGTAAAGATGCCTTGGGATCCGAAGAACTGGCAGGACATCTTGAACGTTGCCAAGGCGGTCAAGAAGGCCAACCCGAAGGTTTACGCCCTGTGGCTCGGAGCCGGGGTTGGCGCGGGGGCGACGAACGTGCTGCAAGGAATCGGAAACCTCATTGACGGGTCGACGAACCCGACCATGTTCGACACCAAGACGGGGAAGTGGGTTGTGAACAGCCCCGGCCTGCGTGCGACATTGCAGTTCTACAAGACTCTGGACTCAGAAGGCCTCGGTGCCCCGACCTCTCAGCTGTTCCCTTCGGACTCGGTGGGCAACCCGCCGCTGCTGTTCTCCAAGGGCCAGTTGGCGATCGCGATTGGATCCAACTGGTACACCGGCTCGTTCTTGCCAGCCCCGGTCGGGGGTGCGCCATGGCCCCAGGCTTCGAAGGACGTCGGCGTCGCGCCCATCCCAACCGAGAACGGACAGGCTCCCGGAATCACAACGACGCTCGGAGGCTGGGCCTATTCCGTCTCCAAGTCTTGCCAGAACAAAGCAGCCGCGTGGAAGTTCATCACGCTCGCCGAGGGCACGACGAACCAGCTCGACACAGCGATCTGGGCAGGATTCATCCCACCGGACTCCTCGCTCGACACCGATCCTGCCTTCGTCAAGTCCTCGCTTTACCAGGAGCAGTTCGGACAGTTCGCGGTGGACGGAATACCGCTTCCGAACAATGTCAACTTCCCGGTCTATGCGCGGGCGCTGAATACGGTCACAGGTAACTTCGCGATCAATCCGAGCACTTCAATTAGTTCGGCGCTCTCGACTCTTAGCTCTCTTGTCACAGAGCAACTCGGGTCGAGCGCGGTCGAAACGCAATAGTCAGGAGAGCTAGGTCGCGCTGAGTCGCGACCAGCACTACGTTGGGGGCGCCGCCACCGGGGAACGATCCCTGGCAGCGGCGCCTTCGACGTGTGCGATCGCGTGAGCAAGCAGCGCCTTCGGACCGCTGTGTCAGCGTCCTTATCGTCGAGCGAAGCCGCCGCTCAGGACCCCTTAGTCTTCTTGGACTGAGCGCCTTTCGGCTTTGGGTCCTGTGTCTCGCCGGCACGCTGCATCTGTCGACGGCCCTTTTTGAAAGGCTCGCCAAGAACCTGTTGTGCTGTCTGCGCGTCGAGGACGACGACAGCCGCTAGCCCTCCCCGCAGGGCACCTCTTAATGCTTCAGTCTTGCTGATGCCACCTGCAACGACTATTCGCAGAGGAATCTGTCGAATCTGAGTAAGGGTCAGCCCGATGATGCGACTGTCGATCTCGTGCGTGACGCTCGCGCCGTTGGCGTCGAAAAAGCGTGCGGCGGTGTCGCCGACGGCGCCACTTTCGATAAGCGAGGAGATCTCGTCGGATGTGAGCTCGTCTTCGTCCACGAGAGTCGTGTGGTCGTCTGTAGCAGCGATCCCGAGTAGCGCCAGGTCGGCTGAGGCGGCGCGCTCAAGGGTCCGCACGGTGCCCGGGTCGGCGAAGAAGGCCTCGGCAATGGCCGGTGAGCCAGCGATCGCGGGCGCGAGGAGGTGTTCGGCCGTACCTCCGAAGAGCTGTGCGAGGCGCTCGGCGCCCTCATACGGATTAGCTGCAATGGCGTAGCGGCGCATGCCGCCGACAAGTGACACAAAGGTCGCGTTGGCAGGGCGCGGGTCGACCACGTACTGGGGGATCAAGGCAACCGTCCGACTGAGCCCGATGGCCACGGTCATGCCATGGTGCAGGACGCGCTGTAAGTAACGCGCCGCGGCGACGGCGAGAGCTCTGCGCTGGTCGAGGTCGTCCGCCATCGTCGGTACGACGATCGCTTCGTCGAGGTTGAAGCGGTTGGCGAGTTCCATCTCGAGCCCCGCATAAGGCGAGACATCAGGAAGTACGCGGATCTGGACGATTCCGAGGTCACGGGCCTGCTTCAAAAGGCGAGTCACCTTGACCCGCGACACGTGAAGCACGTCGGCGACTTCTTGATGCGTGAGCCCGTACTCGTAGTGGAGCCGCGCAGCTTTGCCGATGACCTCGAGATCAGCCGAGGCGGGGACCGGGGCCGTCATTACGAGATTCATCATGACCTACTCCTTTCCGGTCGTAGCGAATCGGACCAGAAGAGTTCCGGCGTGACAAAGGCCGAAGGCTGGCGCGCTGAACGGAGTGACGATGATCACTGGGCATGACCCGGAGGTGAGGTGATGACGTGGTTCAACCGTGTCCGATCGCGACATCAGGCAGATTTCAGAACGCCCCCCGCGGCGGCAGATTCGTACGCGCGCTCCGCGATGAGCACGCCGTAGAGGCCGTCGCGAGGATCTACTGTCGGGACTCGGCCGGTGGTCACAGCTTCCGCAAAATCGCGTGCCCCAGCTGCAATCGAAGCGCGCTTCCATCCTCGAGGATCGTGAGCAACTCCGGGAATCGGCTCGCCAAGGTAATCCTTTCCGCCTCGGAACAGCACCGCTGGCGGATCGAGGAGCTGGTCGATGATGAGAGATCCTTTGCTCCCGTACACCTCGAGCCGCTCGCTCCAGGGGATCTCGGCCGTGAAGGTGAACTCGCATCTGAATAGAGCGCCCGACACGAGTGTGCCCGCCACGACGGCGTTGTCTTCGACCTGGGCCTCTCGCACGATTTGGTCGTGGAAGCCACGAACAGAGGCGAATTCACCGAGCAGCCACTTCAAGAGGTAGAACGAGTGAGGGCCTGCGTCGATGATGGCTCCCCCGCCCGAGCCGTCCGCCCGACCCTTCCAAAGCTCAGTGTTGCGTAGGCGTTGGACTTCGCTCCCGGAAATGAACGTACGAACCAGCCTTGTCTCGCCGAGCTCACCGGCTGATATCAATCTCTCGGCCGCAAGATACGCATCGACGAAGCGGGTGTTCTCGGCCACTGACAGCCTGACGCCTGTGGAATCGGCCAGCTCGATCAGCTCGAGGCATTCCTTGGATGTCAGTGCCAGTGGTTTCTCAACTAGCACGTGCTTGCCAGCTTCGAGAGCGGCGCGGACGACCGGATAGTGCAGATTGTGGGGAAGACAGACATCGACGATGCTCACGCGCGGTTCTGCGAGCAATTCCGCGTAGCGCGAGAACGCGGTCGCACCTAATTCCTCCGCCCGTGTCTTTAAAAGCTCGAGATTGACATCGCAGACGGCGGCAAGTTCCGCCGTCTGCGAGCTCTCGTAGCCCTCGATGTGGGCGGCACTGATTATCCCGAGGCCGATCAACCCGACTCCTGTGGGGTCAGTCATAGACGACCACCGACCAGGGGCAAAAAGCAGCGACCGCGGACCCGACGGCGTTGCGCAGCCATGAGATCGGTGTCGGAGCTGTCCAAGCGGCACACGGGCACGCGCTCGAGGTCGCAACGCTCTGCTTCGAACATGAGCCGGGTCATGTCAGTTCACCGACAGAGTCATCGGTTTTCCCGGCGTACGCGAAAGCGGTCATGTCGACATTCAACGATCGCCCACTCCGAGGACGTTGTTCCTGCACAATAGTGCACTCAGTGAACGATAACATACGATCTCGCCTCCGGCCCGCTCCCTGTTCAAGGGAGGGCCTCAAACTCAAAGGGACACCGAAGGAGCTAGATAGTGGCTAAGCAGACGCCGGAACCGAAGGTGGTACTCGTGACCGGAGCCGCTCGCGGGATCGGCCATGCCGTCGCAGCGTCCTTTGCCGCCGACGGTCACAGCGTTCTCGGACTTGACCTGCTCGCCGAGCAAGAACCAACCATCGGGGGCAGCTTCGAGCTTCGGGCCTGCGATGTGGCCGATGAGCAGCAGGTCAGTGCCGCGGTGAACGAATGCGCGGCCAAACAGGGCCGCATAGATGTGGTTGCGAACATCGCCGGAGTCGTCGTGGTCGGGCCACTCGACACGCTCACTTGGAAGGACTATCGACGCGCCGTCGATGTGAACCTGGGTGGGATCTTTCTTGTTTGCAAGTACGCGCTGCCGGTGATGAAGACGAGGCGCTCTGGTGTGATCGTGAACGCGGGCTCGGTATCAGCCCACGTCGGCCAGATCGACCACACGCTCTATGGCGCCACAAAGGCAGGCATCCTTGCCCTGACGCGGGCACTCGCCTGGGAGGTGGCGCCGTTCGGCATTCGGGTCGTCTCGGTCAGCCCGGGTTCTGTCGACACCGAGATGCTGCGGGAGGATTGCCGGCTCGAGTCAGCACGTACTGGTCGAGGTTTCGAGGAGATCAAGGGCGAGCGCGAAGCTGAGCAGGCTTTTCGGCGCTGGGCGGCTCCGGAGGAGATTGCCAGTGTCGTCCGTTTCGTCGCAAGCGATGGCGCTTCGTACATCACAGGTTCCGACGTGCTCGTCGACTGCGGCTGGACCTCGAAGTAGCCACCGTGACAAGGCCGCCGATACCCGCTTCGCACCCCGAGTGTTCGCCCCGCTCAGCAATCTGTCATGTCTTGCCCAGAACCCAGGTGAGTCCGCCGTAGAGGTGGTCCAGGTAAACAACGTTCTCATACGCGCTGGGGAAGTGGCCGAGCGAGGTATAAAAGACGCGCCCAGCGCCTTCCGACAGCGTCCATGCAAGCGGGAAACCGATCTCAGGTGTCCGAGCTCCGGGTCGGTTCATGTCGAGGCCCTCCGGTCGCAGGCGCAGGAGCACGCGGGCATCGGGTCGCAGCGCTCGGAACAGGTAGATCTCGTCTTCAAGTAGCCAAGGAGTGGGCAGGCGGCACGTCGCAGGGTGGTCCGGGTCTGCTACCTCAATCGTGAGCACTTGGGTCCACGGGTGGCCGTCGAAGCGAGCTCCGACGAGCTGGCCGAATTCCTCCCAGTGATGACACGAGTCTGTCGTTGAGTGGATCGCGAGTATGTGGGTCCTGCCGGCACGCACTCGTTCTAGAAGTTGACGACGTTGCCCTTGACTCCAAGGTGTCTCGCCGATCGTGAACAGCGCGAGCACGCGGCAGGCATCGAATACATCAGGAGGCAGGCTGCGCACGTCCTTGCTGTGCAAGAAGTTGAGACCTGCGAGATCGGCCATCTGAGCTAGTGCAGTCGCTGACTGGTCGAGAACGCGGTGGACACCGCCAAGGCGTGGGACACCCGCGGGACCTTCGCGCTCGTATGGCGCAACCTCGGTCACGTACAAGAGCACGTTCTCCACTTCTGGATCTCCTCCATTCTCGACAAGGGTCACACGAGACAACCGGGTAATTCGTTCGCCCACCGCCTTTCTGTGTTCGACCGGAGGCGAAACTGCACGGCGTCTCTGTGCTTCAGGTGGCCACTATGACTCAGCCGCACGAGTCTGCGTCCTCAATTTGTTGACTCAGACTCCTGTTTCTGACTGGTTAAGGACGGGCGTTACACACACGAATCGGGACGAGACCCTTGTGTCACTCGCAATTTGGTCTGTATATTCAATGGTACAGGCAACGCACAATTGTGCGCCACCAAAGGAAAGGTTTTCGACATTGACCGAGAGCCCCTGGCTGGCGCCGCTTTGCATCGGTACTCAGCTCTGCGGTGCTGCCGAGGTTGCCGACCTTGCGCCGGAGCTCGCCAGAGCCGGCTACAGGGCGCTAGAGCTTCACCCTGCCCAGCTATCGGCAATGGGCGACCGCGCATTTCGCCGCCGTCTCGTCGAATCCTTCCACTCGGCTGGGCTCAGCGTTGCTTGCGTGTTTGTTGGCGTGGCCTCGGACGCGCCATCGACGGCGCTTGTGAGCGCGCGATGTGAGATGGCGGCTGTCCTTGGAGCAGAGGTGGTATTCCTCGTGCCGGCAAGTAGAAAGAGCGCGACATTCGAGGAGCTGGCGGCGCAGGTGCGCAAGGTTTGCCGACGCGCCGGTGAGGTTGGAGTCGAGGTGGCCGTGCACAATCACGCGGGCACACATGTCACGACGGCCGCGGCACAGCTCCGCTTTCTCGAGGAGGTCGACCGTCCCGAGGCCGGCATCTGTCTCGATCTCGCGCATTTGGCACTTTTCGAGGACGACGTTCCCGCTGCCATCGACCGCCTGGCTCCGTACGTCCGATACCTGCACGTGAAGGACCTGGAGGTTGGTGCGCGCGAGGCCCTCGAACGCCTGGACGGGAATTCGCTCGAGGGAGTCGCGGCCCTGAAGCCTGCGTACACCGACATTGGCGCTGGGTCGCTCGACCTCAAATCTGCGCTCCAAACACTCGCCCAGCACGGTTACCGGCGGTGGGCGACTATTGAGATCGAAACCCTGCGCCGTCCGACTTTTCTTGAACAGGCACAGGACAACGCCGAGCAGTTTGCACTGCTTCTTGCTCCGAATCAGGCGGTCAGAGCGTGAGACTCGGGCTCGTGGGCTGCGGTTGGATCGTCGAGCGCGAGCATGCGCCAGCCTTGCGCGGGGCGAAAGGCGTGGACGTGGTGGCGGTCGCCGACGTCGCCCGCGAACGCGCGCGACTGGTGGGGTCCATGTTCGGACTCGGCGAGCACGACTGCTTGGGTGATCCTCGAGCACTGATCGAGCGCAGCGACATCGATGCCGTCTCGATCGCGACGCCGCCTAACGTGCGAATGGAGCTGGTGGCGCTGGCGGCGGCGGCTGGCAAACACGTCATGTGTGAAAAGCCACTCGGTACGACTCTGGCCGCAGCAGACGAGATGATCGACTGCTGTGCACGTGCCGGGGTTCGCCTGCTCGTCTACCACAACTACCTTTACTTCCCAGAGACCAGGCTCGCCCGCAAACTTATCGCTGAAGGTGAGATCGGAGAGGTGCTCGCGACCGACATTGTGGGCTTCGGCGCTCGGCCGTGGGAGGGCACGGAGGCCTATTCGCCTGGTTGGCGACGGGTCGTCAGCCAGGCCGGTGGCGGTGCCTTGATGGACGTCGCTGTGCACGCGATCTACTTGACGGAGGCCTACCATGGTCGCCCGGTCGACGACGTCAGCGCCGAGGTGCGCTACGACAGCGGTGGCGTTGACGTCGCGGGATACTGCCGCTTCGGGCTCGGTTCGGGAATCGGCCAGCTCGGCGTCGCTTGGGGCAACGGTGGCGCTTCACTCAGCATCATGGGCACCGAAGGGTATATCTCGTTTGTCTTCGACGAGCAGATGGGTTACTACGGGGCCCCGGCGCGGGTGGTACGCCTGTTCTCCGGTTCGGGGATGTCGCGCTGCTGGTACATGCCATTTGTGCGGACGTTTTTCACCGCGGAACTTTTCGAGGACGTTGCGGCGACGATCGATGGCGATGTCGATCGCTATCCGGCTCACGGCGAAGATGGGCGCCGGGCCGTGGAGGTTGTCTTTGCCGCCTACCGGTCGGCCGTCACAAAGTCAGTGGTCAAGCTTCCGTTGCCGAGAGACGAGCTTTATAACAATGGTCTGGAGGGACTGCGATTGACGGCGTCGGGATCTTCAATGCAAACCTAGGCGCACGGGCTTGGCCGCAACAGCACTATGTAAGAGGGGGAGTCATGCAGTACGAGGAAGCCCGCGTGGAGATCGCACGCACCGGCGTCCGTCTTGAGGCAGAGGGCCTGCTCAGTACAACATCGGGCAACATCTCCAGCTGGGTCGGAGAGGGCCTGATCGCGATAACGCCGACCTCGATTCGCTACCAGGAGATCAGGCCGGAGGACGTGGTTATCACAGATCTCAACGGGCAGGTTGTTGACGGTGAGCGCAGGCCATCCTCCGAGCTTCCGTTTCACACGACGCTCTACCGTTCCCGGGCGGACATCGGAGCTGTCGTCCACACGCACTCGACATTTGCGACGGCGCTCGCGATCATGCACCGGCCAATCCCCGCTATCCACTACAACATCGCAGCCTTCGGCGTCGACGAGATCCCTCTGGTGCCTTACGCGACATTCGGCAGTGACGAGCTGGCCGCGAACATCGAGGCCATCATGAACAGTGGCACCGGCGGCGCGTTGCTTGCGAACCACGGCGCAGTGGCCGTTGCCGCTGAGTTGCAGAAGGCGGCCAAGAATGCCGCCCTCCTCGAATTCCTCGCAACCGCGTATTACCACACGTTGGTTCTCGGCGGCGGGGTCGTCCTCGCTTCGGCAGAGATCGCGCACGTAATCGAGCTGTACAAGACCAGTGGGCAGCCGCGATCAGGCCGAGCGGGCTTCGCCCCCGTCGGAGGGTAGGACAGCGCGGACATGAGCACCAAAGCTGAGCTCATCCTGACCATCGACGGGGGTGGAACGAGCGCGAAAGTCTCCGCGTATTCGGTGAGCGCCCGCTGCGCGATCGCAAGCGCAGCGGTTGAGTACACGGCTGATTACTCTGCACGCGATCTTGCGGAATTCGATCCAGCCACCTGGTGGGCCGCCATCTTGCGGGCCACGCGCGAGACGGTCGAGCGAGCGAACGCGGATCCTTCTTCTTATTTAGGAATCACATGCACGGGCATGAGAATCCCCTTCGTACTTCTTGACCGCGCGGGCGTGGATCTTGCGCCTGGGGTCTTGAACCTCGACCGCCGAGGCCATGACTACCTCGAGGTCGTTCGCGGGGCGCTTGGACCCGAGCGCCTCTACGAACTGAGCGGTCACTGGCCGAACTCAAAGTTCGGACTACCTAAGTTGCTCTGGTTCGTCGATCAGCGACCGGAGCTTTGGCGCCAAGTGCGCCACGTGCTCCAGTTTCATGACTGGCTTGTCTTCGGCCTCTCGGGTGCGCTCGTAAGTGAACCGTCCTCCGCGGCGATGAGTCAGCTCGTCGACGTTCGCGCCCGTAGCTGGGCGGACGAGTTGTTGAAGGCTGTGGGCCTCGACCGAGATCTCTTTCCAGAGATGGCAGATGCCGGCAGCCGTGCCGGCGGGCTGCTTCCAGAGGTTGCGCGAGAGACGGGACTGCTCGCCGGCACGCCCGTTCATGTCGGCGGCGGCGACAGTCACGTTTCAGCTCTGGGAGCCGGAGGTGCTCACCCCGGCGACGTCTCGATTATCGGCGGATCGACCACGCCGGTGATGCTTGTCTCCGACGAGGCGCTCCTCGACCCGGTCCACGTGCCGCTCGTCAGCCCCCATCTCAGGCGGGGTCTTTGGGCGATGGAGTCGAACGCGGGTATCACTGGGGTTCTCTACACGTGGCTTAGAG
>JBEKVJ010000088.1:0-31108 GCA_049514105.1 Acidimicrobiales bacterium
GAGGACGACGCCCAATCACCACTGTTCCCAGCTCCAATGAGCCACGGATCAACGACCGTATCCGTGCTCGTGAGGTCCGGCTTGTCGACGCTGAAGGTCGCCAGCTCGGGATCACGCCTTTACCACAGGCGCTCGCCATTGCCCAGCAGCAGGATCTTGACCTGGTGGAGGTGGCGCCCCTGGCGAATCCCCCGGTCTGTCGGATCATGGACTATGGGAAGTTCAAGTTCGATGCGGCACAGCGGGCCAAGGAGTCGCGGCGCAAGACAAGCAACATCGGCATCAAGGAGATGAAGTACCGGCCAAAGATCGGCCCAGGCGATTTCGAGACCAAAACCCGCCAGGTGCGGCGGTTCTTGGATGAGGGCCACAAGGTCAAGGTGACCGTGATGTTCCGAGGACGCGAGGTTATCCATCCCGATCTCGGCAAGCGGATCTTGGACCGGATCGCCGAGCAGATCGAGGGAGTGGCCAAGATCGAGACCGAAGGCCGACTGGACGGACGGAACATGGTCATGGTGCTCGCGCCCGACAAGCGGGCGAGGCAGTCCTCCGAGGCCAAGCACAACGTCGAGGAGCGCACTCGGGCCAGCACGAACGGCAATGCGCCGGTGGAAGTCCCGACGACAGAGGAGTTGGGCGCACCGGCACCGCCCGAAGCGGAGGCTTTACAACAGGTGGAGAGCCACCCGTAGCAACACCGCAGCACAGATGGACAAGGTTTCGATCGGGGAGGCCCGATCGTCGCCCTTCTCGGTCAAGGGCCCAGCTGGGTCACCGGGACAGGGCCACAAAAGCCGGCACAAGCCGGCTCAATGTACAGGGCACTCAGCGAAGTGCGCGATGACGAGAGAACCGAATACGAAGGCGAAGGGGTACGGAAATGCCGAAGCAGAAGACGGACCGGGGTGCAGTGGCCCGTTTCAAGATCACCGGGACCGGGAAGATCAGGCGCCGGCAGCAGAACCGTGGCCACATGCTGGAGAAGAAGTCGTCGGTTCGAACTCGCCGTCTCGGCCACGAGGTAGGTGTGTCCTCAGCCGACCGCAAGAGCGTCCGCCGGCTGCTCGGGATCTGAGCAGCTCAAGAGGGTTCCCGTCGGGGCCGCGCCTCTCCGTTGTTTAGGACGGCACGGGGGCTGCAAAGCCGACCGGAGTTCGGACAGACCAAATGATCGCACTGGTATCGACGATGAAGGGAGCCTGTAAATGGCCAGGGTGAAGCGCGCAGTCCACGGCAAGAAGCGCCGGAGGACCGTCCTCGAACGCGCGCAAGGCTTCTACGGCAACAAGTCGCGCTCTTACCGGGCGGCAAACGAGCAGGTCATGCACTCGCTCCAGTACGCCTACCGCGACCGCCGAGCCCGCAAGGGCGATTTCCGCAAGCTTTGGATCCAGCGCATCAACGCCGCGGCACGACTCAACGGGACGACCTACAGCCGATTCATCGCCGGGTTGCATCGCGCGGAAGTTGACGTGGATCGCAAGATGCTCGCGGACCTCGCCGTACGCGACCCGCAGGCTTTTTCGGCCCTCGTGCAGGTAGCGCTCGCGGCGCTCGGTGATGACGACGGTGCCGGGCCGGAGACGAGCGACGAGGACAGCGTCGACGAGGCCGTCTCATAAGCCTCGACGTCTACTTGAGCCTTAGTATCCCACAAGCATCGACGTGAGCTTTAGTGTTCGCAGGCTCGGGCCCCGTGACCAGCGTGTTCAGCGTCTGCGGCGTCTGCTCCGGCGCTCGAGCGTCCGTGACGCCGAGCACGCCTTCGTGGCCGAGGGCATAAAGCTCGTCGAGGCTTGCCTGGACGCGGCCGCACCGCTCGAGGCGCTGTTCGTTGCCGACAGCTGGGCCTCGTCGGCTCCTG
Organism: Acidimicrobiales bacterium; assembly: GCA_049514105.1. Taxonomy (GTDB): domain Bacteria; phylum Actinomycetota; class Acidimicrobiia; order Acidimicrobiales; family Bog-793; genus Fen-455. The sequence continues at coordinate 1,868 of JBEKVJ010000088.1, forward strand.
CGACGGCAGTTGTCGAGCGAGCGGCTGCGCGTGGGGTGCCAATTTTCGAGCTCGGCCCCGGGGTCATGGAGCGGGTCGCTGACACGGTGAGCCCGCAGTCGGTCTGTGCCGTGGTCGAGGCCGTCGACCACGGGCTCGACGAGTTGCTGGCGGGCATTCAGACACCCGGTGACGGGGAGCTCGTCCTCGTTTGTGTCGACGTGCGTGATCCCGGCAACCTCGGGGCGGTGCTTCGCATCGCGGGCGCTACCGGGGTGAACGGAGTGATCTGCTGTGCCGGAACCGTCGACCCGTTCAACCCGAAGGTGGTCCGCGCGAGCGCGGGTGCAGTGATGCGCGTGCCGCTCGTAGTCGGCGCTGCCCCCGCCGAGGCTCTCGAGTCGCTCGGCAAGTGCGGGTACCGCCGCTGGGCGACGGTCGCGCACGGCGGGACCGACTACTTTCTCGCCGATCTCGCCGGCCCCACGGCTCTTGTCCTCGGTAACGAAGGGGCCGGATTGCCAGCTGAAGTGGTGAGCCTCCTGGACGGTTCGCTGACGATCCCGATGCAGGCCGGCACGGAGTCGTTGAACGTGGCGATGACGGTGGCGGTTCTTTGCTTTGACCTCGTGCGACGCCGCAGGTCGGCGGGCTGAGGCTGCCCTAGCATGTGCCGATGGCACCACAGGACCAGACGCTCGAGGACCGCGTCGTGACCCCCGACCCCCTAAAAGAGATCGCCGAGATAGAGGCCGAGGCCACTGCCGCGCTCGAAGCGGTCACTGACCTCGCTGCGCTCGAGGAGTGCGAGCGCGAGGCTTTTCGCTCCAAGAGGTCCCGATTCAGCTCCATGTACCAGCAACTCGGCTCGATGACGCCCGATCAGCGCCGCGAGATTGGCAGGCTCATGAACGAGCTGCGCTCGAGACTAGAGACTATTGCCGACACGAGGCGGGCTGAGCTCGGCACAACAGCTAGAGCCGAACGACTCGCGGCAGACCGCCTGGATCTGACCGAGGTCCTCCCGGGCCGCCTCGCGGGTCACCTGCACCTCGTGACCCAAGTGCGAGAGGCGCTCGAGGACGTCTTTGTCGGCATGGGCTACGAAATCGCCGAAGGTCCCGAGGTCGAGACCGGATGGCGAAACTTCGAGGCTCTGAACATCCCTGAGGATCACCCGGCCCGCAGCCCTTTGGACACCTTCTATGTCGATTTTTCTGAGCCATGGAGCGTGCTGCTGCGCCCTCACACATCGCCTGTCCAGATCCGGCTTCTCCAGCGAGGCGTGCTGCCCATCTACGCGGTGGCGCCAGGACGGACCTACCGCAAGGACACCCCGGACTCCACGCACCTGCCGGTGTTCCACCAGATCGAAGGGCTCGTAGTCGACCGGGGGGTGACTTTCGCCGATCTGAAGGGGACCATCGACACCTTCGTGCGAGCCATTTTCGGCGAAGGGACCCGGAGCCGGCTTCGTCCGGCCTACTTCCCCTTCACCGAGCCCTCAGCTGAGTTCGAGATGACCTGTGTGATCTGTGGCGGAGAGGGTTGCCGGACCTGCTCGGGCGTAGGTTGGATCGAGCTCGGCGGGTGCGGGATGGTTCACCCGGCGGTGTTCGAGGCGACCGGAGTTGAACCCGAGGAGTGGACGGGCTTCGCGTTCGGCTTCGGGATCGACCGGATCGCGATCATGCGCCACAACATCGCGGACCTGAGGGTGATGATCGAGAACGACGTGCGGTTCCTCGGGCAGTTTTGAGCCTGCTCGGCTGATCTCCGCTCTTTGCACAGGAGCCAGGCTCGATAGTGTCCTCCGCGGCCCGCGGGCGAGGAAAGATAGGGCTGCAAGGGCGGTTTCAAGCGCGACGACACCGCTATGAGGCAATACCCAGCAGAAGACCAGGCAACAAAGACAAGGCACTGCGAGCAGTACCAGACGAGGTTTGAGGAGAAGAGGAAGTGCGCGTTCCACTGTCGTGGTTGCGGGAACTGACACCGCTCGAGACACGACCCACTGACCGAGCTGAGGTGGCCGCGCTCGCCGCTGACCTCGACGCGCTAGGACTCGTCGTCGAGGAGGTGGACAAGGTCGGCGAGGGCCTGAGCGACGTCGTGCTGGCCCGCGTGCTCGAGATCGCCGCCATCGAGAAGGCGGACAAGATCCGCCGCGTCGTGGTCGATGCCGGTGGCCCCGAGCCGGTGGAGGTCGTCTGCGGCGCTTGGAACTTCGAGGTCGGAGATGTCGTGCCGTTCGCGCCGATTGGTGCGGTGTTGCCGGGCGAGTTCCGCATCGAGCAGCGCAAGATGCGCGGCGTCACATCCAACGGGATGCTCTGTTCTGGTCGGGAACTGCGCTTGTCGGAGGACCAAGGCGGCATCTTGGTGCTCGGGCGAGACGAGGGCCTCGAGCTCGGCCTGCCCCTGGTCGAGCACCTCGGTGCCGGGTTTGAGCCTGACGTCGTCTTCGACCTCGCCATCGAGGGCAATCGGCCCGATTGCCTTTGCATCGCCGGCATCGCCCGTGACATCGGCGCTCGCCGGGGATTGCCCTTGCGGCTGCCCGAGCCTGTCGTCGCCGACGGCCCCGAGCCGGCGTCCAGCTTCGCGAGCGTCGAGCTAATCGCGCCCGAGCTGTGTCAGCGCCTCATCGCCAAGGTCCTCTTGGGCGTGACGAGCGTGGCGTCACCTGCGCTTATCGCCCGCCGCCTGACGCTCGCGGGGATGCGGCCGATCGACTCGATCGTTGACGCGTCGAACTACGTCATGCTCGAGTTGGGCCAGCCGACTCACCCCTACGACCTCGACCGGCTTGCAGGTCACGGGTTGCGGGTCCGGCCTGCGCGCCCTGGTGAGGAAATCGTCACTCTCGACGGAGCGAGGCGGGTTCTCGGTACCCGGCCGCCCAAGCCCGATGATCCGCTTGCCGGAGCCGACTGCCTCATCTGTGACGCCGAGGACCACCCTGTCGGCATCGCCGGTGTCATGGGCGGCCAATCGAGCGAGATAAGCCCCGAGGCCTCGCGCGTGCTGCTCGAGGTCGCCTCTTTCGTGCCGCTTGCTGTCGCGAGGACGGCACGTTGGGTCGGGCTCCGGACCGAGGCGTCGGTGAGATTCGAACGGGGCGTGGACCCCAACATCGCCGAGCGGGCGGCGCTGCGCTTTTGCGAGCTGGTGGTCGCGGCATCGAAAGCGGCCGGGGTGAGCGCACCGGTTGTTGCGTCCGGACTGCTGGATGCCAATCCCGTCCCCTATGAGCCGCGACGAGTTCGCGTCCGGACCGAGCGAGTCGGTGCACTGCTCGGGACCGAGCTCGAAGACGCCGCGATCGCCGAGCTCCTCGAGCCGTTGGGCTTTGTAACAGCCATGGGTGCTGGCGCAGGTGGAGGCCTGGAGGTCGAGGTGCCCTCGTTTCGTCCCGACGTGCGCCGCGAGGTGGACGTGACAGAAGAGGTCGCGCGTCGCATCGGCTACCAGGAGCTGCCCGTCAGCCAGCGACGATCTCCATTTGTCGGGCGTCTTAGTGATTTGCAGGTGCTCCGTCGCCGCCTAAAGCGTGTCATGACCGGGCTCGGAGCTCACGAGGCTTGGACGATGTCGATCGTCGAGCAGCGCGACCAAGAGCGCGGGGGCGTGGTGCGCCCATTGGTGAGGCTGCTGAACCCTATGGTGGCTGAGGAGTCCGCCCTCAGGGGAGGTTTGTTGCCGGGGCTGCTCGGCGCCTTGCGCCACAATGCCGGCCACCGCCACCCCTATGTGAGGTTGTTCGAGATCGGAGACGTCTTCGCGATGCCGGCCGCGCCCGACGGCGCGGTCTTGCAAACGAGCCCCGAGCTGCCCGACGAGTGGGAGCTCATAGGTCTGCTCCTGGCTGACTTTGACGACGACGCGGCCTCAGCGATCATGGCTTGGCGCGTGATCGCGGACGCGCTCAGGCTGGAGGACACCGAGCTTCGCCCTGCGGTGAGAGCGGGCCTGCACCCGGCTCGCAGCGCCGAGATCGTCACCGGCCAGAGCGTGCTCGGTGTCGTGGGAGAGATTGACCCCGAGACCCTCCAGGCCTACGACCTCGTGCACACTCGCGTCGGCTGGATCGAGCTCGACCTCGGCAAGCTTGCGATCGCGCCTCGCCGGCCTCTGGCCGCCAAGCCTGTGAGCCGCTTCCCATCAAGTGAGGTCGATCTTGCCTTTGTAGTGTCCGAGTCGGCGACCGCGAGCGCCGTGCAGGCGACGCTCGCGGTCGCTGCGGGCGAGCTGTGCGAGTCGGTGACCCTCTTCGATGTCTACCGGGGAGCAGGCGTGAATGCCGGTTCGAGGAGCCTCGCCTACAGATTGCGGTTCTGCGCGCTTGACCGAACTTTGACCGACGCCGAAGTGGCAGAGCTCCGGGCGCGTTGCATCGGCGCGGTCGAGCGCGAGTTCCAAGCCACGCTCCGTGGCTAAGGCGCGGCCCTCGCAGGCCCGGTCTAAGCCAGAGCTCGCAGGCGACTCATTCTCACAGGCCGCATGACCGCTCTCACAAAGGAAAGCAAACGTGCGCGCGGCTCGGGCCTGTCGGCGCCGTAGCGGTACTACGTGTTGCGTAGCTACGCCGCACGTAGTAACTTTGAGACATGGCGACAGCTCAGAACGGTCTGCGACGGCCGAACGATCCGCCCGTGTTGATACTTACTAGCCTGGCTGGGGGGCCGAAGCACGGCCACGCGTTAGCGAAGGACATTGAGGATTTCGCCGGGGTCGCCCTCGGTCCCGGGGCTCTTTACGGCGCCATCACACGTCTCGAAGAGCGCGGCCTGATTGAGCCTTTGGGCTCGGACGACCGGCGGCGGCCCTACCGGATTACCGCAGCAGGCGTGGCCGCGCTCGCCGATGCAGTCCGGGACATGCGGCGCGTCGTTGATGTCGGCACCTCGCGGCTCGGCCACATTGCGGGGCTGGCGTGAGCGCACGGACCCCGGACTGCTCGGGCCTACTCAAGTGGTACCCGCCCGGGTGGCGGGCGAGATACGGAGACGAGCTCGTGGCCATGATGGAGGACTCGCTCGAGGGCCGGTCGCCAAGTCGCCGCTTGCGGGTCTCGGTCGCCTGGGCCGGTTTGCGCGAGCGCGGGCACGAGCTGGGACTCCTGGGCGACTCGGTTCCGGCCACTGACAGATTGCGGGCGGCCTCCCTCCTCGTGCTGTACGCGTGGAGCGCCTTTGTCGTTGCAGACGCGATTTTCGCCAAGGCCGCGGACAACTTCGACCTTGCTGTCCCGGCTCCGAGCCACGGCGTGGCGATGATGTCGTGGTACACGGTCCAAAGCGGCGCACTCGCCGGAGGGCTGTTCGTGCTCGGCGGGGCCGCGATCGCAACACCGGGCTTCATCGCTCTTCTGCGATCGGGCGGCTGGCCCTCGGTTCGCAGGCCCGTGCAGTGCGCTGGAGCTGCGACCGCAGCGGCGATTGTGGCGCTGGCCGGGCTCGTGGCCCTCGCCCACACAGTTTCGAGGGCGCAGCGCAACGGCGGTCTTCTCTACCACCCGGTTGTCGGTTATTACCTAGCCGCATTCATCGCGACCACCCTTGTTCTCATCGCGGCCCTGGCGATTTGCACGGCGGCTGCGGTCGTCGTCACGCGTCGCATCGTGCTTACGGAAAGGGTCGTTGCCATCGAGGCTGGTCTGGCCGTGGCGGTTGCGGTTGCAATGATCGTGATGACTGCGGCCACGGCCGCATGGTGGGCCGCAGTCGGGGCGTCGGCTCCGTGGTTCATTCAGGGCACCAGCCCTGGCAGCCAGGCGTCCGCCGTGGATCCCAACCTCGTCGCGACGATGGTGCTCATGGTTCTCGCCTCGGCCACCGCATGCCTTGGGGTCGTTCGCGTGACCAGATCATGGAGGCACTTGCGCCTCGGTTGATGCCGACGATCGCCACTCGGCGTGCTCAGCTCTGCCGCAGCGCGGCGAGGACGCGGGCAGTGACGACGCGTGACAGGTACTCGCTGTAGTCGATAGTGAGGTGCTCGACGTCGGCGAAGGCGACATAGCGCCCGATGACCGGCTCGCACAGGTCGTCCTCGCAGAACCACTGGTGTGTGGGGACGAGGCGTATTCCGAGCGCGGTCGCCACTTGGTTGTCTCGGGCGAGGTAGGCACCGTAGTAACCGGTGCCGTAGGTGTAGCGAGCTGAGCACTGCTGCGGATCGGGATGCTCGGCGAGACAAGCCGGGACCGACTGCGCGAACGCCGGGCTGGTCCCCATCAAGAGCCGGACGGCAGAAGGGTCATCTCTCGTCACTGCTGCGAAGAGCCGACCGTAGCCGTCGATCCAGGCCTGGTTCGAGATCTGTCCGAGGCCGGTCGCTCCGGACACGGCGATGACGGCTTTGGGGTGCAGGGCCGAGATGGCGCGCCCGATTCGCGAGTGCCACAGGTTGCAGTTTTCGTACTGGGCAGCTGTTTCAGCCCTGTAGGCGAGATCGGGAGCGGGACAACCGGCGTATCCGAAGACGGCGAGGCGGTAATGGTCGTCTCTCAGGCCTTCGTTGAGCGCTGGCGCCCAGTTGCCCACTGTCGAGTCCCCCACGAGCACGACCGTCTTTGTTGCTCTTGGGTCGCCGAGCACACAGGGTCGCGGGTGTGCGGCCAACGAAGGGTGCAGGTAAGGGTCACAAGTTGCAAAGAAGGCCGGGCCTGAGGCCGCGTACGACTGCTGTGCTGTGTCCAAGGTCGCCTGTAGCGGGAGGCTGTCGGTGGGAACTGATCTCAAGGCGGCTGCCGCAGCCACTGCCTTTTCGATCGCGAGCGGTGAGCCCGGTGTCACAAGCGTTGATGGACTCGCGAGTTGTGAGGGCTTCGAGGCCTCGAGTCCGAGGCCCGTCACCACCCAAACGGAGGCCACCATCAGCGGCGCCATTGCCAAAGCTGCGCTCTTGCGCCGGCCGGGCAGCTCTAGGTGACGGATCGGGCTTTCTATGTAGTAATAGGAGGCGATCGCCACGACGTAGCTAAGAGCGAGGAGCTCGAGACGGGCTGAAAGTGCCAAGGTGTTCCCGGCTGCATATGTCATCGCCAGCATGACGACGGGGTAGTGCCATAAGTAGAGCGAGTAAGAGATGTTGCCCGTGAACTGCATCGAGCGGAGCTCGAATAGCCTTTCAGCGCCGTGACGGCCCCCAAGGCCACCACAGAGCACGAGCGCTCCGGCTGCAGCGGCCGGCCACCAGGCGACGGTGCCCGGGTACGAACCGTTGTCGCTGAGCACCACGGCTGCCGCCACTATCGCCACGACAGCTCCCCAGGTGATGACGGCGCGGAGCGCGTTGGGGACCCACCGCGGCCGGGGGACGAGTGCGATGAGGGCGCCGAGTCCTAGCTCCCAAAAGCGCGTGAAAGGCGAGTAGTAGGCGCTGACCGGGTTGACATGGGTCTGGTAGGTACACCACCACGCCGAGGCGCACACGAGCGTGAAGCAAACGCCGGCGAGAGTCTTGCGCCGATAGCGCGCCGCGACGACTGCTACCAGCACGACGAGAACAAGCGGGAAGAAGAGGTAGAACTGTTCTTCTACACCTAGGGACCAGAAATTGAGTATGAGCGAGGAGCCCTGGTGCGCGGTGAAGTAGTTTGTCCCTGTCGCCGCGAAGCGCCAGTTCGCGCCGAATAACGACGCCCACCGCTCGTCTAGCGCGAGAGATTGCACAGCCGCAGCGCCGAGAAAGTAGTAGCTGAGGGCGAAGGTCACAAGCAGAGCGGCAGTTGCCGCAGGCACGATGCGTTTGACCCGGCGCGTGTAGAACTCGACGAGTTTGGCGGACGCGGGTGCCTCTTGTTGTTGTCGCAGGAGCTGGCCGGTGATGACGAAGCCGCTCACGACGAAGAAGACGTCGACGCCGACAAAACCCCCTTGAAAGCCCGGGATATCGGCGTGGGCGAGGAGCACTAGAATTACTGCTAATGCTCTGAGGCCCTGGATATCAGCCCTAAATGGATCGGACCGCACGCGATGAAGCCCGCGGCCGCGACCATCGGGCCACGAGTCAGTCCGACTTGACGCGCTAGAGATGAGGCTGGTCAATCTCGGTCTCAGCTCAGCTGTTCAGAAAACGGGTGCCAACGCACATCATGGAGGTGGTCCGACATTGCCTTATGCCTCGACGAAGTGGGGGTAGTCCCTCGCTTCTATGTCGAGGTAGCTGAATGGCCGAGGCGACGGGCGTCCCAGCGCCCGAGGCTTCGGCGCCCGGGCGACGGCGCGCGGGGGCGTTGCGGATGGCGTCGTCATCCGTAGCACGCGGAGCACACCGCCGAAGGCTGCTGCGAAGACGAGGGCCGAGGCCACCACGGTCACGAGGAGACGATGGTCCGCGAAGTCGTGCGTGAACAGAGTAAGAGGGACGCCAATGTAAATGCACGCGACCAGCGAAGCGACCGGCACCGTGACGGTCGAGCGCAAGCTGAGACCCGTTTTTGGCGAGACCTCGGGCATGACGCTTTCGACCGCCGTCTCGTGCTCGTTGTCATCCGGGCCGCCAAGATCGGCCGCCTGGACCGCCTGAAAGCTCTGGGCTGCCTGGAGTCCGGGCGTGTAAGCGGGGACTGCCCGCCGGTCCCGAAGGTGATGAGCCTGGCGGAGCTGTCGTCGCCCCAGGCCGGCTCTCGCCAGCCGGCGCGCTCTTGTTTGACCTGGACCGCCTCGAACTCGCCTTTTTCGGTGCGCGCCGGCTCGTGGCATCTTCCGCTCGAGGTTGTTAGCTGTATTCATCCTCAATTCTCCTCACAATCGACAGGCTGCGCGCAGCCCATGGTGATGCGGCCTTTAGCCGCCGGTCGGTAGTTGGGTCAGGTCACGACGCCGGGAGGGCGGCCCCCACGCGGCTAGGGGCGACCTTTTGTGAGCTACTGGCGTCTGCTGCCGAGGTCTTGGGCGTAGGCAGCCATTCGACCTTTCGCCTCCCGCCACACCACACAACCAGGGCCCACAGTCCGGCGCAGCTCTCGAAGATCCCGGCAATTGGTGCCAAGGCGACAACCAGAGCCAGCTGCCCGACACGTTGCAGCCCGGTCAGCCCCGCTTCGGCGAGGTTGTACCAGGCGCCGATGAAGACCGAACCAAGCCACAGGCCGCCCACAGTCGTCAGCCACAGGGTGATCCACGGTGAGAGGTAGAAGTGCCCGCCGTCGAGCAGGCTCTTTCCTGCCAGCGACAAAAAGAGTGGAGCGAAAGCGATAGAGAGCACCCCGACCACTGCCCCAAGAGCGAAGGTCGTGATCCGGTAGATCGTCCCGAACAAAAGGCGCGTGCGAATGTGGCGCGAGACGGTGGCGAACTCCGGGGTCCGCCGGGTCATCGTGAGACCCTGCAGGACCCCGAAGATCCACCTGTAGCGCTGACGGAAAGCGCTGCGATAGGAGATCGGCGGCTGCTCCAACATGACGCACCCATGCCAGCCGAAGACGTCCTTGCCGGCCGCAAGAAATGCGCTCATCCCGAAGACGTAATCCTCAGCGATGAAGGGCTGGCCGTCTAGACAGCCCATGTCCCAGCCCAGCTCGTTCTCGAAGTCCTCTGCAACAACAAGGTTCGACCCGTGGAGGTGTAGTGGTATACCCGACTCCATCACATGGCGGCACTCAAAACAGCCGATCGGCCTGTTCGCCTCCATGGATCGGCAAAGAGGGCTCGTGCTGAGGTACTCGAGCGGGTAATGAATCGGACCTTCGAGCACGCTGTGAGGGGTCGTCGCGAGAAGCTTCATAAGCTTGCGCAGCTCGCCCGGGACCATGACGCTCTCCTCGTCGTAGTGGAGGATGAAGGTACGGCCCGGCTTGCGGTTCCAACCCGCTCGACGGCGCTCGACCGCGAAGTGCAGTGCCCGAGCTTTGAGTTTGGTGCCCTTCGGCGTCTCGTAGCCGACTGGAAGGACCACCGCTTCGACGGAAATGACATCTCCGGCGAAGGTGCGCTCGACTCGCTCGGCTTGTGCCTGGGACTCGGTGATTAGCTCCACAGACACGAGCTCGCCGAACAACCCCGGTTCCTCGGCCCCGAGCTCTTGAAGGTTGCGGATGCCGCGGAGGATGACCTCGGTACTCCCCACTGAGCCGCGGGTGGTTATCTGCACCTTGAGGTATGTGAGCGCCAAGTCCCGCAGTTGCCCGGCAGACACCGTGTCAGTGTGCCGGTAGCGACTCGAGTGGAACGCGAAGCTCCGCCAGTAAGAGAGCAAGCGGACGCCAACGAAGGTTATGAGGACCAGCAGGGGTAGGCCGGCGGCTCGATAAGCAGATGTGTACAGGTGCATGTGCGGTCGGGCTCCAGAGGGGTTGCCGATGTACCGGGTCGGAGTGTTTGCCGCTAGCCGGATATCGGCCCGTCACAGCTGGGGAGCCAGCCGGTACGAGTGCGGCGGTGGGATTGTCGTTATGGCTTGATCAGTTGACCCAAGCTCTTGGCTGCGACAGGCCCAGCCGCAACATCGTTTCGTGACTCAACCGCCCCGTGGCGCGGCTCGGAGCCACTTCTAGTGTGGGTGCCCTATTGAGCCCCTCTCAGGGTCGACTGGAGTTGCAGATTGTCTCGTCGAGCTGTTGCGCAGGCTGCATCTGCAGCTTGCGTGTTGGCCTCAAGATGGGCGTCCTTGTGGCTGGGAGCCGCCAGGTCGCTGTCGATCTCGACCCGCAGCGAGGTTGTGTCGTTGACGCAGGCAGCGAGGCTGTTCGAGACTGTGCTGGCCTGGCTTGCGAGCCGAGTGAGCACGTTCTTGGCAAGCGTCTTCTCCCGCGTCTTGGACAGCGCCGAGAGCTGGGTCTGCAGGCTTGCGACCTGGCCGGTCAGCTTCGAGGTCTCAGATTGCTGCGAGGCGACAGCGGAGCGATCCGACACCAGCACTTTGGACAGCACGCCGTCACGAGTGACAAGCGCGCCATTGAGGGACTCTGCGCTGAGAGCGCGCTGCCGCCACTGGCTCGTCGACTTCGACTGTTTCAGGGCCACGAAGCCCGCGCCGAGCGCTGCGAGGAACAAGATCGCGACGAGCACGGCCACGATCGCGGGGCGGCTCCGACGTCCAGATCGCGACCCCGCGTAGGTCATCGGCTCGGCGAGGCTGAAGGGCACCGGCGCGATCTGTTCCGGCGAAGAGGTGGCCTCAGGTTCTTGTGGGCGCAGCTCGAGGGTGGCTGGCGGTGTCTGCTTCTCGTGTGGGCGCGTCTCGACGGCGGTCATCTGATCGACCAGGTTGTCCGCGGCCCAAGCTGCCCCAGGCTGTTCAGTACCGGCTGGCTCGTCATGTAACTCCTCGTTGTTGAAGGGGGAGTCGTCAAAGGTGCCGACTCGGTCGTGATCATGGGCTTCAGGCTCACCGGATTGGCCCTCCTCATCTGGGTGTTCGTCGACGGCGGTCATCTCATCTGCTGGGTTGACCGCGCTGAGAGACGTGACAGGATCCTCGGTTCCGGGAGACTCGTGGTTCTCATGCTCGTCGATAGAAGAGGGGTTAGCGGTGCCCGTGTCTAAAGTGTCGGTCTCAGATGATCCGCTTTCGACACCGACTGTCTCGGCATCGGTCGTCTCATCGACCTGGTCGAGCCCGGTCCAAGGCGTGCCCGGCTCCTCGGTCCCGGCCGGCTGGTCGGCCTGCTGCGCGTCTTCGAGACGAGAGTCTTCGCTGCCGACTTCGAATTGCGCGAGAGCGTCGGTCTCAGCTGATTCGCTCTCGAGACCAACGGTCTCGAGAGCGGTCGTCTCATCGACCTGGTCGAGCCCGGTCCAAGGCGCACCGGGATCCTCGGTCCCGGTAGCCTCATCGTTCTCATGCTCGTCGATAGAAGAGTCATCTGACTCGCTCTCGACACCAACGGTCTCGACGGCGGTCATCTCATCAGTCGGGCCGATTGCGGTCCAAGGCGCACCGGGCTCTTCGGTCCCTGTTAGCTGGTCGGGTTGCTGCGCGTCTTCGAGACGAGAGTCTTCGCTGCTGCCGACTTCGAGATGCGCAAGAGCGTCGGTCTCAGCCGATTCGCTCTCGACAGCACCTGTCTCGGTAGCGGACATCTCATCAATCGGGTCGACGGCGCTGAAGGTCGTACCAGGATCCTCGGTCGCTATCTCGTCGTTCTCATGCTCGTCGATACGAGCGGAGTCACCGGTGCCCGCTTCGAGGGCGTCGAACTCAGATGATCCGCTTTCGACACCAACTGTCTCGTTGGCGGCGATCTCGTCGACCTGGCCGAGCGCAGCCCAGGGTGTACCGAGCTCCTCGGTCCCCGTTAGCTCCGCGGGTTGCTGCGCGTATTCGAGACGGGAGTCTTCGCTGCTTTCCAATTCGTAGTGAGCGAGGCCATCGGTCTCAGATGATCCGCTTTCGACACCAACTGTCTCGTTGGCGGTGATCTCGTCGACCTGACCGAGCGCAGCACAGGGTGTACCGGGCTCCTCGGTCTCCGTTAGCTGGTCGGTTTGCTGCGCGTATTCGAGACGGGAGTCTTCGCTACTCGCCAATTCGTAGCGAGCGATGCCATCGGTCTCAGCTGATCCGCTCTCGACACCAACTGTCTCGGTAGAGGTCATCTCGTAAATCGGGCCGAGCGCGGTCCAGGGCGTACCGGGATCCTCGCTCCCGCTTAGCTGGTCGGGTTGCTGCGCGTATTCGACACGGGAGTCTTCGTTGCTCGCCAATTCGTAGCGAGCGACGGTGTCGATCTCAGCTGATCCGCTCTCGACACCAACTGTCTCGGTGGAGGTTTCGGTACCGTGTTGATCGAGGGTGACGGGCTCGTCGACGCTCCTTTCGCCAAGAGTCGCCGTGTCGTCGGACAACTCGACCGTAGGGGCCAGTGAGTTGTACCCGCGAAATCCCATCGGCGCCTCTGCCTCGCCCGACTGCTCGAGAACTGCAGGCGCCGAGGCGACCTCGCCCTGAGATGTCCCAATGTCGAGGTCCGGGGACCATGTCTCAGGAGCAATGTACTTAGACGGCATCTCAGTACCGACGTACTGAGATGCCGCCTCAGTGCCCGTCATATGGCGGTCCGGTCGGACCTCGGGCGAAGGTGGCAAACTGATGTCAGCGGAGGCGAGAAGCTCGTCGAGCAACTGTGCTTCTTCGCTAGAGAACTCAGCACCTCTACGGGTTCGGTGCTGATCGAGCTCGTCGAGCTTGCCAATTTCGTCAAGATCGCTCATTGTCGCCGCGCCCCCCTTTGCTCTCGGTGTCATCGGGTGCAACTTGCCTGAGAGCATCTATCGGCGCGCGCGATGCCGAGATTGAGCGTTGGTCACCGAGGCTCCGGAACATTCGAGCTGACTGCCGGGCCTAGCTGTGCGGACCCGCCGGGCACGATTCGGTCTCAAGGCCGCAGCCAGCCTGCGGCGCGCCAGTCCGGGCTCGAGCGAGGCGATCGGAAACCGTTTCCCCGATGTCGTCATAGAGAAGGTCGCGGATCGCTTGGAGGGCGAACGAGGGCAGCTGATCGAGAAAACAGAACCCGATGAGCTCGGTTCCGTCGGCCCCGGGCTCGGCGGCGACGAGCTCGAGGGCCCCAACGCAGCGGTCGAGGGTCTCCTCGCTGTCATCTTGCAGCAACAGCGCACTCACGAGCTCGGCGAGCTCATTGAATACGACCTGCGGGGTTAGATCCTCGTCGTATATGTCCAACAAGTCGTGGTAGTGGCTCTCGAACTCGGGCACGGCCTCGCGCACGATGGCAACAGCGCGATCGTCGATCTGCGGGCGCATGGGCTTCCTTTCCGTCGTGGGGTAGTTCACGGCGGCGGAAAGCGCCACGATGGGGCCGGCAAGCGGCTGTGTTCAGGGTATGCAGGCCAGCTGGACAAAGACAAGACAGGCGGTGATTAGCTGTCGCCACGACCGGCTCGCCGCAAGCGGGGGAGCGCTGCGAGTCGGCACGGTCGTGGCGCGAGGACCGAGCTCAGGGGTCTTTGCGTTCGAATTTTCTCCGGACGATCTCGCGACGCTCTTGTAAGTCCCGATAGGTGAACTGCTCGGTCTCGGGGGAAAGTCCGATCGAGGCACGCAGACCACCGAGGTCGACCGGGACCGCACGCGGGTCGAGTCCAATGTCGGCCGCGATCCGGTCCCCGTGGCGCTCGGCGAAATAGGTCGCGATACGGGCCACTTCTCCCAGAAGGTCGATCCCCGGCGCCAGGGTGGCGACAGCCCCGTCCAAGAAAAGCATGTCCTTTACGAACAACATCAGCTCTTTGGGCATGCGCGCCCCATAGGCAAGGAGCTTTTTTGTGAGGTCTCGCAGCTGGGCCGTTAGCTCGTCGGCTGACAACAGCGCCACGTCCGGGGAGGGCTTGTCGAGGCCGAGGTCCTTAATGACCTGGTCGATGTCGGCGTCGGCCGGAAGGGCACCGAGGTCTTTCAATGCCTGTACCTGGATCGGGATGTTGCTCGTCGACCCGCCGATCAAAAGGTGCAAGAAGGCGAGGCGCTGGCGCTCACCGAGGCGCCCGGTAATGCCGAAGTCGAGCAGGGCGACGCGACCGTCGGCGCGCACAAAGAGGTTGCCACCGTGCAGGTCACCGTGGAACACGCCGTAGAGGAAGGCGCCTTCTAGGAACGAGATCATCTCGGCTCGCAGCACCGCGGTCGTGTCGATACCGATGGCGCGCATCCCTTCGACGTCGTCCCAGGCGAAGCCGTCGAGACGCTCCATGACGAGCATGCGGCGCGTCACAAGTTGGGGATGCGGCCGCGGCACGATAATCGAGCGTTGCTCCGTCTCCGCCAGCACATGGCCCACGTCCAGCATGTTGGCCGCTTCGAGTCGAAAGTCGAGCTCCTCGACGATCGTCTCGGCGAATAGCTCGATGAGTGCCGGCGGGTTGGCGAGGGCCGAGACGGGAATCCTCCCGACCAGGAAAGGGGCGAAGAAGCTCATTGCCGCGAGATCCCTGCGTACGAGCTCGGCGACATCTGGTCGCTGCACTTTGACCACGACGTTCTCGCCGGTGTGGAGCCGGGCGCCGTGCACCTGGGCGATGGAGGCGGCGGCGATGGGCTTGAGGTCGAATTCAGCGAAAGTGTCCTCGAGGCGGCCCGCGAGCTCGGCCTCCACGATCCGGCGCACCGTGTCGAAGGACTCGGGGGGCACACGATCGCGCAGCAAGCGGAACTGGGAAACGATCTCCTCGGGGAAGATCCCTTCTCCTGAGGAGAGGATCTGGCCGAGCTTTATGTATGTCGGGCCCAATTTGCCGAACGCGATCCGAAGCCGGCGCGACAGCCCAAGCCGTGAGCGTGCCTGGCCACGGCCCCGGTCCACGATGTACCAGGCCCCGACGGCCTTAGCGAGCATCCAGCCGACTCGTACGATTCGGTGGGCGGGGGGGACATAGCGCCGCCGCACAAGGCTCGGGACCTCCGCTCGCGTCCGGGCGCGGATCACATCGAGCCCGTCGAGCCAGCGCAGCTCAGCTGGATCGATCAGCCAAGGCGGATCGTCACTGAACCCGGCGAACTCACAGTCGGCCGGCCTCGAGCTAGCCGTGCCCTCGGGACCCTCGGCGGACGACAACTCCTCGGTTTCCGTACCTCAACCAGCAACGGGAGCGAGCACGATGCAGCCATTGTGCCCACCGAAACCGAAGCTGTTGGAAAGGATCGGTCCCGGTTCCCACTCCCGGGCGACGTCGCGCACGACATCGAGGTGGATCTCGGGGTCCAGCTGCTCGAGGCCTACCGTCGGGGGGATGAGCCGACGCTCGATCGACAGTGCGCAAGCGATGGCCTCGATGGCCCCCGCCGCCCCGAGTGAGTGGCCGGTGACGCCTTTTATCGAGGTCACGAGCGGTCCCGGGCGGCCGAAGACCTTCTCGATCGCCTCGGCCTCGGCGAGGTCATTGAGCGGGGTTGATGTGCCATGCGCGTTCACATGGTCGACATCGCCCGCGCTGAGCCCGGCGTCTTCGAGCGCGAGCTCCATGCAGCCGATCGCACCGACGCCGCCGGGCGCCGGTGCGGTTATGTGGTGGGCGTCGGCGGTGGAGGCACCTCCGAGCAGCTCGGCGTAGATGTGCGCCCCGCGCGCCCTGGCACGTTCGAGCTCCTCCAGGACGAGAACGGCACCTCCCTCAGCGATGACAAAGCCGTCCCGGCGAACATCGAAGGGCCGTGACTGCCCACTTGTCGACAGTGCGGTCATGTTGCCGAACGCAGCGAGCGCGACCGGGGTCATCGCGGCTTCGGCCCCCCCGGCAAGGACGGCGTCGCAGCGTCCGCTTGCGATCAGACGGTGGGCGGCGAGGATCGCGTGCGTGCCGGAGGCGCAGGCAGTGGCGATCGTCTCGCACGGGCCCCGCCACCCGAGACGCATTGACACCGTCGCTGCTCCGGCGTTGGCCATCATCATCGGGACGAGGAACGGCGACACCCGGCGCGCGCCCTTTTCCAAGAGCACGCCGATCTGGGTCTCCATGGTGGTGAGGCCCCCGACGCCAGTACCTATCTGGACCCCGGCGACCGCAGGGTCGACGTCCACCGGCCCTGCGTCCAAAAGCGCCATCTCGGCGGCCGCTACCGCATACTGAGCGAAGGGGTCGACACGGCGTGCCTCTTTGGCGTCGAACCACACCGAGGGATCGAAGCCGCGCACGCGGTGCTCGCCCTCGGGGGCGGGGCCGTTAAGGCCGGCGAAGAAGTCGTCTTTGCCGATTCCGCAGCAAGACACGACGCCGAGTCCGGTAACCGCAACCCTGCGGCGGCCGCCCCGGTCGGGCCCTCGCGCAGCGTCGGCCATCAGAGCTTCGAAGTTACGAGCTCGTAGGCCTGGCCGATCGTCTCGACGCCCTCGAGCTCGCTCTCGTCGACGGTGATGCTAAAGACCTCCTCGAGCTCCATCACGAGCTCGACCAGGTCGAGGCTGTCAGCATCGAGGTCGTTCGCGAAGCTCGCGTCCAGGGTCACTTTCTCGCTGGGCACGTTCAAGATCTCGGCCGCGCAGGCCTTGAACTTCTCGAACGTAGCTTCGTTGTCCATTGCGTGGCTGCTTTCTCTCAGGGGTTGGTTGACTGCGTCTTGTCTCGTCGTTCGGGTCGATTTGTTCTCAGTGGCCCATACCGAGGCCACCATCCACGGCGAGCACGGCTCCGGTCACATAGCTGGCACCGTCCGAGGCCAGGAACTCGACGGCGGAGGCGATCTCGTCCGGACGCGCCTGGCGCCCGAGCGGCACCATCGACGTCAGTGCCGCGACGCGATCATCTCCTAGTACAGCGATCATATCCGTGGCGACGAAGCCTGGGGCGACGACGTTGACCGTGATGCTGCGCGAAGCAACCTCGCGAGCCAGCGAGCGGGCGAAGCCGACAAGGGCAGCTTTGGAGGCCCCGTAGTTAGTCTGACCTGGAGAACCCATGAAAGCGACGACGGACGAGACGAGAACGATGCGTCCCTGTCTCGCCCTTACCATTGGCCCGAGCGCCCGCTTTGTGCATCGGAAGACCGCCGTCAGGTTCGTCTCGATGACGCTTTGCCAGCGCTCCTCGGACATGCGCAGGAGCAAGGTGTCATCGGTGATCCCGGCGGAGCACACGAGGACCTGGATCGCTCCGAGTGTCTTCTCGATCTCCACGAACGCCGATTCCACCTCGTCCGGTGCGGTGACATCGCAGTTGAGCGCCAGAAGCTCGTGGGAGCCAGGCGGACCTTCCAGGCTCTCGGGCGATTTGGTCTTCCAGGTGACCGCCACCTGGTCGCCCCGTGCCTGAAACCGACGCGCACAGGCCAGCCCTATGCCGCGCGAGCCCCCTGTGACAAGGACGACCCGCCCCGTCGCGGGCTCGCCCTGGGCTTGTGTCACCCAGCGGCCCCGTCACTCGCCTCCGACGGCGTCATCGACGCACCCCGCCAGCGCACAACTGCACTGGCCCAGGTCATCCCCGCCCCGAAACCAGAGAAGAGGATGAGGTCGCCGTCATTGAGCCGGCTGGCGTCGGCCGCCTCGGCGAGGGCTATCGCGCAGGACGCGGCCGAGGTGTTGCCGGTGTGGTCCAAGCAGACCGCATAGCGAGCCGGGTCGATTCCGAGACGCTGGCCCACGGCGTCGATGATGCGGATGTTCGCCTGGTGGGGCACGAACAAGGCGATGTCCTCAGCGGTGACGTCGGCCTGCTTTAGCACTCTCTCGGCGGACTCGACCGTCGCACGCACGGCCTTTCGGAAGACCTCCCGGCCTTCCATGTAGATGTATCCGCCTCTGTCGCAGTACAAGATCGGGGTGAGCGAGCCATCGAGGCCCAGGTCATGGGCGAGCACGAGTGGTTCACCTTCGGTCGCCTCGATGACGACGGCGCCGGCTCCGTCACCGAAGAGCACTGCGGTGTTGCGGTCTTGTTGATCGGTGATCTGCGACAAGGTGTCCGAGCCGATGAGAAGCGCCCGCTCGTGACCGGCGTCGAGCAGCGCCACGGCGGTGACCAGCCCGTAAACAAAGCCCGCGCAGGCCGCGTTCAGGTCGAACGCGGCCCCGCGACAACCCAGCTGGTGGTGGACCCAGGAAGAGGTCGCTGGCACAGTCTGGTCGGGAGTCGTCGTGGCCAGCACGAGCAGGTCGACCTCCGCGCCGCGCCGCCCGGCGCGCGCAAGGGCACGGTTGGCTGCCTCGATCGCGAGCTGCGAGGTGGTCCCGCCGTGTCGGCGCTCTTTGATCCCGGTGCGTTCGACGATCCAAGCGTCGTTGGTGTCGAGCTGGCTCTCGTAGTCGGCGTTCGTTACGACCTTGTCCGGCAGAGCCATCCCCCAGCCAGTGATCTGTGCGCCTCTCATGCCGTCCTCTCGTCTTGGAAGGGTCGCAATAGCTCGACCCCTCTCTCGTCTTTGATGCGTCTGTCGTCCCCGACCGCCGCCACAGCTTCGACAGGTGCCCGCAGCCAAGCGACAGGCTGTCCGCGCGTTACCCGTTCACCTGCGAGCACGAGTACTCCCTCGAGCGTCCCCGAGAACGCGGACCGTACCTCCGTACCTCCCACAAGGCCAAGCAGCCCTCCGACCTCGATCGTCACAGGGTCGATCGGGCGCGCGGCATTTCCGGGAAGATAGCCCTTGAGGCCGGGCGCGGGCTCGAACAGGCCCACGGCGGGAGAGACGATGAGGCGCTCTGTCATCTCGAACAGCTCACCGGTTGGCGCTGTGCCTGATGTGTTGCCGGCGAGAATCCTCACGAGGCGTGCCAGCTCGTCGGGCGTGGAGACCGAAAGTCCGACCGTGTCGGTGCTTGGAGCGGCGCGTCGCAAAAGACCAGTCAGCACGCCGCCAGGGCCGAGCTCGACGAATGTCTGGATGCCTTCGCCTATGAGCGTGTCGAGGGTCTGGCGCCACCGGACCGGACTGCACAGCTGGGCGGAGAGCAGTTGCGGCCACTCCTCAGGATCATCATGGGGGCGGGCGTCGACATTCGCCACCACGACGGGGTCAAGGGCGTGGAAGCTGGTCGAGGCGAGGGCCTTTCTGAGCCGGTCACGGGCGCTCGACATGAGAGGTGTGTGAAAGGCTCCCCCGACAGGCATCGACATGACACGCTTGGCCCCGAGCTCCTTGGCGATAGCGCTGAATTCTTCCAGCGCGTCCCTCCGGCCTGCGACTATGACCTGGCCCGGAGCGTTGAAGTTCGCGATCCAAGCCTCACCGTCGACGCGTCGACAAGCGGTCTCGATGCTCTCGTCGTCTAGGCCCAGGACGGCGATCATCGTCCCCGGGGCGCTCTCGGCCGCCTCTCGCATCGCCGCGCCCCGCTCTGAGACGAGACGGAGACCCTCTTCGAAGTCGAGCGCGCCGGCGGCGACGAGGGCGGTGTACTCGCCAAGGCTGTGCCCGGCGGCGACGGAAGGCTCGACACCGAGGCGCTCGGCGGCGTCGAGGACGATGAGGCTTTGGACGAAAGTGGCGATCTGGGCGTTGTCGGTCTTTGTCAAAGTCTCCTGGTCAGCCTCTAGGAGCAGGTGGGCAAGATCGCGCCCGGTGACCTCCGAAGCCAGCCCGACGAGCTCGAACGAGGGGTGGTCGACCCAGGGGCTGCCCATGCCAGGTCGCTGCGAGCCTTGACCGGGAAACGTGAACGCCAGCAACCTTCGCCCCTTTCCCCTCCAGCTCGGGCGCGGTGCCCGCGACCTCAGCTCTCTAAGTCTGACCTCGCCGCTCTGCGATCGGTTACATGTCGACGGCGGCGGTGATCAGGCTATGGCTAGGCGCGCCCGAACCGGCAGGTGGTCCGAGCGACCCACCCGCACCGACTCGCCCGAGAGCACTTGGACGGCCCCTGTCACCAAGATGTGGTCGATCTGGCTATGAGCGCGCCAGGACGGATAGGTGCGCGTGCGCACAGCCCTGCGCCAGCCTGGGAGCGCCAGCGAGACGGGAGGTCCCCAGAAGTTCATGTCGCCACAGAGCACGCCCGGCCGGCTCGTCACCGGGAGCCTGCGGCGCAGCCTGTTCACCAGCAAAGGAGATCCGTGCACGAAGTGGGCGAGATGCGTGCCGACGACGGTGAGCGGGGACCCCTCGAGCTCTAGGTCAGCGAACAGCGCCGCTCGCAGCCTGAAGCTGTCGCGCGAGAGCCGTCCGAGCTCCACGGTCTCGACGCGCTTGACCGGGACGCGCGACAGCACGGCGATGCCCCAGCTCCCAAGGCGAGCCTTCGTGTCACGCCGGCGCCGCCGCACGCGCCCCAGACTGAGGGCGTCGTTGACGAACAGGGGGCGAATACTTCGGGCGTCGTGCCGTGTCGGACCCCAGCGGCTGCCCGTTCGCGAGGGCTCGAACAGCAGCGCGTCGGACAAGGGGGCCTCATGGACCTCGTAGCCGTGCGATTCCCCGACCAGGCTGGCGATGCTCTTGCCCTGTTCAGGTGTCCAGTTCTCCTCGAGGAACAAGACATCGGCGTCGAGCTCGCCGCAAGCCGACACGACATCGAAGGGCCTGCCCCACCCGTCGATGCCGGCGTGGACGTTGAAGGTGGCGACTACCAGTTCTGGCACGGGCGAACAGCCTCAGGTGCCCTGGAACAGGGCGCGCAGGTCGAGCGAGGCGACGTGCTCGTGGCTGGCAAGCGAGACATAGCTCCGTGCGAGCGCGTCCTTGCCCACACCTAGCACGGTAGTCAGCAGGCCGAGCGACTCGGCGAGTTCATCAGGGCGAACCCCGGCTACGACGCGGTGCCACATGGACTCCTCGAGCACGTTGAACGCCGTTTGGACCTCTCCTATCCCGAACCCGGCACTGAAGCGGTCATGGGCTACCTGCTCCGCGTACCTGATAACTCGGTCGAGCCTGCGTGTGTCGAGGCACTCGAGGACGATGTCGAACAGCGCCTCCAGCTTGCGCCGCAGATCGTCATGGCCGGACGCCTCGTAGTGGCCGAGATGCGATCGTTCGACTGCACCGGCGGCCTCGTCGAGGATCTGACCCTTTGCGAGGCTGAGAACGGCTTTTGGTTCCATCACAGTTCCGATCGATCAGCTCACGCGGCCACTTTGGTCGCTAACCTCCCAACTATGAGACTAAGCGCAAGAAACCAGCTCGACGGCGTCGTGGTCCGAGTCGAGCACGGTGCGGTCATGTCGACTGTCGTCATCCGCCTCGTCGGCGGCCAAGAAATCGTCTCCGCGATCACCAAGGATTCCGCCGAGAGCCTCGGGCTCGCCGAAGGCGACGCCGTGAAGGCCGTCATCAAGGCGACCGAGGTCATAGTCGGAAAGGACTGAGCAAGCCTCCGAGTCCTCATGCGACCGCCTTTCGGAACACCCGTGTCGCCCAGGTCACTACTAGCGCGCACAGGGGCACGAGCACCGCGAATGCCTGCCAGACAGCCGGCGTCGAGAAACTGCCCGCGGCAAGCGAGCGCGAAGCCTCCACTGCGTAATAGAGGGGGTTGAAGTGCGCGAGGACTCGCATCCACAAAGGCCCGATCGAGATCGGGAGGAGAACGCCGGCCAAAAGCAGGACTGGGAGATTTATCCCATTGATGATGGCGGCGAAGCTGTTGATTTCCTTTGTCACTAGGGCGGTCGCCGTCGAGAAGGCCGCCATGAGTGCCGCGAGCAGCCCAAGAAGGACCCCGAGGGTCAAAAGACCCAGCCAGTGAGGTGTGAACCCGAGCCCGATACCCACCGCCAAGACGACCGCGTCGAAGATCAGCATCATCGTGAGACCGGACAGGATCGGTCCGACCAAGATCGCGAACCGGCTCGCGGGCGTCACCCGGAAACGTTCGACCACACCTGCTTGTAGCTCGAAGATCGTGTTGAAGCCCATGGAGATCCCGCTCGCGAAGGCGAGCAGGCACAAGATCCCGGGTAGGAAGATTTCGAGCACGCTGCCCTGCACGCCGAGATTCGGTGCGACGTGCTTCAAAAGCGGCGTGAAGAGCGCCAGGTAGAGAATCGGCGTCGAGAATCCCACGAAGAGCCAGACCGGATTGCGCAGCATCTGCAAGCTGTAGCGCTGGAACAAAAGAGCGACGTCGCGCGTTGTCTTCACGCCGCGCTCTCCGCTCTGGTGCCCCCGGCGTCGCGAAGCGAACGTCCGGTCTGGTGCAAGAAGACGTCGTCGAGGGTGGGCTCCGACAAGCTGACGGTCTTGAGCACGATCCGCTCGCCGTCGAGGAGGCGGAGCAGACCCGGAAGCGCCGTGCTCCCGTCTTCGACATAAAGGCGAAGCTGGTCGCCCTCTACGGTGATCTCGCGGACATAAGGCTCGGCTGCAATGAGCTGTCGCGCGCGCTCGAGGGCGCCGTTCTCGTCGTGCACGCTCAATAGCACGGAGTCACCCGAAACCTGGCGCTTGAGGTCTCGGGGTGTCCCCTCGGCCACGATCACGCCGTGGTCCATGATCATGAGCCTGTCGCATAGAGCGTCAGCTTCCTCCAGGTAATGGGTCGTGAGGAAGATCGTCGTGCCACGCGAGCGCAGGTCGCGGACGTGGTCCCAGAGGTTCGCCCGGTTCTGCGGGTCCAAGCCCGTGCTCGGCTCGTCCAAGAAGAGCACATCTGGCTCGTGCACGATCCCAAGTGCCACATCGAGCCTGCGACGCTGTCCGCCCGAGTAGGTCCTCACGCGCCGGTCAGCGAAGTCGGAGAGATCCAGGACCTCCATGAGCATCTGCGCACGTGCGACAACAAAGGCCCGAGTCCCGCCGTAGAGCCGGCCCTGCAGAATCAGATTCTCGCGACCGGTCGCCAATAGGTCGGCACCGCCGAGCTGGCTGACATAACCGATGCGCGTGCGGACCTGCTTGGGCCGGCGTGCGACGTCGATCCCCGCCACCGTGGCAGCTCCACTGTCGATAGGCAACAGCGTGGTCAGCATCCGCAGCGTCGTTGTCTTGCCGGCGCCGTTCGGGCCGAGGAAGCCGAATATCTCGCCCTTTTGCACCTCGAAGCTGACGCCGCGCACCGCTTCGACAGACCCACGTTTGGAGCGGAAGCTCTTGCGCAGCTCGTTGGTCGAAATGATCATGTCCACGTCCCTACTCCTCTCCTGGCCTGCGTCGGTCGCTTTCATCGCTGCGGGGCCTCTTGTCCGAAAGGTGACCGGAGCATAAGAGCCCCGCCGGGACGCTCGTGGAACTCGCGCCACCACTCGATGCCTTCGAGTGTTCCGGACTCGATCTCTAGAGCGAGATTCTTCACATAGCCGAGCTCGGCCTCGCACAGCACCTTGTGGAACTCGGCCTCGACCCAGAACAGCCGCGGGAGACCCTGTGACTCGACGAGCTTGCGTGCGGCGTCCATCTGGGCGAGCTCGAACTCGAGGCCCTGCGCGCGCTCGTTCAGCAGCTCGACCACGTCATCGGGACAGAGCGCGGGAAGAAACGAGAGGGCGGCTTTGAACTCGGGATAGTCCTTGGCCGGAGTTGAGACGAGCAATGTGAGCCAGTCGTGCATTTCGATCCGTCCGGCGTCGGTGAGCTCATAGACCGTGCGTTCGGGTAACCGGCCCGCCCGCTCGGTCCGACTGGCGCGGATCAGTCCTCGTGCCTCGAGGGACTCGACTACCGCGTAGAGCGAGCCGTAGTTAAGCCGGATGCTCTCGTGCTTTTGGCGCTGGCGCAGCGTCGTCGCGACCTCGTAGGGATGCATGGCTCGCTCGTAGAGACAGATCAGCACGGCGAGAGCGAGGGGGTTGCCCCGGTGCGGTCGGGTCATTCGAGTCCTTTAATCCGATTACCCTGAATAGAGTAACAGACTTCGAGCACCCGGCGCCACCAGTTGCCGGACGACGATTCTTGCGACACTGTTCAAGCACCGACGAGAAGAAGGAGGCGCGGTGGACCAAGCGGCCATCGAGGCGGCCTACGAACCGTTCGTCTCGACATTGCGCGAAGGCGGGTTCAAGACTCCGCCACAGGGGTGGCCGGCTGAGCTCATAGCTGCCCACGTCCTGCGCAACAACGAGCTCATCGCCGAGGTTGGCGAAGCTGTCGCAGCCGGAGAGAGTCCTAGTTACGACAACAGCGCCGCGGTGTCCGACGCCGATCTGCGCGTCCTTGCGGACACAATTGGCGGCATCGCTGGCCTCGCTGGAGCAGTCGCGGCATCGGCAAGACGCTTGGCGGCTGCCTGGGCGGGCCTTGACGAAACAACCGAGGGCTACCTCCTGCCTGTGGTCATCGTGGACTCGGGAAGGGTCATACGCGACACGCCGGTGCCCATCCGCGCTTTCATAGAGGGCAACGCCTCTTTCCATCTCGAGATGCACCTCGATCAGCTGAGAGCGCTGCGGTGAACTCCGAGACAGCTCCGAGAACTGCCGAGCCGCCGAGCGAGTTCGACTCCTACGAGCTCGCCATCTTGTTGCGCCCTCGGTCTCGCACCGAGATCGACGAGGAGGCGGCCGAGTTGTTGCAGGCCCAGCACCTCGGGCATCTGGCCGCAATGAAGGACGCCGGCTACTTGAAGGTCGCCGGCCCGCTTACAAAACAGCCCGAGGAGACCTGGCGGGGGATCTGCGTCTACAAGGTCGGCTCGATCGAGGAGGTTCGCCGTCTCGCCGAGGCGGACCCCGCTGTTCGCGCAGGCCAGTTGGCTGTCGAGGTCATGGGCTGGCTCACGGCGAAGGGCTCTTTCTCGTTCCCTTAGTCGATCGCCTCGTGAGCGTCAGTGCTTGGCAAGGCGGGCCAGGCCTATATTCGAAACCATGATCCGACCTTTGCATCGTGGCCTTTCCGGAACTGTGGCAGTGCTGAGCATGGGGTCGCTCCTCGCGTTGCCTTCGTTGGCTCACGTCCCTTTGCCGGCCACAGGGCCGTCCTCGGTCGTGGCCGAGGCAAATGCGATCAACATAAAGCCGACCGATCTGTCCACGAGCCTGCATTGGAAGGCCGCACCCCCGGGCAAGTCCTCCAAAGCCGTGGCCGCGCTCGCCGTGAGAACGCTCACCTGCTTGAAAAAGGTCGGTCCGGTGAGCCCTGACCCCTTCGGCACGATCGGCAAGAGCGGAGGAGTCGTGGTGGCCGACATCTCCTCGCCCACCTATTACGACAAGGCCGCGACCTTGACCCAGCTGCCGAGCGCGAGCTCCGAGGTTGTCTTTATGACAAAGGCCTCCGGAGCGAACACCGATCTCAGCACCTTCGCCCGAAGCGGCTCGCTTGCCTGCCTCAGCGCCCAGCTGGTCGGCGACAGCAGCCTCGAAGGCGCCGGCAAGGGCATCAAGGGGGGCGCTGCATATTTGGCCGCCCCGCGCCATGGAACCGGCAACGGCGGCCTGCTCGTACGTTTTGTCGAGTCGGGCGGCAATTTCGCGCTGTTGAAGCAGAAGCTCTACGACGACGAGTACTTCTACGTCCAGGGGACAGCCGAGGTGTCGATGTCTTTCATCAACCTCGGCTCGCCCTTCGACCCGACCTGGGCGAACGCGGCCGTATCGAACGTGATGGCACGTGCCGCTTCGGAACTTGGCAAAAGCTGAGCTCTAGAGCGCGACTGGTTGAAAGTCGCAACGAGGACGGCATCGGCCGCGGCGGACACCATGTTGTCGCATGGCTCGAAAGGCCTGCCTCCTAGGGGGCCGGCACTGGATTGTTCGGTGTTTGCGACTCGGTCCAACTAGGAGCGACACCGCGCCAGACATCAACCGGAGAGTCATACAACTTGGCCGTGGCGCGCGTCTCGGCTCGGCCTCTCGTGGATTCGCCTCAAGTTCAACGCCTCCACCTCACAGCTTGTGGCTCTCCGGGTTTGCGCGCATCGAGTGACCCCGGGTAGGCCGCCTGAATCGCGCGGGCGAGCGCACGCTTTGAGAAGCAGGGTTGGCTCGAAAACGTCGCGACGAGGGCACTTGTCCGGAGTCGAGAGGCCGCCAGAATTCGAATCCGACTCGATTCCCGCCACGATCGAGAAACGGCAGGGACTCGCGCGGAACCGGTTCGCAAACGGCTTTAATTCCTAGGCCCCGGCCGCGATTGAAAAGCTGTCCCGATCGAGCCCGAAGCTTGCCTTGGCGCCGCGCGGCGGCTCGGCCAGCTCATGGCTCGGCGGTGTTGCCGACTTTGGGCGTGATTCCCGCGGGATACTGGAGTGGGTGCACGGCTCATTGCTTCCCTCGCAAGGCAACAGGGGTCGTGCACCCACTTAATTCATCGGGCCGTCTGTCGGTTGCCCTGAGGCAACGACCTCCGACGCCTATGAGTTTTGCTAGGAAACTAGGTGCCGGCCGCGGCCCGGGCCACAGCCAGGAACCAAGGCCGGGTCAAGCTCAGCCGATATTGGCCTGAGACTCGTCGTCAAACCTGGATCTGGCAACGTCTGGTCATGTTCGCGAACGCCTGAGCCCAGTCCTAGGACTCAGTCGCAAGGACCACGCATGTTCCCGATCGACCAGGCTTTTTTTGGTCAGCGAACTGAACAAGGACCAACGCCGCGATCGGCTCGAGAAGGCACTCGGTGCCTACATCTCATGAATTACGCCAACAACGTGCGCGAGCCAGCCAAAAGGTCCACCAAGGCCAATGACAACCAGCAGGTGCAGGCGAGCGCGTCTGGCATCAAGACAGGGCAGCTATGTTCTGCCCGTCCTAAGTCGTACACTTGAGGTGCCAGTCGTAAAGTTGTGTTGGGCATATAGGGATCACTGAGGGGAGACGTGATGCCTAACTTTGTTGTGGTGGCCCGCATAGCCCTAAAGCCGATAACCGCACCTGTTGGGACAGGGGCTCCGGTGATGATGAAAGCCCCGGATACCTGGCACCTCGCCGAGATCGGTGGCAGCGACAAATTAAGCGGGGTCCACGTCTGCGGTGTCCCGGTGGCGGCAGTCGAAGTGAGGCACCCGGTTCGCGAATGGGGCGTGCTTGTGCCTTTTTGCGCTGTATGTGACGGCATCGCCGGAGACGCGGCCAGAGCGCAAGCGAACAGCGAAGCGGAGGCAAACTCAGGTCTGCTCGCCTCCTGGTAGGCGGGCGCAGCGAAGGCTCAGCTCGATACAGCTTTGTCCACGCAGGTTGCGGAGCGACATGGATCGGAGTCGCCTGATCAAAACGCGTCCGCGTGCGGAGCGAAGTTTCGTCAAGGTTTGGCTTCAACCGGCTGTGATGAGGTTTCGCGTCCGATGGGGCCACACAAGGCGAGAAACGAGCCGTCCTCGTTCAGTGTTGCCAGACCCTTACGTAGGCGACCTTCATCCTGGCTGGGACCGTGTTCGAGGGCGAGCCATCGAGTGCCAGGTCGACTAGCAGGTACATGGGTGAAGAGGTGATTCCTGAGGTGTCGTGCCAGATCTTGGTTCCGTCGTAGTAGTAGGTGATCGACCCTGGCTGCCAGTTCGCGGCGAAGATGTGCCAAGCGCCGGTAAAACTTCCGCCAAGGCAAAGGCCCCGCTGGCCCGCCGAGTTGTGGAAGTGGGCGCAGGCCTGGCCCCCTAGCCCCTCGAGGACGTCGATCTCGCCATCTGTGGGCCAGTTCTGACCAACGGCCCAGAACGCCGGCCAGTCAGCGATGTCGGTCGAGCCGGGCAGGAAGATGCGAGCCTCGAGGTAGCCATAGGTGAAGCTGAACTTCCCATAGGTAGTCACGATGCCGGACGCGTAGGGTCGGGTGACACCGCCGCAGTTCTCGGCCTTGGCGATCGCAGTCAGCTCCAGCGCGCCGTTGGCGACACTTACCTGCGCCGGGTCGTAGCACTCCTGCTCGAAACTGTTGTCAGGCTGGGTGATTCCCGAACCGAAGAACCCCGTCGACCACTGCGATGTGTCAAGCGACGAGCCATTGAACTCCGAGTCGAATACCAGGTTCCAAGGCCCGGCTGCGCCCCCGACGGGCCGGGGCGGCGGAGGGCCGCCGACAGTCGCGAGCAAGCCAGCTAAAGCGCCGAGCATTGCGGCCAGCGCGATCGCGCCCACGAGAGCGCGGCGTCGATTGCGCGACGAAGACTTTGGCACTCGGGGGTTATCCCCTTTGGCGGGGCCGTCGAGGCCCGTGGACTTGGTGCCTCACTCGCGAACAATGTCCTCGAGAGCCGGGGCGTTGGCTTGAGACCAGAGGCAGCCGGTCGTGAACGGACAACTCAGAGCATCCCTTTTTGCCGCGCCGTGCTTTGCAGACAGCTGCGACAATCTGTGACCACTGGACGGCCTTTCCAGCTTGAACAACTCGCTGAGCTTTTCCAGAAGTTGTGCCCGGAGCGGGACTTGAACTCCGACCAAGCCTATCCTGGCTCATCCCTCCAAATGACGTTGTGGCTGCTCAGTGGCTGTTTCCGCGCCTGGCCATACCGCTTTGGGAGGGTCCGTCCCGCCGCTTTGGGAGGGTCCGTCCCGGTCGATCCCGGCGCGTTTGTGATCATTTTGTGATCACGAAGGCCCCCCTCTGGCGATCCTGGGGGACCAGAACGCCGAGCCACGATCTCGTATATACGACGCCTACATCGTATATACTGAAAGGGTGGCAAAGCACCTAGTCGATCTGGATGAAGAGGCACTCAGCGCAGCACAGGCGGAACTGGGGACGACAACGATCAAAGACACGGTCAACAAGGCTCTCGAGCGAGCTACCTCAAGTCGGCATCGCCGAGTGGCCTCAGCCCTTGACATCTTGGCCGAGGCTGACCTCGAGGACCGAGCCGAAGCGTGGCGCTGAGGTTCTTGGTCGATACCAGCGTCCTGAAACGCCTCGGCCACCACGAGGTCCGACGCGTGGTCGAGTCGCTTGCAGATCGAGGAGAGCTTGCAAGGGCGACCATCTGCGACCTTGAAGTCGGCTACTCCGCTCGCAACGCCGTGGAGTGGGACGAACTGCAACTGGCGCTGGACGCCTTCGCTCCGGTT
>JBEKVJ010000089.1:0-15204 GCA_049514105.1 Acidimicrobiales bacterium
ACCGGAGTGGTGCTCCAGGGCATCGAGCTGCGCAACGCTCGATGGCGAAGCGCTGTCCGGCATCGCCGCAACATCCGGCCCCGAAGTGAGAGCCCGGGTTGTCTGGTACGGGTGAGCCGTCAGGTTATGGAGGGCCAGACCCAACATGAGCGTCGTCGTGGCCGCGGCGATCGTCACCACGGTCAGCACGACTTCGGCCGGTCGCCGGCGAAGGCTGCTCGCTACCAGCCGGCACATGAGCAGGGCGCGCCCGCGCATCTCAGGCCTCCAGTTCGACGGCAAACAGTGCGCTCAGCCGCCGGGACGAGCCGCCCGACAGGCGAGTCTCGTCGACGAAGACGCCGTCGCGCATCGAGAACAGCCGGTCCGCGGTCGCCGCGATTCGCTCGTCGTGCGTCACGACCACGATCGTGAGTTCAGAGGCGTGCAGGTCCTCGAACAGCTTGAGCACCTCGAGAGTGGCGCTGCTGTCCAGGTTGCCCGTGGGCTCGTCAGCGAACACGACGATGGGGTCGTTGGCGAGCGCCCGGGCGATGGCCACGCGCTGGAGCTGTCCGCCGGACAATGCCGAAGGGAGGTGGCGAGCTCGGTCGGCGAGACCGACCCGGTCGAGGAGTTCGGTCGCACGGTGACGAGCGAACTTCGGCGAGCGTCCCGCTAGCAACGCGGGAAGCTCGACGTTCTCTCGCGCCGTGAGCTCGTCGATGAGGTGGAACGCCTGGAAGACGACGCCTACCTTCTCTCTGCGCAACCGAGCAAGTTGGCGCTCGCCCAGTTTGTCGACCCGACGTCCTTCCAGCCACACCTCGCCGTCGGTCGGACGGTCGAGGCCGCTCAGGAGGTGGAGCACCGTCGACTTGCCACAGCCGCTCGGCCCCATGATCGCCACCGTCTCACCTGGCTCGATATCAAGATCGACGCCAGCGACGGCACGCACAAGGCCCGTGTCTTTCCCGTAGAACTTCTTGAGGCCTCGGGCACTCAAGATTGTTGTCGCGACGGTCGTCATCGGTCACCTCTCTCGGTCCATTCCCGCTCGCAGGTTTCCAGCCAGCGCAGGTCGGCCTGCAAACGCAGCACAATCCCTTCGAGGAGCAAGCCGGCCGCAGAGTGGGCCGGCTCCTGCAGTGCGGCACGCTGCGCTGCCCGCAGCCTGCGCAAAAGCTCCCGCCGTTGGGCCCCGACGATGGCGATGGGGTCCGCCAACCTCGCCGCCGCTGCCGTGACGAGCTTCAGGTGGAACTCAGCGAGATCCGGCCGCGGCCAGTCGACCTCTTGCAGCCACTCCGCGATCCGTTCCCCACCGGCGGCCGTGAGGGCGTAAACCTTGCGGTCGGAGCGTTCCGAGGCCGACTCGCTCGTGTCGGTGGCAACGAGGCCGGCCTTCTCTAGGCGCCCCAAGGTGACGTAGATCTGTCCGGCATTAATCTCGTCGCCGAGGGGACCGAGAGCGTCGTTGAGGCGCGCTCGCAGCTGGTAACCGTGTGACGGCTCCTTCGCCAGCATCGCGAGCACGACTTCCTGCTGCACGAGACCCCCTGTCTCCAGCCTGGATAACGGTTAGACTATAACGGTTATCCCCATGGGTGTCAAGGCTCGCAGGGTGGGGCATGGAATCAGTTGGCTTGCTCGGACAAGGCTGGCGACGGGGAGCTGTCCTGATTTGCACTCAGACGAGTTCTAGGCCCAGCCCGTCCCAATCTGCCTTCGCTGGCCGAGGTGCCTGGGAAGGCAAGGAGCTTGTGTCGATCGCGGCGAACGTGGCCCAAGGCACGCTCATCCTCCGGTACGCATTCGCCGACCATGTCCCGATGGGTGATCGCAAGGACGACGGTCGACGATCCGCTGTCTCACGCGGCGCGGTGACGACGATCACGCCACTTTTTCCTGAGGGCAATCACTCACAGATCATCGAGCGCCTCAACGCCAGGGTTTGAATAACGTTCACTCGACGCCTGAGCGAGCGGACACCGGAATTAGTATCTGAGCTGCCCGAACGTAGTGATTGTGACAACGGCGGAGGGAGTGGGATTCGAACCCACGGTGCCCTCGCGGACACAACGGTTTTCGAGACCGCCCGATTCGGCCACTCTCGCATCCCTCCGGCCGGGAGGTTAGTCGAGGACGGTCCGACGGTTTTTGAAGAAGTCCCGCAGCAGCATCCCCGCGGGCTCGGCGCCGACTCCGCGACATACATCGATCTCGTGATTGAGACGAGGGTCGGCGCACAGGTTGTAGAGGCTCCCACATGCCCCCGCCTTCGGATCGAAGGCCCCGAAGACAAGCCGTGACACCCGGGCAAGAACCGCCGCGCCGGCGCACATCGCACAGGGTTCAAGGGACACCACGAGCGTGGCGTCATCTAGTCGCCAGGACTGCTGCTGCTCGGCCGCGTCCCTTAGGACGAGGATCTCGGCGTGCGCTGTGGGGTCTTTGCGCAGTTCACGCTCGTTATGGCGCTTGGCGACGACCTCGCCGCCGATGACCACGACGGCGCCAACGGGGACGTCGTCGTGGGCAGGGGCAAGCGCCGCCTCAAAGAGGGCGATCGCCATGGCTTCGTCGTCGGTCACGCCGGGAGCGTAGATCGGCACTCGATCAGCCGTAGCGAGCCGGAATCATCGGCAAGCTCGAGGGTCGCGCTAAGCCTGACCGAGTCGAGGAGGCGGCGGTCGTGAGTCACAAGCAGCAGCGTCCCACTCCAGCTGTCGAGCGCGGCCTCGAGCTGCTCGATCGCAGGGAGGTCGAGGTGATTGGTCGGCTCGTCCAACACGAGGCAGTTCGTGCCCCTTGCCATGAGAAGGGCCAGCTCCGCTCGGGTGCGCTCGCCTGGAGAGAGCGTCGCGAATCCGCGTTCCACCTCGGACGCACCGAGGCCGAACTTCGCAAGCAGCGAACGCGCATCGGCGGTCTTCATCTTGGTCTCGCTAAGAAAGCCCGTAAGGAGCGCCTCGGAAGGACCAAAGCGCATCCTGGCCTGGCCGAGCTCACCGAATACGACGCTCGGGCCGATGAGACGACGTCCCTCCTCGAACGGCACGGTCCCGAGGATCATCGCGAGAAGAGTCGTCTTGCCCGCACCGTTGCAACCCAGGATCCCAAGGCGGTCGCCCCATCCAAGCTCCAGGTTGACCGGGCCGAGGCTCCAGGCGCCACGTCGCACCACCGCTGCTTCCAGGGTTGCGACGCGCGCTCCACTTCTCGGCGCGGCGGCGATCTCAAGATGCAGCTGCCAGGGCTCGAAGGGTTTGTCAACCTCCACAAGCCGTTCAATAGCGCGTTCGGTCGCGTGGACCTTCGACGCTTGTTTTTCAGTGCGGTTGGTTCGGAAGTCCCTTTGCACCTTGTCGTTGTCCTTGGGGCGCTTGGCCGCTCGGGCAATCCCGGTAACCGCCCACTGGCGCTGCTGGCGGCCGCGGGACGCAAGCCGCTCACGCTCGGCGACGAAGGAGACATAGGCCTCGGCCGCATGGCGTCGCGCTGTTGCCCTCGACTCCAGGTAGGAGCGCCAACTCCCTTGGTAAAGCGTCATGGTGTGAGTTCCGGGGTCGATCTCGCCGATCGAGGTGACGACGTGCTCGAGGAAAGCCCGATCGTGCGAAACCACGACATGGCCACCCGGGCGACGGTCCAAGAAACCTTCCAGCCGCGCGAGGCCTTCGAAGTCGAGGTCGTTCGTGGGCTCGTCCAGCAAGACGATGTCGAAGCGGGATAACAGCAGTGTCCCCAGTGCTGCTTTGGCCGCCTGTCCCCGGGACAACTGCGAGGTGGCGAGGGAAAGCAATCGGACCGGCAGAGCTAGCTCCGCGCAGAGGGACTCGGCCCGCGCGTCGAGATCCGGGCCGCCGAGCACCAGGTAGCGCTCGAGAGCAGCTCCGTAGCGGACGTCCGCATCTTCCACGCCCGTACTGAGCTCGCCTGCAGCCTTGTCGAGGGCGACGCGCGCTTCGGCGACACCGGTCCGCCTGGCGAAGTACTCGGCGAGAGTCTCTGAGTGTGCGGCCTCGCGCTCTTGAGGGAGGTACCCGATCGTCGTTGTCGGGGGCAGGAGGGCCACCTGGCCCGCGTCGGCCTGATCCAGCCCAGCGAGAATCCTCAACAAGGTGGTCTTGCCGACTCCGTTCGGCCCGAGGAGGCCGAGGCGGGTTCCGGGGCCGACCGAGAGGCTTATATCTTCGAGGATGACCTTGGCACCGTGATGCTTGGTCACACCTCGTGCAATAAGCGTCGCCACGCTGTTGGCCGGGGCGCGTTGGCCAGAAGCAGTGCCGGCATTCGAGTTGCGGGCGTTACGAACATCTGGCATTTCGATCCCCAAGAAGAGTCGGGCTACGAGATAGCGGCGGTACGGGGATCACATGCGCACGCCTTCAGGTTACCGCCGGTTACGACCCACCCGTCCCTGGAGCGACACCGCTTCGTTGCGCGTGACTAGCCCGGCAACCGTCGCCACAGCGATCGTGGGAGGATCCTCAACACGGCGAAGATGTACCGCATCACCGGCGGCACCCAGATGACGTCGGCGTCCTTCTCGAGCCCGCGGACCACGGCGTCGGCTACATCGGAGGCGTCGATGGTGAGCGGCGGCTCGCTACGGCCCGTTGTCATCTTGGTCCGCACGAATCCGGGCCGTACCACGATCACCTTGACCCCGGTGCCGGCTAACGCGTCGCCGAGACCGAGGGCGAAACCGTCAAGTCCGGCCTTGGCCGCCCCGTAGGCGAGGTTGGCGGCGCGCACCCTGTAGCCGGCGACAGAGGAGAGCACCATGATGCGGCCATGGCCTTGGGCCCTGAGCACCCTCGCAAAAGCGGTCATCGCCGCGCCCGGGCCGGTGAAGTTCGCCGTGGCCAAAGACCCGAACTGGGCGGCGTCCAGGCCGGCAGGCTCGGTTCTGCCCAGAACACCGGCTGCTATCAGCACGAGGTCGATCGTGCCAAGCCTTTCGAGGGCGAGGTCGGCGAAGTGCTCGAGGGCCCCGATTTCGGTCACGTCGAGCAGGCCGAGATCGACCTTTCCCACGCGTAGGGCATGGAGGTCCTTCAAGGCGCCCTCGAGGCTCTCGACACTCCTGCCTGCTAGCAGGACCGAGCTAAGCCCACGAGCTGCCAGGGAGCGAAGGATCGCCCGGGAGAGATCGGAGCCACCGCCGATAACGACGACGTTGTGCGGCAGCTCCATCGCCGGGCTCATTGCCCCGCCGCCAATTGGCCCGCGTCCCGTCTCCGAAAGGCCCCGAAGGCTCCGGAGTCCGCACCGTAGGCCGCCACGCGCCAGCTGCCGGTCAGTTGAACTGGAACGAGCGTTTGGACAAGTTCAGCCAGAAGCCCTCGATAGTGGTGTCGATGCTGCCCGGTGCGTCGATGGCAGCCCCGAGGGCGACGAACAACGGCACGAGATGATCGACAGTCGGATGGGCGAACTCGAGGGCTGGCGCCTCGTGTCTGTAGTCCAAGAGGGCGTCAAAGTCCCGCCGGGCGATGCATTCGGCTGCCCAAGTGTCGAATTCCGCCGACCAGGCCGGTGGGTCGTCGTCGGGGCGGGTCGGGTCGATGAAGGGCAGACCGTGAGTGAGAAAGCCGCTGCCGATGATGAGGACACCCTCATCACGAAGCGGGGCGAGCTGTCTTCCGGTCTCCAAGAGGGCCTCGGCAGCAAGGCTCGGCATCGAGATCTGCAGGACGGGAACCTCGGCCTCCGGCCACATGCACATAAGGGGGATGAAGGCTCCGTGGTCGAGACCGCGGCTCGGCAGATCCGCGACCGCCTGATGGCCGGCGAGCAGCTCGCGTACCCGGCCCGCGAGCGCGGGTGCTCCGGGCGCCGGATAGGTGAGCTTGTAGTAGTGCTCCGGGAAACCCCAGAAGTCGTACACGAGCGGGACCGTGGCCGTGGCTCCTATCGCCAAGGGGGCGTGCTCCCAGTGGGCCGAGACCATGAGGACGCAATCGGGGCGCTCCATCGATCGGGCCCACGACGAGAGCTCGTCCGGCCACAACGGATCGTCCAATAGAGGCGGAGCACCGTGGCCGAGGTAAAGAGCCGGCATGCGGCTGTTTCTCGCGGTCGCGCTCGGGTCAGTCATGATGTCCCATTCTGCCGGAGGGCTCGCCGCGAGCCGGCCGTCTCAGTGGTTAGGCTCCCAGCCGTGGCGTTTCGCGGCTGGCCGGCCGAGGCTATCGATTTCTACGAAGGCCTGGAGGCCGACAACTCCAAGACGTACTGGAACGAGAACAAGGCCGTGTACGAGCTGAGCGTCCTCGGGCCTATGACCGAGTTGCTCGCGGAACTGGCGCCTGAGTTCGGCGCCTCGAAAGTGTTCCGTCCCTACCGGGATGTGAGGTTCAGCTCGGACAAGGCTCCCTACAAGACGACGATCGCAGCGACGCTCGGGCCCGGGAGCTACATACAGCTGTCGGCAGGGGGCCTCGGTGCCGGATGCGGCATGTGGATAATGGCCCCCGACCAGTTAGACCGCTACCGCCAGGCCGTGGCGTCGGACAAGATCGGCCCGGCATTTGCCGAACTGCTGGCCAAGTTGCGCTCCGGCGGGGTCGAAGCTGGCGGGCATGATTCGCTAAAGACAGCGCCGAAGGGCTACCCCAAGGACCATGCTCGCATCGAGCTGCTCCGCTACAAGGGCGTGACCGCCTGGCAGCAATGGCCCGCTGGCGCGTGGCTCGGCAAGCCGGGCGCGAAGGACCGCCTCGTCAAATTCTTCCGCACCTCGCAGCCCCTCAACGAATGGCTGGATGCCCATGTCGGGCCGTCGACCCTGGAGCACGGGGGACGTCACTGACCGGGCGCTGACCGCAGATTCCTTGGCCTTGGTCTGTCAGAGGTAGAGATCGCAGAGCCCTCGTCCGATCTCGGCCAAGAGCTGGCGGATCTCCTCGGGTTCTGTCACCTCGAGCGTGCCCGCGAACCCCGCCACCTGGCCGGCGAGAGCCCGCGCACTGGTGCTGCGCAGTTCGACTTCGACCCTCCCGTCGACCCCGGCAGGCCCGATCCGAACCCGATTGGCGAAGACCCAGCGGACAAGCGAGAGGCTTCCCAACTCAACGCTCGCACGAGCGCGCACAGGAGCGCGTGACTCCTCGAAGCTGGTCGCCATCAGCTGCCAAGCCGTTGTCAGGTCGAATCCCTCCGGACGCACGACGGCGTCGCTCGTCAACTCGACCGAGCGCATCCGGTCGACTCGAAAGCTGCGCTGGCCCCTGTCGGTGTCCGCAACGAGGTACCAAACCGAGCCCTTGACGGCAAGACCAAGGGGATGGACGACCCGGGCCGTGGCGATCCCCTTGCGATCGACATAGCCAATGACGGCCTGGAGGCCTTCTACGACTGCTTGCTGGACAGCATCTAGAAGAGGCGGGTCTTCGCGCTGATGCGAGGCGCTGTCCCAGCCTGCCCGATCGACGACAACGGCCCTGCTCGCGGCCTCGGCCGTAGCGCGGAACGACTCCGGAAGCGCTCTCACGAGCTTGCGAAGCGCGGCACGCAGCTGCGGAGTGGCCGACGACAAAGGGCCGGCCAGCAGGAAAAGCGTCCGGACCTCGGACTCCGACAAGCCGCTCAGGTCCGTTCTGCCACCTCCGGCGAGCGCCCAACCACCATTGCGTCCGCGAGATGCAAAAACAGGCAGCCCAGCCATGCCGAGGGCCTCGAGGTCACGACGCGCCGTGCGCTCGGACACTTCGAGCTCGACTGCCGCCTGAGCTGTGGTGAGGTGGCCCCGCCGCTGCAACAAGAGGAGCAACGCCACGAGACGGTCGGCTCTCATGCTGGAATCTTCTCATCAAAATAGAACAGAAGATGGCCTATTTAGCGTGGATGATGGCTCCGGATCTGAACAACCAGAGAGAACGAGAAAGGAGTTCAGATGCCCGGATTAGTCCAGCCAGTATCCGACGAGAGCGAGGCCCTCCTCGCGTACTTGGCCCAGCAGCGTTATGTCGTCCGCCTTGCCGCCTTCGGGCTGGGCGATGACCAGGCGCGCTCGACCCCTTCGCCGAGCGCGCTGAGCGTGGGCGGCATCATCAAACACCTGGCCGCAGTGGAACGGTTCTGGATGCAGGTCGTCCGGGGGGAGCTCGAGGACGCTGGCTCGGATTCCGGACACGACTACGAGGACAACTTCCGCCTGCTCCCGAGCGAGGAATTGGCCTCCGTGATGGACGACTATGCCGCGGCTGGCCGGGAAACCGAAGCGACGGTTCTGTCCATAGCGGATCTCAGCCGAGTTGTATATGTGCCCCACTCGGTGCCCTGGTTCCCCCCTGATGTGGATTACTGGACTCTGCGCTGGGTTTTGCTCCATCTGATCACCGAAACTGCGCGTCACGCTGGTCATGGCGACATCGTCCGTGAGACGCTCGATGGGGCGACCGCGTTCCCGCTCATGGCGGCCGCGGAAAGATGGCCTGCTTCACCCTGGATCCGTGCTTGGGAGCCGGCATCTTGAGGCCCGAAGCCTTCTTTCAGAGGCGGTCCTGGTGCTCCTCGACCAGTCGTGCAGGTGCGCGGGCCATCCAGGCTTCGATGACGACCTGTCTCAAGTGCTCGACCGAAATGCGCTCGAGGTGCACCAAGACGGCCGCGTAGCCGTTGAAATGCGGGGTTGTGAAAAAGACCCCCGGTGCCTCGGCCAAAAGCGCCTCTTTCTCCCCGAGGTCAGTCACCATCGCTCCGAGCACCGGACCTTCGGGCGCACGGTCGCCGAGCGCCGCGAGGTCAGGCTTGCGAAGGGGTCGTTCCCAGACGAACAGCTTGTCCTTGACCCGCCATTGGGCATTGCCCCGAGACTCGCGCTCGCTCGTCTCGGGCAGTGCGAGAGCGAGTCGACGGACGTCATCCCAGCCAGCCATGGTTCTCCGTTCTCAAGCGAGCCACCGCCCACCTTCCATGATGGCGCGCCCGTCAAGTTCCTCAAGGCTGCGCCAGGCCTGGACGCGCCGGGGACGAAAGACGATCCAGACCAGTGAGGGATCGTCTCTAGGATCCCAGCCGGTCCGGGCGCTGAAGCGAGCCGCATGGTCGTCGCCAAGCTCGCCCATGGCTAGCACGTCCGCCCCGCCCTCGAGGAGGACCACGTCGCGAGTCGGGCCGAGCGCGAGACAAGCGGTCCCAGTCACAGATACGTTGCGCGCCGTCCTGTTGCGCTCGGCGGTGGCAAGGAGGATCTGGCCGTCCACCCAGGCGTACGACAGTGGCACGAGACACGGCTCGCACGACGCGCCGACCGTTGCAACCCAGATGTCGTTCTCATTGGCAAGCTCTGCAAGCGTGTCGGCTTTTCGCTGCGCGAGATCTCGGGGAGCGGGCATCGTGGTCTTAGACATCGCGCCGAACATGCAGGACCGCTCCGATGAACTGACCGACCCCTCGGTGTGCTGGTTGATGGTCGCGAGCCTGAGGGCGAGGAGCCGCGCGGATACAGCGCAGATCGCGCTCCCCGCGCCGGCCCTGAGCGCTCCCGGACACCGGGTCGTCGCGTAGATAGCCGACGCGCTCAACAGTGACTGGCCAGACGTGAACGTGAAAGCGATTGGATCGGCAATGAGGGCCACAACTTCTAGGACGGCAGTAGAGACGGCCGATCACGGTGAGGTTGCCAGAACTCGGAGTGTCCAGAGCGATGATCATTCGCGTAGTCGTCGCCTTGCTGGTCCGTTCGACTCGAGAGACCTTGTCGCATCGCCCCGCAACGCAGATGAACTGGCCCACAGAAGCTCCTTGCCGCAGTGCTTGGTGAAGCCATTGGCCACGATCATCTGAGGACCTACCCATCGCCGTGCCAGATCGGCACCTTGGCGTCACGCTATAGGAGCTGGCCGGCAATTTCGCTTCGTGCGCACAGCCTCTCACCTAATTGAATCCGGACCTGTCGCTAAACAGCGGTACCTGCGGTTGGTAGTCGATGCTTAAAGGTCCGTCTCGCAATACGCCGCGCCTGGCTCCGCGCCGTCAATCAGCTTGAGGGCTGCCGTTAGACTGGCCCCTGCCGCTGGTCGTCGAATACGGGCTACGGCCAGGGGACGGGAGGAGAGATCATGTCAATCGCTGTTGGCGAGCGCGTACCCGATATCGAGATCTGGACGGGCGGCGCGGACGGACCGGAAACGGTCCGGACCGGTGACGTGCTCGGTAAGGGCACCGTCGTTCTGTTCGCCGTCCCGGGTGCCTTCACGCCTACCTGCTCGGACTACCACCTTCCCGGGTACCTCGTGCGCTCCGACGACCTTCACGCCAAAGGGGTCGACACCATCGCATGCGTATCGGTGAACGACCCGTACGTGATGGACGCCTGGCGGCGCAACCAGGGCGTAGGCAAGACCATCGTCATGTTGGCCGATGGCAACGGCGTGTTCACCCGTGAGATGGGCCTCGAGACCGACAAGAGTGGTGCTGGCCTCGGGCTCCGCTCGCAGAGGTACGCGGCCGTGATCAAAGACGGGGTCGTCACGACCTTGTTGGTGGAGCCGGGGGGCGGCTTGACCGTGAGCTCCGCCGATTCTGTTCTCAGCGGCCTGTAACCAGGCTCGCACGGCGGCAGCGCGGACCTCGTCGCGCGCGCACTTGACTCGGTGTCGAGAACTACTGAGATCGGGGGGACATGGGTCCAAGGCAACAACACCGTCGCAGCCGAGTCCTCGGCACCGCAGTCGTGGCGGGTTCCATGGCACTGGTTGCTGTTGCCGGTTCGGTGGCGGCGGCGTCCTCAACGCCCAAGCTGAAGACGGCCGGCTCACAGGCTCACGGCCTCGCGCGCCCTATGGCGGGCGAAGCGACACCCGCGGCTTTGCTCGGCGACTTGTTGACCTACGACTACGACAACACCCGATCGGGCCGGGACATGGTCGACCCGGCGATCAAGAACCTGTCCTCGGCACCTGTGTGGGACGACCACGCGCTCGACGGTGCGGTGTACGGCGAGCCGCTCGTCTACGACGCCACGGTCTATGTCGCCACCGAGAACGACACCGTCTATGCCATCGCCGCCGCGACCGGAAAGGTGCTCTGGCACCAGCACGTCGGCACAGCCGTGAGTACCTCCGTTGTCGACTCGGCTCCGACGCTCGGCTCAGGCTGCGGGGACATCGATCCGCTCGGGATCACCGGTACCCCGGTCATCGACGCCGCCACCAGCGAGATCTTCGTCGCAGAGGAGACCGAGATGCCGGGCGCGAGCGGCTGGGAGGGCATCCGTCACTGGCTCGTGGCCATCTCCCTTACGACTCACAAGGTCCTTTGGCACCGAGATATCGACCCGCCGGGCGGGAACAACTCAAGTGTCTATTACATCCCCGCCGAGCAGCAGCGCCCGGCGATCACTCTCGCGAACGGGCGGCTTTACGTGGACTTCGGCGGCCTTGACGGTGATTGCGGCCAGTACCACGGCTATGTCGTCGACCTGCCGATCTCCGGTAGCGGATCGTTGGCCTCCTACCAGGTCCCGACCCAACGCGAGGGCGCGGTCTGGGAAACCAACGGCGCCGTCGTTTCGCCGCAGGGTGACCTGTACGTCGCCACCGGCAACGGCAGCTCGAACTTGATCTCGCATTTCGACGAAGGCAACGCCGTCGTGGAGCTCGCTCCGAGCCTGAGGAGGATCGGCTACTGGGCTCCGAGCAACTGGGTCGAGCTCAACGATCAGGACTGGGACCTCGGATCAGCCGGTCCGATCGCGGTTCCAGGGACCTCACTTCTCTTCGTGGCCGGCAAGCCCTCCTCGAGCGGTGACTATGGCTATCTCGTTCGTGAAGGGCACCTCGCCGGCATCGGGCATGGTGCCTACACCGGTTTGGCGTGCCCGGGTGGCGGGGCTTTCGGCGCCGACGCGTCTGACGTGGTGGGCTCGCGGATCTTCATCTACGTCCCGTGCGGAAGCGGGACAGAAGCCCTGCAGATCACGACATCGCCAATGTCGTTCCGCCGCGTGTGGGCGCCGTCGACCGGCAGCCCGAACGGGTCGCCCGTCGTCGCGGGCGGCCTCGTCTGGGCGCTGGACTGGAACAACGCCCTCCTCTACGGCATGAACCCCGTCAGCGGTCTCGTCGTCGTTCGTCGCAGCACGGACTCCCTCGAGCACTTCGTCGCCCCCGGGGTCGGGGACAAGATGCTCTTCGTGCCGACCGCTTACGGCCTCGAGGCCTTCCGCACGATCGGCTGAGGCGACCGGTTCGAGAACCGCCTGTCAGCCGCGGTCACTTGCCTCTGGAGGTAAGCGCCACCGCGGCTTCCGGCGTCGTAACGCGGAAGGTGAAGCTCTCTTCCAGGTACAGATGCACGCTGTCGGCGTCGTGATGGCTGTATCCGAGACAGAGGTCCTCCCCGGACTCGAAGACGAAGTCACCACCGCGCAGGCTCAGCACGACGGCGCCTTCGATACCGGGAGCCCAGACAATTGGTCCACCGAGGATCTGGCGCAGGTGGTCGAAAACGACGAGCCCGCCGTGCTCGGTCGTCTCCACGACTCCGGTGTACTCCTGCGGACCGAGGGCGAGGCCGTAAGGACCGCTCACGCCGGCCTCGAGCAGCGTCTCGACCGCCCTGGCGACGTGGCCCGGGTAGACGGCGTAGTCCTTGCCGAGCGCGATCGGGTCATGGTTGGTTGTTCCCGTGATCCCGACGATCCCGGCATCGGCCCAACCGTGGAACACGGCGATGTTCTCCGCGACAGCGATGCGCCGAGCGGCGCCGTCGAGTGCTGCCAGGTCGAGATCAGAGGCCCCGCGGTCCGCGTCGAGCAACTCGGCTCGCGAGATCGCGAACGGGGCACGAAGCTCGGCCAGTGGCAGGACGCGGCGCTGGCGTGCCTGCAGGCTCTTGTCCGGTGCCTTGATCTCTGAGACCCGGCCCAGATTCGTTGCCGAGTGCTCCCAACCGAAGGGGCCCGAAAAGTCCACGAGCTTACGAACGGCGAGCGCGGGCACGAGACGCTCGCGGCCCTCGGCGTCGAGTCGAGTCCAGGCGATGTCGGTTATGGGCGCATGCGATCGCAGAAGGTGGTTCACAGCGACTCTCCTTTCAGGCCACCGATTCCGAACGAGCCTTCCGACTCGCCCGCATCAGATTCCTCCCCGGCCGCCTCGGCCATCGCCTCGATCTCGGTGACTGGAGCCGTCGTGAACAGGTAAGTCCGAAGGTGCTTATCGAGAACCGGGTCGTGGCGGCGCAGCCACTCGAGCGTCATCGCCGCGTGCTCTTTTTCCTCGTCCCGGTTATGAGCCAGGACCGCTGCCAGCTCGGGGTCGTTGGTGGCTGCGACCCTCTGGTCGTACCAGTCGATCGCCTCGAGCTCTTCTTGGATCGAGACGATGGCACGATGCCGGTCGATCGTCTCGGGTGTCAGCTTGTCCTCGGGCTCGTGTAGCCCGGCGCTTTGAGTCATTCAGCCTCCTAAAGCACGTGGCAAATAGCAGATGGCGAAGCGGCAGGGCACAAACAAGTCCAGGTCCAGACTGCTTCGCGATGCGTCGCGACCGACCTTAGCGGCCTGTTCTTAGAGCCCGACAAGTCGAGTCCGTGGTCGATGGCCACGATGGGAAAAGATTACGACGACCCGAACTGGCCGGACACGGCACGATGACTCACCGGCCGCCGGGGGGTCGACGCTGTGGCGAACGCGGTGAGCGGGGGGTCTGCAACGGCAGTCTTGGCCGTTGCCGACGGAAGAATGCTCGCCACGGTCGCCTCGGACCCGCCCGGCGGCCCAACGCGAGATCACGGTCTCGAACATATCCGTGCGCCCCGATGGGACCCAGCTCTCCAAACTCGCCTTGATGCTGGGCGAGGGCGAGCTGACATTTCCCGGCGTCAGATCCCGCTCTTTGCACCAGACTGGTGCCGCCGGATAGAGGTCGTCGCGGGAAGGATCAAGGGCTGTCGTGACCTTGTCCTGAACGCCGAAGCTCTTCTGCCGGCGTCACCTGCGCGCTGTTGGTTGACGGATGTCCCGGCCTGTCCAGCCCCACATTTGCTCTGCCCGTGAGATCATCGAGTTCGCGAGCTATCGTTTCCGGAATCGTTTCGTGAACTGGGCGCTCGAATGGTGCCCGGCCGCATTGGGAGCACGATCGCGGGTCGTAAAGGGGGGCGCGAGTGGCTTCGATCGTCGTAGAGCCTGCTGGTCAGGCTCCGCAAAAGGGACTCAAGTCCGGCGCACTCGGCCTTATCTCGAGTGTCGTGATCGGTGTCGCCTCGACGGCGCCTGCCTACAGCTTGGCAGCCACCCTCGGCTTCGTCGTCGTCGCCATCGGCGTGCAGGCTCCTATTGTCACGATCCTCGCCTTCATCCCGATGTATTTCATCTCGATCGGCTACCAGGAGATGAACCGGGCCGACCCGGACTGTGGGACGACTTTCACCTGGGCAACGAGGGCGTTCAACCCGCATGTGGGATGGATGGGGGGCTGGGGCATCGTCGCCGCCGACATCCTCGTGATGGCCAGCCTGGCGCAGATAGCCGGACAGTACGTGTTCGAGCTGTTCAACGCGAAAGGCATCGGCAACAACCCCACAAGCGGCTGGGTGTTGCTTGTGGGCATCTTATGGATCGTCGCCATGACCTGGATCTGCTATGTCGGGATCGAGATCTCTGCCAACTTCCAAAAGGCCTTGCTCGGAATCGAGCTCACGATGCTCACTGTCATGTCGGTCTGGGCTCTCATAAGAGTCGGCAACGGGAGCGCACCGATCGGTCACATCGTCCCAACCGGTTCCTGGTTCAACCCGTTCGCGGTGAA
This sequence comes from Acidimicrobiales bacterium, assembly GCA_049514105.1. Classification (GTDB taxonomy): domain Bacteria; phylum Actinomycetota; class Acidimicrobiia; order Acidimicrobiales; family Bog-793; genus Fen-455. The sequence goes on from JBEKVJ010000089.1 coordinate 14,748, forward strand.
GCACTTCAGCGACTTCGTGGTCGGACTGGCGGACATGCTCTTCATCTATTGGGGATGGGACACAGCGGTGGCTTGTAACGAGGAGACGGCCGATGCCGAGACCGTGCCGGGCAAGGCGGCTGTCATCTCGACATTCGTCCTACTCGGCATCTACGCGCTCGTGATCCTCGCCGTGCAGTCCTTCGCCGGGATCGGCTCGACAGGTATCGGGCTCGGAAATTCGGCCAATGTCGGTGACGTTCTCTCCATCCTTGGCCCGGCCATATTCGGTCATTCGACGTTCGCTTCGGTCCTGGACCACTTGTTGCTGCTCATGGTGCTCTCATCTGCGGCGGCCTCTACCCAGACCACCATCTTGCCAACGGCGAGGACCACCCTTTCGATGGCGGTCTACAGGTCCATCCCCCGATCGTTCGAGAGGATCCACAGGCGTCACCTCACCCCGACGGTCTCGACT
>JBEKVJ010000090.1:0-28200 GCA_049514105.1 Acidimicrobiales bacterium
GATCCAGAGGCCGGGGACCGCTACGTTGCTCAGCCGATCCCGCGATGAACGGCCACGCCAATAGTCGCTCGTGGGTGCACTGCGAAGCCACTCAGCCAGGTAGGGGATGTAGCGGCTCAGCTCAGATCCGAATGCAGAACCGACCGGCAGAGCACCAAGCAGCCGCGAGGGAGCGGCAAGAAGCTCACTGAAGGCGTTGGCGGCTCCGAGATCTCCCGCCTTGATCGCCGTCTCGCGACCGAACTCGGCAACCCAGGTAAGGATCCACGAAAGGTTGAGAACTCCGTTTCGGTATGTCCAACCGCTTCCGATATCTGCGGCTGTCATCGCTGGAGCGATAGCGACCAGGTGCTTGGGATTCAGTGTCGCCGCAGCTAGCTGCACGGCACCTGGGTACGAGAAGCCGTAGGTGCCAACCGCTCCGTTGCACCACGGTTGCGCCGCGATCCACCCAATTGTGTCGTAACCGTCTTCGGCCTCACGCTCAAAGGGGAGAAATTCCCCCTCAGAGGCCCCGCGGCCGCGTGTGTCCTGACACACGACCGCGAAGCCCTTCGAGACGTACCAAGCCGGGTGAGCGTAAACCTCTGCAGTTTGGAATCTGCGGCCATACGGTGTGCGGATGAGCAGGCATGGCCGAGGCTTCTCGTCAGGAGACAGATAAACGTCAGTCGCGAGTTTCACACCGTCTCTCATCGCGACGTGTGTCGCCACGATGCTTACCTCTCGGAAAGAAACAGACTCTGACAGACCCATGACGCGGGTTGGCATTCCTTTCACTTGAGAACGCGGAGGTGGTGAGCAGCCGCATGGTCCCAGTGCCTTCGGGAACTGCCGCGCGACCGCCCACTGAAGCGTTACGAGATCGTCAACCCGAGAAAGACAAAGGCACCCGAAAAGACGACCTCAGGTTGTGAGTGACAGCTGCCTCAGGCCATCCTCTGTAGGTCCTCGGTATGCAGGCGGGCGTCGCCTGATGTGATCCTCGTCGCGAGATCCCTGTCAGAAATGACGTGGTCGAGCCCCAGCTGCTGAGGACCGCCGATGAGGTATGCAAACAGCGCCTGGCGTGCTGCCCTCTCGATAACTCGCGCCACCAGCATGCTGTTCTCTAGGTCGTAGCCAAGCGCGACCGCACCATGGCACTCCATGAGAGCTGCCTTGGCGGAGACGCCTACCGCCTCGACCATGGCCACGGCCAGCTCCTCTGAACCGACCATACCGAACTTTCCGCAGCGGATCGGTGCAAAGCCACAATGAGTGTATGTATCGATCGTCGCCGTCGGAATATCTTTGCCCGCCGCGGCGAACACCTGTGACCATTCACCGTGGCTGTGAACGATTGCGTTGGTGTCAGGCCGAGCCTCGTAGAGCCGAAGATGCATCGGGATCTCCACTGTGGGTGTTTGATACGAGTCTTGCACGACCTTGCCGTCTGGCGTGATCACGGCCACGTCCTCGGGGCGAATATCCCGCCAGGACCTGATCGGCAACTGGGCACATGGCCTCGGCAAGGCATATATCAGGCCAGCATCTCGGTCGAAGACACTGATGTCTCCGGCGTCGAGACCGGTAGTCAGGCTCTGTTCGCACATTTGTGTAGCGGCTTCGGCGATCCGCCGTCGCAGTTCGTAATTGAGAGAGGTCATTTACTTCACATCCTTTCGCGTTTGCAGTCCTTCACAGTTATGGACGGTTCCGGTCGCGTAGGGACCGAGAGCCGATGAACGCTGCTGAAAGTGATCGACGTCATCTCGATCCCTTGGTGAGGTCACTGAGAACGAACCTAGACGTGGTCCGCTGCTTCGGTCAGACCGTGCGGGCCAGCCTCGCCGCGACGCAGGCGCCGCCGGAGCACGAGAAGGTACCAAAGAACGCCAGCGGCTTCGAATCCCAGCACGTACAAACCAATGACGCGGTTAGCTTCGGGAGCAATTAGGCAGATTATGACGATGATCGCCCAACCTACGAAGACCCAACACATCGGCTTCAGCCAACGACCAAGACTGAAGTAACCCGGATCAGCCTCAGGAATCTTGTTTCGATATGCGCCGATCATGATGCCGAGGACGGTCGAGCCGTAGGTCGCATAGAGCATCACGGATGAAAAACCGGCAATCCTGCCAATGAGGCCCGAAGACAGGAAGTTGATACCGATCGCTACGACTCCGACGGCGATCGCGGATTCGATCGGGGTCCTTGTTACGCGGTTTACCTTCCGCAATATGCTCGACGCAGGCAGCATGTTGTCCCGGGATAGCGCGTAGCTCGTGCGAGTTGCAACGGTTACGTTTGCAAGAACGCACGAGAAAATGGAAATGAAGGCGACAGCCTGCAAGACATACTGCAACCCACCGAAGTGCGAGCCGAAGATGGCGACGACGGGGTTAGTGGTGCCGGAGTTCATGATGCTGTTGAAATGCCCTGCCGACGTAGCCATTGCGAGGACCGCGTAAATCACGAACCCGACGATCCCACTTAGGATGATTCCACGGACCATCGACTTCGGGGCGATTGCCCTGGGGTCCTTCGTCTCCTCGGCCAGGTCGGCACAACCCTCCCAGCCACCGATTGTGAAGACCGGAATGAGCAGAGCCGTGGCCCAGGCACCGAGAGTCACTTTGCCACCCGTGCTGCTGCCGATGTGGAACAGAACGCTCGGTCCTTCAACATGCTTGAAGAAGGCCAGTCCGATGCCACACAGAATGATGACGCCGAGGGTCCCGACAAGCTCGGTTCCGGCGCCAAGGTTGTTGATACGGCCTACGAGCGCGATGCTTATGATGTTGATTACTACGGCAGCAACGACAGCGATACTGGCGAGGAGAATCGTATCCATATGGGTTGGATTAGCCCAGAAGTCGCCCGCGAAGGCACTGGCGAGAGCCACGGCGATCGTTCCAGTTCCAGTCCACTGCACAAGCATTGCATTGTAGCCTGTGAACCAGCCATAGTCGACATTCACGAGGCGACTGCACCAGTGATAGGAGTACCCTGTTATCGGAATGCGGGCAGCCATGTGACCGTAGACAAGGCCTGCAAGCAAGATGCCAGCGGTGGCTGGCACCCACAGCCAGATTGAGATTCCACCCACCGTCTGGAACGGTTGACCCATGAGAGTGAAGTAAGTTGTTGTGACGCTGATGATTGAAAATGCAAGCGCAAAAGAGGAGAAGGCTCCAAAACTGCGGCGCAGTTCAGCCTTATAACCCCATTTGAGTAGAGTGGCGTCCTCATGATCGGTTCCTGTGGGCACCAGTGGTTCAGGCGGGACAGTGTTCGCCATGTTCTCTCCTTGTTAGATGTCGGGTGTCCCTTCAGCTGCGTGACTCAGTGCGAGCGCTCAGCCGTTGTCTGCGTGCCGGTATCGGTTGTTCGCACGGGCTCCGTTTCTGCGCCCCGTGAGCGCGATCAGTGATGCCTCCCGACTCCAAGGGCATCAGTCCATATATGCTCCACCGTTAACTGCGAGGGCCTCTCCTGTAACGAACGCGGAGTCCGGCCCGAGGAGAAAGGCAACGACACGGGCGACGTCCTGGGGGCTCTCGATACGTCCAAGGGGCGTGTCGCTCACGTAGAGCTGGAGGACTTCCTCGCGTGTTACTTGGCGCAAGTTGGATTCCCAGCCCACCTCACGTTCCTGCATGGGAGTGGCTACGTATCCTGGGCAAACGCTGTTGACTCGTATTCCGTAGGGCGCAAGCTCAAAAGCCATGGCTTGCGTTAGTCCGACAACAGCAAACTTGGAGGCAGCGTAGTGGGACAGCCAGGGAATTCGCCCTTGTTTTCCTGCCATGGAGGCAATGTTTACGATGGCCCCTTGACGGTTCAGCTCAACTAGACGTCGGGCAAACTCTTGGCCGCAGTGGAAAACGCCGGTGATGTTGACGCCGAGGATGTAGTTCCAGTCGGCCTCAGACAGCTCGAGAAATGGCACGAAGGAAGAGACGCCCGCGTCAGCGACGAGACAGTCCAAGGGGCCAAGAGCGTTTTCAGCCGCGAGCAGACCGTCGCGAACAGACTCCCTGCTTGTCACATCCAGTACGGTGCTGTAGGCACCCAAATCGGTGGCAACTCGCCGTGCGGCATCTCCGTCGAGGTCTGTCACTGCGACTGTATATTCCCTTTCGGCTAGTAACCGCGCAGTGGCAGCGCCGATTCCACCTCCTGCTCCGGTGATCAGGACGTTCATGACATGACCTCCTTGAGCGCCGGATAGAGCGCACGGTATGCGGTGTAGTTTCGGTCGTACGCAGCGTTGGGTTTTGATGCGACGACCTCGGTGACTTCAACAAAACCGGTGATCTCGCGCCAATCGGAGAAGATGCCGACGCCCATGCCAGCGACGAAAGCAGCCGCCACGGCCGAGCCGCTCCTCATTGCGACCTTTTCGAGCGGCAAGCCGAGCACGTCGGCAATGATCTGCGTCCAGACTCGGGACTTCGATCCGCCATCAGTTATCCGTACACGACGCGGGGCATGTCCACGCTCAACGAGGACGTCGAGATGATGGCGAAATCCGAAGGCGATACCTTCCAGAACGGCTCGGAACACGTTTCCTCGTTCGTGGTTGAGCTTGAGCCCCACAAACGCGCCCGTTGCGTCTGGGTCGTTGATCGGCGTCTTTTCCCCGAGGAAGTACGGAAGAGCGATCACACCTCCAGCACCCGGACCAACGTTGTCGGCTTCCAGGTCCAGTTGAGCCAAGTCGGTACCGTTGGCGAGAACGCGCTGGAACCAGCGGATCAAGCTGCCACTTGTGGCCATGCAACCGCTCATCATGTAACGGCCTGGCAACAGATGAAAATCTAAGTAGAGGCGCTCGTCCACCAAGGGCTCGTCCACTGCGAGCATGATGTCGCCGGCGCCCCCGAGCTTGACGAGCACGTCGCCGTCCTCGAGGATCCCTGCTGCAAACGCCGAGCCAATGTGGTCTGCCGTCCCGGCAACGACCGGAAGACCCGAGCGAAGACCCGTCGCATCGGCTGCTTGCTTGGTTATCCGTCCGACAATGTCTTCGGGTCGTCGAATCGGTGGCAGAAGATCTAGACGGGCGCCCGAGGCGGCGACTATGTCCTCAGCCCAGGACCCAGCTCGAAAGTCGAACAAACCGGACTCGAGAGCCCAGTTCGACTCGACGGCGCGCTCACCGGTCAGGCGCATTGCGATGTAGTCATAAGACCCCAACACCGTGCACGTTCGAGCCCAGAGCTCAGGTTCGTACTCAGCGAACCACAAGAAACGGGGTCCGGTTGCCTGCTGGGTAATGGCAGAGCCTGTTCGTTCCAAGACGCGGGCGTCGGCCAGCCGCCTGCTCAGTTCGTCGATCTCGTCTCCTGCTCGTGCGTCATTCTGTTGAACGGACCAACGAAGAGGCCGATCGCAAGAGTCAAGCAGAATCGTGCAGGGAACCATGCCGGTGACGCCGACGGCAGCGATTTCGTCTGCATGACCCAGCTCACGCGTTAGCGCGCAGATATTTGCCCACCACTCGTCAGGATCCTCTTCGGCCCAGCCGGGTAGAGCGGAATGCAACTGCGACGGCCGTTCGGCTTCCGCGACTGGGCCACGTTGCGGATCAAGCAGGAGAGCCTTCGTACTCGTCGTCCCGATGTCGACGCCGAGGAGAAGGCTCAAGGTCGTGCTGCGTTCATGAAACGCTCCACCCGTGCCGGGTCGACGTCGTTCCAGGTGTAACCGTCAATCTTCAAGTCAGAACCGACGATGATTCCGTCGGCAACTTCGAGGAATGACGCCACGTTGGTCGACTTCACACCGGTGTTAGCAATCACCGGAACCTCACCGCGGACAGCGTCAGCAACCTCCTGCAATGTGCCCATGTTGGGCTCTGCGCTCGCCATAGGACCGGAGACGAGAATCACTTCTGCGAGGCTCGAGACAACTACGGATCGGGCGATGTCACCTATGCTTCGACTGCCGAGGCGGCTGGCAAACTCTGGCGTCACGTTCATGAACATCGCAACGTTGTCTGCGTTCAAACGGCGGCGCTCACGGAGAAGACTTGCGGCGTCGGTGTTCCACAGACCCATGTCGGATTCATAGACGCCAGTCATTACTTCTCGTATGAACGAGGCCCCCGTGGCCGCAGCGATAGCTAGGGCAGCTTGCGGGTCCCACAGGAAGTCCACGCCAAAGGGTCGATCGGTTGGAGCGACCTCGGTCACGAGGCGAGTCATCGCAGCAACCCCCTCGTAGCCAGCGTGGAACGAGTACGGGCGGTCTCCTTCGTTGCAGAACATCACAGCGTCGAACCCGGCGTCTAGGAGGATGCCTAGATCTGCCCGGAGGTGTTCTACGTTTCCCAACATGCCTGATCTCGCGTCGTAAAGGGGCGTTCCAAGGGTTGGTAGCAAGTGCACCATGGCGATAAGGGGCTTCTTGCCAGCAAATAGCTTGTCCATGTTCTCCATCACACCACCACTACCTCCACATGAGTTGATTCCAAGGCGGCAACTTGTTCGGGTTGAACTTTCGAGTCTGTGACCACGACGTCGACCGAATCCAGAGGACAGATCCGGGCGAATGTCACTACACCTAGCTTCGAACTATCGGCGACGACGATGCAGCGCCGCACGGTCGCGAGTGCGGCTCTTTTGACACGGGCATCGTCGGTACTGAACTCGGTACACCCGACATCCGCGTCCACTCCGGCGACACCCATGACGAGGGTGTCGAATCTGAGACGCAGGAAGGCTTCCTCGGCAAGGTCGCCAATGAGTGATAGATCACCGGGTGTGACCCGTCCGCCCGTGACCATCAAGCGGACGCCGCGCTCCCTGGCCAGAACGTTGGCGATGTGCAGACTTGAGGTGATAACTGTCAGGTTTTGCCGCCCGCGAAGCGCGCGAGCGGTCTCGAGCGTCGTCGTTCCGACGTCCAAGATGACCGTCTCTCGTTCCCCGATCATGGAGGCGGCCGCCTGGCCGATTCTCTCCTTCGCCTCGATTTGGCGCTTCTCGCGGACGGAGTAGGGAGGCAGGTAACCCCTGGAAGCGACGCTAATCGCTCCTCCGTGGACGCGACGAAGCACACCATCCTGTTCCAGGATTTGGAGATCACGCCGCGTAGTCATCTGCGAGGCACCGGTCCGCTTGCTCAGCTCGATTACCGAGACCTCGCCCTTCTGCTGAAGCAGGTCCAAGGTTGCCTCGCGCCGGGCACGACTGTCCACGAAAGTGCGAGTATACGAAGACCAATGTTGCAATACAAGAGATTATGTAGTGGAATCTGTGCGAAAGAACAGAATCGGGTGCTGCTTTTTTTGGTTCTGCGGGCCTTCTTGGGTGGTCCGCGTCGATGGGCTGCAAGGCGCGTCGTGAAACGGGGCGAGTCATTGAAGAACAGGCCAATATCTGACGAAGGGGCTTCGCAGGCTCGCGACCAGTGTCGAGAACTCTTGTTCTGTTTCGGCCTGTGCTGATGCCAGAGGGCTGCTCACAGTGTCGCTGAAGTGTCCTATCGGACGCCCTGAAGGATCATTGGCAGGTCGCTAGCAGCCTGAGGGCCCGACTCGCGCTGAGCGCGGCCAATTGTCCATGTCATGGGTTTGCACTCTGTTTAGCGTGGGACGTCGAGAGGAATTGTGCGTTTGGCGGAGGACTAGCATTCTTGTGCGAAGCAACAAGAAAGTTCGGTTCGAGAGTGCCCGGAGGGTCGTCTAAGCGTGAGTCACTCGACGGCGAATATGAGCGCGTCTAGATGACACAGCGACACGAGCCCGGTCCGGAAGGCCCTCACGACAAAGCGCATCTGGTTGACCAGCTTATGAAGCTGGCAGACGACCTTGCTCGCGAGACCGGCGACCTGCAAAGGAGTCGCCTCGCTGGCGCACGTCAGATTAAGACCAAGACGTCAGCCACAGATCTCGTCAGCGATGTCGATTGCGAGGCGGAGAGGTGGATCGTCTCTCGACTTAGTGAGGCCCGGCCCGATGACTCCATCTTGGGGGAGGAGGGGACGCTCCGGGAGGGCACGAGCGCTGTGCGTTGGGTGATCGACCCGCTTGATGGGACGACGAACTACGTGTACGGCTATCCGGCCTTCGCGGTCTCGATAGCGGCCGAGATCGATGGAGTGCCCCAGATCGGTGTCGTCTACGACACGGTTGCCGGCCGCTGCTACAGGGCAGTCTCGGGCTGTGGAGCCTTCTGCGAGGACAGGCCGATCAAGGTGACCCAGCAGGCAGACCTGGCTCGAGCGCTCGTCGGCACGGGCTTTTCCTACGACGCCGCCCAGCGGCGGATGCAGGGCTCCGCGCTCGCGCTCATCCTCGGGCGCGTCAGCGATATCCGACGCAGCGGATCGGCGGCGCTCGATCTTTGTCACGTGGCGTCCGGGCAGCTCGACGCCTACTGGGAGCTCGACAACGCACCGTGGGACTATGCGGCCGCGAGCGTCATCGCCCGCGAAGCTGGCGCTGTAGTCGAGCTCGCGCCGGCGTGTCATGGGCGCGGACCGGCTGTGGTCGCTGCCAATAGCTCGCTCATGTCGGCGTTCCTCGCTCTTTTGCGCGAGGCAGGAGTGCTTGCCTAGGCGACCCTCGGGCACAGCGCGGCTCGGCTGCTCAATCCGGACGGGAGACTGATGGTCATGAGGCCGGATTCTCGACCATGGAAGCGAACAGGATCGCTCCGGTGGCGTTGTCGCGCACGAGAAACAAGAAGGGATGGTCGATCACGATCGGGTGCAGGTTCGCCTCGACGGCCGACATGCCGACGGAGATCCCAGTCGCGGCTGCGGCCGTGGTGCCCTTGGGGGTGACCTGCAGATAGGCCTTCTGCTCGACGGCTTGAACAAAAAGCGGTGGCTGCGCTGTGATCCCCGTGAGGTTTGACTTCGTAGGGTCGAACGCCTGGGACATGCCCATGGACGACAAGGTCTGGTTGAGCTGATTGTCCGAGCGCTCCGTGAAGGTAGGCATTATGAGCTGGAGCTCTTCGGGTGACATCGTGTTCACGATCTGTGCAAGCGTCGTGGCGGTCAGCGAGGACACAAACCCAGTAAGCGAAGACGCGGTCGGCATGACCACGAGCGCGCTCAATTTCTTGCCGGCATAGGGGAGCTCGACTGCGTCGTAAGCGGGCGTGGTCGAGACGGGCAGATCGAAGACTTTCGGCGTGCCGAGGCGGGGCGAGCTCATGAACGGGACGCTTTCTGCCGCCCCCCCTGTTGGATAAAAGGGCCGGTCAAGAGTGATCGTGGAGAACCGGTTGGACCAATCCGCGTGGAAGTAGACGGCATCGGCGAGCACAAGGCGTGTCAAGTTGTTGAGGGCGCCCGGGCTGAAGAGCTTTTGTATCAGGCCTTTTGTGTTGTCGCTCGTCCACTGGTTGATGGCGTTGGTGGCCGCGGCGAGGTCGCTCTCGAAGTTAACCTCCCAAAGGCCCGTCTGGAACTCGCTCGACAAGGCCCGCACGAAGGCCGGTGACACGGCGAAATGATCCTGGAGGAACAGGGCGTTGGCGATGTTGAGCTCCGGCTCGTGTCCCAGGTCCGTCCCGGTCGTCGAGGTCTCGAGCGCGAGGAGCCCAGCAAGGCTGTGCCACCCGGCTGCCTGTTCCGCGGAGGACAAGCCGGCCGTTTGCAGTGTCGTAGCGATGCCCTGTTCGGTCGCACCGCTCGTCCCAAGCTCTAACATCGCGAGCGCGGTTGCCAGACTAGAGGGTGAGACAAGGACGTTGCCCGCTCCGTTCGGGTCGCTTGATTTGGCGAGATTGTCGAGGAGGCTGAGCGAGAAACCGACCTCGGCGTTCTCGACTGCCTTGGCCACAGGCGGTGTGGCAGACGGGCCTACTGGCTCGTTGGCGTTCAGCTCGTAAGCCGATCCGATCCGATCCGATACCGTGATCACCCCAGCGCGCGGCGAAGGGCGTGTACTGCCCGGGAGCAGGATCCCTACGAGAATCAGAGCGACGACAACTGTGACAGAGCCGCTTCCCCCGAGCATGCGCTGGCGCCGTTTCGACGCGCTCCGGCTCTTTGCCCGGGTGAGGAGCTCCTCGGGCGGCGTTGGTGTATATGTGCCTTTAGGTTCTTCAGGTGTGGAGCTCATGGACGAATCCCTCCTCGAAGTCGGTTCCGATGTTGGCGCGAAGGTTTGCGAGTGCTCGGTGGAGATGTGTCTTGACCGTGCCCGCCGACACGCCGAGAGCGAGGGCGACGTCTGCCTCGGGTAGATCGCACAGATAGCGCAACACGATCGTCTCGCGCTGGCGTCGCGGCAGGCTTGTCAGGGCGGCCGCAAGCGCAACTCGAAGCACGACGTCGTCTGACTCGTCGCGGTCGTGGTCGAGCGCAGGCGCTGGCGGTCGCCGTCGCAGGTGGTGGAGGGCTTCTCGCGAGGCGACCTTCAACACCCATGCGTCGCGCCACGCCAAGGATCCGACGCGCGACCAGCGAGCGTGAGCCTTCGCGAGGGCCTCGACAGCGACGTCCTCGGCGATCCATGGGTCTCCAGTGAGGCGCCGTGCCGCGCGGACCGTCCGCGGCAGGATCCGGAGGAAGAACTCGTCGAAGTCCTCGAGCTCGGTCCGATCACCGCCCGACGCGGGTTTGTCGTCTGAGAACTCGCCCGCCACGCCGGTATCAGTTGTCATCAACCTATTAAAGGCGTCCGGACCACTAATTCGTTGACACGGTCTTTTGGGGCCTCGGTGGCAAAGTCAGCGGGCTTGTGAGGACCTACCCCGCAAGTGCCCGCTTCTTGTTGCAGACAGAAGTGCTGCCAAAGCCATGAAGGCCATTGAGGCGTAGAAAGCCGCATGCAGCCCTGTCGTGAAGGCTGTGGCGAGATGGCCGTGCAGGCTCGTCGTGCCGACGAAGATGGCAAAGGCGAGGTGCTTGGAGATCGAGCGAGACGAAACGAGGATCGCGACCGAGAACGAGAAGACCATCCCGACATTCGCGAAGGTGCGCAGCATGCCCGAGGAGATTCCGAACACCTCAGGAGGCGAGGCCTTCATCACAGCAGAATTGTTGGCAGGGAAGAAGGCGCTTGCTCCCGCTCCGTTCACAACGCTCGCGAGCACGACGACCCACAACCCGGTACGCAATGACAGGTGCGCGTATATGAAAAGGGCGATCACCTGGACTGCAAGGCCGACGGTGGCGGGCAGCACAGGCCCGATCTTGTCTGCCAGACGTCCCGCGAACGGCCCGACCGCCGACCCGACCACATAACCGGGCACGAGCAGCATCGAGGCGTGGATAGGCGAGAGGCCACGCGGACCCTGGAGGTACATGATGACCAGGAACAGCACGGCGAAATTGGCGAGGCCCTGGAACAACGAAGCGAGAAGTGACGGTGCGAGTGTCGGGACCCTAAAGAGCGAGAGTTGCAGCATCGGGTCGGGCTGACGCAGCTCGACCACGACGAACACGCAGACGAGCACGAGGCCGCCGAGGAGGTAGCCGGTCACCGAAGCGGTGAACGATGACGTCGCGAGCGTCGTCATCGCCCACAGGACCCCGAACAGGCCGAGGCCGAGGGTGACCATGCCGATAAGGTCGAAGTGTCGGCGCGTGCGTTGGCGGCGCTCGTGCAAAACCCTCGTCGCTAAGAACAGCGCCGCGGCGCCAATGGGCACATTGATCCAGAAGATCCAACGCCAGGAGATGTAGGTCACGATGAGGCCGCCGACGACGATGCCGAGAACTGCTCCGAGGCTCCAACCGACGGCGTTGTAGCCGTAGGCACGACCACGCCGTTCGCGGGGATACAGGTCGGCGATGACCGCCCCGCTGTTGGCACTCACGAATGCTCCTCCGACGCCCTGGAGGATCCGAAAGCCGATGATCGCCCCTTCGTTCCATGCGAGCGCGCAGGCGAGCGAGCCCAAGACGAAGACGCCGAAGCCCGCCTCGTACATCCGCACCCTTCCGAACATGTCGCCGAGGCGTCCGACCTGGGTCGCGAGCAAGGTGATGACGAGCAGGTAGCCGATGACGATCCAGATGACCGACGAGAGTGCAACGTGGAGGCCCCGCTCGATCTCAGGCAAGGCGAGGACGACGATGGTGGTGTCGACGGCGGTGATCAGCACGCCGGTCATGACGACCACCATGGCGAGTCCCGTCCGCGTGGCGATCGGTGTTTGCCCTCCGGTCGGAAGTCCTTTCGTCGAGGGCTCGGTGGTCATCTTCTCGACTTAGATGTCAAAACGTGGTCGTGTCGATCACGAACCTGTAGCGAACGTCACTGTCGACGACGCGGTCGTAGGCACGGTCGATCTCGTCACCGTTTATGACCTCGATCTCGGCACCGAAGCCGTGCGCGGCACAGAAGTCGAGCATCTCCTGAGTCTCGCGGATTCCGCCGATCGTCGAGCCGGAGAGGCTGCGCCGGTTCGTCATGAGCGAGTTGGCGCGGACCGAGAGCGGGGCAGGAGGGGCACCCACGTTCACAAAGGTCCCGTCAAGGCGCAGCAACGAGAAGAACCTGTCCATGGGCAGGGTTGCCGAGACGGTGTTGACGATAAGGCTGAAGTTGTTCTTCAGTTCTTCGAAGGTGGTCTCCTCGCTGGTGGCGTAGTAGTGATCGGCACCGAGCCTCTTGCCGTCGTCCTTTTTTGCTAGGCTTTGAGACAGAACGGTGACCTCCGCACCGAGGGCGTGGGCGATTTTCACTCCGATGTGGCCTAGCCCTCCGAGTCCCACGATGGCGACCGGTTTGGCTGGTCCGGCGCCCCAGTGCTTGAGCGGGGAATACAACGTGATACCCGCACAAAGCAGCGGGGCAGCAACATCGAGACCGATGCCGTCAGGGATGGCGAGCACGAAGTCCTGGTCGACGACGATATGGGTGGAGTAGCCGCCTTCGGTCGGTCGCCCGTCCTTGCCGATGTCGTTGTACGTCAGGACCATGCCCCTGAGGCAGTGTTGCTCCTGTCCTGCCAGGCAGTTGTCGCATTCGCGACAGGAGTCGACCATGCAGCCGACGCCGACGCGATCCCCAACGCTGTAACGCGTGACACCGCTGCCTATCGCCTCGACGGTTCCCGCGATCTCATGTCCCGGCACGAGCGGGAAGATGACCTTGCCCCATTCGCCCCGGGCGGTGTGAATATCGGAATGACAGATGCCCGCGTAGGCGATCTTGATCAGCACATCAGCATCTCCGAGATCACGTCGCTCGATCGTGGTCTTTTGGAACGGGGCCTTCGGGCCCGGTGTGGCGTAGGCGGTGACAGATCGCATGCTCGTTGGCTCCTCTGTTGCCTCTCAGCTGGGCCGAAGTGTTGGCCGCTCCGATTGTAGGGACCGCGGCCGTCGCCGGGCACACTTGTGCTCTTCGCGGGGAGACAGGATTCCCGAGATTGGGCGGCTCAATAGCTGTACTTGGCCGCTTGATCCTGGTTGCTGACGCCACCGACGGCGGTCACGACCACATACACGGTGCCTGAACCTGGGGGTGCGGTGGCCGTGATCTCCGACGAGGAGACGAGATGGGCCTTAGCCAGCTTGCGTCCGAAGCGCAGCGAGACGGCACCGACAAAGTTGGCCCCATGGATCGTCACCTTGGTCCCGCGCGTGGCGAAATTCGTCCGGCTCGAGCCGCCGAGTGCAGAAACGACGACGTTCGCGTCCCCCGAGCCCGAAGGCACGGCGACACTCAGCTCCGAAGATGAGATGACGTGCACGGATCTCGCCTTCTTGGTCCCAAAGCGCACCGAGACGGTGCCGAGGAAGTTCCTGCCCCGGATCGTCACCTTTGTCCCGCCTTTTGTGGGCCCTACGGCGGGCGTGATCTTGGCGATTGTCGGGGCCGCGAGGAAGGTGTACTCGAGCGAGTGGGGGCTGGACCCTCCGACGGCGGTCACGCTCACAGAGGCGGGACCGGAGCCCGAGGGTGTGTAGGCGGTGATCTCGGACTCCGAGACGACCTTCACGGCCGCAGCCGGCTTCGCCCCGAAACGGACCGAAACGGCACCGACGAAGTTGCTCCCCTGGATCGTCACCTTGGTCTCACCGACCTCGGGCCCGTCATCAGGGGTGACCTTGGCGACCGACGGTGGAGCTGCGTAGGTGAACTGGTCGCTGGCAGCTAGCGGGCTGAGCGTCGTGTCCTCGACCGACATCACGAGATCGACCGTCCGAGGGCCCGACGTCGGCAGGCTCGCAGTGCACGAGGTCGTGCTGGGGCAATCGACTGCGACCCAGTCAGTCCCGACCTCGAGGTGGTCAGCGCCGGGTATCGGCAAGAACCCCGCGCCAGTGATCGTCACCGTTGTCGGCTGTCCGCTCGGGCCGGCGTTCGGGGAGACGTCTGTGATTTTGGTGACCACGAGCTGGGTGCGGTACTCGAGGCACATCTGAGCGGCAAGTCCGGGGTAGTAGTTGTCCGGACCGGAAAGGCGAGGAGTCCCGAGCCCACTTGCCATGTCGTATCCGACGGTCGCGGGGTACAGGCCGCCCGCGATCGGCGATTGCACCCAGTCGTTGCTGCCCGTAGTGATGTCATTGAGGGCGAGTCCATAATTGGGGGACCCGAGAGCTGCAAGTTCGTAGAGGGCTGCGGGCCGCACGCCGGCATTGCCCGAGCCATAGTCAGCGCAGAAAGGTGACGCGTCGATCAATGCTGCGGCCGCCGCCCAAAGGGGGGCGGCACCGCTGGTACCTGCGTAAGTACCCCACCAGGATTGGTTCCAGTAGATGACATAGGCCGTGTCCGGGTCGGCGTCGGCGCTGACGTCGGGGACTTCGCGCATGTAGCCGCCGGCAGGGCAGCTTGCCTCCTGAACCGATAAGGAGCTGATGAGCCCAGTTATCGCGGGATTGTCCTGGTATGACGGCATGCACCAGCTAGATGAGACACCTCCACCGCCGGAACCGAGCGCGTCGTTCCAGACTGTCTCTGTGCCACCGCTGATCGAAGTACCGCCGACTCCGACCACGAACGGCTGACTCGCCGGGTCATCTACGAACGCTGACTGCTGGTTGGGCGAGTTCTTGTCTCCGAAGCAGTCCGCCGAGCCTGTGTCGCCTGCTGCGGCGAAGACGCTTTGGCCCTGCGTGGCCGCCTGCTGGAAGAGGACCTGTTCGGAGCTGCGAAATGACGAGTCGCTTGCATCCTCGTCTGGCTCACATTCGCCCCACGAGGTCGAAACCACGGGATCGGCGTCGTTGTTGACAATCGCCGAGTAGACGGCGAGGACGTCCTCGTTTGACGTGTTCGGCGCTTGGTAGACATCGATCGTGGCCGAAGGGGCGAGCCCAATCACGTTCTCAATGTCCAAAGCGGCCTCCGGGGTGTCTTGCGGACTCGTGGCACCCCCTGGCACCGAGATGTTGTTCACGGTCGCATTCGTCCCGTAGCAGGCCTGGTACGTAGCAATATCGCTCGACTGGTACTGCTCGAACTCGGCGATGGCGACATGGACGCCCTGGCCGAAGTCGCCGAGGGAGTACAGCGGGGTCATGCCGTAATAGGACGCCAGCTCGTCGGCCGTAAAAGCCCCGTTTTGAGCTGCCACGTAACTGGCGGCCGGGCACGGCGTCGGGCCCACAGTTCTTGGCTGGACGGCTCGCGAACCCTCAGGCGCTTGTGCCCGCGGCTTTTGGGCCTGGGCCAGCAAGTCGTGCGCCTGGACGAGGTCGTTCAGTCCCACGACTCCGTCAATGTCGCCCGCGAGCCCCGCCGAGACTCTCGGCGGTGACAACGTGGTGAAGGCGACTCGCCCTCCAGGCAACTCGTAACGCACGAGTTTCACGTGGAAGGCCCGGTCGACCGCACTCGCCGGGGCAGTGACCGGGATGAACAGCCTGTCCGAGGTCACCGGGCCGGGGTGCAAACCTGCGGCGCCCAGGAGCGCTTCGACCCTTGACACCTCGGACAAACTAGGTCCGAATAGCTGACCGAACTGGCCCGGGAGCAGGAAATGGTCGAACTCCGGCGAGCCTCGTTGCGACAGGGCCGTGATGAACGATGTAACTGCCGCCGGATCGGGCAGCTTGAGAGTGACATCGAGGTGAACATCCGCGCCCGCGGACACTGGCCCAATTCGGGCTGAGTGCGGCGGCGGCGGCGGGCTCGAGCTCGCCTTCAGTTCCACAAGCCCCGGGGCGATGGCCGCTCCAGCTTTGGACGGCGCAGAGAGGGCAGCCGCGCACGAGGACGCTATGAGCGCGCCTGTAACGAGCCCAGCAAGCCACCCCCGAGTCATGATCCCCCGCATCTCATGATGAGGACAGACTACCTAAGCCCCGGCCGCGCGGTTCGCGACTTCAGGGTAAAGCGCCGGCTCCGGCTCCTTCGTTATCACTGAAGGCTAGGAAGGCATTAAAACCCCAGATCAAGCCGCGCCGACGTGGCGCTTCGGAAGTTCCTCATTGTCGGTTCTCGGATGACCATGAAGAGCAGTTGCCGAGCCTGCGTGCCTCGCTCGGGTACCGGCACCGCGCGGTCACATTCGCGCGCCGGCGAACCCAAAGGGACAACACAGTCTGGTCCCTTAGCTCGAGCCTGAGGTCCGCGCAGTGAGATTAGTAGCCAGGAATTCGAGTGAGGGCGGTTCCTGGTCAATGAAGAAGGGTCCAGTGTGACACCCTTGGGAGAACTCCACGATCGCTCCTTTAGGCAGGGCCGCGGACAGCGCCTCTACGCCAGGGTGGAACGGGTCCGAGTAACCCGAGGCCACGCGAACGGGTATTCGTTTCAAGGCGGCCGCATGGGTCACTGCGTCGTTCTCGGCAAAATCGGGAGCCGACGCATACGCGCGAGGGTTTGCTCCCTCAGCTTGGGCGTAGCTGGTCCAGATGGCCGGGCTGATAGCCGCTACGGCGGAGAAAAGTTGCGGGTACTTCTCGGCGAACAGGATGGCGCCGTATCCGCCCATCGAGACGCCCATTGTGCCGATCCGCTCCGGGGGACGCCCGAGGCCGAGCCGCTGGCAGAGCGGGATCAGCTCGTCGATCACCATTGCCATCGGGTCGTCGCCCGGATGCGGGTTCCAGTAACCCCCGCCCCCGTCCACGGTCACGATCGCCATCGGCGCGAGCGGTGCTTGGCCAACGCGAAGGGCCATGGCCTGGGCGGGAGTCATGCCGACGAGGGCATTGGTGTGGTTCCCACCGAACCCGTGCAGCATCACGATCAGCGGCAGCTCGCTTCGCCGGTCGTACCCGGGCGGGTAAGCGATCGTGTAGCCCACGGTTCGCTTGCGGGCGCGCGAGTCGAAGGTGCCCGAGACCTCTGGACCCAACGTCGAGTAGCGCAGCGTCACGGCCGGGACCGAGCATTTCCCCTCGAGCCGGTCGAGGACTTGTTGGCCGGGGAGGATCCCGCGTGACACGAGTTCCACGCAGCCAGCACCGAGGGCCGCGACGGCCGCTGTCGCACCGAGCCCGTAGGCGAGGAAACGTCGCCGGTCCATCGCGCTGCCTGGCGCCTTGGGGCTGGTGTTGTCGGTGTTGGCCAAGAGGTCCTCCGATCGAGCCCGGGGTGTGACTACGGCCTCGCGAGAACGATTGCCCCCGAGCGTGCCCGCTGCGAAGCCCTGTTTCCGAGCGCGACGGCCGCTGCCATCGCGACTAACCCAGCGATGTCGATCGCCCCGGTGTGGAACAAGCCCTTCGGCCCGGCAGTTCCGTCCAGGACCCAAGCGCATGACCCAATCAGGAACACCGCCATGGCAGAGCCGGCGAGCCGGGCCAGCCGTGACTCGTATCGCAAGGCTCGCGTCGAGAGCTCCACGCGCCGCAGCGTCTTGGCGCTTCCGGTGACGAGAGCGAGAATCGCGACCGGGCTGACGGCCATCCAGGCGATCTCGGCAGGAGGGAACGCCGCCAAGGCGTGCGGGTGCGCCCAATATGAGCTGACCGAGAGGGTCGACGCCCAGCTGAATGCGGCCACTCCGCCCGGTACGAGACCCTGCAAGGCCCACCGATGGCCGCCGGTACCCGGCCAACCGTTCCCAAAGTGCCGGCCTCCGACGACCAACAGCGCCGCTCCCGCCAGGACGAGGAGAGTTGGGGCAACGAGCTCACGGGACCGATCGCGCACGAGGCTCCGTACCAAGCAGTAGGCGACCGGAGCCGCGGCGAGCACCGCTAGAACGAGGAAGAGCGCCATCGTGGCCGACATCAGGATCATGGCGCTGTAGGTGGCAACGGTCTCAGGTCTGGCCCACTGCCAGCCGATCGTCAGTTGCGACCACATCGCCACGCCAAACACCAAGAAAAGGCCAACTGCACAACCGAGCGAGGCGAGGCTCGCCCGGACTTGTTCGTAGGGCTCTGTCGTGTGGTTGGTCAGGCCCGCGCAGGTGAGCCTCGCGACGAGCCCACTCCAGGCCACATTGCCAGCACGTCGCCAGGACCGCGGTTGCTCTGTGAGATCGGAAATGAGCATTTCGGTGAACTCGTCGCCGTAGCGGCGCCGCCAGTGCTTCGGGTACCAGCGCACGAGACGCTTGGCCCTCTGCCCGGCATCGTCGCGGCGGGCTGTCATGTGGCGCCCCAACTGCGTGCCAATCGCCGCAGGCCGAGATCAGCTACGCGACGTTGAGTCGCGAGGTGAGCCCGAAGCGCCACCGCCCCAGCAGAGCTCAGGCGGTAGGGACGGCGCCGATCGTGACTCTCGAGGGCTTCTATGAGGCCCTGGCTCTCGAGCCTCCCGAGCGCTTCGTAGAGTGTGCCTGGGGCCAGCCTCACCCCGGCAAAGACTTCTATGTCCTTGGTCAAGGCATAACCGTGCTTGGCACCTTCTGCAAGGCTGGAGAGGATCAAGGTGGCAGGCCCGGCGTAGCGGCCGAAGCTACCAAGTGGTTCGGGCAGGGACTGCTCGCCCTGAGCCGCCTTATCGGAGCTCGCCATTGGGGTCATGGTATTCGCCGCGGCACGCGACCGAAGTCGCGAGCCTCGTGATGGCAAGCATTCTGAGCACATCGTAACCTTACTCCGGGACCCGATATACCGTCAAGCAGCATAACGGCAGCCGGGGTACGCATCCCTTCCGGTTCCCGCACGGTTGCAGGCGCTGGGAGCAGCAGGAGGCGCGCAGGTCCTATGGCTCTATCGGCCTCCACAGCCCGGGCGCAAGATGGGTCCATGACCGATAGACAGCGTTGCGTAGTGATGTTGGGGGCAGGTGGCCGTGAGTTCCACAACTTCAACACCGTGTTCCGTCACGACGACACGACAAGGATCGTGGCCTTCACCGCAGCCCAAATTCCCGGCATCGAGGGCCGTTCGTACCCTCCTTCGCTCGCTGGGCCGCTTTATCCGGACGGAATCCCCATCGTGGCCGAAGACGAGCTTGCCGACCTGATCGCACGCGAGCACGTCGACGAGGTCATCCTTGCCTACTCTGACCTCGCCCACGTCGACGTGATGCACAAGGCGTCCGCGATCCTCGCGGCGGGCGCAGACTTTCGCCTCCTCGGACCCAACGCGACCATGGTGCGAAGCGTCAAGCCGGTCGTGGCGATCTGCGCGGTGAGGACGGGGTGTGGCAAGAGCCAGACAACCCGCCGCGTGGGACAGATCCTCCTCCAAGCGGGGCTCCGCGTCGCCCTCGTGCGCCATCCCATGCCTTATGGAGACCTTGAGGCGATGAGAGTGCAGCGATTCGCCTCGGTTGCCGACATTGACGCATCCCACCCAAGCCTCGAGGAGCGCGAGGAGTACGAGGAGCCGGTCCGAATGGGCATGGTCATGTATGCCGGGGTGGACTACGAACAGATCCTTCGCCAGGCCGAGACCGAGTGCGATGTCGTCATTTGGGACGGTGGCAACAACGACTTCCCCTTCTATGTCCCTGATCTCATGATCACTGTCGTCGACCCGTTGCGACCCGGTCATGAGCTTGCGTACTACCCGGGTGAGACATGCCTGTTGCGGGCCGACGTCGTCGTGATCAACAAGATCGACTCGGCAGTCCTTGCCGACGTCGCCCGGGTAGTGGCCAACGTCCAGGCAGTCAACCCTCGGGCCCGGATCGTCAAGGCTGCTTCACCGGTCACACTCGCAGACGGTCCCTCCCTGGCGGGCAAGCGGGTTCTCGTCATCGAGGACGGCCCCACGATCACCCACGGTGGCATGCCCTTCGGAGCTGGCACCGTGGCCGCCCACCACGACGGTGCCCTGGAACTTGTCGATCCGCGCCCCTACGCCGTCGGCTCTATTGCGGGGACTTACAAGCGCTACCCCGGGATCGGCGCCGTCCTGCCGGCAATGGGCTACGGGGACGAACAGCTGGCCGAGCTCGGAGCCACTGTGCGCCGAGCCGAGTGCGATGTCGTCGTCATAGGCACCCCGATGGACCTCGCCAGACTGGTCGACCTCGGCCACCCCTCGAGGCGGGTCTCCTACGAACTGCAAGAGGTGGGCTCGCCGACCCTGAGTGACTTCCTCGGGCCGCTCTCCCAAAGCTGGCGATCCGCGCTGCACGCCTAGGTCTTGGCCGCCGCACTTGGCCTAGGTGGCGGCCACGATGGTCGCCCGATGTGAGGTTCAACTCGATATCGTCGTTCCGTGTAGGTCACAACTGGCCGGTGAGCAGGGGAGGAGATCAGCATGGCCACGGTGCGCGAGGGTAACAAGGCAGTACTGGTGGTCGTCGACGTGCAGGTCGGCGTCATGGGCGAGTCGTGGGATTCCGAGCGCATCATCAAGAACGTGGCACGCACCGTCGAGCGAGCACGAGAGGCGGACGTGCCGGTCGTGTGGGTGCAGCACTCCGACGAGGAGCTGAGCTACGGGAGCCCCCAGTGGCAGTGGGTGCCGGAACTGACGCCTGGGGTGGGCGAGCCGCTGGTACACAAAAAGTTCAACTCGTCGTTCGAGCAGACCGAGCTCGAGCACGAGCTTGCCAAGTTGGGTGCAACACACCTCACACTGGCGGGTGCCGCGACGAACTGGTGTATCCGCGCTACGGCCTACGGCGCCCTGGAGCGTGGTTATGACCTGACCCTTGTCGAGGACGCCCACACGACAGACTCATTGGAACTGGACAATGGAACGAGGATCGAGGCCTCCAAGGTCGTCGACGAGCTCAACGTCTGCATGACCTGGGTCAGCTACCCGGGCCGCACGAACGGCACCGCCTCGGCCGAGCTGGTCGACTTCGCTACCCCCGGAGGCAAGGCTTAGCGCCACGATCGTCGAGCTTTTGCGGTTCCGCCACGACTAGGCGCGAGTGGAGTAACTGCTGGGCTAGCTACGGCGAAAGGCACATCACCTTCACGTCTTTGCTGTCACCGACGCAGGCATTCTCTGTTCACAGTTCGCGGATTGGGGCGCACGGGTCAAGACTGCTCCCGATGCGGGCAGAGTCCGGTGTGGTAGTCGGAGGCGCAGGACGACTGCGGGCGGCCAGGGACCGCTCCGACGCTCCTCGATCGGGGTGTCGTGACAGGCCGAGGTGGCACACGCTCCCGGCGCAGAACCGGGGCCGCGACTGCCCTTCAGTTGCCGCCGAGGCGACTCAAGGCACGAATTGGACTACTGACCGAATGGATAAGCGGTGCGAGCGCTGCGGCGAGCTCGCTCGTCCTGAAGTCCGCGTTCCGCTGCTCGTCCTTAGTCGTCGTTCGCCCCGCCGAATGGATCAAGAGCGTGGTGGGGATCATCACCTTCTCCTTCGGATTGCTAGTTGGTCTTCACAGGCAAGGTACCGAAAGCTCAGCCAGAACTCTTCCCGTGTTCACGTAGTGTTCCCGCCGGCTAGAAAGCGATCCCGGCTGCTTTACGACATGCAGAGAAGACGCACGCTTTCTTATTGACCCGGACCGGTGGATCGCTGATCATCGTTTCTGGGCGCGGCAGTTGTCGATGCTCGCGGCTTAGCCGTTCGAGGGACCATCAGTCGGCGGGGGTTTGTCACACCTCCGTCGGGCCGTTTTGTGACTCTGAGATGCAGCGTGTCGATCCCCGCTCCAACGTCCGCACGATCCGAGCACGCCTACTCGGACGGAGAGCGCCCCCGTTTCGAATATGGTCCCGCAGAAAACTGTCACTTCGGCAAGCTGGCATTTGGCGACTTCTGCCTCTAGTTGACGTGCTCGATAACCCTGCTCAGCTGATCGTGGAGTCGAGCACTTTCGGGTGCCCAGAGCTCTGAAAGAAGATGCCAGGGTAAGGTCTCGTCCAGAAGCCTGCGCTCGGGTTGTCGCGCATCGTCGAGTTCTCGATGGTAAGCGTGCCTGTGTTGTCGTCGCTAACGAAAAAGATGGCACCGCCGCCCTCGCGGGCATGATTGTCGCGGATAAGGGTGCCCTCGATCTCGAGTGAATACGTGTCTCCGTCGCAGTAAATGGCACCGCCGCTGCCTCCGCCGGGTGTGCCTGGCGCGGCCGGATTCGCACCGTAGCCGATCGCGTCGTTACCGGTCATGATGCTGTTGAGCACCACCCAAGAGACACCGATACTGCTGAGAGCGCCCCCGTTGGAGCACTCTCCGCCTCGGAAAGTGTCGTTCGTGATGTACACCGGCTTGTTGTGCCACTGGGCGAGGGCGCGGACTGCGGCGCCACCGAGGTCAGGGTCGACGTGGTAGCACCGGTTGTCGATGAACCGGGAGTTGACGACCTTCAGTTGGCCACCCAGGTCGAAGATGGCGCCTCCCCCGCCACCGCCGAAGCTGGTTCCTTTCGACTGGCTGAGCGTGGAGTTGCCATTCTCGAAGGTCATGTTTTGCACGACGAGTTCAGGCCATTGCTGGTCGTAGCAATCCGAAGTGGTCCACTGCTGTCTCTTGTCGCAAGTGTTCATGTAGAGGATCTGGTGCTTCCCGGCGCCGCTGAGCGTGATCAGCCCACCGCCATCGAGGACGATCCGGTGGCTGGTGTTCACAACCTTGGCGGTGGCAGTCATTGTTATGGTCACTGGGCCTGGACCGCAGTTGAAGGTAATGACGCCACCACTGGCGACGGCCTTGACGACCGCAGCGGACGTGCAACCGGCGGGCGTACCGGTGCCAATGACGTGGTCCGGGTGGCTTGTGCCTAAGGCGTCGCCGGCCGGCGGTACGCGCGCATGGCCGGTCGGGTTGCCGAAGTCCGGCAAAAGGGGTGTCGATGCAGGTGGCGAGACCGAAACACTCGCTACAAGAGGAGCGCCACCACTCACCGTTAAGGCGGCTCCCCCCGCCAGCACTTTCAAGAACGCTCCCAGGCCAACCCCGCGTCGCACGGCGCCTTATGTTATCGCTGATGTCTGGTCGTACCTGAGAACGATCTTCTGGTGCGTTAGCTCTGGCGATGGCTACGCACTTATGGCACGGCCTTGCAAACATTGCTAGAGGAGTGTGCACGGAACTGTCGTGAGCAGAAGCCATTTCAAAGCGGCGGGGGAGAGTCTCGCGACCGCCACATGGCGGTCGCGATGGCAGCCCCGTGGGGTCGTCAGATCAAGTGCCGAGCTGAGGCGGGGCCGATGGGTTACCGAAGCGGACGCGGTCGTTAGTCAGTCGGCACTGGGCGCGCCCTCATGACGGCAGGCTGCGCCTGTCACCCCGAAACTCTCGAGCGCCTATGTCGCGGTCTGCCTAAGGCGCTATCGCACGGAGACCGACATCGACGCGCACGACGTTCGCCTCTTCACCCACGGTCTTTTCAGCTTGTGCGATTGCAGGCCTCTCTGAGGTCCAGTTCGTTATTGTCACCGACTGGATGTCGGCGACAACCGCTTCAACCGCAATGGCCATCGTTCGAGCGGCGGTGGCCGCCCGCCCCGTGAAACTGGCACCGAGGATCTCACCGGTGAACTTGTTGCTCGCCGCTACTACCGGGCCTAGAGACGCCTGAAGTCCGCCCGTGGTGGTCGCGTCGATTTTGGCGAGGTCGAGTTGCTTTATCGAGTCGTCGTAGGGCAGGGCCAACCTCAGAAATTCTGCTGCTTCACGCGTCGTGGTAGCGGACGGAACCGTCGTGATCGTAGATGCGGGCGTCGTCGCCGGGGCAGTTGTCGAATTTGTCGCCTTCGGGGTACCCGTAGCTCCACTACAGGCCGCGGCCAGCACGGCAGTCGCGCCAAGAGCCACACCCACGCTGATGATGCGTTTCATCTTCGGTCTCCAAAGTTGTCGGTCATACGCCTATCGATGTCGCACCCGACCGGCTTTCAGGTCTCGCAACCTGCTCGGTTCATCACCACCTCAGATCGCCAAGCCCGTCTCGATGTCGAAGAATTCGAGCTGGTCAGGGGAAACGGAGAACCTGAAACGATCGCCAGGATGCGCAGATTGGCGCGGATCAACCCGCGCAATGCATCCGAGAGGAGCGCTAGCCTTCCCTGCTTTTACCGGTGTTCCACCGGTCTGTTCACGGTCCTCTGCATTGACAACAGGCGCGTCGGTCCGGAAATGAATAAGCAGCTCAGAGCCAAGAGCCTCTACGAGTTCAACCTCACCTATGAGAACCTCGCCCAGTCGTCCATCGCTCGCCGCCGGAAGGGCTTCGGGCCTGATCCCGACCACAATCCTTCTATCTCGGTAGCGCGTCAGGTCAGGGTGTCGCAGATGCACAACCTCCGGTAGCGAGACCTTTTGGGTGCCGAGACTGAGCGAGCTTGCATCTGGCGCCACTTTGGCCTCGAGCAGGTTCATCGCGGGCGAACCGATAAAGCCCGCCACGAATATGTTGTTTGGGTGGTCGTAGAGAACCTGGGGGGCATCGCACTGCTGGAGCACCCCCGCGCGCAAAACGGCAACGCGGTTGCCTAGGGTCATCGCCTCGGTCTGGTCGTGCGTGACATACAGAGCCGCCACGCCGATCCGCCGTTGCACGCGGGCGACCTCGGCTCGCATCTGGACCCGCAGTTTGGCATCAAGGTTAGAGAGAGGCTCGTCCATCAAAAAGGCACGAGGTTCGCGGACGATCGCGCGGCCCATTGCCACGCGCTGGCGCTGGCCGCCAGAAAGCTGGGCAGGTTTTCTCTTGAGCCACTCGGTGATCCCGAGCGCGGTCGCTGCCTCTTTCACACGCTCTTCGATCTCGTGCCTCGCTAGCTTCTTCATGCGCAGCGGGAAGCCGATGTTCTCCGCGACACTCATTTGTGGATATAGCGCATAGTTCTGGAAGACCATCGCTATGTCGCGATCTCGCGGTGAAATCTCGTTGACCAAGTCGTCACCGATGCGGATCTTCCCAGAGGTGACGAACTCGTGGCCGGCGATCATTCGGAGCACCGTCGTCTTCCCACATCCCGACGGACCGACGATGACCAACAGTTCGCCATCTGGGATGTGCAGGTCCAGGTTGCGGACGGCCTCGAAGCCGTTCGAGTAGACCTTCGTCACCCCCTCGAGGCTGATAGAGGCCATGCTCTTAGTCCCTGACCAGCTTTATTAGTGTTTTCTGCACGTGGCGGTGTGATGATCCCCGATTAGGAACCTTCGTGCTCGGGCGGACACTAGCTGCGGCGATCATGAGCGCCTCAGGCGCAGCACGGACCATCCCGAGATAAGTGGAAGATCCACCTCGAGGGCGTGACCCTGGCGGTGTGAAACCTTCCTCGTGACAAGATGGGCGAAGCGGTCACCAGCGGCACCAAGCACGGCGGCCTCCGCGATCCAATTCTCCGGGTGATCCAGCAGCACCTGAACTGTCACCGACGACACGCTCCCGGCTGCCGTCCTCTCCGACCATCGCCCGTTTCGGCTACCGGTCAGGTCCACGACTCCAATCGAAACGCTGTCCTCCGTATGGACAACGCGGGAAAAAAGAGCGCCGCCGACAGGCTCTGGGCGCACCGGCACAGTCGCTTCCATGAGGATCGATCCGTTCTCGTCACCTATCTCGTACCAACTCGTGTCCTCACCTTCGAGGAACAGGTCCCGGCACCGTAGGACAAAGCGGCGCCAGGCGATCACCGTTGCTGCCTCCGCAGCGGTAAGCCGAGCGTGTTTGGGGTAATAGGGATCGCAGAGCACCGCACTGCAATCGCCGTAGAGCAGCGCGCTTGCTCCGAGACAGGTGACGATGGCTTCGGTGCACAGGACAGTGCGTAACGCCGTCTCCCGCGTAGCTCCTTGCACCGGTCCACTCGGAGCGTCGATGCCCCATACGGGTGGGTAGCAGGCCACGCTGCCGCGTATCAGAGGATTGCGCGATCCCGGGTCGAGTAGGCCTGCTCGTCCCGAACTGCGGTCCAATAGACCTTCCAGGTGGCGCCAGTCGTTGTTAGGCGGCCACACCTCGCAGTAACGAAAGCCTGGTCCATCCGGTAGGCGTGCCGCCGATGGCACGCCGTTTACCTGGTTGAAGCTGATCAGATCAGAGGGTCGATTTGCCCGCAGAAAGTTCACGAACGATTCGTAGGCAAGACGCAGATCGATGGCATTGCCGTCCGAGTCCTGGGCAATCCGTGGGTATCCGTAGGTATCGATGTGGAAGCCCCCGAACCCGACGGCATCGGCGGCCGATCCATACGCCGAAACAAAATGGCGCTGCCACTCCGCATTGTTGGGATTGGCAAGCACGATCTGGTCGAGGAACCGTATGGCGGTCCCATCTCCCTGGTACATGAGCATCTCGGGGTGCTCAGCGGCGAAGGCGTTGCCGACGGCGTACACCGGCGCGTAGGCGTGGGCTACTGCCCCGAGATCACCAAGCCCCGTGGCCAGGGCGCGCAGCGCCTCGAAGGAGACTGGACGGTTCGAGGGATCCTTCCATCCCTTTGGCGGCCCGAGCGGCTCGGTGTAGCTTGCCATCCAGTCGTACACCTGGACGACAGTGGTGCGTAGTGCCTTGTGCCAGGTGAGTATGGCCGGGGTGTCATCAGCTTGGAACGATGTCGCGAAGCCATGTACGGGGCGCTCACCTTGGTGTGTGCCCACTGTCGTTAGCTCCTCGGCAACCAGCCCGCCCTCGGCATCTAGCGCCTCGATGGCGTACGTTCCGCCAGGAAGCCCTCCAAATCGCGCACAGGCGCCCAGCTCCGCCTCTACCACCTCGCCGGTGGCACGGCGTGCGACGACGCGCGAAGTAGCCATAGGCATCGTCGCGACCCGAAACTCCTCGCCGGTCCGGTAGAAGGCACGCACATCGGCAAGCGGGCGCGCTAGGCCGTCGCTCTCGTCGTTCGTACCGGTCTTGCTATCCAACTGAGTCTCCTCTCGCCGTCCTGGCACGTTCGCCGGGGCTTGACATTTTGGTTCCTCGTCTGCTTTCGGCCACGCTTGTGCGAGCCGAGTGCCTAGGACTCAAGGTTTGCAATTCAGCGGATGGCACCGAGTGACACCCCGCTTCGGAACCAGCGCAGCGAGATGAGAAAAACGACGACGACGGGCACCGTGGCGATGACTGAAGCTGCAAAGAACGGGCCCCACTCGATCGTATGCACACCGATGAAGTCCGCCAGGCCAACAGGGAGCGTGTAGTTCGAGGCCGAGTTGATCATCGTCAAGGCGATGGGGAACTCGTCCCAGGAGGCACTGAAGATGAACATCGAGACCACAGCCACCGCTGGGAGCGCCAGTGGCACGATGAGCCCGACGAGAACTCGCAGCGTCCCGGCTCCGTCCAGGCGGAAGGACTCCTCGTACTCGCGCGGTATCGCCTCGAAAAAGCCTCTCAGCAAGAAGATCGTGAAGGGCAGGTTGGACGCTACATAGAGAAAGGTGAGCCCGACGAGCGAGTTGAGCAGGTGGAGTCGGTCCATGAGCAGGAACTGGGGAATAAGGAGCAGCAGGTTCGGAACCGCGAGGCTGGCGAGAAAGATGTAGAAGATCACCTGTTTCAAAGGAAACTTGTAGCGCGCGAAGGCAAACGCGGCGAGGGAGGCAAAAACGACCGTGATGGCAACGGTCGCGACGGCAACGAAAAGGCTGTTGAGGAAGTAGTGGCTGAAGCTGTTCTCGGTCCAGGCTTGAACGTAGTTCTGCACCGTCGGATGGGTAGGGATGAGCACGGTCGCACCGAGAAGGCCCCCATTCGGCTGGAACGAGAGCGAGAGCATGTACAGGAGCGGACCGAGCGACACGAGAGCCAGCATCACGGCTATGACAAGACGCGTCCGGTTCCGCCTGCGGATACCGAACAGACCAGGGCCTGTTCCCGCGAGCGGTGCTTTCGCCTTCGTCTCGTCGGGATCGATTGCTATTGCCACGAGCGCACCCCTTTAGAGATCTTGCCGTCGCAAAATGTGAATCTCCGCCGCACTGAAACCGAACAGGACGACGGCAAGCAATGATGCGAGGGCGGCTGCGTACCCAAAGGCGAAGTTAGAGAACGCCTGCTCGTA
>JBEKVJ010000091.1:0-19654 GCA_049514105.1 Acidimicrobiales bacterium
CGGATCCATGCGCCCTTGCTCTCGTACGCCCCGGCGTCAGTCAACTGCCAGACGACAGACCTTGACGGGCCATGATGCCCTCGCTGGACCCGTGACCGCGGCTTACTGAACGATCTGGGCTAAGGCGACCAAACCCGAACCGAGCGCGGCACCAGCGCTGCAGGGTCACGATCTCGCAGTATTCCGCCGACGCCTGTAGTTTGTCGTAATGCTCGTTTGTCTGCCGGGCTCGCTGGAAGAGGCTTTTGAAGCCTTCGAGCAGTATCCCGATGCCCAGCTCCTCGCAGGTGGGACCGACTTCATGGTCGAGGTCAACTTCGCCCTGCGACGCCCTCCAGCGGTCGTGTGCCTGCGCAAGGTGGCCGAGCTCACGAGCTGGCGGCTCGACGGCGACGAGGTCGTGATCGGCTCCGGCGTCACCTACTCAGAACTCATGAGCCCACCTTTGAGCGATCTGCTTCCCGGCCTCGCCCTCGCCTCGCGCACAGTCGGGTCACCTCAGATACGCAACGCTGGCACGGTCGGGGGCAACCTCGGCACCGCCTCCCCGGCTGGTGACACCCTTCCGGTGCTCTCCGCGCTGGATGCCAAGATCGTCGTGGCTTCGCGCCAGGGCCAGCGCAGCCTCGAGCTTGCAGAGCTCGTCACCGGCCCCAAGCACACAACCCTTGAGCCCGGAGAGGTGATCAAAGAGATCCGCCTCCCGGCCTCTTTCGGCTCGCAGGAGTTCTTGAAGGTAGGAACGCGCAACGCCATGGTGATCGCAGTCGCCTCTACGGCGCTCGTGGTCGACTGGGTCGGCGAGTCGGTGCGCTGTGCCCTCGGCTCGGTCGGACCCGTTGTCATACGAGCGACGCAGGCCGAGCAGCTTGTCTCTTCGAGGATCGACTGGTCCGCCCGCGTGCTGCCAGCACAGGCCGCGGCGGAGTTCGCCGAGGCAGTCCGCTCCGCTGCCCGCCCGATCGACGACCACCGCTCGACGGCCGCATACCGCCGTCACGCCGTTGGGATCTGCGCCAAGCGGGCGCTCGAACGCATATTCGCCAGTGACAACGGAGGCACATTGGAGCGCACATCGTGGGCGAGCTGATCGGTTACCGACTTCGCGTCAACGGTCGCGATCGCGACGTGGCCGAAGCGTGGCTCGGCGAGAGCCTTCTTTATGTGCTGCGCGAACGGCTGGGCCTGCCCGGCTCCAAGAATGCCTGTGAGCAGGGCGAGTGCGGTTCATGTTCGGTGCTCATGGACGGCAAGCTCGTCTGTGCCTGCATGGTTCTTTCCGCAAGCGCGGTCGGATCTGAGATCGTGACTGTCGAGGGGCTCTGCGTCAGCGACGACGAGCTCTCCGACATCCAGGCCGCCTTTTTGGCCGAAGGTGGCGTCCAGTGCGGCTATTGCACCCCGGGGTTCATAGTGAGCGTGCACGACCTCCTCGAGCACAACCCTGACCCTACTGAGCTGGAGGTCCGCGAGGCCGTGTCTGGCAACCTTTGTCGCTGCACAGGTTACGGGCGCATCTTCGCGGCCATCCGTGCCGTACAAGAAATGCGCCAGGGATGAGCACCGCCCTCGGTACTCGGCGCAACCGCCTCGGCGAGAGCGCGGCTCGCCCTGACGGAGTCCCGAAGGTGCGCGGGCAGTTCGCCTACTCCGGTGACCTGTTCGCCGAAGGCATGCTCTGGGGCCACATTGTGCGGTCCCCGCATCCCTCGGCGATCATCCGGGGCATCGATGTCTCCGCGGCCTTGGCGATTGATGGCGTACGGGCGGTGATCACATCCGATGACGTCCCCGGCCGCAAAACCTACGGCCTGGACTACCCCGACCAGCCCGTCTTCGCCTGGGACGTCGTGCGGTATATGGGCGAAGCTGTCGCAGCGGTGGCCGCTGACCACCCCGAGACCGCCCGGCGAGCGGCGGCGGCGATAGCGGTCGACTATGTCGTGACCGAGCCGGTCACCGACGCCGAGACCGCTGTCGATGCCGAGCCGATCCACCCTTTGGGCAACGTGCTCCACCGTCAAAAGGTCCGCACCGGTGACCTTGGGGCCACCGGCAGTGTCGTCGTGGAGGGCAACTACTACACCGGCATGCAGGACCAGGCACCACTCGGCACCGAGGCCGGACTGGCTATCCCGGGTGAAGACGGCGGTGTCGACCTCTACATAGCCACGCAGTGGCTGCACATAGACCAAGAGCAGATGGCAGCGTGCTTGGCGCTCCCGCTCGACAAGGTGCGCCTGCACCTCGCCGGTGTCGGGGGCTCATTCGGAGCCCGAGAGGACCTGAGCATGCAGGTGCAGATCTGCCTGTTGGCGCTTCGCACCGGGCGTCCAGTGAAGATGGTCTATTCGCGCGAAGAGTCCTTCCTAGGCCATGTCCACAGACATCCGGCGATCATGTGGTACCGCCACCACGCCGACGCGCAGGGCCACCTTGTAAAGGTCGAGGCCCGCATCATCCTCGACGGGGGCGCCTATCTGTCGACCTCGACGGCAGTGACGATGAACGCCGTCTGCATGGCGCCGGGCCCGTACCGGGTCCCGAACGCATTCGTCGAGGCGGTCGCGGTCCGGACCAACAACCCGCCTTGCGGGGCGATGAGGGGCTTCGGTTCGGTGCAGGTGTGCTTCGCACACGAGGCCCAGATGGACAAGCTGGCCGCGGCACTTGGGATCGACCCGGTCGAGATCAGGCTCCGCAACGCCTTTAGGACCGGGGACAGGCTCATAACGGGCCAAGTGCTGAGGGGCAGCGCGCCTTTGGAGCAGGTCATCCGGAGCTGTGTTGCTCTCCCGCTGCCGACCGGCGGCCCGGAGACCTCGCACAGCCTCGAGCTGCCCGGGGGGGCGGGGCGCACGGCCGCGCGAGACCGTGTCCGGCGCGGCGTCGGTTTCGCCGTGAGCATCAAGAATCTCATGTACGGCGGCGGATTCGACGACTACTCGACGGCACGATGCAGGCTCGAAGACGGGGTCGCCACCATAACCTGCGCCTGTGTCGAGGTTGGGCAAGGCTTTGTGACCCTGGCCCAGCAGATCGCACGTGACGTCCTCGGTGTCGAGCAGGTCCTGCTCGCGCCTGTCGGAACGACCGGTATCGGCTCAGCCGGCTCGACCTCGGCCAGCCGCCAGACCTGGATGTCGGGCGGGGCTGTGCAAGCAGCGTGCCTGGCCGTGCGCGAACGGCTCTGTGCCTCGGTCTCAGCCCGATACGGGGTGGCTCGCGAGACGCTCCAGATCGTGGACGGAAGGGTCGTCTCGAGCGGAGGCGAGGTTGACCTGGCTCTATCACAAGCCGCTCCGGGAGAGGTGCTCGAGGAGACCACGGAGTTCCACCACGACCCCACCCAGGAGCTCGATGACGATGGCCAAGGTGACGCCTTTGTGTCATTTGCCTTCGCGGCCCACCGTGCCGTCGTCGACGTCGACCTCGATCTCGGCCTTGTCCGCGTCGTTGACATAACCACCTCACAAGACGTCGGTCGCGTTCTCAACCCGGTCCAGCTCGTCGGCCAGCTCGAAGGCGGCATCGCCCAGGGAGTCGGCCTCGCCGTGATGGAGGAGATAGTCCTCGATCACGGCCGTGTCCGCAATCCTTCGTTCACCGACTATGTGATCCCGACCGCCCTTGATATGCCCCCGGTCCAGATCGCGGCCCTCATCGAAGAGGCAGAGCCCGGATCGCCGATGGGTGCCAAGGGCGCCGGCGAGCCGCCGATGATCTCCTCGGTCGCGGCGGTCGTCGCGGCGATCCGCGATGCTACCGGCCTCGAGCTGACGAGAGCCCCGGTACGGCCCCAAGACATCGCGCTGGCATTCTCAGTTCCCGGTGAGGCTTCGCATTCAAGTTCTCTCAACATGGAGGTGTCGCCGTGAGCACCGAAGTCGCCGTCTACCTGCAGGACGCACACACCCTAAGACAGGGCATGGAGATAGCCAAGTACGCCGAGTCCAAGGGTTTCCACGCCATCTGGCAGGCAGAGAGCCGCCTCGTGCGTGAGGCCACCGTGCCGATGTCCGCCTTCCTCGCCGTCACCGAGCGGATCAAGGTCGGCTCGGGAGTCGTGAACAACTGGACGCGCAACCCGGCGCTGTTGGCCTCGACGTTTTCAACCTTGGACGACCTCGCCCCGGGCCGGGTGATCCTTGGCATAGGCGCCTGGTGGGACCCGCTCGCGAGCAAGGTCGGCATCCACCGCACCAAGCCCCTTCTGGCCATGCGCGAGACCATTGAGGCCGTCCGTGCCCTGTTGGCGGACCAGACCGTGACCTACAACGGCGAGTTCGTACATCTCGACGGCGTCGAGCTCGACTACGTCCACCAAGAGCGCAGGCCGAAGGACGTCCCGATCTACCTCGGCGCTACCGGGATGCAGATGATGGAGCTCGCGGGCGAGATCGCCGACGGCGTCGTGCTCAACTACCTCGTCTCGCCCAGGTACAACGACCTTGCCATGGATCACCTCGAGCGCGGTGCGCACAAGGCGGGCCGCTCTGCGACCGATGTGGACCGGCCCCAGCTCGTTGTGTGCTCCCTCGACGAGGACCGTGGCGCGGCCCTCGACGCCGCCCGGCTGCTTGTGACCCAGTACCTCGGTCAGCAACCCCACATCATGAAGGCCTCTGGTGTCCCGGAGTCCTTGCTCGAGGACATATCCAAAGTCCTCACCTGGCCCGCGACGGCCGAAGAGGTAGAAGCCGCCTCCAAGCTCGTGCCCGACGACATCGTGCAGATGATCACCGCCTCAGGAACCGCACAAGAGTGCAAGGAGAAGGTCGCCGAGTACGTGCACCGCGGCTGCACCTGCCCAATCCTTTACCCGCTCGGTGAGGATGTGCGCGCCATGATCGACGCCTTTTCCGACTGGACTGCCTAGGCAAATCCGGTCGTGGCTTTCGCCTTTGAGCGGCCGGCGCCCAGATCGGCTCACACAGCTGTCGTCAGAGCCTTGCCCAGAGGCGCTCGGCCTGCTCGCGGGCCTTGGCCCGAACCTCGAGCGCATCGACGCGCGTAGCCCTTCCGTCTTTTAGGATCAGCTCCCCGTCGACGGTGACCTCGAGCGGCTGGACCCCGGGGGTGAAAGCAAGGTGCCAGGGGTCGATCGGCTCGTAGCTCCAGCGGACCCGGTCGGTGGCGGCCTCAGGTACCAGTGCCCTCCCGCCCTCGAGCCAGGACCAGGCGGCTTCAGGCGTCGCAGTCACGTCGTCCTCACGGTGGCGGACGTAGGCGATGCGGAACTCCTCCAGCATGTCGCCCCCAATGCCGTCGGTGCCGAGCACGACCGTATTGGCACGGCGCGCCGGGCGGGCGTAGCCGACGGCGTTGTTCATGTTCGAGCGGGGATTGTGGGCGACGGTCCCGCGAAGGGGGCGGTCGAGGTGCACACAGTGGGCGAGCAGCCAGTCGTCTCTAGCCAGAGCCTCGAGCCTCGCGCCCGCAGCCGAGTCGGCGCGGTCCTCTGCGACATGGATGTGCACGCCTTTGCCCAACTCGCCTGCCAGTCCGGCGACTGCTTCCAAGCTGGCCTGCGAGAGCGTGAAACAGGCGTGGGCGCCCACAAAGCCGCGTCCGCCCGAGGACAAGAACCGCTCGTTCTCAGCCAGACCTGCCCGCATGCCCTCAGGCCCGTTACGGTCCGTCACCTCATAGCAGCAAAGAACGCGGATGCCCACCTCGGCACAGGCGTCCGCAATGACACTGAGCGAGCCTTCGATCGCGTTCGGCGAAGCGTGATGATCGACGATCGCCGTCGTGCCTCGCTCGAGTGCCTCGAGAGCCCCGAGCATCGCTGACCATCTGATCATCTCGAGATCAAGAGCGCAGTCGAGGCGCCACCAAACGAGCTCGAGGATCTCCTGGAAGTTGTGAGGCGTGCGCGGGGGCGCCGGCATACCGCGCGCGAGCGTCGAGTACAGGTGATGGTGACCGCACACCAGCCCGGGCGTGACGCCCGGCTCGGTGATGACGTACGCGCCTGCCCCAACGCCGCCCGTCGTATCGCTAAGAGCCATGGGTAGTGCCTACTCCTCGCTCGCCCCCGCTGTTGCACCGGCGGCCATGCGCATCGGCAGGCTCGTCCGCCATATTCCATCTAAGTCACGAAGCGCGCTCGCGACCGCTCCCGCGGTCGGCACAAGGCCGATTTCGCCGACACCTTTGATCCCATAAGGAGAGCGCGGCTGGGGCGCCTCGACGAGGATCGTCTCGATCTCCGGCACATCTTTAGCCCGGATGATCCCGAGGCTGCGCAACGTCATGTTCTGCGGTCGGCCCTCCTCGTCGCAGGGGAACTCCTCTGAGAGGGCATAGCCGAGGCCCATGTGCACGGCGCCTTGGATCTGGCCCTCACAAAGAAGGGGATTGACCGCACGCCCGACATCATGGACAGCGAGCACCTTTTCAATCTTGGCAGTCTCGCGATCAACTATGACGAGCTGGGCGGCGTAGGAGAACACGGCGTGGATCACCGGGTTCTCGAGACCTTCCTCTATCGAGTTGGTCCAGTCGACCCGGTACTCGCCCTGGTAATCGACCTCGGGGCGGCATCCGTCCGAAAGAGCTCGCCGGCAGGCGTCCGAGACCGCCCCGGCCCCCATGACCGTCCCCCGGGACCCGGTCGTCTGGCCGGCCCCGAGCTCGCGCGTCGTGTCGACCACGACGCGCACACGCGCCGGGTCAACGCCTAGCTCCTCGACAACAACTTGGAGGGCGACGGTGTGGATGCCCTGGCCCATCTCTGTCCAGCAGTGGCGGACCTCAACGGTGCCGTCCTCGCAGAATCGGACAACAGCCTTTATGACCTCGACGAAGCCGTTCCCAAGCCCGGAGTTCTTAAGGCCGAAGCCGAGACCGACGGCCTTGCCATCGAATACGGCCTGGTCGTAGGCTGGCTTGACCGCCTCCAGGCACTGGCGGGCCCCGAGGGCCCCATCGTCCATAACCTGGCCCGGACCCCAGACCACACCCGGCGAGACAGCGTTGCGAAAACGCATCTCCCAGCCGCTAAGGCCAACCTCGACAGCAAGCCGGTCGATGACGCCCTCCATCGCGAACTGAGCCTGATTGGCCCCAAAGCCGCGAAAAGCGCCACAAACCGAGTTGTTGGTTCGCACGGCCACGCCCTCGACCTCGAGGGCCGGCAGATGGTACGGGCCCGAGGCGTGTCCAGCGGCGCGTTCGAGCACCTCGGCGCCCACCGACGCATAAGGACCGCTGTCGGAGATCATCCGTGCTCTCAAAGCGGTGAGCTTGCCCTCCTCGTCGCACCCGGCCCAGTACTCCATCTGAAATGGGTGACGCTTGGGGTGCATGAGGAGGGACTCCTCACGCGAGATCGTGCACTTGACCGGCTTTTGCAACAACCAGGCGGCAAGTGCGGTCTGGGCCTGGTTGGACATGTCCTCTTTTCCGCCGAAGGCGCCGCCGTTGGACACCTGCTCGACGACCACCTGATCGGTCGACAGAGCGAGGACCGAAGCGATCTGATTGCGATCGTCCCAGACACCCTGGCCACCGGAGTAGACCTTCAAGCTCCCACCCTCGACGGGGACGACAAGAGTCGACTCTGGTTCCAAAAAAGCATGCTCGACGCGTTGGGTGCGGAAGGTCTCGTGCACAGTGTGCGCCGAGGCGGCCAGGGCGGCATCGACGTCCCCGCGTCGGTAGCTGCGGCGCGCCAACACGTTGCCCTCGAGCTGCCAGACTGCATCCTCGCTGTCCTCGAGAGCCAGCACTGGGTCGGTCAGAGGCCGCAACGGCCGGTAGGTGACCTCGATGAGCTTGGCCGCAGCTCGAGCGGCTTCGCGCGAGCTCGCGACGACGATGGCAAGGACGTCGCCTAGATACGAGGTGCGGCCGCCCTCGGGGATGAACACCGGCCAGTCCGGGTGGATGATCCCGACGCGCAACTCTCCGGGCACATCGGCGCCGGTGAATACCGCCTCGACCCCGGGCGCCGCGAGAGCCGCGGCCGTGTCGATGCTGAGAACATCGGCGCGGGCGTGCTCGGCGAGGCGAAGCGCCCCGTGCAGCATGCCCGCAACCCTTATGTCGTCTACATAGGCCCGGTCGCCGAGGGCGAGCTCGACGCCTTCGTAACGGGCGCCGCGCGACCCGATCCCACCGCTTGAGCACAGCTGCGGCGTCGCCCCGCTCGCGAGTGTTTCGACGGCATCAAGGATCTTGCTGTAGCCGGTGCAGCGGCACAGGTGAGCACCCAGGTAGCGCGAGGCCTCGTCGCGGGTGAGTGCCGAGCCCTTCTTATCGATGAGCGCCTTCACCCTGACGAGGATCCCGGGCGTACAAAAGCCGCATTGCAAAGCGCCGGCGGCCGCAAAGGCGGCCGCAAACCGGTCCCTCTCGGCTTGGTCGAAGCCCTCGAGGGTCGTGATGGACTTGCCCGCGACCTTGTCGAGTGAGATCTGGCAGCTCACTGACGCCTTACCGTCGATCAGCACCGTGCAGCACCCGCACTGGCCCGATGGAGAGCACCCGTCCTTGGCCGAGATCACCCCGAGCTCCTCGCGAAGCGCGGCGAGAAGATGTGGATGGTCTCCTACCTCGACCTGCTCTGCGTTCAAGATGAACTGCGTCATCGCCTGCCCGTCCCCCTGTTGCATAGGCGGCCCGATTCCGTGCAGACCGAGGTGTGGTTCAAGGTTCTCAGAGTACCGGGTTCGCCCAGCAGTCTGGTCCCCCGCAAAGCCTCCGCGAGAACGAGGAGACCGTGCGGGGGCGCGGTGGCCGCTTTCCTCAGTCCTTTGTGAACAGCGTCCCGGTCTCGCCGTGAAGGGCGCGAGCGACGTTCTCCGGGTTCGTCACGATCGCCGTCGTCCCGCCGTTGGACAGGTAGTTGACGACCGCCTGGATCTTCGGCGCCATCGATCCCTTGGCAAAGTGCTTGCCCTCGGCAAGGTACGCCTTGGCCTGCTCCAAGCTGAGGTGGTCGACTTGGGTTTCCTCTGGTGTGCCGAAGTTCAGCGCAACCTTCTCGACCGCGGTCGAGATGATGAGAAGGTCGGCACCCAGGTTGTTGGCCAGCAAAGCCGACGCCAGATCCTTGTCGATGACCGCTGCGACACCGTGCAGGTCGCCGTTCTCGTCCGCGACTACCGGTATGCCACCGCCGCCGACGGTGACGACGACCACGCCGGCGGAGATGAGGGCCTTGATCGCTGGGAGCTCGACGATGCGAAGGGGCTGGGGCGAGGCTACGACCCGGCGGAATCCTCGACCGGCGTCACTGACGATGTCCCAGCCTTCCTTGCGGCGCCGCTCGGCCTGCTCTTCGTCCATGAACCCGCCAATCGGCTTGGAGGGGTTCTTGAACGCCGGGTCATCGGCGGCAACCTCTGTCTGGCAGATGACAGTCGCCGCCTCGCGTCCCATGTTGAGGCGTCGGAACTCGTTGCACAGATTCTGCTGCAGCGCGTACCCGATCGCACCTTGGCTGTCGGCTCCACAGACGTCGAGTGGGACCTCGTGCATCTCGTGCGCGGCAAGCTCAGAGCGCCTCAGTATGAAACCAACCTGGGGCCCGTTGCCGTGCGAGATTGCGACATTCCAGCCCTCGCGGATCATGGCGACGATGTGGTGGCACGTTTCCTGGGCAGCGATGTACTGGTCCTCGACGGTCTCGTGCTTTTTGTCCTTGATCAGCGAGTTGCCGCCGATAGCGACAACAGCCGTCCCGGGAGTGTCAAAAAGACTCATCTCTGCCTTCCCTACATCGTCAAGGCCATCACGGCCTTTTGGGCGTGAAGGCGGTTCTCAGCCTGGTCATAGACGATCGACTTGGGGCCGTCGATCACGGCGTCGGCGACTTCCACGTTGCGGTCGGCAGGCAACGGGTGCATGAATATGGCGTCGTCATTGGTAAGCGCCATGCGCTTTTCGTCAGTGATCCACGAGTCGTACTTGTCGATAAGGGCCTTGTCCTCCGCCGGATCTTGGGTCGTGAGCAGCGCACCCCAGCTCTTGGCGTAGATGACGTCGGTGCCTTTAAAGCCCTCGTCGAAGTCGTCCATGATCTCGAAGCCCACATGGGCCTTGCGGGCGTTGTCTCTTCCCTGCTCGACGATCTCGGGCATGAGCTTGAACTCCGGCGGATGCACGAGGCGCAGGTTCATCCCGAATCGTGGCAGGAGAAGGACGAGGCTCTGGGCAACGCTGACGGGCTTGGAGTAGCTCGCGGAGCGCGCCCAGCTGACCGTAGCTGTCTTGCCGCGTGGGTCGCCGAAGTGCTCGATGATCGTCATGATGTCGGCGAGGGCCTGGTGCGGGTGGTAGTAGTCGCACTGCATGTTCAAAACAGGCACACGGCTGGCCTCGGCCACGTCGCGGAGGTACTTGTTACCCGTCCCCCAGTCGCACTGACGGATGGCGATACCGTCGTTGTAGCGCCCGAGAATCTCACCGATCTCCTTGGCTGTGTCGCCATGGGCGATCTGTGTCGTCTTGGATTCGATGAACTGGGCGTGACCACCAAGCTGTGCCATGCCGGCCTCGAACGAGGTGCGGGTGCGAGTGCTCGAGAAGAAGAACAACATCGCGAGCACCTTGTCCCGCAAGTAGGCGTGCGGCTCGCCGAGGGCGCGGGCACGCTTTAGGGCGAAAGCCACGTCCAAGATGGTGTCGAGCTCGTCCTTGGTGAATTCCTGAAGGGTTATGCAGTCTCTGCCGCGAAGATGTGTCTGCATGATCTCGCCTACTCGATCGCGCCGAGGATGAGCGAGAGCAGCGCCATGCGCATGACGACGCCATTGAAGGCCTCGACCCAGTAGCGGGCGTGACGGGTGCTGTCGACGTCGGGAGGCAGCTCGTCCATGCGGGGGAGCGAGTGCAAGATGATCGCGTCGCTCTTGGCCTTTTCCCTCAAGAGCTCGCGGGTGACGCGGTAGGCCGCGGGCGTGAGGCCCTTGTCCTCGGTGGCCTCGTCGCGCGACACGGTGTAGTCGGCCTGCACAACGGGCTCCATGTAGATGACGTCGGCCTCTGCGATGCAGCTCGCGACGCTCTCCTTCTCGCTGTACTGGACGTTGACCTCGTCGATCTCGGCCTTGAACTCGTCGAGCAGCGACATGTCCGGTGGGCCGACGACAAAGGCCTCGACGTCGAATTGCGAGAACGCGTAGAGGATCGAGTGCATCGTGCGCATGCGCATGTCGCCGACGCAGAGGAACTTGAGACCGTCGAGATGGCCCTTTTGCTGCCAGACCGTGTAGAGGTCGGTAAGGACCTGGGTCGGGTGCTCGCCCCAACCGTCACCGCAGTTGATGACCGGGACCGAAGCCCACTTCGCCGCCTCTTGGGGCGCGCCCTGCTGGAAGTGGCGCATCGCGATGACGTCGCCGTAGTACTCGAGCATGTGGACGGTGTCTTTGATCGTCTCTTGGTAGAAGTCACCGGCACGCGTCATCTTCGCGTCCGAGAAGCCCAACACGTGCCCGCCGAGGCGGTGCATGGCGGCTTCGGTCGCAAGGCGCGTCCTCGTGCTCGGCTGGTAGAACGCCGTCAGCAGCGTCTTGTGCTTGAGCAGGTCACCATTGCGCCGCTCGGCCGCAAAAGGCTTCAACCGATCGGCTACCGAGAAGATCTGGAAGTACTCCTCCCGCTCCATGTCCTTTAAGGACAAGATGTCTCGACCGAGGAAACTCCTCATTGCGCTATCCCCTTTCGTGTGGCTGATCGATGAACCCTCGCGCGCCTTCACGGGCGCGACTCATGCCTGCAAATCATCTAACCGGGCCAAGGCATGCCTAGGTAGGGTCCTTCGTCCTCACCTTACAAGCCATTGTGCACTTGCGGGCGTCTCAATCCCACAGGGTCTGCGCACGTCGGGCCAGGTCGCGATGGGCGGCGCGAAGGTCAACTCCGACGAGCGCGCCGTTGGTGACGACCGGCGTGCCGGCGACAAATAGGTGGGTCACTCGGCGGGTCGGACCCAGCACGAGACCCGCAATGGCGTCCGCGATGTCAGCGATGTCCTCGGCCGGCCACACGGCGATGTCGGCCGGCGCCCCAACCTCCAGGCGCCCGAGGTCAGGACGGCCGACACAGCGCGCACCACCAGAGGTGGCGAGCTCGAGCGCCTCGCGAGGGGTGAGAGCGTCGGGCCGGCCCGAACGTAGACGCGCCAGGAACAGGGCCTGTTTCAGTTCCGGCAAGAGGTCACCGCTCTCGCTCGAAGCAGCGCCGTCGATGCCGAGCCCGACCGACGCCCCGGCATCAAGCAGATCGCGAACCGCACAGAAACCCGACCCGAGCCGGGCGTTCGAGCTTGGACAATGGGCGACCCCGGTTCGGGCGGCGCCGATCCTTGTCACCTCGGAGGCGTTGAAGTGGATGCCGTGGGCGTACCACACGTCCGCGTCGAGCCAGCCGAGCTCCTCAACGACATCGAGCGGGCGGGCGCCAAAACGCGCGAGACAGTCTCGTTCTTCCGCCAAGGTCTCGGCGAGGTGCGTATGAAGCCGTAGGCCATGGCGCCGCGCGAGCAGAGCGGACTGCTTCATGAGCTCAGTCGTCACAGAGAACGGGCTGCAGGGTGCCACAACGACACTGACCATCTCCCCGTCGTGCAAACGTGC
This sequence comes from Acidimicrobiales bacterium, assembly GCA_049514105.1. Classification (GTDB taxonomy): domain Bacteria; phylum Actinomycetota; class Acidimicrobiia; order Acidimicrobiales; family Bog-793; genus Fen-455. The sequence goes on from JBEKVJ010000091.1 coordinate 12,591, forward strand.
GATCACCGACTCTGTCGAGGTGAGAATGTCGTCGGTGCGCTCGACCACCTCATCTGGCGGCAGTCCCCCGGCGCTCTCGCCAAGGTCCATCGAGCCGCGCGACAGCTGCAGGCGCACACCGACGCTGCGTCCCGCCTCCGCTATCGCGTCAAAAACAGAGTCGTCGCCCCTCGGCACGATGTAGTGATGGTCGGCGACCGTCGTCGCCCCGCTCAGAGCAAGCTCTGCGAGGCCGACTGTCGCAGCGACTTGGACGTCTTCGACCGAGATTCGCGCCCAGACCGGATAGAGCTCCTGGAGCCACGCGAACAGGTCACAGCTTGTGGCACGGCCCCGGGTCATCCACTGGTAGAGGTGATGGTGGGTGTTGACAAGCCCGGCGGTGACAATGCCGCCGTCGCATTCGATCACCTCATCGGAAGCTCGCGGCGAGATGGACCCGATCTCGGTGATGACGCCACCTTCGAGCGCGACCTCGCCTGGCCAGCGTGCCCCTCGGAGAACCGTTCGTGTGGTCACACCTTGTCGTAGCGTGCGCCCGGAGTCTCTGTCAACTGTGCTCAAGGCGCAGATAGAGGCCTACTTATGCGTTTCATCCCCAACAGGGCCAGAACGGTTGGTTTGCCGGATTCTCTAACAGGGGCGAGAATCATTTGGTGAATATCTACGGACTCGACTCAGAAGTCATCGACCCCGCGGCCGTCGAGCGAACGGCGCAGCGTTTCCGCGAGCAGCAGATCGTGCTGCCGACCTTCGCCCAGCTCGTGGACCCCCGCAAGGCGCCAAGCGCCCAACACACCGCTCTCAACGGCGTCGACAAGAATGCCGCCTCGCCTGCAAACCTATGGCGGATCCACTGGTTCAACAAGCCCGACGGCAGCCTCGGAGAGGTGCCTGAGCATGTCGTGCTCAAAAAGGAGCTGACCGGAGTGGATGCGCCGATAGTCGTCGCATTCGGAGACCGGTTCCCGATGATCGGTGCCCACAAGGTGCTCGCCGCCTACGCCTGCCTGGCACCGAGGCTTGTGACCGGCGCATTCGACCCGACACGCCACCGTGCGATCTGGCCCTCTACCGGTAACTACTGCAGGGGCGGCGTGGCTGTCTCGAGGCTCATGGGTTGTCATGGTGTCGCGGTCCTGCCCGAAGGCATGAGCCAGGAGCGCTTCGACTGGCTCGAGCGGTGGGTCGTCGAGGAGAGCGACGTCATAAAGACCCCAGGCACCGAGAGCAACGTCAAGGAGATCTACGACCGTTGCCATGAGCTGGCCCAGGACCCCGACAACGTCATCTTGAACCAGTTCTGCGAGTTCGGTAACCACATCGTGCACCGGATGGCAACGGGAGCCGCCCTCGAGCGCATCTTCGAGCACCTCTCGGCTTCCAACCCCGAGCTCGAGGCACGCGCCTTCGTCTCCGCGACTGGCTCTGCCGGCACGATCGGTGCAGGCGACCACCTAAAGGACCGCTTCGGATCGCTCACTGTCGCCGTCGAGGCGCTCGAGTGCCCCACCTTGTTGTACAACGGCTTCGGCGAGCACAACATCCAGGGCATCGGCGACAAGCACGTCCCCTTGATCCACAACGTCATGGCGACCGATGTCGTCGTCGCCATATCCGACAAGGCCACTGACTCGATGAACATGCTCGCGAACACCGATGCGGGACGCCATTACCTGACAGGGCGCGGCGTCTCGCCCAAGCTGCTCAGTGCGATCTCGTCGTTTGGACTGTCAAGCTGGTGCAACGTGCTCGCGGCGATCAAGCTCGCCAAGCGCCTCCACCTCGGCGAGAACGACGTCGTTATGACTGTCGCCACCGACGGTGCTGTCATGTACCAGAGCGAGCTCACCGAGGCCGTAAAGCGTGACTGGCCCGACGGCTTCGACGAGGTCTCGGCCGCCCAGGTTTGCGGCGAGTATCTCCTCGGCGCCGGAGAGGACCACCTCTTGGAGTGCACCGACACCGACAGGAGTCGGATCTTCAACCTTGGCTACTACACCTGGGTCGAGCAGCAGGGCGTGGGGCTACATCCCGAGCTGACGAAGCACTTCCTCGGTGTGCTCGCCGAGGCGCGGCGGCCGGCGACGGTAGGTGACGGGACTCGAGTGAAGGTGCATGGGGTTGGCTACTTGCGCGACCTCGTCGAGACCCGAAGCGTCACCTACCTGCACGACGGGATCGAGCCCGAGCCGGCCAGCAAGAGCAAAGGCCTCGCCGATGTCGTTGACCGGCCCGGAAGGGACACGGGCGCTCTCGAAGCGTTCCAGCCACACGGCCGCAGGCTGGCCGCGCAGCTTCGTCCTGAGTATCGCCGAGAGCTCCTCGTGGTTGACGACGCGAGCGGGGTTGGTAGCGAATCGCTCGTCAGAAGCCAGCCAGTCCATCTCGAGCACGCTGGCGAGGGCAGCAAACTGCCCGTCGTTGCCCACAGCGACCACCAGAGGCCTGTCCGCGGTGGCGAACATCTCATAAGGCGAGATCGCTGGATGGCGGTTGCCGATGGCGCGTGGCACATCGCCCGTCGTGATGAAGGTGGACGCCTGGTTCACGAGCGCAGCGAGCAGGCACGACATGAGGTCGACGTCAACGCGCTGGCCCCTGTTGGTGCTCGATCGCGCCAGCAGCGCCGCGAGGATCGCGTTGGCGGCGAACAACCCTGTGAGCACGTCGACGACCGCAATGCCTACCTTGGTGGGCTCGCCCGCTTGCGGGCCGGTGATGTGCATGAGACCACCGACGGCCTGGACGATGAAGTCGTATCCGAGCAGCGAGGCCCCTGCTCCGTCGCGCCCGAAGCCGGAAACGGTGCAGTAGACAACGGTGGGATTCGTGGCCGAGACCTGCTCGTAAGAGAGTCCGAGACGTTCCATCGTGCCGGGTTTGAAGTTTTCGACAACGACATCTGCCCGCTCGACGAGCCGCCGAGCCACTCGCTTGCCCTCGGCGGAGCTCAGATCGACGGCAATGCTGCGCTTGTTCCTGTTGATGGCGAGGTAATAAGCACTTTCGCCGTCGACATAGGGGGGTCCCCAAGATCGGGTGTCGTCGCCTGATTCGGGCCGCTCCACCTTTACCACATCTGCCCCGAGGTCTCCGAGAAGCATCGTCGCGAACGGGCCTGCGAGCACCCGCGAAAAGTCGGCTACCAGCACTCCTTCCAGTGCGGACGGCAAGCTTTCAGGGTCCATCGGGCAGTGACGCTAATCGCTTGCGAACGTGGTATCCCACATTTTGCTTGTTTTTTCCAGTACTTTCGCGCCGGTGATGCGACTTTCGACCAGTTTTGCCAGGAGTGAACGATGAGCGGCCAAGCCCCCCGACACCGCCGCGCCGCCCGTGGCGCCAAAGGGTCTGGAGTAAAGGGTTGGCTTGCTGGCCTGGCGCCGAGACAACGCCTCGCCATCATCTCTGGCGTGGCGCTCGTCGTGGTCGTCGTCGCCGTTGTGCTCGTCGTGGCTCTCTCAAGCAGCCCCCGCAAGAATGCCGGGCACGGAACGACAACCTCGACCTCCTCTGGCGCGACAACCACTACTGGGGCGCATCATCCGGTCCTCGTTGATCGCAACTGCCCACTTACCGGCGTGCCAGCTCCCAGTGGAAAAGTGCCACAACGCCCGGCGCTGGCGGTGAAGGTCGGCAACGACCCCAATTCGCGGCCTCAAAGCGGCCTTGACGATGCGGACATCGTCTATGAGGAGATGGCCGAAGGTGGCATAACTCGCTATATGGCTGTATTCCAGTGTCAAAGTGCCCCGTTGATAGGACCGATACGGTCTGTGCGCTGGGACGACTGGAACATGCTGCAGCAGTACGGCCATGCCATCTTGGCCTACAGCGGCGGGATCGACCCCTGGATGCAGGTGGCGGCCTCGCTGCCGTTCATCTACAACGCCAACGGCAGCATCTATCCCACGGCGAACGGGTTCTATCGATACAGCTCGAGCGCTCCTCCGGCGAACCAAGGCCCTCCGTACAACTACTACGCTTCGACGGCCTCGCTGTGGAAGCTGTTCCCGAAGGTCACCAAGCCCCCGCCACAATTGTTCAAGTTCTCCAAGGCCGTCCCGGCCGGGTCCACTCCGCTCGCCTCTGCGTCAGTCGACTTCTCCGGGACCTCGCCCGTTGTCTGGCGCTGGAGCGCGACGATCCACAAGTGGTTGCGCTACTACGACACCTCCCCCGACACCGACCCCTCGGGGCACCAGTTCCAGGCCACCGACGTCATAATCCAGATCGTCCCGACCTCGCTCGGGCCTTATAGCGAAAGTGGCGCGGACAGCCCCGACGTCGAGAGCCACATGATCGGCACCGGTAAGGCATACGTGCTTCGCAACGGCATGATCGAAAAGGGAACCTGGACCCGCTCTGGGCCTTATTCGATCACGAAGTTCACCTTTCCCAACGGCAAGCCGATGAGGCTTTACCCGGGCAACATCTGGTACGAGCTCGTCCCCAACTACTGCCCGGTCAGCTTCACCAGCTGAGCTTCGGTGGTTAGGGGCGCGGCCCGGTCCGCCAACTCCGACGGTCTCTCGTACTGGCACGACAGCCTGCCCGAACCAATACGGAGCAGAGCCGCACTTGACGGCGACATCGATGTCGATGTCGCCGTCGTCGGTGCCGGCTACACAGGTCTTTGGACCGCGTATTACCTCACGCGGTCCGACCCCGGCCTGAAGGTGGCAGTGCTCGAAGGTGACTACGCCGGCTTCGGCGCTTCAGGCCGTAACGGGGGCTGGTGCTCGGCGATGTTCGCGACGGCCTCGGCCAAGCTCGTGCGTATGTATGGCAACAGGTCCGAGGAGCGCCTCCGCAGGGAGCTCGAGCACACCGTCGACGAAGTCGGGACCGTATGTGACGAAGAGGGCATCGACTGCCACTACAGAAAAGGTGGCAGGGTGATGCTTGCCCGCAGCGCCGCCCAGCTTCAGCGGGCGCAACAAGAGATCGATGAGGCGCGATCGTTAGGCATCACCGACAAGGACCTCGTCCTGCTCGGTGCGGGCGAGGCGAGCGAGCTCGTCGGTGCTACAGGTGTCACTGGGGCGCTCTACACCCCGCATTGCGCCTCGATCCATCCGGCCCGACTCGCCCGCGGCCTCGCGAATGCTGCGGAGCGCCGCGGGACACGAATCTTCGAACAGACGGCTGCTCTCGAGATCTCTCCCGGGCGAGTGCTCACGACGCGAGGGGTCGTCCGAGCCTCAGCGGTCATAAGAGCCACGGAGGGCTTCAGCGCCCAGTTCCGCGGCGTGCACCGCGACATCATCCCGTTCTACTCGCTCATGATCGCGACCGAGCCCCTCGGCGCGGACATGGTGGACGAGATTGGACTTCGCAACGGAGAAACCTTCGCTGACCTGCGCCACCTCATCATCTACGGTCAGCTCACGCCCGAAGGATCGATCGCCTTCGGGGGGCGAGGGGCTCCCTATCACTTCGGGTCGCGCATAGAGCCACGCTTCGACACCGATCGGCGGATCCATGCCCATGTCGAAGACACGCTCCTCGAGCTGTTCCCGGCCTTGCGCGGGGTCAAGATAACCCACCGCTGGGGCGGCCCGCTCGGTATCGCCCGTGACTGGCACCCCTCGGTCGGCTTCGACCGGTCGACAGGCCTCGGTTGGGCAGGCGGATATGTCGGCGATGGCGTCGCGATAGCAAATCTCGCCGGTCGGACGCTTGCAGCCCTGATAACGGGCGCGAACGACGAGTGCACCCAGCTGTGCTGGGTCGGTCATCGCTCGCGCCGATGGGAACCCGAACCCCTCCGCTGGCTTAGAGTCAATTCCGCGTTGTACGCAATGTCGGCGGCCGATAGGGCCGAAGAGCGCTCCAGCAAGCCCTCAAAGCTCGCGGGGGCTATCGGTCGGCTGACGGGCGGTTGAGCCGCTCAGAGCGACCGGACGGCCTTTTCGAGTACCGAGAGCCCGTCGTTCAACAAATCGTCTGAAATGACGAGCGGGGGCAAGAGGCGCACGATGTTGTCGTAAGTACCCGCCTTCAACAAGATAATGCCCTCGGCATGGCAAGCGGCAAGGACCTTCGAGACCGCAGCCGGGTTGGGCTCTTTGGTCTCGGGATCGGTCACGAACTCGAGCGCGGCCATGGCACCGATGACGCGGACATCACCTACCGCCGGTACCTCCTTGACGAGGCTGGCGAGCCGAGACTCGAAGATCTCGCCGAGGTGCCGAGCGCGCGCAACTAGACCACCGGACTCGATCTCAGAAAGCGCGCCAAGTGCGGCCGCGCACGAAACCGGATTGCCACCGAAAGTCGAGCCGAGACCACCCGGATGTACCGCGTCCATGACGTCGGCCCTACCCGTTATGCCGCCGATGGGAAGCCCTCCGCCGAGTCCCTTCGCCGTCGTGATGAGGTCAGGCACGATGCCGAAGTGCTCGCTCGAGAACATCTTCCCCGTCCTCGCCATGCCTGCTTGTACTTCGTCGGCGATGAACACGATCCCGTGCTCCTTGCAGTACTCGGACAGTCTCGGAAGGAACCCGTCGCCCGGGATGATCACGCCACCCTCGCCCTGCACCGGCTCGAGGAGAACGCACGCGATCCGATTGCCTCCAATCTGCTTGTCCATCGCCGCGATCGCCAGGTCCGCGCAGGCCTCGCCGCACTGTTCAGGCGCTGCTCCGGCGTCGCAGCGGTACGGGTTGGAGAAGGGCACCCTGTAAACCTCGGGCGCGAAAGGACCGAAACCGGACTTGTACGGCATCGCCTTGGCAGTAAGCGACATCGTCAGCAACGTGCGCCCATGGAAGGCATGGTCGAAGACGACGACGGCCTGGCGGCCGGTGAAAGAGCGGGCGATCTTGACGGCGTTCTCGACAGCCTCGGCGCCTGAGTTGACGAAGAAGCTGCGCTTTTCGTGCGCTCCGGGGGCAAGCGCGTTCAGTTTTTCGGCCAAGGTTATGTAGCTCTCGAAGCCCGTCACCTGGAAGCACGTGTGGGTGAAACGTTGCACCTGCTCGTTGACGGCCTCGACGACCGAAGGCGCGCTCGAGCCGACGTTCAACACGGCGATGCCCCCACCGAGGTCGATG
>JBEKVJ010000092.1:0-14324 GCA_049514105.1 Acidimicrobiales bacterium
AGGACTACTTCTTGTGGCGCTTGACCGGTGAGTACGTGAGCGAAGGGTCCCTTCTCACATCCACCTGCTATTGGGACTTTCGCACCAAGGCCTGGTGGCCCGAGATGCTCGACGCGCTCGCGACAGACGAGTCGCGACTGCCCGCCATCGTTGAGCCGGGGGTCGCGGTAGGCAAGCTCTTGCCCGAGGTCGCCCGCGAGCTCGGGCTGCCGAGCTCGACCACGGTCTGCACCGGCGCGCTTGACCAGGCTTGTGGAGCCATCGGCGTGGGCACCGTTGGTCCCGGTCGTTTCAGCGAGAACACCGGGGCCGCCGTGGCACTTTGTGCCACGCTCTCGGAGGCCCGGCTCGATCCGGCGCGACGCATGCCATGCCATTACCACGGCGTTCCCGACACGTACATGTTCCACACCTTCACGAGCGGGGGTGTCGTGCTGCGTTGGTTCAGGGACAACTTCGGCGAGGCGGAACGTTCTGTTGCGGCTGTGACGGGGCAGGACGCCTACGACTTGTTGGCCCGTGAGGCGGCCACGGTCGCGCCCGGGTCCGAGGGTCTCGTGATGATCCCGCATCTCCAAGGTGCGATGGCGCCGGAGTCCAACGCCAATGCCCGTGGCGCTGTCATCGGCCTCAACCTTCGCCACGGGAGGGCACATTTCGCACGAGCGATCCTTGAGTCGATCGCGTTCGTCGTGCGCCGCAACGTCGAGGTGCTCGAGGATCTCGGCCTGTCCATCCCGGAGATCCGAGCCCTCGGCGGCGGTGCCCGAAGCAGGTTGTGGAAGCAGATCGAGGCGGACGTGACCAAGCGTCCGGTGCTGACCACGCGCCAACCGGACGCGGCGACTCTTGGCGCGGCCATCCTGGCCGGCGTCGGCCTCGGCCGTTACGCGAGTGCCCGCGAAGCGGCAGAGGAGATGGTCCAGCTCGACGAGACCTTCGAGCCGCGCGAGGAGAACTTCGGCCTTTATGACGAGATGTACTCGATCTACAAGCAGGCATACGAGGCGCTCTGCCCGGTCTTCGACTCTCTCACGGGGCTGAGCTCGTGAGTGCTGGCTCCACCGAGGCCTCGCCGCCGCCGGCCAATTTGCGCGTGGTCCGGCGCGATCGTGTGACACTCACCCAGTCATGTGCCGAGGCACTCGAAGAGGCTATAGGTCTCGGCACGTACCGCCCGGGCAGCCGCCTTCCCTCAGAGGCCGAGCTCGCCGAGCAGCTTGACGTATCGCGCCCGACGCTTCGCGAATCGCTGAGACTGCTCGAAGAGCGGGGCATGATCAGCCGCCGTCACGGCCGGGGCACCTTTGTCCGAGAGCGCCCTATCCAAAAAGAGCTCAACCGCAATTTCGGCATCACGAGCATGATCCGGGCTGCGGGTTATGAGCCTTCTGCCAAAGACACGAGCATCGCGAACATCAAGGCTGATGAGACGCTCGCTGATCGTCTCGGATTGGACCTCGGAGACCCTGTGTGGCAGATCGCCCGCGTCCGCCTCGCAGACGAGCGTCCGGTCGTTTACTCCATCGATTCACTTCCTCAGCACCTAGTTGAAAGAGAGGGTCTCGAAGAGGTCCTCGCCGGAGGCGAGCAGTCGCTCTACTCCTTGCTCCACAAGCTTCGGGGGATAGTCATCTACCGAGGCGAGGCGGAGCTTGTCCCCTGCAAGGCGACCACCGAGCTGCAAGCACTCTTGGACCTCAAGCCTGGAACACCGCTTTTGTGCATGCGACAGGTCGACTTCGACCAGCATGCCAGGGCTGTTGTGTACTCGGTCGAGTACCACGTGGCCGACTGGGTCCGTTTCAGCGTGGAGCGGCTCGGACCAGGCATAGCTACCACCGACATGTAATAACAGTTGTCTGCACCGTTCGTTCAGTCCCGTTGATCAGGTGAGGAGACCAAGGAGGATACGTACAAATGGCTACCACTGAGTCTGCTCCCCGACCTTCGACAGGACCGCCGGGCGGAAGTGACCTGTCTGTGGACGTCGCGCAACGCGACGACGTCCAGAAGCTCAAGCCCCATGCCCTTGGGCTTATGGGCGTGCTTTTCATCGCACTGGCTGGCGCAGCGCCGATGTCAGCCATGCTCGGGAACGTTCCTATCGCCGTCGGTTCCGGAAATGGCACGGCTGCGCCCGGGGGCTTCATCCTCGCGGCGATCGTCTTGACGCTGTTCTCGGTCGGATATGTGGCCATGGCACGCCAATTCACGACAGCCGGTGGCTTCTACGGCTTTATCAGCCATGGGCTCGGCCGGCCTCTTGCGATGGCAGCCGGATGGTCCGGCATGGCCGCCTATTCGGTGTTCGAGGCAGGCGAGTGGGGCATCTTCGCCTTCTACACCCGCAGCACGCTCGGCCAGTTCCTGCACATCAACCTGCCCTGGCCTTTCTACGCCTTCTTGGGCCTGGCGATCGTCGGCGGGCTCACCTACTTCGACGTGAAGCTGAGCGCCCGCATCCTAGGCGTGGCCTTGGTGTGCGAGGCCCTGCTGCTTCTCATCATGGACCTGTTCATCCTCGGAAAGGGCGGTGCCCACGGAGTCAGCTTCAGCCCCTTGAACCCGATCGCAGCCTTGAGCGGCGCCAACATCAAGGTCGCGGCCCCGGGCGTCGGGATCTTCTTCGCCCTATGGTCCTGGGTCGGCTTCGAATGCACGGCCAACTACGCCGAGGAAGCCCGTAACCCGCGCAAGATGGTCCCAAGGGCCACCTATATCGCCGTGCTCAGCCTCGGCGTGCTCTTCACGCTCACGGCCTGGTCGGTCATCCTCGGTCACGGTCTCAAGAACGCGGCAAGCGACGCCTACTCGAATGCGGGCACGTTCTTTTTCGGAGTGACGGGGCATTTCGTCAGCCCGCTCGCCAAAGACGTCATGGAGTGGCTCATCATCACGAGCACCTTCGCCTGCGCGATGGCTTTCCACGCCGCCGCCACTCGTTACTTCTATGCCATGGGTCGAGAAGGGATCTTGAACCACTGGCTAGGAAAGACCCACAAGCGCTGGCAGAGCCCGTACGCGGGAAGCTTCTTCCAGTCCGGCGTCGCGGCTGTCCTCGTGACCTTGTTCATCATCATGTGGTACATCTCCAAGGCCACGCAGAACTTCTCCAACTTCCAGACTGCGCCCTACGCGGAGCTGTACGGCTGGCTGTCCATCCTCGGGACCTTCTGGGTGCTCGTGATGATGACACTCAGCGGCATAGCTACGATCCGCTACTTCGGGCAGGAAGGCCACCGCGAGCTCGAGCACTGGGGCAAGTGGCTGGTCGCCCCGGCGCTGGCCTCCTTGGGGATGGCCTATGCGCTCTACCTCCTCTGGGCAAACATTGCGACCCTCGGAGGGGGGCACATCAACATAATCATCGCCCTGCCCTGGGTGGCCTCGGCGTGGTTCCTCATCGGGCTCGGCCTCTCGGTACTGATCAAGCGGCGGAACCCGAAGAAGTACGAGGTTCTCGGCCGCATGCTGAGCAAGGGCCTCTAGAGCCCCATTTCTCGTAGGGGCGGGGACCTTGCACCCGCCCCTACGACTTGCACTACCTCGGGATTGCCAAACATCAGACGACTGACGTTAGGATCGATGTGACGGGAGGCCCGAGTGATCCAGCGAATGTACTTGACCATGACGCAGTGAGGCTGACCGGAGGAGCCAAGTTGGGCCACATCATCGGCATAGATGTCGGGTCCCAGAGCGTGAAGGGCATCCTGCTCTCCCCTGAGGCAGAGACGCTCGGTGTGGCGAGCGCCGCCTGCGCGATGACCAATGCTGCGCCCGGTTGGGCGGACCAGGCTCCTTCTGCATGGGAACACGGCATCGAGCAAGTCATCCGCCAGCTCATTTCGGCGGCCGGGCTCGATCCTGCCGCCGTGACACATCTCGGCCTTGCCTGCCAGGTCGACGGGGTCGTCCCGGTCAGTGGATCCGGGGCACCGCTTCGCGAAGGGATCATCTGGTTGGATCGGCGCGCCTCGACCCAGGCGCAGGCATTGGCCGAAGCTGTCGGTGCCGAGTGGATGTTCTCGGTCACGGGCCTCAACGCGGACGCTTCTCACATAGCCCCGAAGATCATGTGGTTGCGCGACAACGAACCGGCGACGTACAAGGCGGCCGCGCTGATGGCCCCTGTTGGGGGTTATCTGCTCGGCTGGCTGACCGGTGTGATAGCCCAGGACCACGCAAATGCCTCCTCGACCTTGCTTTACGATGTCCGCCTGCGCACCTGGTCCGAGGAGATGCTCGCCGCCTCGGACATCGATGCGGCTCAGCTCGCGGAGATCCGGCCGTCGCACGAGATCGTGGGTCCATTGCGCGCGGGCGCGGCCAGCCGACTTGGTCTCACCACCCACTGCATGGTCGTAGTGGGATCGGGCGACGAGCATGCCGCCTCTCTCGGGGCCGGTGCTGCACTTCCCGGCACAGTCACTGATGTGACCGGGACGGCCGAGCCTGTCACGGCTGTGGCCTCTGAGATCGTTTTCGATCCGCACAAGCTCGTCGAGACTCACGCCCACGCCGTCGATGGCGCGTGGCTGATCGAGAACCCCGGTTTCGTCTCCGGGGGGAGCACTTTGTGGCTCTCCTGCACGGTTCTCGGGGCGCCTCAGGCTGAGCTGTTCGAAGATGCTGCGAAGGTACCGCCAGGCTCCGAAGGAGTGCTGTTCTTGCCGACGCTTAGCGGGGCTACAGCTCCACGATGGAACGACCGGGTCCGCGGGGTTTTCGCGGGGCTGTCTTTGAACCACGACCGGGGCCATCTGGCCCGCGCCGTGCTTGAGGGCTGTGCTTTTGCCTTGCGCGACATCGTGCAACGCCTGGACGAGATGGGCCTTGCCGGTCCGGAGATCCGAGTCGTCGGCGGCGGCAGCCGAAGCGCGCTATGGATGCAGATCAAGGCCGACGTCACCGCAAGGCCGGTGCGCGCAGTCCTGACCAAGGAGCCGACGGCGCTCGGGGCGGCGATGCTCGCAGGCTTGGGGTCGGGCCTGTTCTCAGACGCCCGGGAGGCCGTGGCAAGCGTCGTCGAGCTCGCGTCGGAGCCGATCGTACCCAACGAGGACGCCGTAGCCGTCTATGAAGGCGCCTATCGACGCTATCTCTCCCTATTCGATGCCGTGGAGGTGGCCCTCCCATGAGAAGTTCGTTCGATCTCGCCAGCCTCCGGCGCCGACTCGCGACCGCGCCCGACAGTCCTGGTCTGCATCCGATCGGCTTGGAGAAGGCCTTTGTCGGCGAGGGCGCCCTCGAGGCCTTGCCCGAGGCCGTGGCCGAGTTAGTGGCGCAGAACCCACGGTCCGGTCCGGTCGCGGTGTTGTCCGATCTGACGCCGAAGCAATACCGGTCGGGAGAGTTGTTGGAGTTCGTGACCAAATCGGTGGCTTCGGTCGCGGGCGTCCAGGGCGTGTTCGTCGGTTCGCCTGGGCACAATGCGCATGCCGACGAGGTGACCCTTGCCAAAGCCACGCAGGATTGTGAAGGGGCAAGCTGCCTCGTCGCGGTCGGTTCGGGCACGGTTGTCGACATAGGCAAGGTGCTCGCCGCACGACAAGAGCTGCCTTATGTCGTCGTGCAGAGTGCCAACAGCGTCAACGGCTACGCGGATGACCGCTCGGTGCTGCTCGTCAGCGGCGTGAAGCGGACCTTGCCGAGCAGCTGGGCCAACGTGCTCATCGTCGATGTCGACGTGCTCGTCGACGCGCCCGTCGAGATGAACGCGGCGGGACTGGCCGACCTGATCGCCATGTTCACTGCGCCTGCCGACTGGTACCTCGCCAATTTGTTCGGTATGGACGACTCGTACTCGCCGACCGTCGTCGCCTTGGCGCGCGAACAGGGTCCCGCTCTGCTACAGGCGGCCCACCTCGTTCCCAAGGCCGATCGTGCGGCCCTGAGCCAGATCGCTACCACGCTCACTTTGAGCGGTATTTCCATGGGGATCGCGGGCACGACCGCCCCCTGCTCGGGCATGGAGCACGCCGTCAGTCATCTTCTCGAGATGGCCGCGGTAGGCGCCGGCGAAGAGGCTGCGTTGCACGGCCTCCAAGTTGGGGTGAGCAGCGTCGCCGCCGCCCTTTTATGGCGCGACGTCCTCCAAGAGCTTGCCGAAGGAGGCCTGTCGCGTATCAAGGTGCCTGATGCTGTCGAGTCCGAGGTCGCGGTTCGGTCCGCCTTCCTCGCTGTCGACCCGAGCGGGGAAATGGCGGCTGAATGCTGGCGCGACTACGAGGCCAAGCTTGCGCGGTGGGCCCGGGCCAGTGAGTGGCTCGAGCTAGCCGCCCAGCAATGGCCCTCACACGAGCGGGCGCTTGGTCACCTTCTCGCTGGCGCCGAGGCCATAGTGAAGGCACTGGGCAGTGCTGGAGCGCCGGTGAGCTTCTCGCAACTGACACCTCCGCTCGATGAACAAGCAGCTCACTGGGCAGTACGAAGCTGCAATCTCATGCGGGAACGGTTCTCGGTCGCGGATCTGGCCTGCCTCCTCGGCATATTCGACGAGTCCCGCGTCGATCGCCTCCTTAGTGAGGCCCTCGCCCTAGGTGCCCCGTGATGACCGTGGTCGAGGTGAGATCGCCGCGCGGGCCGAATCGTGTCTATCCGGGGTACGTCTTCGATCTCGATGGCACTGTCTATCTCGGTGATTGCCTCCTTCCGTACGCGGCCGAGACGATCGGAGAGCTTCGCCGGAGAGGATCGCGCGTCGTATATGTCACCAACAAGCCGCTCGAGACCGCGAGCGAGTATGCCGCCAAGCTGAGCCGCCTCGGTGTGCCGACGGCGCGTTCCGACGTCGTCACATCTGTCGATGCGCTAGTGGACTACCTGCGGCGAGAGCATCCAGACGCGACTCTGCTCGCGGTTGCTGAGGCTTCGGCCATAGACGAGCTCGAGGATGCCGGGTTCTGTTTGACCAAAGTGCCTTCTCAGGCAGAAGTTGTCGTCGTCTCCTTCGACCGGACCTTTGACTACGAAAAGTTGAATGCCGCCTTCCAGGCGGTGCGTTACGGCGGCGCCACGATCGTTGCCACCAATCCCGATCCTTACTGTCCGACGCCCGAGGGCGGGATCCCGGACTGTGCCGCGATGCTGGCGGCCATCGAGGCCTGCACAGGTGCGAGCGCAGAGGCGGTCGTGGGTAAACCGAGCGTGCACATGGCCCGTGCCCTGCTCGGCCGTCTCGGCATGCGAGCCGAGGACGTCGCTGTGGTTGGCGACCGATTGCTCACCGACATGGCCATGGCGCGGGCGCTCAATATGACAGGAATCCTGGTGCTGACCGGGGCAACTCGTGCCGAGAACCTACTTGGCGCGCCCGTGCAGCCCCAGTACTTGATCGACTCGCTCAGCGAGCTTGTCCCCGAAGGTCTTTCGCCTGACGAGCTGGCTGGCTCGTCCCTACACGAGGAGGAATCCGAATGAATTTCATCTTCATGCTGACCCATCACGACACGACCGTGCCGAACGCTGCAGATGTCTATGAGCGTCTGCGCGGCACGAGCCTGCGCCACGTCGGGTTCAAGGACATAGGTGCTACGCCCGAAGAGCTTGCGGTTGTGACCGCCAAGGCACACGCCGACGGGTTGGAGGTCTTCTTGGAGGTCGTGTCGACCTCGAAGGAGTCGGAGCTGGCCTCACTCGAGGCTGCGCGCCGTATCGGTGTCGATTGGGTCATGGGTGGCACACACGCGGCCGAGGGCGTCCAGATCCTGGCTGGGAGCAACGTGAAGTACTGCCCGTTCCCAGGTCGCATCGAAGGGCATCCCAGCATTCTGCTCGGGACTGTCGAGGAGATTGCCCAGGACGCGAAGGAACTTACGGCCCTCGACGGAGTGTTCGGCCTCGACCTGCTCGCCTACAGGCACCCCAAAGAGGATCCACTCGAGGTGACCCGAGCCGTCGTGACGACAGCGTCCGGTCCCGTCATCGTGGCCGGGTCGATCGTCACTGCTGAGCAGATCCGCAAGGTGGCCGCGACAGGAGCCTGGGGATTCACAATTGGCGGTGCCATCTTTGAAGGACGCTTGCCCGGTGCTCCAGATCTTGCCGCTCAGATCGCTGCCGTATTGAAGATGGAAGGTGCGGAGTTCATAGGTGGCTGACGAGTTGTTCGCCAAGAGGAGATCGCGCCCGACACTTCCTGATCGCGTCCGGGACTCGCTGCTTCGCGACTTGTTCTCGGACATGTACGTCGTTGGTGACCAGCTCCCCAACGAGGACGTGCTAGCTGCGCGCTTCGAGGTTTCGAGGGCGACGATCCGCGAGGCCGTCCGCGGTCTTGTCGAGGCCGGTTATCTCGTTCGCCGTCATGGGACCGGCACCTTTGTAACCGCAACCTCTCGCCAGCGTCACACCTTGAACGCAAACATGAGCTACACGGCGATGATCCGACAAGCGGGCTTGAAACCTGGTAGGCGGTTGCTGCGAAAGCAGATACGCCCGGCGACGGGCGAGGAGGCGGCATCACTCGGGGTATCGCCCGGAGAGCCACTTGTCTGTGTCGAGCGAATCCGCACCGCCGACGACAAACCAGTCGTCTACTCCGCTGACAGGATCCCCGCATCGATTCTTGGCGACGCCGTCGAAGCAGTCGGTGACGGCTCTCTCTACGAGCTGTTGGAGGATCTCGGAGCTCCGGTGCGTAACGCCTTTGCGACCTTGCGGCCAGTGGTGGCCGGGGCGCGCCTCGCGCGCCTGTTGGAGGTGCGCGTCGGATCGGCTTTGCAGCAGATAGAGCAGGTGGACTTCGGCGAGCTCGGCGGCGCGGTCATGTTGTCTTCGGAATGGCACCTGCCCGACGTTTTCGAGCTGTGCGTGAGCCGCAGAAACGACGCCCCCGAGCCGTGACGAAGGCCGCGGCGGTGTTCGTCGCGAAATACGAATTGTGGAGGTTGATGATCTGATGGAGCCGGATAAAAAGAGCCGCCTCGGACCTGTCCAGCGAGCGCTGGCTCTCGAGCGCGGCGCGTCCGAGACCTTTGACGTGCTCGTCGTCGGTGGGGGAGTGACCGGCTGTGGAGCCGCTCTAGACGCGGCGGGGCGTGGGTTGTCAGTCGCCCTGGTTGAAAAGCGCGACTTTGCCGCCGGCACCTCGAGCCGCTCCAGCAAGCTGATCCATGGCGGGTTGAGATATCTCGAGAACTTCGACATCGAGCTCGTGCGCGAGGCCTTGCACGAGCGGCGCCTGCTCGTGCAGAAGATCGCCCCCCATCTAGTCCACCCGACACCTTTCCTGTTTCCCCTCAAGCACCGCGGTTGGGACCGCTTCTACATGGGCTCGGGGCTATTCCTCTACGACGCGCTCGCGGGCTTGCACCCCGCGATGCCCCACCACAGACACCTCACGCGCCGTTCCTGTCTGCGCGTGGTTCCTGGCCTGCGGGCGGACTCGTTGACCGGTGGCATCCGCTACTACGACGCCCAGGTCGATGACGCCCGTTTCTCGCTCGTGCTGGCACGGACGGCTGCGGCTCACGGCGCAGTCTGTATCTCGGGCGCTGGGGTCGTTGGCTTTCTGCACGACGGTGAGCGGGTCGCGGGAGTAAGGGCGCAGGACCTCGAGTCTGGGGCTGAGTTCGAGCTGCGGGCGCGCACGGTCATAAACGCCACGGGTGTGTGGACGACCGAGATGGAGCGCCTGGCCGGGGTCGCGAACCCAATGATCGTGCGGCCTTCCAAAGGTGTGCACCTCGTCGTGCGCAAGGACCGGATCGATTCGGAGTACGCGCTGATCTTGAGGACGGAAAAGAGTGTTCTCTTCGTGCTCCCCTGGGGGGATCGGTGGATCATCGGGACCACCGACACAGATTGGGAGCACGGCCTTGACCATCCGGCCGCGACCCGTGCCGACATCGAGTACCTGTTAGAGCACGCCAACGAGGTGCTTCGCGATCCGCTCCGCCTCGAAGACGTAATTGCGGTCTATGTCGGCCTTCGTCCCCTGCTCGGTGGCACGGCCGAGGAGACCGCGAAGCTCTCGCGTAATCACGCAGTGAGGCGCAGCGCCCCAGGCTTTGTAAGCGTCGCCGGCGGGAAGTACACGACCTACCGCCTCATGGCCCGCGACGCCGTCGACCTTGCCGCTAAGGACCTGCCTTTTGCTGTCGACTCCAGTCGGAGCGCCGATATGCCGCTGCTCGGTGCAGTCGGTCTGTCCGGAGCGGAGTTCCGCCTCGGTCTGCACCGAGGTGCTGGCGAGCTCAAGCCCGACCAGCTTCACCACCTCGTAGGCCGCTACGGCACGCTCGCCTCCGAAGTACTCGATCTGATCGCTGTTGATCCTGGCCTCGCGGCGCCGATCACGGGCGCCGAAGGCTACGTGGCGGCGGAGGCACGTTATGCGGTCGAGAGCGAGGGGGCACTGCATATCGACGACGTTCTCACTCGCCGGACGCATATCGCCTTTGAGGAAGCGGACCGTGGAAAGGCAGCCGCCGACAGCGTGGCCCGGCTGATGGCACCTGTGCTCGGTTGGGACGAGGCCGCAGTGGGTCGTGAGATCGCCCATTACATGGCGCGCCTAAAGGCCGAGGCGGAGGCACAGGCGCTCCTTACGGACGCGGCTTCCGACACTGTCAGGGCCGAGGTGCGCGATCCCCGTCTCGAGCAGCTAAGTGGCGGAGAGGACAACTAGCGAGTTGTGTCCGGGAGAGCTGGCCCGCTCGTCGTAGGGTTGATGGCGAGATGACCGAGCCTGGCGTGGTCTGGATCAACGGACGACTCGCGCAGGGCTCCCATGCGTTGCTGACTGTCACCGACCGCGGCTTTCAGCTGGGCGACGGTGTGTTCGAGACCATCCGCGTCCTAAGTGGCAATCCTCTTGAGTTGTCGTTGCACACGAGCCGACTCAAAGCCTCCGCTGCTGTGCTTGCCATCACGCTTCCGGACGACCTCGAGGAAATCTTGCCTGGGGCCATCGCGCAGCTGTGTGCTGCCAACAGCCTGGATGATCCCGGCTCCACGGTCGCAGTCAGGATCACAGCAAGTCGCGGACCGGTCGTCGGGCGCGCGCTGCTCCCGCCCGAGGCCTGCGAGCCCAGCCTCGTCATACAGGCGTGGCGAGTCGATCCGCCAAAGCCGGAGCTTCTCGAAAGAGGTCTCAGTCTGATCATCTCCGAGGTGCGGCGAGACCCCGCGAGCCCGCTCGCGAAGGTAAAGACGACGAGCAGGGCCGAGCTCGTCTATGCACGACTTGAGGCACATCATCGCGGTGTTGATGACGCCTTGTTGCTCACCACTGATGGCCACATTGCCGAGGCGACATCGGCCAGCATCTTCCTCGTGGAGGCCTCGGGGCTCGCGACGCCGTCTCTCGATTGCGGCGTGCTCGTCAGCACAACACGCGGGTGGATCATCTCCGCGGGCGCCCGCGCCCTGGGGCTCGCGGTCCGTCAGGCCTGGCTCTTGCCCGATGACCTCTTCGCTGCTGACGAGGTCTTTCTAGCTAGCTCGGTCGCGGGCATAGTCCCGGTCACCTCTGTCGAGAGCAGGCCCATCGGTGGCGGTTCGCCGGGCGCGGTTACGACGCGCCTTCGAGCCGCGCGCGAGAAGATGGCGTCCGATCTGACCTTATGACCCAGGAAGCGTCCGAGACACCGGCGACGCTACGACGACGGAGTGTCTGACGGGCCGAGCAAGTCGGTGTCAACATCTATAGGGGTGCCATCGTCAGCGACGCTACGGCAGTGCCGCGTCCATGGACTCGACTGGGGTGAAGGCAATGACGTTGCCGGGGTCGCCTGGACCGCCTTTGCAAATAGCCCTCGAGCTGGGCGGGAACCGTGAGGGCTGTGTCATCCCGGGCCCCCGGCAGACTGAGTCGTAGCTGAGATGCCGCTTTCGCCTCACCGAGGTCACAGCGGTACTTGGCGATCTCGACACACGCGATGGCACCCACGCCAAGCAAAAGACGATGCGGGGGAATCCTTGTTATGTATTGGCTGTGGGTGTCCTGTGCGAAATCGAGGGTCGTGCCCGCCGCTATGACAACCGAACTCGCGGGTACCCGTCGAGCAGGCAGCTACCCGGACCGGACTTGACGAGAGCGACGGTCACCGACTGTTCGCCGGTCGCCCCTCCGACAAAGGGGCCGTCCTTGCCTTTGATCTGGCTGGGTGGACAGGTTGTGGCGACCTGCACAAGACCGGTCGAGTCTCCACCCGTTGAAAAACTCGGCTGACTTGACTTCACCGAAGCCCTTGTCCTCTAAGAAGATGCCTACAGTTTCGCCGAGCGTGGGTAGCGATGCGGTGGTCGTCGTCGTGCCCGATGTCGTGGTACCGGTCGTGGTCGTCGGTAGCGCCGCTCCCTTCGATCAACCAGCCAGCGCCAGAGCGCAGAGGAGCAATAGCCATGTCCGTGACCTGCGTTCTGTTGTCACTGAGCGCACGTTTACCAGGATCGCGCGGCGCTTACAGGCCGCGAAAGAGCACACCTATTGAGCTAGCGAGGCCTTCCGATACACCTCGACTTTGGGCGGCTCGGCCAGCATCGATCGCCATCGAGCCAGGTATTGTCTCATGGTCGAGTCGGACCGGGTGCGCTCGTTGTCGAGTTGATATGCGCGCTCGTCGACGTACTCGATTAGTTCGATGAAGCGGTCCGGTTCAGCGTCCCTCGACAAGAGAGCGACCCGAATGCCTCCGGGAGCCTCGTAGTAGGGGATTGCCTCCAGAAGAAATGAGCGGAATTCAGCCTGCCGGTCCAGCGCGACGCGAATCCGAAGGTGCACAAAGACGCTGGGTCGCCACACCTCCCCGAGTGATGAGTCCATGGTGCCAGCGTGCCAGACGGTGCCCGGGCAGGCTCTCAAGGCTCCGAGGCGGAGGCACGCGGACTTAGAGACAGGTCACGGCCGCTCGGACCTTCAAGCGAGCGCGACGTGCCATAAACCTGTCACTCGAGAGTTGGTCCTCCGGTGACGGTCGGACGAGAGCCTGGGCCGGCCGCCTGAGGGCGTTCACGCGGCTATCGCTTTGGAGCCGCACGATGATCGCTCGGACGCCCTGACGGTGTAACGCCCGAGTGCGTGAGAGAGACTAAACAGCATGTTCCGATCGAAAGAGCAAAAGACGACTGCAGCCGAGACCGACGGGCCTCGTGAGGTGGAGCTCTCCGAAGACGAGTGGCGCAAGCGCCTCAGCCCGGAGCGTTACCGAGTCTTGCGAAATGCCGGGACCGAACCGGCTTTCAGCGGTGAGTACGTCAACTGCCACCTCGATGGCACCTACAAATGCGCCGCCTGCGGTGCCACGCTGTTCGCTTCAGATGCCAAGTTCGACTCGGGCTCGGGCTGGCCGAGTTTCACAGAGCCCGCTGTGCAAAGCGCCGTCGAGCTTCATCGTGACCGCTCATTCGGCATGGTGCGTACCGAGGTGCTCTGTCGAGCGTGCGGGTCCCACCTCGGCCACGTCTTCGATGACGGGCCGCGCCCCACGGGCCAGCGCTACTGCATCAACTCGCTGTCGCTAAGCATCGACGAGGGGGAGAAGTGAGTTTCTTCAGGCACAAATCACAGATGGTCGAGCCGGACCAGGCTCTAGCGGGCCGGGAGAGCGCGATGGTCGTTCCCGAGCGCCATCTCGTTCTCGGAAGGCCGCTTCGGGGCCAGTCCTTGGACGGCTACGAGCGGGCGATCTTCGCAATGGGCTGTTTTTGGGGTGCCGAGCGCAAGTTCTGGGGCGCGGAAGGCGTCTACTCGACTGCGGTCGGCTATAGCGGCGGGTACACGCCGAACCCCACATACGAGGAGGTCTGTTCGGGAAGGACGGGGCACGCCGAGGCTGTGCTCGTCGTCTTCGACCCTGCGAAGACCACTTATGAGAAACTGCTTTCGATCTTCTGGGAAAATCACGACCCGACACAAGGCATGCGCCAGGGGAACGACGCCGGCACCCAGTACCGTTCCGCGATCTACACGACGACTCCCGCGCAACAAGCTGTGGCCGAGAGATCGCGCGACGAGTATCAGTCGGCTCTCGATGCTGCCGGCTACGGTCAGATCACAACCGAGATAACCCCGGCGGGACCCTTCTACTATGCCGAGGACTACCACCAGCAGTACCTCGAGCGGAACCCGGGCGGATACTGCGGCCTAGGCGGGACCGGTGTCGCGTGCCAAGTTGGCCTCACGACCGCAGAAGGCTGATCGAGCGCCGCGTCCTTATCAACCGCGACATCACCGTGCGCACCGCTAACGCCTAATGTCCTGAGTCGGAGATTCGCGCGCAATATGCCGCCAGCGTGTCGAGTATCTCGTTTGCGCTCTTGTGCCAGACAAAGGGCTTGGGATCCTCGTTCCAGTTGGCGATCCAGGTCGTGATTGC
>JBEKVJ010000093.1:0-22114 GCA_049514105.1 Acidimicrobiales bacterium
TCCCCGATGAGGCCCACGTCCTCGTCCTCTTTGAGCGAGGCGCAAAGTACGACGAACTCGTCCCCACCGAGGCGAGCGACGGTGTCGACGCGGCGTGACAAAGATGACAGCCTGCGCCCGACCTCAGTCAGGACCTCGTCGCCTGCCGCATGGCCGAACGAGTCATTGATTGCTTTGAAGTGGTCCAGATCGACATAAAGCACAGCGAGGCGACCCGGATACCGTTCCATGGCGACGAGAGCCTGTGACAGACGGTCCATGAGGGCGACGCGGTTCGCCAGTCCTGTCACGGGATCATGAAGGACCTGATACGCGAGGGCACTTTCGGCCTTGATCTGTGCCGTGACGTCCCTCGAGATGCCGAAGGTGCCAATTATCTGGCCGAGCTCATCACGCAATGGCATCTTGCTCGTCGAGACCCAAATGTCGTTGGGGCTCTCACGAAAAGTCTCGCGCTCAAGCTTTCCGACAATCGGATCACCGGTGGTGATGATCTGCTGTTCGTCACCGAACGCCGCGGCTGCATGCTCATGGCTGAAAAAGTCGAAGTCGGTCTTCCCGGCGATCTCGTCGAAAGGAGTGCCCGGAGCGATGGCGTCCACCCAACCTGCGCTCACGAGGAGGAATCGGCTGTACATGTCCTTGAAGTAGACGCGTTCCTCGGTGGACGAAAGCAGATTGCGCATGCATGTCTGCTCGAGACCTTCCGCCGCGCCGGCATCTACGGGCCGTCGTGGCTCTAGCTCCGCCTCGGACATCTCAACTCCTGACAAGCGATCACCGAGTACTATCGACCGATTAACCGCTAATGCTTAGCTAGTTCGTTTCTTACTGTCCAGCTCCCGGCTTTGGCGTGAAGGCACCATCTCTGGTCCGCGGAGGTGGCGCTTTTAACATCTCACTGCTTGCCGCTGTGCTCATCCTCGCCGTCGCGCGCTTCGGAGCCCTCCTGTTCCTTCGCATTGCCTCGCAGGGCTCTGGCGACGTCTCCGACAAATCGATCCAAGAAACCGCTGGATTGATGTCCGAGATGTCCCTTGGGCGTCGTCCAGGACTGTATGGTTGCCGCCGCCAGGTCGAGTTCCCCCGGCAGTGGCTCGATCCCCTGCTCCTCATAAGCGCGGGCAAGCTCGTCGCGGATCTCCTCCTCACTCGCACCGGGCCGGTGCTTGATGCTCCGCAGGGCCGCCTCAGCCCTTTCCGACCGCTCGGCACGCTCACGGCGCTGTTCTTCGAGTCGCGGGCGCATCTCTTGTTCGAGAGCTCGCCATGCGCTACCGCCGCTGCAAGTGCACTGCGACCTCATGATCTGAGTCTGGGCTCTGGCACCGCGAACCGGACAGCCGGCGTGACACGAGCACTGGCAAAGATGGACGTAGTCGGTGCCCATGCCGTACCAGTGGGCGCAGTCGTCGTGCTTGCCCTCCCGACAGAACCTTGAGGTATCAGGCACGTTCACCGAGCGTCAGCTCCGAATCTTGCCGCTCTTATCACTTGGCGCTGTTTGAACGGTATCAATTCGCCAATCCTCGGGCACAGATACCTGCTGCCGTGGTCCCATCCGGCTCCTGTCGGACAATCGCGCCGGCGAGGCGCAGCTGCGGCGTCGCCAGATCGGGCATGCTGATGTCGTGAAGCCCCCCAGCACGTCCCGATCAGCGGTCGAAACGCGCCTCGTCTCTCTCTCGTTCTTAGAAGACGTCCGCGCCCACTCCCGCCCGCAACGCCACGAGAGGCGACGGACGAGGATCGTCGCAACGATAGGCCCCGCCTCGGCGAGCTCGGAGACCCTCGAAGCGCTCGTCGCGGCGGGAATGGACGTCGCCCGGGTCTCGTTCGCGCACAGCACGATCGCGGATGCGATCAGTCTCATGCGAAAGATCCGCAAGATCGCTCCCCATATCGGGATTCTGCCGGACCTCCCCGGGCCGAAGATCCGCAGCTCAGCGTTCCCCAAGCGTGGTGTCGTGCTCGAGGCGGGAGCAGAGGTCGTCCTCGCCCCCGGTTCGACGGCACCGACGAGCACCGCCACACGCATCGGCGTCGCTCTCGACGAGGCCGTCGCGAGCCTGGATGAGGGTGACCTCGTCTCTCTCGGCGATGGGGGTATAGCGCTCGTCGTGCTGGGGCGTAGAGGCGAGGAGGTTCTAGCCCGTGTCCGCTCCGGCGGCCGGGTCATAGGCCGGCCGGGGGTGACGGTCCCCTCGCACAAGCTCGCCCTTGCGACTCCGACGCCTGAGGACTTCGAGCGGATCACGGCACTTGTCGCCGAGGAGGTAGAAGCCATCGCCGTCTCGTTCGTGCGGCGGGCCGAGGACATCGAAGCGGTCCGCGAAGCCGTCGGCAATTCCTCCACGATGCTCGTCGCGAAGATCGAGACGGCTAAGGCGATCGACAACCTCGACGCGATCGTGCGCAGCGCGGACGCCGTCATGGTCGCCCGAGGCGACCTCGGCATAAGACTGCCGCTCGAGGATGTCCCCTTCCACCAAAAAGACATCATCCGCTGCGGGGTGCGCTTCGCTCGGCCCGTGATCACCGCCACCCAGATGCTCGAGTCGATGATCACCTCGCCGGTCCCTACTCGGGCCGAGGTGAGCGACGTCGCCAACGCGATCTTGGACGGTACGAGCGCGGTAATGCTCTCAGGCGAAACGGCGATCGGCGCAGACCCGGTCAATGTCGTCTCCACCATGTCCCGCATAGTCGAGCGGGCAGAGCGTGACTTCGACTATGTCAACTGGGGTGCCGGCCTCGGCGTGCAGGAAGTTTCGGTCGACGCCCCTCTGCGCCGCATCACCGCGGCCATCACCGGAGCCGCCTGGCACGCGGCACTCGAGGAAGACGTTGCCGCCATTATCGCCTGCACGCAGTCCGGGGCGACCGCCCGCGCCATCTCGCGATTCCGCCCCGGGATGCCAATCATCGCCGTGACGCCGCATGAGCGAACAGTCCGCCAGCTCTCGATGAGCTGGGGAGTGCAGACCCTTGTCTCCGAGCACTCCGGCAACACAGACGACGGCATCTGGAGCGCGGTCGAAAAAACGGTCGAGGCGGGGTTCGCGGCGTCGGGAGACGTCGTGGTCGTGATCGCCGGATCGCCGTACGAGAAAGAGCCTGTCGCCGACACCCTCCGGCTCGTGAGGATCCGCTGAAACTGCACAGCGCCTTTGGTCTGTTAGTCAAGGCATTTGAGCCACCGATGTTGAATCGCTTGCAACACTGATGAAGACTCGTCTTATGACAAGCGACGCTTCATCCGACCTCCCCCTTCTCAGGCACTGGATCGGGGGGCAGTCACACGCCGGAACTGGCGGGCGCTCGGGCGAGGTCTACGACCCCGCCACCGGCAAATCCACCAAAAAGGTCGCGTTCGCCTCGCCAGCCGACGTCGACCAGGCGGTCGCGGCAGCTTCGAGTGCCTTTGCCACCTGGCGAGAGTCCTCATTGTCGCAGCGCTCGAAGCTCCTTTTCGCTTTTCGCCAGCTCACGACCGATCGCGCCGGCGAGCTTGCCGAAATCGTCACCTCTGAGCACGGCAAGGTTCTCGACGACGCCCTGGGCGAGGTTAACCGTGGTCTTGAGGTGATCGAATTCGCCTGCGGCATCCCCCAGCTGCTGAAGGGCAGCTACTCCGAGAACGTCTCGACGAACGTAGACGTGTATTCCATCCGACAGCCCCTCGGCCCGGTCGCGATCATCAGCCCGTTCAACTTCCCAGCGATGGTCCCAGCCTGGTTCTTCCCGATCGCGATCGCGTGCGGCAACACCGTCGTCATCAAGCCGAGCGAGAAGGATCCTTCCGCCGCCAACTGGCTCGCGCAGTGTTGGGCGGAGGTCGGCCTGCCACCCGGGGTCTTCAATGTCGTCCACGGCGACAAGGTGGCTGTCGACCGCCTGCTGGAACATCCGGGCATCAAAGCGGTCTCCTTCGTCGGCTCGACGCCGATTGCTCAGTACGTCTATGAGAATGGGACACGTCACGGGAAAAGGGTGCAAGCACTCGGAGGCGCCAAGAACCACATGGTCGTGCTCCCAGACGCCGACCTGGACATCGCTGCTGACTCGGCTGTCAACGCAGGTTTCGGCTCCGCCGGCGAGAGATGCATGGCCATATCCGTGCTCGTGGCAGTCGAGCCGGTCGCCGACGAGCTGATATCGAAGATATGCGACCGGATGGCCAAGCTGAGGGTCGGCGACGGTCGTGCCGGCTCCGACATGGGACCGCTCGTGACTCGGGCGCACCGCGACAAAGTGGCGTCGTATCTGGACTCCGGCGTCGGCGAGGGTGCCGAACTCGTTGTCGACGGCCGTTCGACCAGGCCCGAGGGCAACGAGAGTGGGTTCTGGCTCGGCCCGAGCCTTTTCGACAAGGTCAGGCCCGAGATGTCGCTCTACAAAGACGAGATCTTCGGACCGGTTCTCTCGGTTGTGCGCGTGCCCAGCTACGACTCGGCGCTCGAGCTCGTCAACTCCAATCCTTGGGGCAACGGCACGGCGATTTTCACCAACGACGGAGGTGCCGCACGCCGTTTCCAACATGAGGTGGAGGTCGGCATGGTCGGGGTGAACGTGCCGATCCCCGTGCCCGTGTCCTACTACTCCTTCGGAGGCTGGAAGAGCTCCCTGTTCGGAGACAGCCATGCGCACGGGACCGAAGGGGTCCATTTCTTCACCCGTGGCAAGGTGGTCACGAGCCGTTGGCTCGACCCGAGCCATGGCGGAATCAACCTGGGATTCCCACAGAACACCTGAGGCCCTTCCGCCCCCACCGCCAAGGCGCACGAAGTGCCTGTTCAGCAGCAAAGGCAGGACTTCTTCGTCAGATCGTCACCTTTCATACCCAGCCCCGCTGCACGACCCGCCGTATGCTGTAGCGGACCAGGCGACGCTTAGGAGCGGCAGCTCCCCAAACGGCACAATGGGGTGATCGATATAAGCGGACCGCAAGAGCACAGCAAAGCTCTGCAAGAAAGTGAGGCCCGCCTTCAAGCGCTGCTTTCCTCTCTCGACGACCTCGTCTTCGAGCTCGATGAGGACGGAACCTATCTAGGTATCTGGACCGCCAATGATGCTCTGCTGGTCGCACCGCGTGGCGAGCTGCTCGGACGGACACATTCCGAGGTGATCGGTGAGGAAATTGGCCTCAGCTTGAAAGAGGTCATGCACAACGTCTTCGAGACAGGTCGTCCGGAGTTCTGGGAGTACTGTCTCGAGGTCCCTGCTGGCCTGCGATGGTTCCAGGGAAGGGTCGCCCCTATCGCCACGACGGAGGGTGCCTCGCGCCGCATATGCCTGCTCGTGCGAGACATCACGGCGCACAAGGAGGCCGAACGGGAGATCTCGCGGCTGCTGCTGCGCGAGCAGCTGTTGAGCCGACTTTCAGAGTCGGTTCCGGTCGGTCTTTTCGAGATCGACATGACGGGCAATGTCGCCTTCACGAACGACCGCATGCACACCATCGTCGGCGATCTTTGCGCGAACAGCATGGACGAGCTGATATCGACCGTCGTGCGAGCGGACCGGCCGATATTTGGACAAGCCCTAGCACATGTCGTAAGCGGCCAGCTCGTAGATGACATCGAGATACGTTTCTGCTTCCCGGCGCCGGAGTCGTCAAACGGCGGCGGAGTGGAGCGGATCTGCGATCTGAGCATGCGGCCGCTCACAGACGCTTCCGGCGATGTGGCCGGTGCGGTCGGATGCCTGAGCGATGTGACAGATCGCGTGCAGCTACGCAACGAGCTCGAGATCCGAGCCTCGGTCGACAGGCTCACGTCCTGTCTGAACCGGGATGCGTCCTTGCAGCTGCTCGAGCGCACGACGGCGGCGCCCAAGGCGCCCGGGGAAGGCAACGCTCTCATCTACATCGACCTCGACGACTTCAAGTCAGTCAATGACCGCTTCGGCCATGCAGTAGGCGACCGTCTTTTGGCCGAAGCGGCCGAGCGCCTGCGCGAAGCAGCACGCAAGGGCGATGCTGTAGGCCGCGTCGGCGGTGACGAGTTCATCGTCATCTGCCCGATGGTCCAGAACTCGGCGCAGGCGATCAAGGTCGCCGAGCGCGTCGCGGCGGCGACGGCGGCGACGATCGACATCGGCAATGCCGAGGTCGAGCTGCGCACGAGCGTCGGTGTCGCCTGGACGGCCGAAGCGCTCGATGCGGACGCCTTCTTGGCCCAGGCAGACTCCGCGATGTACCAGTCGAAGCGGACCTCCCGCAAAGGGGTGACGCTGTTCACTACGAATGGTTGCTGCACGCCCGCAAACGGGAACGGAAGTCCTCACTTAGGGCCCGGCAACGGCGCCGGCTCCGCTGGCGCGATGTGAGCCCTGATCAGCCCTGCGGGCGTCCGAGATCCGGCCGGAGCCGGACCATGAGCCGGCGCGACTGGGGCTGGAGGGCAACGAGGGTCACCATCAGAGCCACAGCCAGCAGTACGTAAGGCGGAACGTAACCCGTGGCTTGGGCAATCGCTCCGCTCGAGGTCGCCGCGACGGCTTGGCCGGAGGCCCAGGAGAGATTGGCGAGGCCGAAGCCTAGGCCGTGGTGAAGACCGTGACGGTCTGCGCCGTCGCTGATCATGGCGGACGCCGGCACGAACAATGTGCCGTAGGCGGGCAGCCCGATCACCACGAGCACGACGAGCACGCCAACTGGGCGTAGCAGCGGGAGAAGCAGGCTGACCGCGATCGCAGCCCCGAGAGACACCTTGACCGGAGCCAGTCGGCCCCTCCTGTCTGCGAAACGCCCCACCAACGGCGCCAGCACGGCCTCCACCCCGGCCGCGCCTAAAAAGGCGCCGGCAATCACGACAGCACCGCCGCCAAGTGCGCTCATCCGCAGAGGGGTGAGAACGTCGATGGCGCCGAAGCTAATCCCGGCAAGGAATGTCAGCCACATGCCCCCAGAGACTCCAGGGTCACGAAGCGCTCGTGCGGCCTTGCGCAGACTGTGGGAGGCGGCGTCGATCGGTGTCGCCACCTTGAAGCTCGCCACCGCCAAGCAGATCCCGGCGAAGGTGGCGACCGCGAACGCCGGCGCCGTCCCGACCCCGCTCGCGAGGGCACCCAGGATTGGGCCGACCAAGGCGCCAGCAACCGACACCCCGAGGGCCACACCGATCGCCCTGCCACGCCGGTCCGCGGGCGTGCCGGCAGCGAGCCAGGCCATGCCGCCGGACCAGATGCAGGCTCCCCCGAGGCCCTGGGTGAGGCGCGCCGCGTCGAGCTGAACGATCGAGGTTCCAAAGCCGAAGACCAAGGTGGCGCCGCTCATCATGAAAAGCCCGAGCACGACGGCGCGCCGGACGCCGAGACGCGTGACGAGAACGCCCCCGGGCAGCGCACCAACGAGTGTTCCAAAGGGATAGGCGGCAACGAGGACCCCCGCAGAGGTCTTAGAGAGCCCGAGGCTGTGAACATAGTGCGGGAGCAACGGTGTGAGCGCCGTGAAAAAGACCGTGTCGACAAGTGCCAGAGCGCTCACAAAGGTCAGAAGCGCTCGAGGGTTCACCGCGGGCGCGCCCTTGCCGCGTTGGTTTTTCCCCATGGCTTTCAGTATTGCCCGAGCGCCAAGGCCGGCCCCGAGGACAGCTCAAAAGGTTGCGTGCGGCTACTCCTGTGCCGGGGCCGGGTTGGAAGCGCTGATGGGAGTGCTCGTGGCCGAGTTTTGGTCCGCCGGGACAGGTTCACCTGATATGTGGTCCATCTCGGCGAGCCTGCCCGGCCACCAGTTCCAGCGGCCGAGGAGCGACACTGTCGAGGGGACAAGCAGGCTCCGCACGAGGAAGGTGTCCATCAAGATCCCGAGTGCCAAGCCGAGGCCGATGTCACGGATCTGACTCCCGCCTGGCTGGCCGCCGGCAGTAACGGCGAGAACGAGGAACGTCCCGGCGAGGACCAGACCCGCGGAAGTGATCGTCGGGCCTGAGGCTCCGACTGCGATCACGACGGCATCACGGAGCCGGTGCTCGTGCGCCTCCTCCCTGATGCGCGTCATGACGAGGATGTTGTAATCCTCGCCGAGGGCTAAGAGGAATATGAACATCAAGAAGGGTAAGAGGAACGTGAGACCTCCGCTTCCCCCGAGCTTGATGAACACGATCGAAGACAATCCAAGGGCGGCGAGATAGGAGAGCATCACGCTCGCGATGAGATAGGTCGGTGCGATGAGGCTGCGCAGCACGAGCGCCAAAAGCAGTCCGATAGCAAGTATCGCGATTGGGACGATGTGGATGAGGTCCTGATCAGAGATCGAGCTCACGTCATAAAGAGCCGGGGCTTCCCCGGCGACCCCGCTCGCGGCCGCGCCGATGTTGTGTTGCACCCTCGTAAGGGCTGCACGAATCGCAGGCACGGCATTGAGCGCCGGTGTCGAGCTGGCGTCGCCCGCCTTTAGGCCGGACTCGAACTGGATCGTGCGGCCATCCGGGCTCACAAAGCGCGCCGTCGCCCTGTAGAAGTCGTACAGCGCGATCGGCACCTTCGCTGCGGGCGATCCGACAGTTGGCAGCGGCGGCAACAGCTTCGGGTTGCCGAGCTTAGCGTGCAGGCTCACGTAAACCCCTGGCGCAATGGGCGAACCAGTAGGGTCGAGCGGCCCGGCCAGCGAGTTGAACAGCCCCGTCGCATGCAGCTCGTCTGCAGCCGTGACGACGGCCCCGGGGGCCTCCCACACAGGTTGGGCGAGCTCCAAGATGAGGTTGGTGGGATTCGAGCTCGCCTCTGGGAAGTACTTCATCAGGGCCGCGTTGCCTGCTGCTGCGTCGCTTCCCGTCGGAGCGTCGGTCGCCCCGCCGAAGCCCGCCGGTGTGTAGAACAACGACCCGAAGGCGAGTGCCCCGAAAACGATGAGACCAACGGCAAGGGTGTGTGCGGGCCGCTGGATGACGCGCTGGGCGACCTTGCCCCACCAGCTCTCGTTCGCGTCCCCTGCCACGATCTTGGACGGCCAGAACACGGCGCGCCCGAGGATCGCCAGCAGTGCAGGCAAAAGCGTTACTCCGGCCACGAGCATCACGGCGATGCCGATCGCGAGCGGCACGCCGAGGTCGTGGTAGATGCCGAAGCTGGCGAACAAGAGCGTCAAAAGGGCAAGGATGACCGTGCCGGCCGAGGCGGTAATGGACTCACCGACGCGTGCGACCGCGCGTGCGACCGCGTCGTGCGCGGGCAGACCGGAACGCATGCCCTCCCGAACGCGAAAGACAAGGAAGAGTCCGTAGTCGGTCCCGGCACCGAGGATCAGCACGATCAAGAGCAGCTGGGTGATCTGGGAGATCTTGAGCCCGTGCGATCCGAGCTCACCGATCAAGGACCCGGACAGCTGCAGGACGATCGCGGCCGGCAGCAGTGTCACGAACGGCGCGAGGACCGATCGGAAGACGAACAACAGCAGCACGATGATGAACAGAATCGAAAGCGCCTGGGTCTTGTTGCCCGTCGTGCTCGACTGCTTTTGCTGGGCGACGTTCGTGGCGACAACACCGGCAAGATGGAAATGCAGGCCTGGCGGCGCCCCCACCTTGGCAAAGGCAGCCGTCAGCCCGTTGACCACGTCTTCGGAGGGGCCGGGGCTGAACCCGGCGATGTTCGCCTCCGCGACCAGCTGCACCGCACGGGCGTCGGGCGAGGTGCCAACGTACTGCACGGCGACGACGTCGGGGACCTTCTTCGCCGCAATCGCGAGCCGCCCGATCGCTTCGGTGTCAGCCGCGTTGATCGCCCCGTTCTGCGATATGCCGACGATGATGACGGGCTCGAGCGTCGCCTTGCCGACGAGCGGCTCAGCGAGGTTGCCTGCGACCGTGCTCGGGGCCGAGTTCGGCAGGAAGGCCGAGTTGTCGTTGTTGACCTGGCTCGCAAGCGAGGGCAGGTAATGGACACAGGCCACGGTGCCCACTATCCATACGACGACGATCAGCCAGCGAAACCGGACGGAGAACCGTCCGAGGCCATTGAAAAACGCGTTCATCCGTCCGGGGTCTCCGTCTCGAGCGTGCGGTCTCAGCCCGCCGTCGGTCTTTTATCACAGGCCGCGGTGGGCTTCGCAAAGCGGGGGGCTCTTCAGAGCGAATCATGCCAGAAGGCAGTGATCGGGTAAAACCTAGCGTTTGGCCAGCACATCTCGTGCTCGCAAGAGGCCGGGGACGACGTCCACAGAATCCAGGCTGTTGACATGAGGAACAGGTGCCTGCAGACTGATATATGCAACTTGGTTGCGTAATAGGGGGGATCGATGGGAAAGCTGACAGGACGCGGTCATGACGGCCGGAGGGCCACATCAAGAGAAGCCAGGATCCTACGAGGCCTCGGCCTCGCGCTTAGTGTCGCACTGCTGATGGGCCCCGTTATCTCGAGAGGGGCCGGAGCTGTCGTACTCGGGCCGGGCAGCAGGCTCTCGCCGGATCTCGTCGTCACCTCTCCTGAGGCGGTCGCCCGTTCCTCGCAGGCGGCCACGGTCTGGCTGTGCCGCCCGGGCCTCTACGACGATCCCTGCACGGCGGATCTGGACAAGACGGTCGTCAAAGCCTCGGAGACGGTCTCGGTCGTCGACGTGAGCCCAGCTCACAGCTCGCGCTTCGACTGTTTCTACGTCTACCCGAGTGTTAGCCGCGAGCTCGCGGCCAACGCCGACTTGAGGGTGCAAAAAGCGGAGATCAACGTCGCGATCGCGCAGGCATCGCGCTTTTCACGCGTTTGTCGGGTTTACGCGCCGATGTACCGCCAGGTCACACTTGCTGGCCTCGCCTCCTACCCGAACCTCGATGTCCCGGCCGTTTACGGGCAGACCGCCTACGAAAGCCTGCTCTCGGGGTTCAAGGACTACCTCTCCAGGTACAACGACGGTCGGCCCATCGTGTTCATAGGTCATTCCCAGGGCGCGGCGATCCTGATCAAGCTCCTCGCCTCGTTGCTCGACGACGATGCTGTTTTGCGCGACCGCCTCGTGCTCGCCATCATCCTCGGCGGAGACGTGGAGGTCCGCACCGGATCGCTCACCGGCGGCAGCTTCTCCCACATCCCCGCCTGCTCACACCAGGGAGAGTCGGGTTGTGTCATCGCCTATTCGAGCTTTCCCGGTGAGCCCCCCGCCACGGCGCTGTTCGGGCGCCCCGGCCAGGGCGTCGCTTTGCAATCCGGCCAGGTCGAGAAACGGGGGCTCCAGGTCCTGTGCGTGAACCCGGCCGCCATCGGTGGTGGCGCGGCCGACCTCGACTCGTTCTTCCCGTCGACGGCGGGGACATCATTGTCCACGCCCTGGGTGGAGTTCCCGGGTCTTTACACCGCCCGCTGCGATACGGCCGGAGGGGCAACATGGCTCGATGTCAAGAAGGCAACGGGGCCCTCGGACAGGCGTCCGGTGGTCACCGAGGAAGCCGGAGCGGACTGGGGCTATCACACCGACGACGTCAACCTGGCCCTCGGCAATCTCATCGCGGATGTCTCAGCAGCCGAGTCGTCTTGGACGGCTCATCATTCAGCCAGCTAGAGGGCGCGCTCGGCCCGGGTCAGTGGAAGTCCCTGGAGGGGCCGACCGCCATCGCGAAGTCAATCTCCTCTAAGTACTCGGCCACCACGTTCGAGGATGACGGTGCTAGCGGATCGGCACCCTCCCCACGTTCGAGCCTCCCACGCACAAGCAGCACCAACGCGGAACGAGCAGCCGTGCGATAACGGGTCCAGCACCCCGGCGAGCAGATGACGTTCACGAGTCCCGTCTCATCCTCCAGGTTGAGAAATGTCGTCCCTCCCGCCGTTGCGGGGCGCTGGCGGTGGGTCACCACGCCGGCGACTAGGACTTTCGCCCCATCTGGCATACCCACGAGCTCGGCATTAGGGACCACGCCACGAGTCGCCAGCTTCTCCCGGGCGAAGGCCATCGGGGACGAGCCCGGTGAAAGCCCGAGCGTCTGTAAGTCGGCGGACATCTCCTCGATCTCGTCCATCTCGCAAAGCGCGGGGGCATCGGTCCCGACCACGGTGCCAGGAAGACGCTCCGGACGGGCCTCGGCGGCGGCTCCAGCCGCCCAGAGAGCCGCGCGACGAGAGAGCGCTCCCGGAGCACCTGGTGCTGCGGATCGAGGACGAGCTTGGTCCCCGAGCCCGGCGAGTGCTCCAGAGGTGGCGAGAGATTCGAGGCCGAGGCGACCGACACCACTGCGGCGAACGAGATCCTCCATGTCCGTATACGGCCGTCCGGCGGCGATCTTCTCAGCTAGCTCTGCCCCGATTTTCTTCACCGCACCGAGTCCGAGGCGAACCACCGGACCCGGACAGCCTGCCTGGTCCGCAGGCTCTAGCGATGCGGACGCCTCGCTCTTGTTCACATCCGGACCAAAAACGACGACGCCGTGGCGACGGGCGTCCGCGACAAGAGTGTGCGGCGCCCAAAAGCCCATCGGCTGGGAGTTGAGCAACGCGGCGAGGAAAGCGGCCGGGTAGTGCAGCTTCAGCCAGGCGCTGACATAGACGAGGTAGGCGAAGGACACCGAGTGGCTCTCGGGGAACCCGAAGTTGGCGAAGGCGGCCAGCTGCTCCCAGATGGTGTCAGCAACCTGGCCCGTGATCTCGCGCTCGGCCATCCCCTCGTACAGACGGGCACGAAGGCGCTCCATACGCGAGGCGGAGCGCTTCGAGCCCATGGCTTGGCGGAGCTGATCGGCCTCGGCTGCGCTGAAGCCGGCAGCGTCGATCGCCATCTGCATGAGCTGCTCTTGGAACAACGGCACTCCGAGCGTCTTGGCAAGGCTGTGCTCGAAACAAGGGTGCAGGTAGGTGACCGACTCCGCCCCATTGCGCCGGCGCAGGTAGGGATGGACCGAGCCCCCCTGGATCGGCCCAGGACGGATGAGGGCGACCTCGACGACGATGTCGTAAAAGCAGCGCGGCCGTAACCGTGGCAGCGTTGCCATCTGCGCCCGGCTCTCGACTTGGAAGATCCCGACCGAGTCGCCACGGCACAACAGGTCGTAGACGGCGTCTTCTTGGGGGATCAGAGCGAGGTCGATGTCGTGGTGGTGGTAGGCGCCGATCGTGTCGACCGCGCGGTGGATCGCCTCGAGCATGCCGAGGCCCAAGAGGTCGAACTTCACCAACCCGACCGCGGCGCAATCGTCCTTGTCCCACTGGAGCACAGTCCTGTTCTCCATGCGCGCCCACTCGACGGGGCAGACCTCAGAGACGGGGCGGTCGCAGATCACCATCCCCCCGGGATGGATACCGAGATGGCGGGGAAAGCCCTCCAGCTCGCTCGCCACAGCCAGCACGCGCGCCGGAATCCCGAGCTCACCCGCGCCCTGTTCGGGGCCCGGCTCGCAGGCGACGTCGTCGCGGCCCGGGCGTGTGTCACCAGCGATCCCCACCGAGGTGCCGCGCCGGGCAGCCTCGCCTTCTGCAGCCGCGCTCCACCAAGTCCAGCGGTCCTTGCGGTGCGGCGCGCTCGAGTGGTGGCCAGCGCCGAGGGAGCCCCACCGTTCGATGCGTTTCGCCCAGGCGTCGACCTGGCCGGGCGAGTGACCGAGTGCCTTGGCGGCATCGCGTACCGCAGAACGGGCCCTATAGCTCACAACAACGGCCACGAGGGCGGCCCGCTCGCGCCCGTAACGCCCGTAGACGTACTGGATGACCTCCTCGCGCCGGCCGCTCTCGATGTCCACGTCGATGTCGGGAGGCCCATCGCGCTCTGGTGACAAGAACCGTTCGAACAACAGCCCGAGGGCTACAGCGTCCGCGTTGGTGATCCCGAGCACGTAACACACAGCCGAGCTCGCGGCTGAACCCCGGCCCTGGCAGTAGATGCCAGAGCGCCGGCAGAACTCGACGATGTCCCAGACGACGAGGAAGTAGCCGGCAAAGCCGAGCTCTTCGATCAGCGTCAATTCGTGCTCCAGCTGCCGCCACGCCCCGGGCACGCGCTCGGACCCGGGCGGGCCGTAGCGTCGCGTCGCCCCCTTTTCGACAAGGGTGCGCAGGAAGGTCATCTCGTTATGACCCTCTGGCACAGGAAACTCGGGAAGCTTGGGGGCGACGAGGTGAAGGTCGAAGGCACACGCCCGCCCGAGCTCGGCGGCGAGCTCGACAGCTCCCGGATAACGGGCGAAACGCCTCGCCTGCTCGGCCCCCGAGCGCAGGTAGGCCGCCCCCGCGGCAGGTAGCCAGCCGTCGAGGTCATCGAGCGGGCGACCCGAGCGCACCGAAGCCAGCACCGAGGCGAGGCGGCGGCCCGCCGGGGCGGAGCCATATCGAGCGGATCGTCATGGTCGAACAATTCGACGACGACGTTCTCGCGCCCGAAGCGCTCGACGAGCCGGTCGAGCTCTCTTGTAGCCGCGACAGGGCCGGCTTCGACGAGCGCCGTTGGCACGGCTCCCTTGCGACAACCAGTAAGCACGAGGAAATGGCCTCCGGCGAGATCGGCGAGCCTGTCCGGGTCATAGCGGGGGCGACCCTTCTCACCTCCGGCGAGGTGACCTTCGCTGATGGCGCGGGCAAGGCGCGAGTAGCCGGCAGGATCGCGGGCGATGACGACCAGATGGGATCCGCCTGGGTCAGGGATCCCTGTGCGCGCTGGCGCCGGCACGACCTTTGCGCCGGCAAAGCCCGGGCTGTGGGCGGCAAGGCTGAGCTCGGCGCCGAAGACGGTGGGAACTCCCGCCTCTTTTGCCGCTTCGGCAAAGCGCACGACACCGTAGAGCCCGTCGTGATCGGTCAGCGCCAGAGCGCAGAGCTCGAGCCGGGCGGCTTCGGCAATGAGCTCCTCGGGGTAGGAGGCACCGTCGAGGAAGCTGAAATTCGAATGGCAGTGAAGTTCCGCGTACCCGACCACCCGAACAGGATAGTGAGCTTATCGAACGTATGTTCGTGTGAGGTGGATTCAGGCCCCTCTGGAACCGTAGGCACACAACTTCACACTGGACATTCAGCAAACTCACAGCTTTATCGACGACAATGACGAGGTGGCAGGAGGAGAAGCGGGACCTCGTGTCCTCGTCGTTGATGACGAGGACTCCATCACCGAGCTGGTCTCGATGGCTCTGCGCTACGAGGGCTTCGACGTTCAGACCGCCGCCAGCGGCTACGGGGCGCTCGAGAAGATCGACGAGTTCCGGCCCGACCTCATCCTGCTCGACGTCATGCTGCCCGACATCGACGGGTTCAACATCGCCGAGCGCCTGAGGCGAGACCGACGCGATATCCCAGTCCTGTTCCTTACTGCTCGCGACGCCACCGAAGACAAGGTCCGGGGGCTTACGATCGGCGGCGACGACTACGTCACAAAGCCGTTCAGTGTGGCCGAGCTTGTCGCCCGCACCCAGGCCATCTTGCGCCGTGCCGGCAAGGGTGGACCGAGCCGTGAGCTGCTCCAGCTCGCTGATCTCGAGATGGATGACGACGCCCACGAGGTACGCAGGGCCGGCCAGCTCATCGACCTGACGGCGACCGAGTACCGGCTGCTGCGCTATTTGTTGTCGAACCCGCGCCGTGTGCTCACGCGCTCCCAGCTTTTGGACCATGTCTGGAACTACGACTTCGGCGGTGATGCCGGCGTGCTCGAAACCTACGTCAGCTATCTTCGCAAGAAGGTCGACTTCACCGAGCCGCACTTGATCCACACCGTGCGCGGGGTCGGTTACGTGCTCCGTCCGCCCCGCAACTGATTCCGATGCCCGGTCGACCGCGGCCTGGTACCCGCAACCTCAGCCGGTGCCGCCTGTGAGCTTGAAACTGCGGCTGATCGCCGTCTTGTGCGCCTTCGTCGTCTTAGCCCTGGCAGTGACCGACGCCGTCACCTACACGTCGTTCCGGCGCTATGCGATCGGGCAACTAGACGGACAGTTGTTCCGGTCGGCCAACCTGGTGACGAACAGCCTCGTCCGCGGGCAGTACAACGACGGCCAGCCGAGCCCGGCAAGCGAGGCAATCACACCCGGCACGGTGGCCGCAGTGTTGACAGCGGGCGGCGAGCAGATCCAGCCCTGGCAGCTGTTGCCCACAAGCTCGTCTCAGCCCGAGCCGCCCGTCATCTCCTCCTCGCTCGCCAGCTTGGCGGCAGCGGGGACCTCCCCCATCTACGCGACGGTCCCGGGCACCGGCAGCGTCCACTCCTACCGCGTACTCGTTGCTCCCCTGTTCAGCATCACTGGCGCCAAGGTCGGAGACGTGCTCGTCGAAGCGGTCCCGCTCACCACGACCGACGATTCCCTCCACCACCTGCTCGCTCTCGAGTTCCTCGTCAGCATCGCGGTCCTAATCGCTCTCGCGGCCGGGGCCTGGCTCATCATCAGACTCAGCTTGCGACCCCTCCAGAAGATGGCGGACACTGCCGGCGAGATCGCTGCGGGCGATTTGAGCCGACGCGTCGAGGAGACCGACGACCGCACCGAAGTGGGGCAGTTGGGCAATGCGCTCAACATCATGCTCGGGCGCATAGAAACGGCGTTTCGCGAGCGCGAAGCGTCCGAAGCGCGCCTTAGGCGTTTCGTCGCCGACGCGTCACACGAGCTCAGGACCCCCCTTACATCGATCCGCGGCTACGCGGAGCTGTTCCAGCACGGCTTAGCCGAGCGCCCCGCGGACCTGGATCGGGCGATGCGTCGCATCGACAGCGAATCGACCCGCATGGCCGGTCTCGTCGACGACCTGCTGCTGCTCGCCCGCTTGGACCAGGGCCGCCCTCTCGAACGCGAGCCAGTCGACCTGGCGGTGCTGGCCGAAGACGCCGCTCAGGACGCGCGGGTCGTCGACCCAACCCGTATGGTGACCTGCGACGTGCTCGGACCGTGCCCGATGATCGGGGATGAGGGGCGTCTCCGCCAGCTTCTCGGGAACCTCGTCTCGAATGCTCTCGCGTATGCCCCGGCCGGCAGCCCCATCGAGATCATCACTCGCCTCGAGCCTGCGGAGGACTTGGTACCCGCCCGGGTGAGGATCACCGTCGTCGACCACGGCCCCGGGATCACGCCCTCTGCTGCTCCACACGTATTCGAACGTTTCTGGCGCTCGGACCCGGCGCGGGTGCATGCCAAAGGCGGTGCCGGCCTCGGGCTCTCGATCGTGGCCGCCATCGCCGATGCCCACGGTGGGCGCGTCACCCTGAGCGAGACCTCCGGTGGAGGCGCCACCTTCAGTGTCGAGCTGCCGACCCAGCCCGGTCCTGGACCGCGTCTGTGGGGCTCCCATGGGCTATCAGCCGAGGGGACCAACGGGGATCGGTCCACCGCGAACCCATCCCCGGCCGACGACCCGTTCCCGCAAACTCAGATCCCTTAGCCGGTCCCGGGTCTTCTCCCACGCTGTAGCGCGCAGCTGAATCTCCAGGTGTTTCGAAGCTCTCGCCGGCTCGGAGGGTCTTGCTTGGTAGCTCGCCCTCAAGCGTGCGAACCTGACAGCAAAGTAGGTAGGCCAACTCGGTCGTTTAGGACACCTTGGTCAGTCGTCCTCGTGTGACAAAGGTGCCAAACCAGACCAGGCGGTGACCAGGCGCGGACGCGCCAATGGCGCTCCGAAGCTCGACTCGCTTCGAGGCGCCATTGGCTGGGTTAGAAGAAGAAGTCTCAGGCGGGTGGCGCTGTGCCTAGGGTGACGGTGACCGTCTCGGTCCCGCCGATCAGGTTGTCGAAGCTGACCGTGGCGCGATCGCCCGGCCGTAGGTGGTGGATCAGGGTCGCGAGCTCATTCAGGCTGGCCGTGGTGTGACCATCGAATGCGACGATGACGTCGCCTTCTTCGATGCCTGCGGTGGCAGCAGGGCTCTGCGGGTCGACGTACTCAAGGCCGACGCCGGTGCTCGAGGCCGCACCCTGCAGGGAGACGGTCTGGCCCTCTATGCCGAGGAAGGCGACGACTCCCACGACGATCCCTTTTCCGGCCTTGCCGTGCTCGATGTCACTAGCTATCTGCAGCACCCGGTTGATCGGCAGTGCGAACCCGATCGGGGTGGCCCCGTCCGCGCTCGCGGCAGCCGTGTCCATGCCGACGACCTCCCCGGACGAGTCGACGAGCGGACCACCGGAGTTCCCAGGCTCGATCAGGGCATCCATCTGGATCATGCCCGTTAGCTTCTCGGTCGCGCCTGTGCTGTCGCTCGCCTGAATCGTCCGCCCGAGTGCTGTCACAGCGCCTGCAGTGACCGTGGACGGGAAGCCTTGGCCGCCTGCGTTGCCGATCGCAACGACTGAGCTCCCGACGCTCAAGTGGTTCGAGTTGGCGAACTTAACCGTCGGCAAGCCTGTAAGCCCTGCGAGCTGGAGCACGGCAACGTCGGCCACTGCGTCAGTCCCGACGACGGTCGCGCTGTAGCTGCCACGGTTCTCGACCGAGACCTTGATGGAGCTGGCCCCCTCGATGACATGGTTGTTGGTGATGATCTCGCCGTTGGAGGTCGCGATGATGCCAGTCCCCTCTCCGAGGTTCGTAACTATGTCGACGACGGCGGGATCGACTGCGGCCGCGATCTGGGACGTCGTCAGCGAACCTCCGGCGGGCGAGGTTGCCAATCCTGCCGTCGAGCTCTGAGTCGAACGGGACAGGTAGGCGATCCCCACCCCAGCACCGGCACTGAACAGTACGAGAGCCACCGCTACGACGCTCAAGGCCCTGCGGGCACGTCCGGGCCGCGGCCGCTCCGTCGTCTGGGCCTCAGCCGGGGCGTAGTAGGAACCGGGCGGGTAGGTTTCGGGCCCGTAAGGGCTGTAGCCGTATGGCGGGTACGGCACTTGTGGGTAGCCGCCGGAGCTGTAACTAGAAGGTGGGTATGTGCCGTAGCTCGCAGCGCCCGGTCGGCCGTTCGCCGAGTCGAAACCGGCCCCGTCACCGAAGGAGGGGTTGAAAGGTGGGGCGTCCTGCTCGTTTGGCGCGGTCCAGAAACCTCGTGGCGGCTCCGGGCGGGGCGGGGCGGACCCTGGAGGGGTGACAGCTGCCGCTTCGCCCTCTGCCCGGGAGAGCCTGGCCTCGCTCGATTGACCACGTTCCGGCTGCTCGTCGTTGCGTTCGTCCATTACCCTCACCTTTGATCAAGCGCCTCTGGCGCCGGGGGCGGATCCCCGTCGATCCCCGACTCGCCTTTGGAAGACGTCGACACCTAAATGATGCGGCCGGCTACTCAGTCCCTCCTCCACGGTCCCTGTGAGCCTCCTGAGAGTTCCAGGCTGAGAGTTCCAGGGCTTGTGACAAATCCTCCCCTTTGGGACAGGTTCAAAGCTCAATCGTAGGTGGCTTCCAGATGCCATCGTCCCTGCTCGAGGACAACCAGGTGAGCGGTGCCATCCTCGAGCAAGACCTGCAAACGGGCTCGCCGCCGGGCCGCGGCTGGATCCCACCAGCGCTCGTCTGCCGGCCAAGGCCCTGACCAGCCCGTTATCGCCACAGACGGGCCACCGGCAATTGGCAGGACCAGGCGGGAAGGGGCTGCGGTGCACTGCCCGCGTCCAGTCACTCCGACCGGGACCCCGTCTGGCCCGAGGACCTCGACGAGAACTGGTACCGGATGGACTAGCGCCGGTGAGGGAGGTGGGATGCGACCAGGCCAAGGTGGTGTCTGGGCCTCGGCCGTATCCCGGGCGGACGAACGGACTGTCCCGGCACGCATGGAAGATCGCCCTCCTGCTCTTTTTGGGCGGGACGCCTTTCGGGATGAAACCCTGGCAGCGCTGTCTCCTGCAGACCCCTCGCCCCAGGGCACGAGGCGGATCTGTTCGCCCGGGCCTCTCCCACCCGAGCGCAGCGCGACAAGGACCGCCTCGTGGCCCAAGAGGCCCTGGACCCGGGCAAGGCCCCGTTCGACTTGCCGGCTCGCTTCGGCCATGCCTCCTGCGAAGTCCAACTGGCGCCCGCCGTCTGGCACTGCTTCGCCGACTGTGAGCCTGAGCATCGTGACCCCGGCGCTAGGAGCTGTTATCACCGGCCCCTGCAGCCACCCTTCGAGCTGCCAACGGACCCTATCCACCATGGCTCGGGCCGTGAAAGGCCTGTCCCCTCGCCAACAACGCTGCAGTGACTCGCCATGTTCAGTCTCCGCCTCGACGAGCAGCTGAGTGGCGGCAAGCCCGTGTGGGGCGAGACGGCCGACGAGTTCCTCGGCGAGCCCTACCGCAACAAAAGCGAGGGCGTCAGCTCGCTCAGCGGGCGGGTCGAGCTCCCGGCAAACAGTGAGGTCCGCAGGGGGGTTGCCAAGAGCGAGAGGTCGCTCGTCGAGTCCCCGGGCGAGCCGGTGCGCAAAACCTCCTTCGGTACCGAAGCGGGCCAGCACCGCCGCCTCGTCCAACTCGCCAAACTCACCCAGCGTGTGGATCCCGAGCCGCCGGAGCACATCGACGAGAGCGGGCAAGCCGAGGACCTCCACCGGAAAGTCGCCGAGCCACTCCGCTGTCGCAGAGCAAGGCACGATCTCGCCTTGTCGAGCGGCGAGCCGGGCTGCGAACGGCCCGTCGGCTATCCCCACCCTGCACGGTGGTTCAGGGGCTGTAGTGCCGGCCGCGTCTGCAACAGCCACGACAGCCGCACCAGCGGCATCACAGACCTGCGCCGCGAGCGAAGCCTCCCCGCCGAAGTAACGGGCCGCAGCACGGGCGGGTATCGCGCAGGCCCCTGGCCTGGTGAGCTCTACCAGGGGAGTGAATCCCGCAACTGCTACGACGACCGCTTCGAAGCTGCGAGCGTCGCGTGCTGTCTCCTCGCCCACCACGACGAGCTCAGGACAACATGCCTGTGCCTCTCTGCGGCGTTGGCCAAGGCGCACCCCTTCGGCCCGGGCAGTGGCAGAAGAGGCGACCACCCGGTTGCCGGCGACGATCACTGCCGGACGGTCCGCGAGCCCGGCGGCGACAAGGGGCCAGTCAGGGCACCAGACGACAAGGGTGCGAACCGGGGGTGCCACGGACCTCAGGCCGGGAGCCGCAACCGGCCCCGTCTCGGCCGGCTGGCCGCACCACGACCGCCGACCTCTGCCTCGAGCTGGCGGGCGCTGAGCAACCCGTGACCGTGCTCGAGCCCTGACCAAGCTGACTCTCTCACGGCACAACGCAGGTCAGGAGGACCCGGCCAACGCGCCCCAAGCCGCCGCCCCTGGCCACTGCATCCGAGCCCCTTCGCGCTGGCGGGAGGGCTCGGCTGATCGAACACGACCAAGCTCGAACCGCGCTCTCGCGCACGGGCGGAGAGGCGCCTGGCATCGGTGACTCGCACGGGCGTATCCGGGGCGAAGCAGACGAGGTCGACGGTCTCAAGCAGTGTCATGACGACGCTTTGCCAGCGACCTTCCGATCCCGGGTGCGGGACGAGGACGAGACGGCCCAGATCAGCTCCCATCTCGACCGCGGCGACAAGGCCAAGTTCTGGCAAGCCGGCCACCGCGCACCAGTGTCCTTGGGATGACGCGCCCGCGAGCAG
This sequence comes from Acidimicrobiales bacterium, assembly GCA_049514105.1. Classification (GTDB taxonomy): domain Bacteria; phylum Actinomycetota; class Acidimicrobiia; order Acidimicrobiales; family Bog-793; genus Fen-455. The sequence goes on from JBEKVJ010000093.1 coordinate 21,391, forward strand.
TAAGAGCAGCAAGCTCGTTAGACCCGACACCCGGCCTTGCTGGGCTGGACGGGAACCAGAGGTGTCAGCGGCGGGGCGGAAGGGTGTCTCTGGTGCCTGCATCGACCCGAGCAGGATGGTGGCACCTCTCGGGAGCCCGCCACTTGGGAAAAGCCCGTTCAGGCCCGAAAGAACGGGCAAGATCTTTTCGGCCGGCAACAGATCCAGAACAGGGTGGAAGCGAGTAGCAGAGGAGGTGCCGACCTCGGCAGGGACGGCTTTTGACAGCAACGGGGCTCCGGCGAGGACATACGTGGCCACGGGTAAGAGTATACGAACACATGTTCGATGCGGAAAGAGGGCTGGCGAATGGGCCGGTCACCACTCCTTGGCTCCCGAAAGAAAGCTCATGCTACAAGCTCGTCGCGCAGCAGCATGAAGACTTCGGCCCCAGGTCTACCCCGCCCCTGGCCCGTTCCAAGATGACCGCGCCGTCGAATGCCGCTTCGTGGATGAACCGCTCATGGATGATACCGATGGTGGCCACATCCGCCATGGCTTGCGCGACAGCCTCATCGGGTTGAATCAAGCCGTAAGGCTGGTTGGAGAACAGGCTCAGTACACCTAGCCCAGATCGTTCAATAAGCCGCGGTCACGGTGTCACCGAGGGCATTGTGACCTGTCACGGTCTGCCGGCCGGCACTTGATCGACGCGGGGGTGTGCGAGAGAAAGGGCGCATGGATC
>JBEKVJ010000094.1:0-23981 GCA_049514105.1 Acidimicrobiales bacterium
GTCTTGCGGAACTCTACGGCGATCTGTTTGACATCTCCGACAGTGACCGGTGCGTCGACGGTGCCGACGTGCACCATGCGGCCTTGCTTCAAGCCATGGAGCCACGTGTGGCCGTGGACAGGGCGCGCACCGTACAGCTCCAGGATGAAGCTGCGGTACGCGGCCGTCCGAGCCTCGGCGGACTCGCCGAACTCAGCCATCTGCCAGACCTGGCGCTCGTACTTTCCCAGGTTCTGCACCACGAAGGGCCGAACATTGGCAATCCCGAGGAGCCGCTTTCGAGTCGTGTGTATCGCAAACCGACCAAGATCACACGCGATCCAGCGGCGGGCAGTCTTCTCCGCAACCACAGCGGTTGTGCCGCTTCCCACGAAGCAATCAAGCACGAGATGACCGGGGTCGGACGAGGTCTGGATGATCCGTTCGAGGAGCGCATCAGGCTTCTGGGTGCGGTAGCCGGTCCTGTCCTGAGCTTGGGAGTTGACAGGTGGAATGTCGTCCCAGAGGTTGTCCACGATCCGCCCCTTGGACTCATCCAAATAGCGTTTGAGCCGGGGCCGCTTGCTCTTGTCGTCCGGGTACCAGATGCGCCCCTCGCTATCGAGTTTGGCCATTGTCTCCCGCGAGTAGCGCCACCCAAAGGCTGGAGGCTGGTGATCCTTCCACTCGTAGGTCATGTTGGGCCGCGGGTTCGGGCTCGTGAGATTGTCTAGCTGGTAACGTTTCGTATAGAACAGGATCGTGTCAGTGACGTGGCTCCAGGTTTTCGAATCGCTGTGCGCCGTCGTCCTCTTCCAGACGATCTCGTTCTGGAAGCTCTGTGATCCAAAGACCTCGTCGAGGATCGCCCGTGCATAAGGAGCGACATGCCAATCGAGGTGGACGTAGATGCTGCCGGTCGGCTTCAGTAGCTCGTTGAGGGAGACGGCCGCGCCGTAGAACCAGTCGAGATAGCCGTCGGGGCCACGCCCCCACGTGTCCCGGTATGCCTTCTGCTCGATCACGCTCGGCTCTTTGGTGAACGACTCGGTCGAGCCTGGCACCGTCGTCATGAATGAAAAGTCGGCGCCGGTGGCAAAGGGCGGGTCGATGTACACAAGATCGACCTGGCCCGACAGTTCGTCGATCAGAGCCGGGAGGACGTACTTCTTGTCGCCCCAGATCAGACGGTTGCGCCAATCCCCAGCACCGCCAGTCCCAAACAGGTCGAGGGACCGCTGCCGCTCTTGGGCAGACTCGTTAATGGTTTCGACGGTCTGAAACGGGAGCGCGACTCGCAACGGGGCGACCTTGCGACCGTCCGGGCCGTACTTTCCGTCCCACACAAGCTCGGGCACGTTGAGCCTCCGTCCTTCGAACGACGAGGCTAGGCGCGCTCCACGGCTGAAGTGCGAACCGCCTCTATAGCTCAAACGACGTCCACCCGGCCAGCGAGCCGAGCGCCGTCCAGGTCGATACGTGCGGCGCCCATTTTCCTCGCCGAATGTCCGACGCGGACGCCTTGGAGCAGCCGGCGGCCTCGGCGATGTCCATGAGTTTCACGTTCGCCAGCCTGGGCAGGATCTCCCTCCGGAACAGTTCCGGGTCGTAGGAGACATCGGGGTTGGCCTCGTCCCAGTCCGACAGCGCCCGCTTACGAGCGGCGATGGCAGCACCGCGCCGTCCCCGGATCTCGGGTGCTTGCGCTGGGTCCACGGCGATGCAGGCGTCGCAGCGGACGTGGCGGGGGTTGGTGACGGCACCGCCGCAATCGGGGCAGGTCCACAAGGGGAGCGCGGTGGTATTCGTGGGCTTCTGCAGCGCCGTTGACGACGTCGCTGCGGCCTGTGCCGATGCCCTGCGCGCCTTCACGACCGCCTGCGCCGTCCGAGTGCGACTCCGAGTGAGCGGCGTCACAGCCGAGTAGGTGCCAGCCATTGCCCCGCCGAGTATGTGGGCGACGTGCTCAGCGATCGGGCCGAGCGACTTCGCCCACAGTGGCATGGTCTCGGCTAGCTCATGGGTGAGCGGCGCGAGCAGGCGGACATGCCCGTCTGAGGTTTCGGTGAACTCGGCCTTGCGGAAGCTGCGGCGCTCGACCATGTCGAGCACGAAGGCGTCGACCTCGGGCCGTACCGGCTCCATGAGATCGAGGGCGAGCGACTGGCGCCCTTTCGCATCCGCGTGGACGATCCCCAGTCCTGGGTCCAGTCCGACTGCCTGGCAGGCGAGGATCGCCTCCGCCTCTACGAGGGCATAGAGGTAGTTCAGCATCGCGTTCACGGGTCGCTCGGCCTTTCGGTTCGAGGCAGCCGAAGCGAGCACCGAGCGACGCCCCTCGTAGCGCGACCAGTGGGGCGGGATGCGGCGCCGGTCCTTGCCCGCGAAGGTGGGGGCGCACTCGGCTCGACCGGACCAGGCCCCGAAGTAGAGGGCGGCGGCACTGGCTTCGAGCTGGCGTAACTCGTCGATCGTCTCGGTCCCTTCGGAGGCGAGAGCGAGGTCGCCGATCGTTTCGGCCGACTCTGAGTCACCGAAGCGGCGGAGCACGAGCTTGCCCTGGCCCACGATCTTGCGGGACATGAGCCACCGGGCGACGTCCATGCCGTATGGCTCGAAGGGCGCCAGGGCCTGGGTGCGGCGGAGGCGAGCATCGTCAGTCATACGAGGCGTCGATGCGAGCTGGGCCGTCCCGTCTGACCCGAGCACTAGGACCCCGACGCCGAGGTTCGCGCACCAGCGGAGGGCGTCCAGACTGACCGTTCCCGTGGCGTTCAGGATCACGAGGCGGCGAAGACCGTGGGTGGCCCGGTCGTAGCGACGGGAGCGGCGGTGGGGACCGACTCCGTCGTGAACTTCGAGGGCGCCGCGCTCGACGACCACCCGCACACCGAAGCCGTCGGCGACGCAGACGCCGGCGAGGTCAGGGCGGGAGTAGGTGTCGGCGAGCGACGACATGGAGTCGGCGACGTCCTCTGGGGCGAGGGTGAGGGTCGTCGTGCCAGCCGAGGGTGACAAGTAGCCTGCGGAATGCATCGGGGATGTACCTCCCTGATGTCAGTCCCCGGGCCGTTGACGCGGCGCCGGGGACACCTATTCGTCAGGGAACAACGTACCGCCTTGTTCTCGCTCGGATCGAGCAGTCCTCCGTGCCGTCAACGCTCGCCCATTGGTTCTGTAACTGATTCTCCAGCCATCCAGAACGCTTATTCTCTGCCATGTCTCCGCCGAGTCGTACCGCACGGCGGACGGCGCATTGGCGCCTCATCGCGACCGTCGAGGTGGGAACTCCTGGACGGCCGCCGAAGGACGGTGAGCACTCCCGCAATCGGTCCGAGACCTCTAGCAAAATGCAGGCTGGAGGCTCATAATTTGCAGGTAGCTGAGGTGCGCGGCGTGAAACCGAGTACCTCGCTCTACAGGGCGGCGTGCAAGCGCCTCTCACAAGAGGTGCCTCACGCACCTCCGAACCCAGGTAGCTCCCCGACACGTCCTCCGACGAACAACACAGAAAGGGGCGGTCATCATGGGTGCTGGATCGAGTGTCGAGGCGGACATAACTGCGTGGGCAAATGGTGACGCACATCTCCTGAGGCGCGGCGCCCTGGCACTAGTCCTGTTTGCACTAGCTACCGCCGCGGCTGTCTGGGTAGCTTCAGTCGTGTCGACGACACACTGGCACCGCACTGCGGCAGCATTTGCTGCAGTGAGCGTGCTTGCCACGCTCTGCTACCTCGTACACGTCTCACTTCTCTGGTATCAGCTACCTGAGAGCCCACCGGCGAGCAAAACGCTGTCGTACCGGCAGCGCGGGCTGAAGGGCGCAGTGATAGGCGCCGATGGGCGAGCATCGACAAGCAAGGCGCAGATTGCTTTGTGGACCGCTGCGATCGTCTCCGCCCTCATTTTTCTGCTGCTTCTCACGCGTTCCTACCCCGGCGGCACTCTGTTCACGAACGCGGTGACAAAGAACTGGCACCCGGAATACCTAGTTTTGATTGGTCTCCCGGTTGCTGCGGCGACCACGGTGTTCGCCGCTGTGGCCAACAGCAACAACGGCAAAGGACCCGTTCCCTCCGCCCAGGCGCAAAGCTTGAAGCTGCAGCGCGTCTACACCCGCGAGGCTATCGGAGAAGGAGTCCACGGAGTCTTGAAAGGGTTGGCGGAACTTGTGACCAATGACGCGGGCGCGGTGTCAATGCCAGACTTGCAGTATGTCGTCTTCACCTTGATCGCGTTCGTGAGCTTCACCGCCCAGCTTCTGGCTAGTCCCGCCGAGGGTCTCCCCCCAGTGCCGGCCGCCCTTCTGACTCTCATGGGTGTGTCCGCGGCTGGGTATGCGGGGAACAAGATTGTCGAAACCCTTGGTTCCGCGACGTAGAGCGACAGATTGACCGATACTTCTCCCGAAGCGCTTATGTTCGGCAGGAAGCTCGCTCGCCCAATCTGCGGAGCCCCCCTAGCTCGCGGTTGCCGTGGAGACGAGCAGCTCAACGTCCTGGTCGGTCAGGTTCTCCCACTCCGCCTCCGAGAGCACTGCTAGCTCCCGAGTCGGGATGACGGTGCCACCGGTGTCCGGGCACTCCCACTCATACCGCTTGAGAGTGGCGGCTACTGACTTGCCGGGATGAATGATCACGATGGCGGGATGGCCGCAGCTAAGCAGAACGACGCCGAAGGTGTGCTCTCGCGTGGAGCCGGCGCGGCCGTTCGGATTCCAGGCTGTAGCTGGTACGCGCACAACGGCCCGACATCTGCGACAACGAGTGTTCGTCGTCGCCTCGGTCTCGAAGCTGCATCCGCAGCGCTTGCAGGTAATCGTGGTCACAGCTCCCATCATCGCTCCACGGTTGGCGACGGGAGAGCCTTTCGCAGATCGCCGTAAGGTTGCTATCAGTGGCCATGGGAAGGTGGTTGAGAGAATCTAGGTGAAGTGCCGATGACCTTGCTCCAGGGGACCTCCTGTCGAAGATGCGGCTCGACTGACGAGTGTCACTTGGTTCCCGAGATAACGACTTGGCGAGGTCGCATGTACCTAGACAACAGGCCAGCGCCCGGCCGGGATGTCGAATGCGTGGAATGCCTCCGCAAGACACTCGAGAGTTCGCTGAGTCTGGGCTGGGACGTTCACAACCACCGCCTCGAAGAGACCTGTGGCCCCAACTGCGCCATCAGAAGTGCCCTGGGGCGCGGGTATCAGATCTATGTCATGCGCCGAGCCTCGCTCGACCGGACGCTGAGCTTTCTGTTGGTGAAGGCCATCGACGGCTTGCCTCACCTGAACGGCACGCTTCCAATCCATGGCAAGCGAGTCAGCCGATTTACGTCTCAGATTCCGCAGTGCTGGTACGAACCTGTGCGGTCCGTCGATGACCTGGTGGATTATCTGCGACTCGCAGCAAATCTCGAAAGTGTGGGCGTACCGGCGCGAGCGCGCCCGCATTTGCAGGTGATACTCCAGCTATTCGAGTCTGCGCACCATTCGACCACGGGCATAATCCGATGGCCGACGCCGGGAGAGGCCCGGCTCGACCTTCACGCAGTCGAGCCCCTTCGCCTCTCCGGGGACGGCCAGTCCATCGAGTTCTGGAACTGTTGGGGGTCGGGATGGGGCAACCGAGGGAATGGCTCGGTGGGTCTGGACTATCTCCACGCCCACTTCACGGAGGCATGGTGTACCTGGAACGCACGCTGGGGACTCTCTTGCTGGAAGCAAGAGCTTGGCCTTCTCAACGGAAAGGAACTTCGGCGAGAGTGGATGCTTGAAAATCCGATGTTCACAGAGAGGTTGCGTGGAACCAGGAGCGGTGACTCTTGGTATGTAGAGGTCTTCAACGCATATTCGCTGATTGACGACTCCGGCGTCGAGGTTGTGCAGCTCAGGAACGGCTACGGCCTACGCATGGGCTGGGCTTACCAGTGTCACGTTCGAGACACCGAGACGTCCGAGCTTCGCGAGCTGTTCGTGATGCCGGCATTTCGTCATCAGGGCATCGGGTCGTGCCTCGAGGGCATCTCGTGCGAAAGGGCGCAGGCGATCGGGTCGACCGAGATGAGACTTATCGTCCACCAAGCAGATGGCGGCGTCCTAGCGAACCGAGGTGCCGCCAGGAAGTTCGTCACGGTTCGCGGTTACAAGATGTATTGGCGTCATCAAACGGGTCCGATTGCAGTTGGCTTTGCCACGAAGACCCTGTAATTGACTTAACGCGCGTTGAGGTCGTCGCGTGGCGTCGCCGCGAGTGGCTCCGGTGTTGCGTAACAGACAGGCACGAAACCGCTCCCGCATTTTCATGCACCAGCCTCGTCGTTTTCAGGCCGGGCTGCCAGCTCGATAAGGCGACGCCGCGTCGTTTCGACGCAGCCCGGGTCGATGTCGCAGCCGATGAAGCGCCGGCCCTCCATGATCGCCGCCACTGCCGTGGTACCAGAGCCGAGGAACGGGTCAAGGATCAGCTCGCCGGGCTCGGAGACCTGGCGCACCCAATGCCGGACTGGTTCGAGGGCTTGTTGCCATGGGTGCAATGGCCGCTCCTCCGGCCCACCGCGACCTTCGGCGAACACAACGTCATTGAGCCATGTGCGCGGCCGGTAGGGACCTGCCGAGTACAGGAGCACCGACCGGTGCTGGCCGAAGACCATGCGGACACGGACTCTGGTGTGCCGCCCTGCCAGCACGTTCACTCCGTGCCACATGTAGGTGAGCCCGCCTCGTTCGAGGAGCGACATCTCGCGGTCGAGCTGGAGGTTGCCGGCATAAACGACGGCCAGGCGACCAGGCTTCAGCACGCGAAGAGCGAAGGCTCCAAGGGGCTCGTAGAGCGGGACGCCGTCGTTGTTGTAGGGCGGGTCGGTCACGACGGCATCGACGGACTGGTCCGCCAAGTCCGCGAGCACCTCCCGGAAGTCGCCCGTGCGAAGTTCCCATGCCTCGCCGGTGTGCTCAGCCGGCCCTGTCGCGGCTTCGGCCCGGATGCGAGCCAGGTTGGCGATGCGGGCTCGCTCCTCTGCTCGCGTGAGGCCGATCAGCCCGCTGGCGTCGTCGCCGAGTGCCAGGAGGGCATCGGCGCCTCGCCTCGCGTCCCTCGGCGACTGCACGAAGATCGTCGGTCGCGGTCGGCGGGCCGGATAGGTCCCACCGCCCCGGCGCTCGACTCGCTCGGGCAACTCGATTGCGGACTTCTCCGCAATCTCCGCAAGGTCCTTTCGCACCGTCTTGTCGTCGACGCCGACGACCTCGCCGATCCGCCGGAGCGACCACCCCTCGGTCCGCAACCGTGCCACGACCTCGGCACGCTGGGAGCGAGTGAGATGTCGCCGGAACAGGTTGGCGGCGAGAACGAAGGCGAGCCGGTCGTCGTCGCCCTCGAAGCGCAGTATCTGCTTTGGGTACTCGGGGACCCTCACGCCCTCGGCCCGCAGCTCGGTCCAGGCTCTCAGGCGATGATGGCCTTCGATCACCTCGCCGGAGTCGGCGTCGATCACGACCGGTAGGAGCACGCCTTGAGCGGCGATGTCAGCTTTCAGGGCCGCGTACTCGTCGTCGCTAAGCGGCGGGAGCAGTTGCCAGCGCTCTCCGCTCACGGCGCACCCTTCGTGCCCGGCATCGGCCCGTCCTCGGGGTCATCCCTCCGGGCGCCAAAGCGCCGGCAGCCATCGCACAGCCGACGGTTGGGACGGACACCCGCTGGGAGCAGCTGACCGCAGTCAAGGCAACAGCGCTCGGCGCGGACCGCCTTGGTGAAGGCGACGAGGATTCCGATCTGACTCTCTGGCAAGGGGACGCCGGCCACCCTCAGGTATCGCCGCGCCTCAGCGAGCAACACCGCGAGCTTGTGCCGATGCTGCTCGGACGGCTGACGACCGTCGAGGATGTAACGCAAAGTCCGCGGAGGCACGAGCCTCGTCAGCACGTCGGGCTTCAAACGGCGCAGCTCCCGGACGGCATCGAGCAGTATCGGCCAGCGGTCGTCACGCAGCCCTTCGGAGAGAAGCACGGGATCGTCGCCTTCGACAGAGGCGAGGCGGCGGCGGCGGTCGATCGAGGACCCCTCACTACCGACGTAGCCGAAGGCGACGACCGTCAGTGGCTTTCTCCGCACGAGGCCACGGACCGGTCCGTTAGGCGTCCCTGCAACAGGCTCCGAACCGCGCTCGGGCGTCGCCCACCAGCGGCAGAGATACCAGCCGATCGACTGCGCGAAGACCGTGGTGCCGAGTTCGTAGTCGTCGCCCGGACTGCGAACGCCGAGCTTGGTCGGGCGACCCCCGCGTTGGCGCCAGGCGAGCGACAGCCTGTTCTCGGGGCCTTTCGTGAGGTCTTCGAGAGCGACGGGGCCGGCCGACTGCGTCAGTTGCCCGAGGACGTCTGGATGAGCGGCAAGCGCGAGGTTGAATGGCCGCACACCCTGGCCGAACCAGCTCGCCTGCTCTGGCGACGTAATCCTGAATCGTGAGACGGAAGGAGCGTCTGCGAACTCCAGCTCGTCGACCGCGTCGTCGCCGAGCGCCTTCAGGCCCTTGTCGATCCACACGCGGTGGCCCGCGCCCGGTACCCGGCGCCCGTCATCGGGCGGGGCTAGGTTGCCGAGGCCGTGCTCGGAGGCATGAACGATCTCGTCGCCCCGCCGCAGGAGGTAGCGGTTGCAGGCGATCACGACGGCCTCGGTCGCCTCGTCCAAGGTCCCGTACTTCGCCTTGGCGAGCGGACCGCGCACGCCCGGAGGTAAAAGGGCGTCGAGGCAGGCGAAGGTCTCCCGAGCGTCGGTCCAAGGCAACGAGCAGATGGACGAGCCGTCCGGCAGGGTGACCTCGCCGCCTTCAGGTGAGGAGACGACGAGGAGGCTGTCGGTATGGATGGCAGAGACCGTCCCGCCTCGCTTCTCCCACTCGTGCTGGAGAAGGCTGACGAGCAGGCGGCATCCCGCCGTGGTCGAGGAACTGACGACGGGGCAGAAGTCCGGGCCGGCCCGTTCCCTGTGCGGCATCGCCGCCTCGACGACCACCTCGCCGTCGAGGAACGGGATCGTCGCCGACGTGCCCTTCGGGAGGACGTCACGATCGACCCGCAGGGGCTGTCCGAAAGAGACGGTGTTGGTGACGTTCCGGGCAAAGCGACCCCGTGCTCGCCAGACGGCCTCTTCGGGCGAGCCGGGCTCCCGGGTGTCCGCCTCGTCATTGGCCGCCTGGCGGTCGAGCATCGCCCAGGCGAAGAAGTCGTCGTGCTGCGGGTCGAACCAGGTCCCTCCAGAGCCGCGCACTCGCTTGAGGACCCTGCGGCCGATTGGAGCGACCCGAATGGCGTCGAGCACGTCGAGGCCCCCGGCCGGGGACCGCAGGCGCGCCGCCACACAGTCGGCGAGCGGGAACCAGAGCGGGGTCTCCGAGTCGAGCGGTGCCACCTCGACGATGAAGCGGCCATGGGCAGTGTCGTGGACGTCGCCCGTGTCGATCCTGGCCGGTAGGAACGCGCTCTGCGGCCGGACGAGGACGAACGTCGCCCGGAGGCCACGCCACGCCTCTCTGTCGATGGCGAACATCTGCCAGAGAGCATCTGGATCAAGGCCCAAAAGATCCCGGGCCTCGTCGAGCAGCCGGGTCACCTCCCACGACCGCGCCAGCAGCAGGTCCGACAGGCCCTGTGCCGATGCGCTTATCCCGAAAGCGGACTGGATGTCGCCGAGGACGCCCAGATGGGCGACCCTCAGCAGGCTCGCCTCCCCCCGGCCTCCGAAGGCCCCGGCTGCGGAGGCATGAAGAGCGAGCGGCTCGGAGGCGAGCTGTCCGTTCGCGAAGGCATAGAGCGACGGGATGCCAACGGACCTCATCGACGCCGTGCCGGCTCCGCCTCGCGAGACGGCGTGGCGCGGGTCGATGCGAAGGCCACCGTCGCCAAGCCGGTCAATCTCTCTCAGCGCGAGATGGAGTGCGGCGAAGGTGGCGTCGAGCCTGACATAGAGGCGGTCCGCCACTTCGGCGATGTCGTCACCCTCGCCGACGACGACCGGTCCCTCGACAGGCTCGCCTGACAGCTCGCTCCCGAGGTCATGGGCCATCGACCACGGGTTCTCGTCCGAGGCGTCGAGGACACGTGCCAGAGCCAGAATGTCGATGGGTACAGGACGACTCGACAGACGAGGAAGGACTGCCTCGCCGTCACCTACTGTCCGCAGCGTCATGTGCGGACCCTTGCCCGCGGCGTCGAACTTGAGGGACCAAGAGCCGTAGCTCTTGAGGCGCCCAGTCCCGAAGGGCCCGACCGCCACCCGGGACGCCTCCCAGGCCAGGTCCCACAGTGCGAGCCACGGCGCCCCGGCCCGCTCGGCATTTGAGAGGCCGTCGTCCGCGTAGAACTCGGTCTGCTCGGCCTTGTTGCAAAGGTGGAGGAACCGGTAGAGGTCGCCGCCGGGTTCCCTCCAGAGGTCGTATGGCTCGACCTTCACCTGGGGGCGCCCATAGGCGAGCGGCGCCAGCCGGGAGCTTGCCCAGTCACCGATCGCTCTCACGTGGTCCGCGGTCAGGCGTGCCGGATCGAAGGCCACGCCCTGGCTCGCCTTCCGCCAGAAGGACCGCCGTTGCCAAAGTGTGAGAACGGGCTCCTGGTCGCCGGCAACCGCCGAGACGAACGACATGACCGAGGGCCGATTGGCCCACGAGGTGCGCCGCCCGGGCGAGGGCGTCGTGGGCACCTTGTCCTCGCGGGCAGGCTCTAACGCGCCTGGCGGCAGCAGGTAGGCCCTTACGGCGAGGCGGACCGGCTCAGGCTCGGGCACGGTCGACCTCCCTCCACGTGTCGGTCTGGCCGAGAACCTCAACGGCAGCGGCAAGCATCGCCCGCTCGTCCTCGCTCAGGACGGGCGAGCGCTCGGCGAAGAAGTCGACGAGGGACAGCGTCCGATGACGGCGGAGAACCACGGGGTCCGTTCGAAGGTCGAAGAGCCCGGTTTCGCTCCATAGCCGGTGGAGGTCGTTGTGGCAGGTGAGGCATAGGAACACCGTCCAGCACTCGTCGAAGTGCCCACCGGCGGCGTCCTTTGCTGTCGGATGGTGGGCTTCGCCCCGGCCGAAGACACGACAGATGACACAGACCCCGAGGGAAAGTGTGCGACTGGCGGAGGTCACGAGATCACCACCAGATCCTCGAGGCCACCGACTGAGTAGATGTAGCCCAGCTCGTCGATGTCGGTCAGCAGCGTGACTTCGACCCAGCGAGCGTCCTCGAGCTGAACGAGGAGCACCACGCCTCGGAAGGGATCGAGGGCGGTTGGATCGCCGGTCAGGGCGACGGCGATCGCGTCCAGATGACCGGCGACAACCGCTGCGTCATCTCCACCGGCGACGCCTACGGCCCGGAAAGTTCCCTCCTCGGCGACGACAGGCATGATCCGCACGCCTTGATCGTGAGGGCGCAGGACCAGGCGGCCGGAGCTGGTGCGCTCCAGACGGTCACCCGTCCAACGGACCATTGCGTCCGTTGTGGATCCGGTGCGCCGGGCGGCTAACGAGGCGCTGATGTCCTCCTTGCGCATGAGAACAACGGCCTCGACGGCCCGCTGCCGGGAGGCGCGGTCCCTGGGGCTGAGCGCGAACCAAGACTCACGGCGGAGCGCTGTGCCATGTCCCCTTGTCGAACGGACAGTTGCCCCCGATTGGCGCTGAGAGGAGATCCGCTCGGACTCGGCTCGATAGGCGGCAGAGCGCTCAGCCGCCGTCTTGGCATTGGCTCGCGTCAATCGCTCGGGGTGACCCCGTGGCAGCCTCGCACGACGGAGGAGGTCGACCGAGTGCTGTTTACGAGCCGGCATCGCTCGACGAGCTTCTATTCAGGGGTCGAGCAGGTATGTTGTCGCCCGACGATACGGGTGAAGACGAATTGTCAGATGCGCCCCGGGGTTCCGGCCCCGGGGCGTTTCGCGTCGTCACGACGATTCTCGATCGTGACTGGTGGTGGTAGCCGGCGCGAGCAATCGGTCGAGAGCTGAGACCGGAACGAGCCATCGGCGGCCGAGACGAGATGCCGGGATCTCTCCGCGCTTGATGGCCGCTCGCAGGGTCTCGCGATGGACCCCGAGCCGATGAGCTGCTTGACCGATATTGAGCGCCTGCGGCTCAGCGGGCGTGGGCATACAGCCTCCACGGCCCGCCCGCTGAGGCGGCACCAGCGCCGGGTAGTTGAACGACACCCGGACCAGTCGCTGTCGATCAGTGTCGATCGACAGCAGTAAATTTACAACCGTGTCATTAGGCGTGCAAGCAACCCCGAAGACGGCCTCAGCTGCAGAACTTGCTCGCGCGGCTCTTAGAGAGCTGGAGGCGGAAGAGCCGGACCGATCGCCCGTTGAGCTGCTCGGTGGCCAGGTTGCCTGGGGCTTGGAGCCGCTGTCCCGCGTAGAAGCCAACCGTGATCCCGCGAATGCTCCGGCGATGCGACCACACGTTGTGGCGCCCTGCCAGCAACTCGCGCGCCATCGAGCGCTGCGACTTCACTGCAGGTGCGGGCGGGGACTCGACTTTCTGGCTCTGGCTCCGTTCGCGACCGGAGTTCTCGTGGTGAGCAGTCCTCGGCTCCGACCGGTAAAACGCCGTGAAGGAGGAACCCTGGACTTTGCCGCTATCGGTAAGGACGACCCCGGAGCCGAGTGGACTCTAAGCGCTTGGGAAGCCTCGATGTGGAAAAGAGCTGCCTCTCACGCTACGGCGTGGAATCCTGAACCTCATCCGGCGTTGGGCAAGGCAATGGTGGTCGGCGACGCGGCGAAGCGACAGCTCTTCTACTGCAAAGGGTGTGGCGCCACTTACGTCTTTCTCAACGTCACCCTGCTCGGGCTCGTGCTTCAAGCCATCGCGGCAGGGTCGCGCACCGTGCGTCTTGCCGGTCCACCGGGTACCGCCCACGTGGTCAGGCCCGAAAGCTCCCGTGATGCAGCTAAGAGCCAACCAGCTCCGCTCCCCCAGTCAGCGAGCGCCCACATCTGTACCATGTGGTGCAGTGGCGGGGACCACATCGAACGTGCCGATCCGCTGGAGCGGCGCTCCGATGAGGAGTTGACCGCAGGCTTCGAAAGGCTCGGCCTCGAGGTGACCCTCATTGAGCCCACTCCAGATCACATGAACCTTCCCGGGCAGAAGCCCGGGCGCCTGGTCTGGTTCAAAACACGAAAAGCCTCGCCTTCCGACTCCACAACGTCGTCGCAGTAGCTTTGCGCCGTGACCAACCTGATTGGAGCTAGGCCCAGGCCTCGGGTGCTCGTGCTCGGTCAGCCTGGAGGTCCTGAGTTCCCAAACGCGCTGGGAGAGCTTGTCCCAACCATCCGAGTCGTTACGGACCTAGATGATGTCAGACTCGACGAATGGGATGTGGTGATAACAGATCGACCATTGTGGGCTATTCCGAAGCGGATCTTCGCGTTTGTCAAGGTGCCCGCGCTGCTGGCTAAGGTCGAGACGATCGCTCCAGTGGCCAGCGTGTTGGCACTGGAAATCAGGTCCGACTCAGGGCATATCTGCAGTGAGTTCGAACCCCCGAACATAAGCCTTCTGGGTGACGACCTCTCCCAGCTTGTAACTCGTTCTCTCCTTCCGATCGTGATCAACAGGCCCGCGCACCAGTTCTTCTTCACAAGAATTGTCAGACAGTCCGACTACAACGAAGCACAGGCTGCTCAGGCATCTGCACTTGAACCAATTCTACGAGCTGGAAGCGGCGTGATCCTTGCCGCTATGTACCGCCGCGGCCTGGGTGGCGCAGAAGCATGGTTGCTGCCAGAAGACATCGGCGAACTGTTGCCATGGGTGGAGGCGGCGTTCAAGAGGTGGAAGATGCAGGATGCCCAATGCTTTCCAATTGACCTCGGGTGGCGCCATGCAAACGCTTGGCTGACGCCAGCGGAAATAGATCTGAGAACCCGTTTGGCGAGCCTGACTGCTGAGAAAGAATCAGCTCTCTCCAGGTTCGAGAGGGAGTTGGCTGCGGTTCAGCACGAACTGGATGCAGCGACCGCAGCAGCAGAGACTGAGGACCGTTCTTTGCTAAACGCCCGCGGCGACGAGTTAGTGACGGTAGTCGCGCGATTTCTGCGCGAGCTTGGCTTTGAAGTCGACGAGATGGATCAGCATCGTGCCCTCGGCGCCTACCTGGAGGACCTGCAAGTCAGGACGCCCGACAACCCGGAGTGGATTGCACTCGTTGAAGTCAAGAGCTACTTGGGAGGCGACGCCAAGACCAATGACCTTCTCAAGATCGAGCGCTACGTCACCCGGTTTGTGTTGGAGCACCAGGCGCGCCCTTCCGCCTGTTGGTACCTGGTGAATCAGCGAGCCGGAGGCGACCCTGCTCTTCGCCCACGCCCTCTGGCTGCCGATCCCGACGCTGTCCAGACTTTCAAGGAGTTGGGCGGGCTGATCGTCGACACGTCGGATCTGTTTCGACTCGTCATGGCGGTCCGCAGCGGTCTCATGGACATCGCCACCGCACGAGCGGCTCTCGCAACAACGGGCGTATTCACCTTCACCCTGCCGCCCGCGGCCCCGTGACCTCCCATTCGACCCCGACGCCGCCACGTGGGCGAACGTGGGCGCCTCTCGTGCCGCACGTGGCCGCCTGGCGCCCCAGCCCGTGGGCGCCCCTGCCTGCGTGCCCGAGTGTGCCGGCGGTTTGCTCACTGTGAGCGTGCGGGCGGTTCGGCCGTTTGGGGGGCCCTTACCATAGGCCCCACTCATCGAATGGGGGAGAGAGGGAGACGCGCCCGCCACAGCACGGAAACCGCGGACAGAAACGCCAGGACCAGGGCAGACGGACCGCAGAACGAGGCGGGCGGCGGGCCGGCGCACCAAGCGCCCGGCCCAGCCAGCCCAGCCGGACGAGAGAGCAGTTAGGGCGGGGAAGGCCTCACGATAGGCACAGAGGCGCACGTTCGCCCACGCGGCGGCGTAGGGGACGTGGGGGGGTGGGGTCAAAGGGGCGGAACAGGGAACGTTGTTGAACTTCTGGCTAACCCTCGGTCAATTTGATGGTCCCCGTCCAGGTTGATGTGGTGCCCCCTTCATGGTAGGGGCCTCCGGTAATACTCGCAGTGGCCGTTGTTCCCGACGAGCTGATAGGAACGACCGTCTCGTCATGTAGATCAACGACGAGGTCGGTGAGGTGGAACTTGCCGCCGCTGACTTGGCCGAATTGCGGCAAAGTGTACGGCCCATTGGTACTTGGTGCTCCGCAACTAGTCGCGTGGCTCACCGATGTAATGGTGCCCGTCACCGCGCCATTGGCGCCGACGACCAGGTTGAAGGTGCTGTCCACGACGTTCGTTGATGGACAAAGGGGTGGACGTGTGATGTGGTAGACGATGTGCGCCGTCCCGGTCCACACGTCGCCGGTGTAGAAGTCGGCTGAAAGCGTGGCGCTCTCGTTGTTCGCGAAGTCGTGGGCGACGGCGGTGAGGCGGATGACCGGCGGGGGGTTGTTGGGAACGGTGTAGGTGGTCGTGAAGGTCTTGGTGAGTCGGGACACGTCGCAGGCCTTCGGATGGTTGCCGTACTGGGCGCTATCAACCAGGCCGTCGGGGCCGAGCAGTTGGATGTCTTGGATGCCCTCCTGAGGGCCCCGGTCGGTGGGCTCGGTGGCGGTGATGTGCACTTTGATGACTTCGCCGGGATGGACTTTGCTGCCGTGAGGCGGGGTGGATCCGACACTCAGCACCGGCGGCGTTTTGTCGTCGGGAAGCGTGTACTGAAAGGGGAACTCGTAGTGAGCAGGCTTGTTGACGACGAGTTTGTACCTGAAATCCGCGCCCGGGAGGTCCGATCCGCCCGGTAGCGAGCAGTATTGGACATAGAAAGAGCCTCTAAGGAGGGTGGAGCGCCCGCTCTCTTGCGGCCTCAGGTGGCCTATGAGTGCCCAGTCCACTGCTGGGTCCATTGTCGCGTACACGTCGGCGCTGTAGCTGGCCCCGGGGCCGAACCCGCTACAGGCTGCGAAGTCGTACTCTCGGATCTGCTCTGGCCATCCCGCGAAGACTTGGGGTGCTCCATGGCTGTCACAGGACCCGCTTTTTGAGCTGGCAACGCTGGCTGCGGCGATGGTGCTGGTGGAGCGAGCCAAGGCCGAGGCCGCGGAAGTCGTGCTCGTCGCGGTTAAAGCGGCGGCAAGCAGCGCCACGGTTACCAGGACCGCTCGCCAACGTCGAGTCATCCAACCCCCCCCCAACCGCCGGGATCAGTTTCGCACGTTCGATCCGAACCCGCTCGCCCGAGATCCGGGGTGGGCGCGGGCCGGCGGGACGGGCGGGGGGGTAGTAACCGTCATGGTCGGGTTGCGCCAGCGGCGGCGGCCTGTCCTACCTGGGCGCACCGACGTCATGGGAGAGAGGGGACAGGGACACGAAGGGGACCCAAAGACCAGGGACAGCCAGGCGCGGGAACGGCACGACAGGCCCGAGACCAGGACCGGAGGGCGAAGCGCAAGGGAGAGGAAGACCTAGAGACGCCTCCAGGTGAGAGAGGTAAGAGCGCGTCAGCGGCCACCCAGTCGGGTAGTGCCGTCGAGCAGCTCCCTCGCGATGTCCAAATGCCCGGCATGCCGCGCCGTCTCCTCGATCATGTGCAACACGACCCAACGAACATTCGGTGGCTCGTATCGCCCGTGCTTGCCCAGTGGTGCAGCCGAGAGAGGGGTTGTCGCCAGTACCGCCTCGGACTGGGCGCACTGGTCGCGGTAGAAGGTGATGACCTCCGCCGAGGGCTCGTCGGTTGTGAACACCACCGTCATGGGGTCGTACGGCGGCGGATCCTCGGCGAGATCGCCTGGCAGCTCAGGCTGCCTGTCCGCCACGACGCCTTGGAACCAGTGCCACTCCGCGCCGCCCAGATGCGCGAGCAGCCCGGCCGGGGTCCAGCCCGTTGGCACGACCGCCCGATGTCAGTCCTTCTCGCTTAGTCCCTCGACGACCGCCAGAACCGATTCGCGTTGACCGCGGAGAAAGGCCCGCAGCATCTCGTCGTCGGCTTCGCTTTCACCTGATATCCGAAGCCGACGCCTTGCAGCACCCCGCCGGTGGCCCGCGGCGCCACCAATGGGCAGACGCAGGGAACGCACAGACGGGTGGGCGGGGCAAGGGGTACTTTGCGCCCATTATCTATCGGTCAGATCGATACCCGAACACCGCGACACGACTCCAAGATGTGCCTCCGTTACGTGTTGCGTAGAGGTAACTCGAGCCGCCTCCTTTGGGAGAGCTGAAGAGGGCCAAAGCGTCCTCGGCATTCCTGGCCGTCGTCGTGAGCCACGTCGAAGGAAATGCAAAAGGCCACTTCGTACGTTGATTGCCCTGTGGTTCCTCGAATGTGCGGATGGTCCAGCGCAGTCCGCCGTTGTTGGTAGAACCGAAGGTGACGGCACCGAGATCCTCATCGTTGACCGTGAACCATACGGCCGTCGGTGATGCCAGGCTGAGGATGACTGGGCCGGGCTCAAAAGGTGCCTTCTGCGGCCCGTCGAATGCGGTCGGCACCTTCGGCCTGTTTACGGTCACCTCGCTCGGAGAACGCAGTACGTCGAGCCACGAGCGACCCAGATCGAGGCTTCGCAGGAGATCGAAGGTTTGTGGGATACCTTGCATGTCCATCGGACCGGCCGTCTGGGTCACGAGCACCCAGACCGCTCGATCCTGACAGCCAGCAATCGACGTGGTCGCCGGTTCATGGGTGGTCACATCGATGGGGAAGGCGGTCGGTGCGAGTGCCACTTTCCAGCCGTCGTCACCGCTGGTACTGACGAGCACGGCCTCCCGACCTGCTCGGGTCGCCATGGCCCAACCGACGCCGGAGGTACTGAAACAAACGGGGAAGTACCCATTCGACGACACTGTCCAGCCATGACCAAGCCGGAGCTGTCGCCAAGTTTCGCCTGCGTCAGAAGTGACATAGAGGCTCATGCCTACCGTAGCCACGCCATCGCTGTGGGACCAGAAGTCGACCTCGGAGACACCTCCCGAGACCGGGTGCAACAACGCCTTCCAGCTGTCTCCGCCGTCGGTTGTCTCAAGCAGCTCGCCATTGGCGATCGCGAAACCGAGGGTGCTGTTGACGAAATCAAGCTGGGTCACCGGGAAGCTCGTACCCAGGCGCTCGACCCAGTTTCGCCCACCGTCGTTCGACGTCATGAGCCCGGCCTGGCCCGCCACAACTGCGAGGTGCGGTCCCGGCGTTTGCGTCATCGTGAACGCAGTCTGTTCATAGCCGGAGACGGGACCGGACTTAGACACCCACGAATAGCCTCCGTCCTCGGTGCTCATGGCAGCGGCAAAGCCGGCGCCCTGCAGGAAGCCGTCCTCAGGTGAGATGAATGAGACTGCCTGTCCCGAGGGGGCGATCGGAGAGCGAATCAAGCTCCAGGTCCTTCCCCCGGTTGTCGTCTCAATAAGACCGCCCGGCGCGGCCACCACCCAGTCGAGGTTGTCAATCGGATAAAACCAGTCGGCCGGCGTGCTTTGGATGGGCAGTGCTCTCGTGTCCACCGACCCGGCGATGTGCCAGGTTCGACCGAGATCGGAGGAGCGCTCCACCACGAGTCGGGATGTGCCGACCGCAACAGGCACCAAAATCGCGGTGATACCGGCCGACTTCAAGACGTACGGAGCCCCTACGTCGGCTCCACCATGGTCGAGAACGTCCCATCGCCCCCATCCGCTGGCCGGAGCTGGAAGTTGAGCTGGTGCCCAAGACAGGCCGCCGTTCCTGGTGGTCCACACGACAGGATGTGCAACACCCTGATTGCAGGCTCCTTCCGTGAACCAACCAACCTTTGTGTTCATGAAGGCCAGGTGAGGGGGGCTGAAAGCAGGGCATGGAGCGGTCGCGTAACCGAACGAGCCCAGTCCCTGGAACGGCAAGTTCTCCCAGAACAGCTCATTCCAGGTTCGTCCCCCATCCGTAGTCCGCCACCACAACCGAGAGAGAACAACCGTGTTTCCTGCCTGAAAGTTCTCGCCTACTCCGAGCAGCCAGCCGTGCTCCGGGTCAGCGAAATACAGTTGGTCGAATAGGAGGTTCGAGCTGGTGCCTTCCAGCTGTGCGGACTGGTGCCAGTGCTGCCCTCCATCCGATGTCCGATAGACGTTCATCGCGCCGGTTTGGCTCTGGTTGACCACCCAGGCATCCTCGGGTCCTAGGAAGTAACTGGCAGCGGTCGCCGATGTGGCCGCAGCGAGCACGACGGACCAAGTTCTGCCGTCGTTCGGACTGCGAAGCACGCCTTGTGAGGAGAGCGACCAGACGACGCCGTTCGCGGTCGCAAGAAAGGTCTGAGCGCCCGCGGTCGAGGTGGGCGGTGAGCCGGCGGTGAGACGGTTGAATAGATTCAGGTTTGGAAGGGGCACGAAAAAGACGAGGATGATGAGCGCGGCAACGAGCACGAAGCCGACCCGTCTCCGGGCCCTACCTCTGGTGCCTCGTCTCACGCCAGGCAGAACGTCGTCGAGCGTAAGGTTCCAATCGAAGTCTCTGGCGTCCTCATAGGCCTCGCGCATGAGCCTGTCCACGCGAATGGACCGAGAGGTCTTGTCCATGTCACTCATCGCTCTCAACCCCACCGGTTGCCGGGGAGAAGTCGGGACCGAGAAGAGGTTCCAGTTTCGCCCGCGCCCTGGAGACCCAAACACGGACGCTGCCTTCGTTCGCCCCCATCTCGCGGGCAGCGTCGGCAGTTGAGAGGTCGAAGATTGTCACGAGCACCAGCGCCTGGCGTTGACGTGAAGGCAGCGACTGAAGCGCTCGCACGATGTCCAAACGTTCCGCTTCGGAGACCGGAGCCGAGCCCATCGCTGGCAAGCCTTTTAGAAGGCGTCGTCGAAGACCCAGCCCACGCCATCGCCCCACGGCGAGGTTGTAGAGCACCCGGCGGAGCCACGCCTGCTGGTTTTTTACGGTCGCGAGCTGGGCCCAGGCACGCCAGGCTCGAAGGAAGACCTCCTGCACAAGGTCCTGCGCCTCTTGACGATCGCCGGTAAGTACGTATGCCTGTGCCAGGAGGTCCCGTCTCGAACTCTCGAACAGCTGACGGAACTCCTCTCCGGGACCCGACTCCGCCACGGCAGTCTCCTCCGCTGGCGCATCTCATGTGATTAAAGACGCGTGGCGTACCTAGTTTGCAACAGTCAGGGAGAAGTCTTCTCGGGAGCGATACCGGTAACTGGCGAGCCGCATCGGCGGAGCGTTATCGCCAGGTGCCTCGCTTGCAGAGGCAAACAGTCAGATCCAGCCTTCGTAATCTCCTCGGGATTGGGGAGACGAACGTATTGCTTCGGTGTCTCCCTGGCGGCTCTCGGCGAAGATCTCGAAGTAACCGACCTCTCGAACGGCAGTTGTGGGCTCTTACTCAGGAGCTGCTCGCCCAAGATCAGAGCGTGATCTTGGAGTAGGGCCGCAGGGCGCGAGTTGAACGGGATGAGAAACGAAAATTCCCGAAGCGACCTTTCTCGAGCTCCCCGGCCAGGGTCATCTGCCCTTCGGCGGCAGTGACGACGCCCGCGCCTTCGCCCACATCGAGGAGTTCCTGCGCCGAAGCTGGGAAGGCACCCGGATCGAGCCGCAAGCGGACCGCCTCCTTGCGACGATCCTGTTCACTGACATCGTCGGCTCGACCGACAAGGCCGTCGAACTTGGCGACCGGAGCTGGCTCGCACTGCTCGAGCGCTACTACGCGACGGTACGCCTCTTGCTCGCCCGCTACCGGGCGTGGAGGTGAACACTCTCGGCGACGGCTTCCTGGCCCGCTTCGACGGTCCGGCCCGCGCCATCCGCTGTGCCGACGAGATCATCAAGGCCGTGCGTGGGCTCGGGATCGAGGTCCGGACCGGCCTTCACACCGGCGAGTGCGAGCATGTCGGGGACAACATCGGCGGGATAGCCGTCCACGTCGGTGCCCGCGTGGCTTCGCTCGCGGCTTCGGGGCAGATCCTCATCTCCCAGACGGTGAAGGACATCATCGCCGGCTCGGGGATCAGGTTGGAGGACCGCGGCGGCGTGGTGCTGAAGGGACTTCCCGGCGAGTGGCAGCTCTACGGTGTTGCCGGCTTTGCCACATGAGCTATTCGCCCCGCCACCTGGACGCGGCCGCTCTTATACCTACGACCCGGGGATCAGCCCGCCTGCAAGACTGAGCAGATGGGATCGAGCCAGTCTCGTCGACGCAAGCCCGTTCACCACATTCGCGATGGCCCGGGAGGAACATTGCCTTACGGTGACCCGCCTGGAGAAATCGGAGCTCCGCTCCCAAGGGGACGGAGAGCTATGGCGCGATCAATCGCTTGGGAACTTCACGAGGATGAGATCATGAGGTATCACCGTTATCCGACGAAGAGTCCTCTTCGTCGTCTGTTGGATCGGCTAAAGCCTTCGCGTTGAACCGGCAACAAAGTCTGAAGGCTCGGCGAGGTGCAGCCACATCGCCGCACACTGGCATTGGGGAGGCTCGTGCTACCGCACTTCGCGCCCAACGACGTCCGTGTGCTGCTCCCGTCGAGCGCCCTGCCGAGTAGGTGTGTATGGGAACGGGTCCAGACCGGCATTCTGTCGCGGTCCTGCTCGGAGGTCGGGACCCGTGTTACTTGCACCGCTGACCACCTCATAACCGATGACTTCTGGGTCGCAGCTTCGTCGGAGCTGTGGTAGATCACCGACCGAACACGGACCTCGCGGAGGAAGACACGATGACGAGCGGGTCACCTAGCCGTACCGGCATCCGCGGCAGCCTGCGATCGGAAGCCGGTAGGGGCGTCGTGCGGATCGAAGTCCGCTGCGACACCGAGATCTCTGAGCTCTGGTCAGCGATCACCGATCCCGCCCGCCTGTCCGGCTGGTACGCCAAGGTGGAGGGGGACCTCCGTCCGGGCGGGCAGTTCCTCATCTTCGTCGAGTCCGACGACTGGCAGGGCACCGGGCGCGTCGAGGCATGCGAAGCGCCGAGGCGGCTGGTTGTGACCACCAGAGAGTCGGACGATTCCTGGCAGAAGGGTCAGGGCGTGCCGCCGTATGACAAGACGTTGGAGGCGACGCTGGCTGCCGACGGCGGACACACCGTTTTGGTGATCGAGGTGAAGGGCATGCCGCTCGACGCGGTCGCCTTCTACGGCGCCGGGTGGCAGATCCACGCAGAGAGTCTTGCCGCCTACCTCGCAGGGCGTGAACGCTCGGACACTCAACCGCGCTGGGACGAACTCGTCCCCGTCTATCAAGCACTGGCGGCCGACATTGATTAGCGGCGGTGGCCTCTTCTGACAACCGCGACCGGCAGGGCGGCGCACGAAGCCGCCGCCGTACTGACGCCTCTAACTGCCACCCCGAACACCGATACCTCTAGGTCCTGTGCCGCGCCCGATCGAGGCCTCTCTTGATCGAGCCCTGAACCGTTCGGCAGAAACCCTGTCGAATCGGCGCTTGTCGGGACTCGTTCCGGAGGCCGTGCGGTGTCCGGCGCGACAATGGAACGATGACGGCAAAGCTCGTGCTTACGCGAAAGCCACCCCTTAATCTCCCGGAAGTTCGCCGCGGCACGTTCGGTGTCTTGGTCGACGGGAGACTCGTAGGGTCATATGAATTGCACAGCACTTTCGAGGCGGAAGTCGAGCCTGGAACTTACACAGTAAAAGTCCGCGACGGTCGATACTCAAGCCGAGAACTCTCATTTCAGGTGAGCGATGGACAAACCGTCCGCTTCAATTGTCACGGACGCAGGATTTCGCCAATTTTTCTCGCGTCATTTATCGTTCCCCGCTTGGGCCTCAACCTCACCCGGACACAGAGGCAGACGATCTGAATAGGACCGGCCGCCACTGGTGCAGCCGAAGCGTGACGATGACAACGACGGACTCTGGCTTCGTCTCCCAAGTGCGCCGCCTGGTCAGCAATACCGTGAACTGGCAAACTGCACGAGGGGGTGAAGAAGCTGATCGCTCGACGGCGACCTCGCAGGTCCGGACTGGCACCGTGAAAAGCCGACGAGTCACATTTTTCGTCGAACGGCAGCAGATTCGAGACGTGGTGACGACTATCGAATCGGAGATACTGCCGGCCTACTCCGCACGCCCGCACTTCTTAGGATTCCTAGCCCTGCAATCCGAATTGGGATCCCGTCCAGAAGTCGTCGTCATATCGCTCTGGAATGATGACTTAAAGGACTCGGAGGAGCTCTCTGAGACCTTCCGCGACGAGATTCAACGGGTAACCGGGATGATGCCCGCACGGCAGGCATTCGACATCTTGCGGGTGATGGTACGAGACACAAATGGTGACATCTGCCTCGACTCGCCGTAGCGCTTACGGTAGTTGTCTTCACAAATGTGAGCTGAAACCGAACGGGGCAGGGAATGATGCGAGGTCGAGGGCACGCCAACGCACGACATACCCCAGAACGTCAAGAAGTTACGCGGCAGGTCAGGCCTCGGGAATCCACCAGCTAGCAGTTTGTTGGCCCACACGGACCGGTCGACATTGGACTCGCGGTTCTCGGCCCGCTGTCGAGCCTCTTCGCAGCTCGTCATCACTGCACAAACACTCGTACCAGGACAAGCTCTGGAGGAAGCGGCTACGACAGCCTTCGCGCTTTCGTGCCCAGGCCGCACCGTAAGTAGCGGTTTGCAAGCTCAGCTTCATTAGGCGATCCCCGCCCCACTTAGGTGCGAGGCCCGTCGTGGTACGGTGCCAGGCCACGTGTTCGGAGCAGGGGTTATCGCACGAGGTCCGGGAATGTTCTCCGTAAGGCCGACAGGTTCTCGGCCGGCCACTCATCAGCCACCCCGAGCCGAGTGAGGTTGGGTAACTGCGTCACGACCTCGAACGCTGCTGGCGACAGATGCTCCTCTTCGAGGTAGAGCGTCTCCAATGCTTGGATGTCAGCGTTCAAGTAATCCAGCAGCTCGAGGTTGCGGCGTTCAAGTAATCCCGCACCTTGACGTTCACGGAATCCCGCACCTTATGAGGTGAGGATCCACCCGCAGGGCTCCTTGTTGCAC
>JBEKVJ010000095.1:0-13732 GCA_049514105.1 Acidimicrobiales bacterium
GACGGGAACGACAACGAACGAAAGGTCATCACGCGCCCCAGTCCGTTCCAGGCCAAGATCCTCGCCGCCTTCGGCGTCGACACCTCGACCTGGCGCTCGCGCGTCGCCTGAGCAAGCCCGATTACGGCTTGTAGGGCAAAAACCGCCTCACCGCGACTTCGTGAGCAGGGCTTTCAAAGTTGAGCCGCCGAAGTCGGGCCTGACCCGCATCGCAGCCCTCTTGCTTAGCCGGAGCTGGCCGCCGAAGACTGGTCTCACAGACCCGGACAGGTTCTATACCGGTCGCTGGTCTCCGCAGGCGGGCCGACCGCTCACAACACCTTCTTTGCTCCGGGGACACAGGCTTCGGAATGCGGAGCGAAGCTAGCAACCACGCTGACGACGCTCACTGAAATGCGCTAGCAACTCTGATGGGTTGTACGTAAGCGTAGCCAAACGCCGACGCCAAGCGGTCGTCGGCGTCGCAGGATCGTGTCCGGGGCGTGGGCGCATGTCATCGCTCCACAACGGTTCGGTCGCGCGAGCGCACGACACGGTGTGTGCCGTCTGGCTGACCAAGTCCTTCAGCGGGTTGTCTCAAACTCGCCGCGTGAACGCGTGGCCCTCAGGCCACTTGACGTCTACGCCTGAACACGATCAGCGCGCTTGCACCGGCGAGGACCAGGGCCGCGAGCGCTATTCCGGCAATCACGCCCTCGGGGGAGCCACCGCCCTTACCCGACGTGTCCCCAATAGCCGAGCCGGCCGTGGCGGTCGTCGTCGAGCTCCCGACAGTGGCCTGAGTGTTAGTCGGGGACGTAGAGCCCTTCTTCGATTTTGTCTTCGCTCCCGCGATCTGGGCGTCGGAGACGACCTTTAGAGGCGGCTTCGGTACGGCGGTATCCGATTTGGGAAGGACGAAGGACGCCATGGACTCGGCCTTCCCGTCGGTGCAGGAGGATCCACCCCCTTGGACGAGAGTCCATGTATCGCCGGTCACCTTGATGACGGCTGCCGGATAGGGGCCCGTATCGAACTCCATGTTGGGACCGGAAAAGTACAGGCGCAACTCGTAGAGGCCATCCCAGTAAGGCGGCATGGCATGGTCCTCCCCATACAGGGCCGCGTCGGCGTAGGTGGCTTGCGCCATGGGGTGAGCCCGGTTGGAGAAGATGGCGTCGTCGGTCAGCGGCTGGCTGGTCCAGTCCTCTGGATCCAGATATTGGATCGGCTGCGCCAGGTACAGCGTGGCCCTGGTGTAACCGGCCGGAGCGCTGGTCGATGACACCGCTCTCCACACGAATGGGATGGTCAGCAAACTGCCAGAGGTGATCGGCTGTTCGTGTGAGTTGCAAAGTGTTAAGGACCCAACCTGATTGGTGTCGGTGAAGGGTACCTTAAAGCCACTCGCGAAGGCGGTAGAGGGCACGGCAAAGACGCCGAAGGTGACCGCCGAAGCGAGCGCAACCCCCGTCATCCAACGTCGGATAGTCACTTGAGGCCTGACCGCCTTCTCGCTAGTCCGATGCCGTCGGCATCGGGTCCTTGGCAGGGGGCTCCTGTCCGGCTGTCTTGCGCTCGGAAGACCCATTCGAGATGGAAACGTCGCCCGGTGTGAATTGCTCCCCGACACCATCCCCCGTCGCCGGCTTCTGCGAACCCGCTGTGAAAGCACGTGCCCGCCGGACGCGGCGACGCCGGACGAACCAGACGACCACGAGCACGATCGCCACAATGATGATCGCTATCAGTGTCCACGGAATGGCCCAGAACGAACCCGAGCCCTGGAACGGGCTCGATAGCCGCGCAACCGAGCCGGCTATGTAAAGGGGCCGGATGGACACGTGAGCTGTCTCATGGATCTCCGGGAATATGTCGCCTATCTCGACCGTCTTCTTGACCGAGAAGCCCGGCAGTAATAGCTGAATCTCCGGGAGGTGGACGGCGGTGGACCGACTCCCGAACAGTCCCGATACGTAGACAGTTTGGAGCCCGCCGAGGTCGACATTGCCGGTGTTGGAAACGCTGTAGGTGATCTTCGCCTTGTCGGTGCCGATCGGGTCGAGAGTCCCTTGATTGCTAACTGCTAATACGGTGACGGTGAGGGCGGGGTGCAACGCGCCACTTACTCGAAGGAAGATCCGCGTTCCGATGGTCTGCAGCAGCCTCAGCCGCTGGCCGCTCTTCGATACAACCGACGACACCAAGGTGGCGGTGATCACACCGACGTGGTCGCCGGGCATCGCGTCCTTCGGTACCTCGATCAGGAAGGGAACGATGAGGTCGGAGCGGGGCCGCAGCGTCACCCGCAGGTCTGAGCGGGGCAGGTAGATCCAGGCGCCGAGGTCGTGGGAGGGCTCATTGATGGGCAGCGCAGCGAAGCCGCCTTGAGGAGTGTTGACAGCGTCGGTTCCGCGTATCAGGAAGGTAGCTGTCTGGTCGGAGTAGTTGATGATCGCCACGTGGTCCTCGAGCCGACCTCCGGGAGTGGACCCGAACAGATAGATGCCGCGGCCGTCGGGCTCTTTCGCGGAGGACGTCTGGGTTCCGAAGGTAACGACGTTATTCTTCGCCGGCCTTGTTTTGGCAGAGGAGTGCCGAGAAAACACCGTCTTCTGTCCATACGCGGGGGCGACAAACAACAAGGAAGCCGTGGCGCAACTCACGACCGCAGCAAGGTGCAACCAGAGTCGAGTCGCGCGCCGCATTGTGGTGTCGGAAGGCTGCATTTGGTGGGTCCGAGAATCATCCACGAGGTTGAGGAGCCGTTTTCATCGGGTATGAAGGACGGTATTGCATTTCAGCCTATCTGCTCAAACTTGAAGGAAACTGGCGGGCACAACCGTTGTAGGAACAGCAGGAGCAGGACGGCCGAGGCCGTCCTGCTCCCGTGACCTTCAATGACCGTCGGAGCCTCGTCGGGCCCTGCGGTCATCCTTCTCTACTCCTCTAGGAGACGGAGAAGGTGATAGTGCCATTGTAGGTTCCGGACGGTGTGCTGGTCGGCGCGTAGAGCGTTAGCGTCCCGTCCATCTCAGCGGTGCCGTCGACCGCAGCGCTCGTGGCCCACGTCTGGGGCGTGCCACTCAGACCCGGACCGGTGCCGCCACCGTCCACCGGACTCGGATTGAGTCCCGGAATGTTGGTGAAGGTCACAGTGCCGGGATAGGTGCCGCCGGCGCCCGTTCCGGGGTTGAGCAGCGTTCCAGCCGTCAGACCAAGACCCGAGGCCAGTATCGTTCCACCGCCGCTGCTGGTGAGCGGGGAGGCGCTAACCGACAGCGTCCAGGCGTAGGCGGGCGACAGCATGCTGGTCACGACGATGTTCTGGCTGTTGGGCAGACTGCTGGCCGGGAACAACGCCGTCGAGGAAAGGTACGTGCCGTCGCTGCTAAGTGTCATCGGTGGCAACACGAACGGGTTGCTTGCGGTGTACGGCGTGGTGATTGTGATCGTACCGGGGTTGATGGCCACCTGAATGTTCTGGGTGTCAGAGCATGCCGAATTGCCGCTACAAATAGCCGGGGCCGCCACCGTGACCGTAACTGGGCCAGCGAACAGCGGCGTGTACCCGGCGGGCGGGGTGAAAGTCATTATGACGTTGTCCGTTCCCTGCGGCAGGGCGCTCGTGGTGCAGGTCGCCGTACCAACTCCCGGTGAGGCCGTAGTGCCGGCCCCGGTCACCGTGGTCGCCACAGGATTCGTGCAGCCGGTGATCAAGGTGGCGCCGATCATGAACTTCACCGTCCCGGCCACACCCGTAAGGCTGTTGTCAGCGTAGGTGACGGTAGCGGTGAGGGTGTCCGGCGTGCCCGCGGTGATGCTGGTCTGGCTGGCCGACAGCGTGGGCGTGCCTGCAATATTCGCCGCGCCGACGGTAATCGTCACTCCGTCTCCGATCGAGCCCGGCCCACCGGCGGTTGGAATGAAGGTCGCCGTGATGCTATCTGTACCGGTGACCGTCGGTGTCCAAGTGGCGGTGTAGGTCCCGGAGCCCGGGGTTGTCGAGGTGGCCACCGGGGTGGCGCCGCCGTTGGAGTAAAAGCTCACCGACCCCGCGCTGCTGGAGGGCGACACCGTGGCCGTCAAGGTGATCGGGTTGCTCACGACCTCGTTAGCCCCGTTCGCCGGTGCCGTGAGCGTCGTGATCGTCGGGTTGCTGGGGATCGGGTACAGGACCGCCCAGCCGTTGGCCGGCACCGTGGTGCCATCGACGGTGATCGCCGACGAGGTGGTGTTGTAGCCGATGTCAGTTCTCCAGTAGGTGGTGGTGCCCAGGTTGCCCGCGCCACCGCCGCCCGAGTCCTGAATGCGGACCTGGATAGTGTTGGCGTACCCGGTGGTCGTGTCGGGTGTGTTCGCCGCCAGCCAAGCCGTGATGCTGGAACCTGACGTGGCCGCGACCGGGTCTGTGGGCGCGAACGCCTTCACGTCGGCAGGAGTGCCAGCAGGCAGGCTCGAGGAAGGACTGAAGGTCGACGCAGCCTCGTTCGTGACGACCCAGAGGCCCGTCGAGACACCGTGCTGCGGGTTGGCGTAGAAGACGGTGGCGGTCTTGGCATTCGTGTCGGCAGCGGTGCTGGCTACGGCATATTGGAACGGGTTGCTCAGGTCGTTGGTCCCGCTGGTGACCTGGTTACCGGCGGCGTCGTAGAAGGCGATGCTGCCGTAGCTTGCCGCACCCGCGTCCGGTTCAAAGGGCGGAGCTGACCCGGCGGCGAACGCTGCGCCCGCGAGGCCGAGCAGTCCCGCGCCAGCGATGGCTGCAGTTAGCAACCCGGCCGCCGCGGCCTTGAGAACAGGCTTCATTGGTTTCACTGATTCCTTTCGGTTAGCTGACTGATGATCTGATCGAAGTTTCGAGTTGCGTTGTCGCGTACTCCACCCGACCGCTCCTTCCTCCCCTTAGACGGGGAGAAAGGAGCGGATCAGGTCGGCGCTACCCTGCTATCCGCAGGGGTCCGTCGACGAGACGGTGATGTCGATGCAGTTCTCTGCCGAGCCGACGAGCGGGGTGACTCCTGCGGCAGCGAGGTCGCTTTGGCCCGAGCTTCCCTGAATGAACGGAGCGCCATAAGGCCCATCGGAGGGTCCGCCATTCACAGCTCCCGTGCAACCGGTCTGGCCAGTCTGGCACGAGTCCCAGAAGAGCGCTTCGACCCAGTTGTTGTTCGTGCCCACCTGCCAACCATTGGCATTGGTGAAGTCGCTGTTGCGGAAATAGATGTAAAGGGGACGAGTCGGGTCGAACAGCGCACCACCACTGGTGCCCGCCGTCGTTGCGGGGTAGCCATTTGCGGTGGTGACGAGGTTGACATTCGACACGCTTATCGCGGTGTTGCTCAAGGTGCATGCTTCAGCAGGAGCAACTGCCGCCGAGACCGCGTCAAAGGCGCAGGACGGGTCGAGGAAGTAGCCGCTCTGGAACAGAGCGAAGCGACCCGCGGACATCGGCTCAATGGCGTCGTCCGCAGGGTTTGCGTCGGATACGCCGCTCGGGTTCGTTGCGGCGGCTATGGCAGTCGGGTCGTTCTCCTCTCCGACCTCGGCGCAGGCGCCGATGGTTGAGGTGGTCAGACCGATCTGGCCGGCGAAGAAGCTCCGGGTACCCGAGCCAACCTGCGGGATGATCGGGATGATCACGTCGGACGAAGTTCCACCGATGGCGGCGTTGTTCCAGGTTAGGGTGCAGGTGGCCTGCTGGTAGATAAGTTTCAGCTGAGCCGCCGAAAGCGCTACTGCATTGCCTCCCTGCGCGGTCGGCACGGCCAGCATCGGCAGGGTATCCGTGGCGATCTCAAGCTGGTCGATGTCCTGGCCGTCCAGAGACGACGCCGTTGGTGAGGTCTCCGCAGACGAAGCCCGCGCGTAGTCGATCACCTCAGGGTGGGCCGATCCCGGCGGGGAGTTGTCGCCGGCCTGGATGTCGTCGACAAGGGCGCTGAACCCGGCACCCGAGCCATTGGGCCGCTGTGCAGGCGAAAGGCCGGCTCGCAGAACGATGGTCGGGTTGAGCACGCAGGGAACGTTTTGGTGGCTCGTGGTCTCGTTGCCGGTTCCGGCAAGCGTTCCGGTGCCGGGCGAGCACGCATTCGCGGTTTGCTCGGCGCCGTTGCCGCCATCGACGCCGTAGGCCAGGCGAGCGTTAGCGTCGGCGGTCGCGTCGAAGTTGATCAACTTGAAGTGGTTGCCACCAGAGTTGACGCCGGCGGAGCCGGAGGGGCTGCTGTCGGCCATGAAGTCGAGCATGTACTGGAGGGTGTCGGAGCCGACTCCAACGACGTCGTTCTTGGCGGGAGCGTAGTCCGCGGACGCAGGGCCCACAAACAGCGCGAGCGGCAGCACCGTCGCCAATGCTGTCGCCGCAACCACGCCGATCTTCAATGAGTGATGTCTCAATTCAAACTCCTTCGCTTTGTCGTAAAGGACCACACGCCTTCACAAACTGCGTGCACCTTATGAGTAACACGAGGGGTACATCCTTCCAACCCTTTTGGGGTGAACAAGCCGTGAATTCTGCGATCCATGTCGACGAGAGGAGCTACTCATCGCACAACGACTTGCAGATCCGCTGCCGATGCAGTGGATGAACATGAAGATCTGGAGCGACTAACCGCCGGCGACCATCTGGCAGCACTGACCGCGCGTAGATGAGTGCCTCAAGTGGGAACTACCGCAACCCACCTCGAGATCACGGACCGAAGCCATCGTCGCGCAACGTACCTTCGAAATGGGTGTAACTGGCACTGACGGATGAAAACGGCGGTCGATTGCCAGCTTATTTTTGAGCATCTTCGTCCGAGGGCGCTGAGTTGAGTCACAAAACGAGCTGCCCGGTCCTGCCCGAATCAGGGGACATCGTGACGGCGGACTGCAGAAGCCTCCGTGGAGGATGCCGGCAGGACCGGGCCTGGCGGTGGGTTGTTGTGACTGGTCGTCGCCGAGGCGACGTCAGGTGATGGTCAAGACCTTGCCGGTTCCTCGGCCCCCACCGTCGCCGATACCATTGATAACGGTGACCGATAGGTGCTTGGCTGCCTTTGCGTTCGAGGCCACCTTCACGGTAGCGGTGATCTTCGTGGAACTCACAACCTTGACTCTGCTGAACTTCACTCGAGTGGGACCCGTCACGGTTGCTCCGCTTTCGAAGCCGGTGCCTGTGATAGTCACAGCCTTCGACGCCCCTGGTTTCAGTGACGACGGCACGATCGACTTCACCGTCGGGGCGGCAAAGATGGTAAGGACATTGGAGCTTCCCCGGCCGTCACCGCCGAGGACACCGTTGGCAACGGTGATCGGCTGGTGCTTGCCCGCCTTCGCTCCGGAGGCCACCTTCTCGACAGCGGTGATCTTCGTGGAGCTCACAACCTTGACTTTGCTGAACGTCACCCTGTTTGGACCTGTGAGAATCGCTCCGCTCGCAAAACTCGCGCCTGTGATCGTCACGGACTTCGACGCGCCGATAAGTGACGGCGGCCAGATCGACTTCACAGAAGGGGCGGCGACGATGGAGAGACAAGTAGTGCACGAACCTGAGCCTGCCGAGTCGGCAACGGTGACGGTGGCAGGTCCAACCTTCGTGTACGACGACACCGTCGCCTTGGCAGTCAGGGTGGTGGAGTCGACCACGCTCACTGACGAAAAGCTCACTCCAGACGAAGAGAAGTTGCTTCCGGCGACACTAACCGTGGCCCCCGCCAGGAACCCAGTGCCGGTGATACTGATGGGGATGCTGGATGCACCCTGGCCGAGTGGCGTCGGCGAGATCTCGGTGATGGTTGGGGGCTGCCCTGTGATGACTTGAACCGTCACTCCGGTCGCGCTCGAACCTGACCCGCTCGTGGGAAGGAAGGTCGCCGAGTAGTCCTGCGTGCCGGTGGCCGTCGGTGTGTAGGTGTAGGTGTAGGTTCCTGAGCCCGGAGTGGTCGAGGTGTTCAGCAAGGTTCCGTTGTCGAAGAACTGGACGGACCCAGAAACCGTGGTCGGCGCCACGCTGGCGGTCAGGGTGATCGGGCTATTCAGGATGAGATTCCCCCCGGTCGCAGAGGTCGTGAGCGTCGTGTAGTTGTCGGCGAGAATCGGGTACAGCACAGCCCAGCCGTTAGCGGGAACCGTCGTGCCGTCTACGGTCGTAGGCGACGAAGAGGTGTTGTACCCGATATCGGTTCTCCAGTAGGTGAGGCTTCCCAAATTGCCGGCACCGCCCCCACCCGAGTCCTGGAGGCGGACCTGGATGGTCATGGCGTAGCCCGGGTTGGTGTCGAGGCCGGAGGCGTTCGCCGCCAGCCAGCTGGTGATGTTGGCAGCCGATGTCGCCGCGACCGGATCCGTGGGTGCGAGGGCCTTCACATCGGCTGGCGTGCCTGAAGGCAGATCGCTGGCGGGGCTGAACTGACTCGCCGCCTCGTTCGTGGTAACCCAAAGGCCGGTCGCGACGCCCTTTTGTGGGTTGGCGAAGTAGACGGTGGCGATCTTTGCGTTCGTGTCGGCAGCCGTGCTGGCCACGACGTAGGCGAACGGGCTGCTCAGGTCGCCCGTCCCGCTGGTGACCTGATTGCCGGCAGAGTCGTAGAAGGCGAGGCTGCCGTAGCCTGTCGCACCGGGATCCGGTTCAAAGGGGGGAGCTGACCCCCCGGCGAAAGACACGCCAACTCCGACCACCAGAGGTACCCCCAACACCACGAGTGCTATCCCCGTGAGTGCTGCAGATCTTGCCCAACGCAACGTTCGCATAAGACTTCCCTATGTCTAGTAGAAGGTATCAAGGACGAAAAGAATCGGTCCAGGCCCGGCCCAGCGACGAAGTGTTTGATTCTCTCCCTCGTCATCCCGGCTCCGCCTAGGTACGGCTGGCGCGACTGGTCCGGGAGGCACTGTTGGTGCGAACGCCGGGGGACGTCCAGACTGCTCAAGCAATTGGGTCCCAATTCCTCGGATCAGCCGCCTACTTCGATCGGCACGCTCTCACTGTTGCATGAGAGCATAGTTAGAGCAAGTAAGAGAAGAGAAAAGGCCGAGAATTCATCGATATTAACTATCAACTTCGCTCTTCGTTCACCAACTTGTTGCCAATCTGTGAGCGACTGCTAATCATCCGTCACACTCTTTGGCCATCGCGCCCGTGGTGCCAATCGGCATATGTTCTTGGGACACCTACTATCCATGCACTTTTCCTCTGAGCAGAGTTCGGTAATGAGTCAGCCCTCTGGTCGCGCCATCCGGGCCGCGCTCATCACCGGTGAGCGCGGCCGCCGAGCCGCGAACGCCTCGAAAAGACCGCCGCGGCAGTCCCGTCGGCCATGACATACAGCAAACGAGGACCATTGCCCGCCGCAGAGGTTCGAAGGATCACCGGCGTCGGCGTCCCACGAGGCCAAGCACTCATCGCTGAGATTGACCAGCTTTCCTCAGACCTCCGTTGTCTCGCGGACATGCCTCGGACGAGACGCATTTCGGAGCGTCAGTTTTCCGTTCTCACTTTTGTGCAGGGCCGGATTCTCATTTGACGACTTTGAGGGTCTCCTTTGTCGATCCGGACGTGTCGAAGTCGCTGCTCCCGCCGTAGCTGGCAACGAGTCCGTACGTGCCTGCCGAGAGCTTGTTCGCCGACAGGGTGCACGAACCCTTGCCAGAAGAAGAGAGCGAGATCACACAAATCGTGTTCGATGAACTCTTAACCGTCACCTTGCCGGTCGGTGCCGGGCCGGCGAACTCCGGCGAGACGTTGACGGAGATGTGCTCGGAGGTTTCCTGGCCGAGAGTGACCTTCGCGGACGACAGCTTGAGGGCCACCTTCGACGTCTCCTTTGAGACCGTAAGACGTTGCTTCGCGGAAGCAGAGGAGTTGAACTCCAAGCTTCCCGTATAGGTGGCCACAAGGCCGTAGCTGCCCGGAGGGAGGCTCCTCGCCGACAGGGTGCAAGAACCTGCCCGGGCCGAGAGGCTGATCGCACACAACCTCCTACTCGACTCGCTGACCGTAACGATCCCGGTCGGCGTCGAGCCAGAGAACTGGGGCCGGAGACTGACTGACAGTTTCTCGGTGCCTTCGTGCCCGTAGGGGACCTTCGCTGCAGAGATCGAAAGCGTTGTCGCCGAGGAAGCTGGCACGACGGTTAGGCTCTCGGCTGTCGCGTCAGAAGAGCCCGCGAAATCGGTGCTGCCGGCGTAACTCGCGGTGAGACCGTAGTAGCTCCCGACGTCGAGCTGGCTAGCCGACAACGGGCACGAGCCCGTCGCGCCAGACAACGTGATTGCACACAACGTCGAGGTTAAGTCCGTCACCGTGACCGTTCCCGCTGGCGCCGAACCGGCGAATTCGGGTGAGACGCTGACCGACAGGATCTCGCCCCCTTCGTCGCCATAGGTGATCCAATCGGACGAGAAGCTGACAACTGTGGTGGTGGAGGCTTGTCTCACCGTGACGCCGACTGCGGGCGACGTCAACGTAGCGTACGAGTTGCTGGTCGGGGTGAAGACGGCGGTAACGCTATTGCTGCCCTTTGGCAGGGCACTGGTGGCGCACGTCGCGGTACCAACGCCGGGCGAAGCCACCGTGCCCGCGCCGTTCACCGTGGTGGCCTGAGCCGTGCAGTCCGCGATCGCTTCGGTGCCATTCAGGAATTCGACCGACCCGGTCACGCCGGTGGTGCTGTTGTCGGCAGCGCTGACGGTAGCGGTGAAGGTTTCCGAATCCCCATAGTCGATACCGCTCGAGCTGGACAGCAGTGCCGTCGCGACTCCGGTCTGCTGCACCGTTACCATGACTGCGGACGACGTCGACGTGGCGTACGTGCTGCCGGTCGGGTTGAAAACGGCAGTGATGCTCTCGCTGCCCGACGGCAGATAGCCAGTGGTGCAGCCCGCCGTACCAACGCCTGGAGAAGCCATGGTGCCTGCACCGCTTACCGTCGTGGCCTGAGCCGTGCAGCTCGCGATCGGGATGCTGCCGTCCAGGAACTCGACCGACCCGGTCACACCCGAAGCGCTGTTGTCGGCCGCGCTGACTGTAGCGGTGAAGATGTCCGAAGCCCCGTCGGAAAGGGTGCTCGAGCTGGCCGACAGCGCGGTCGTTGTCCCGATCCCGACCGTGACGATGGCTGGGGACGAAGTCGACGTGGCGTAGGAGTTGCTAGTCGGGGTAAAGACGGCCGTGATGCTGTCGCTGCCCGAAGGCAGGGACGTGGTCGTGCAAGTCGCAGTACCAACGCCCGGTGAAGCCATGGTGCCTGCACCGCTCAACGCGGTGGCCTGAGCGGTGCAGCCCGTAATCGAGGTGCTGCCGGTCAGGAATTCGACCGAACCGGTCACACCTGTAGTGCTGTTGTCAGCGGCACTGACAGTCGCTGTGAGGGTGTCTGACGCTCCGAAGTTGATGGTGCTCGAGGTGGCGGCCAAAGTCGTCGTCGTTGCGATCAGCGGCACGCTGACCTGAACCGTCGTCGTGGAGGTCGAACCCGGCCCACTGGTGGGGAGGAAGGTCGCCGTGTAGTTCTGTGCGCCGATGCCCGAGGGTGTGTAGGTGTATGTGAACGTCCCGGAGGTCCCGGTCGCCGTACCGCCTGTCAGCAGGGTGCCGTTGTCGAAGAACTGTACTGAGCCGGTGTTTACACTGTTCGGCGTCACGGTGGCCGTCAGAGTGATCGGGTTACCCGCGGTGAGGGTCCCCCCGCTCGCCGACGTCGTCAACACCGTGTAGTTGTCGGTAATGACCGGGTACAGGACCGCCCAGCCGTTGGCCGGCAACGTGGTGCCATCGACAGTGATCGCCGACGATGTCGTGTTGTAGCCGACGTCGGTTCTCCAATAGGTGCTGCTGCCCAAGTTGCCAGCGCCGCCCCCTCCCGAGTCTTGAATACGGACCTGGATGGTGTTGGCATAACCGGCTGTGGTATCGATACCGGAGGCGTTCGCCGCCAGCCAGCTCGTGACGTCGGCAGCCGAGCTGGCAGCGACCGGATCCGCAGGGGCGAAGGCCTCGACGTCGGCGGGCGTGCCCGCAGGCAGAACACTGGCGGGGTTGAATTGCGTCGCTGCTTCGTCCGTGGTGACCCACAAGCCCGTCGCGACGCCATGCTGAGGGTTGGCGAAGAAGACGGTGGCGGTCTTTGCGTTCGTGTCGGCAGCCGTGCTGGCGACGACGTAGGCGAACGGGCTGCTCAGATCGCCGGTCCCGCTGGTGACCTGGTTGCCAGCAGCGTCGTAGAAGGCGAGGCTGCCGTAGCTTGCGGCACCTGCGTCGGGTTCAAAGGGGGGGGCGGAGGATCCGGCGAAGGAAGCACTCACGCCGACCATTAGAGACGCCCCCAACGCCAAGAGTGCTACCGCTGTCAGTAAAGCGGATCTTGCCCAGCGCGACGTTCGCATGAGACTTCCCTATCTCTAGAAGTAGTAATGAGGATCGGACGCGACGAGATCGGCTCTCCAGGCGGCAGCGGTCACACTCTCACTGTCGCATGGAGCAATTGTCCAGGGCAAGCCAGAGGCGCACAAAGCGCGGAAAATTCATCAACACGGCGACATTTCTGATTTGTCGACGGCGATATCGCGCGCAGATACGTTGCTTGAGGCCCCGTTTCCCTGCGTCATGCGCACGGTCTTCAGCGCTGGGATGTCCGCGTAGCGCCATTATGAATCCTCGCCGACACCTACCGTTAACTTGCACCGAGATCGCCGGGACCATCGCCGGGCTGCTCGGTGCGATTCGAATCCGATGATTCTGCGCATTCGAAGATCGCTCGATGGCCCCACCTCAGGATGGAGCTCCCCCTTTTACACCACGCAAGGGAATCAACTGGCCTGTAGATAGCGAGTTCACCGCTTCTTTGCCAATTTGTTGCCAACCGTTGGACGGTCATTAATCATCCGTTAGTTATCTAGTCAGACTGTCCGCCTAGCGTCAATCTCATGGCACCCCGTTCAGGCGCTATCGCTCGAAATGTCGGACCGCAGCGCATCGCTCGACTCCTCGTCATCGACGATGATGAGAAGCGAGCCCTCAAGATGACGGCGAGGCTTGAACAGCAGGGTTTCGCTATTCGGTACGCCGGCAACGGTCCGGCAGGCTTCGCGCTGATGGCCCAACAGATGCCCGATCTGCTGCTCGTGTATGCGATCCTTCCGGGCATGCCGGGCATCGACGTGTGTCGCCGCCTGCGCAAAGCCGGGTCGGAGGTTCCGATCATCGTGTTGAGTCCGCGAACTGACGAGATTGACGTCGTCGTTGCAATGGAGCTGGGCGCGGACGACTTCATTGCCGAACCCTATGGTATGAGCGAACTGGTCGCTCGTGTCAGGGCCGTGCTCCGCCGTAGCAACAGGCCGACGATCAAGCATTCCGCACCGCATCCGTGCGAGAGGTACCCGTCCGGCGAACGCCAGCCCGTGCCCGAGACCGACGTTCAGAGTGGTCGGAACACCCGAGCCCAGCCGGCACGAATCACAGGGCCTCGGTTCGGATCGTCGCGAAGCGGCATGCCAGACCAAAGCGGTCAAGTAGGGCCGGACATCCTCAAGGTCGGCGATCTCAGCCTTGACCGGGCGAGGCACGAGGTACTTCTCCGGGATAAACCAATCGAGCTTCCGCGGCGCGAGTTCATCCTGCTCGAGGCGCTCCTGGAGACGCCGGGGCGGCTGCTCACTCGCCAGGTGTTGATCGAGCGGATCTGGGGACCGGGACGCGCAAGCCGCAGGAGCCTCTCGACTCTGGTAAGCCGGCTGCGTGCCCTGATCGAGTCCGATGCGAACGACGCGT
>JBEKVJ010000096.1:0-13626 GCA_049514105.1 Acidimicrobiales bacterium
CCAGAAATCACCGCACACCCAGAGAATGGCGGCACCGATCTGCTGGTCGGCAAAGGGCGAGAGCGTCACAGTTGGGAGGTTGTTGTACACGCTGTACCACGAGCTCGCCGTGAAAATGCTGAGGGCCATGGCGAGAACGAACATCAACACGTTCGTGCTGATGATGGCGAAGATCTGGCCGGCTGTGCCGAGCTTGGGCTTGATCGGATACGACGGGATGATCTGCAGCCAGAAGAACACCCCGCTCACGAAAAAGCTCGAGTGCATCAGCCATATGTGCACGTACTGGTTGTTCTCGGCGAGGTCGTACATTGCCGGGACATGCCAGATCACCATGACGACATCGAAGGCGACGATCGCGACGGCGCCGCTTGTCATAAAGCGCCCGACTGCGCGAAGTGGCCGGGCCCAGGCCCCGAGCAGGACGGCTCTGCCGACGACGCGACGAACCTTGACGGGCAGGCCGTGGATAACGGGCAGCCATGGCGCACCCGCGACAATCAAGATCGGGGCGAAGAACATGATCAAGATGTGCTCGATCATGTGGACGAAGAAGTAGTAGTCCGCCCAGTAGTCGATGGGCGAGTCCACTGCTAACAACAGAACGGCCAATCCTGCGTAGAAGAGGAACGACCGCGCCCGTCGTCTGCGTGTCCGCTCCTTGCTCGAGCGCAGGCGCAGGTGACGCAGACCGATCTCGTGCCAGACGACGACGAGCGCGACGACGATGAGGAACGGGTCGAACGACCAGTGGTCGATCACGTAGCTCAAGTGCTTTGCCCTCCCTTCCCCCTTTGAAGGCCGGGCCTGGGCGGGACCGACCTTGCCGCTCTAAGGACAGGCCCCAGAGCGCCGTCAGCTTGACGAGCCATACTGGATCGGCACCTGCATCACCTGGGCGCGCAGCCAGCGCGAGCCGGTCTCGGCGAGACGGTAAATCGTCAACCGGCTGTGGTCAACGGCGAAGGCATCGATCCTTCCCCCTTCCTCATAGGAGATAGCCGAGACCTGAGCCGGTGGCCTCGGAAGCTGTAGCCATGCCCGAGCACCCCCAGCAAGACATTCGGCGACAGGTCCTTTGGCAGCCTTTACCAGCACGACGAGCCCGCCGTCGGCCGAGATGCCCGAAGCTTTCAACTGTCCGCCTCCTGTTATCGCCACTTCGACCGGGGTCGACCAGCTTGAACGACCACGAAGACTCGAGCCGTACAGCTCTGTGCGCCCGCCGGAGTAGGTGGCGATGAGAGCGGAAACCCCGCCCTCGAACGCGCGCAGTCTGAGCACGCTCGTGGTCGCCGACTTGACGACCCCGGGGAGCAAAGGTCCCGCTGGCGCCCAGCCTCTAGCCGAGTCCTCGAAGACACCGACCCTGCCCGGTCGTGAGCACGACGTGCCCACGAGAATCTGACCGTCGGGCGAGAAGGACACGGCCGTAAGTGCCGTGATGTCGCACGCGCGTCCCGCCGGCGAGGCTTCGAGATGACGAGCCGAGACGACGCGCTGCCAGCTGGACAGGCCACCGCGGTCGGAGAGGACGACCGTCGCCGGCTTACCGCCGAGCGCGAGAACGCGGCCGTCAGACGCGCCGGCGAGGGCGTCAGGATCGACTGCGAGCGGGCCCGAAAGAATGCCCGGGGACCACTGTTGGCCTCCGTCCGAACTCGCGGCCATGGGAGAGAATCCGATCCTCGCACTGGCCAGAAAGCCGCTTATCAATGACGCGCCAGCCTGTGCGACAACGAGCCCGCCGTTGTCGGCGAACCCGGGTGGGGTGACAAGGCTCCAGCGTGAGCCTTTCGGCGCTAGATGGAGCAGCTGCCAGAACGTGTTCGCCGACTGGTCGAGATCACCCATCGGCAAGTCGACCCACGTCCCGCTCGTCGCGGTCATCGAGGCCTCGAGCGGGGCGTCCGTCCGCGATGAGGACCCGGGCGAACTGCCAGCGGCGCTCGCCCGGGTCGAAGGCCCGAGCAGTGTCGTGGCGCTGACGACCAGAACCAGGGCCAAAGCAGCGCCTAGTGAATGGCATGCGAGCCGACGGAGTCTGGCGTTGGTCATGGCTGGGCGAGCACGTGGCGGATCTCGCCCGCGAGGAGTCCGGCGAACGACGACTGCAACGAAGTCGTCCCCGGTCCTGGGTCGGCGTCTAGTACATAGCGAGTGTGCCCGGAGGGGTCTATGACATAGGCGATCTCGGAGTGGGCGACCATCGACCCGGCTGGCTCCACCTGGTCTTCTATGCCGTAGTTGTTCCAGGTCCGCTCCAGCTGGCGGACAGATCCGGTGAGGTAGAGCCAGTTCTTCACGTGCTGGAGCCCCTCGTCGTCGTCGAAGGCGCGCATCACGACCACGGATCGGTAGATCGGGTTGGCAACGATGGCGATGAACAGCGTCCGTCGGGACTGAGCACCAAGCATCTGGTCTGCGGCGTGGAACTCCTGGGCGATGAGCGGGCAATCGGTCGTGCAGACAGGGTCGAGGAATGTGACGGCGACGGCGTAGCCGTGAAGGCTCCGCAGCGACACGGATTTACCGTACTGGTCGAGGAGACTGAACTGTGGGGCCGGGAAGTTGGTGGCATTCGGGGTCCCGTCGATCGCCTCGTTGAGGATCGGATCGGCGAGGGGATTGGTGGCCGCAAATGCCATCGGAGCGGCTCCGAGCAAAACGACACCAATCGCGCCGAGGGCGGCCAGGCTGCGGAAGAAATAGGCCGGGCGGGCAAGGAGACGTTCGCGCCATGTTTGTGCTGACTCAGCCCCCGTCACGGCCGACTCGGCCTGTGAAGGGACCAGAACACGAGTCATCGCTACGTAGCCGGAGACGAAGATCACCGTCATCGGGATCATGCTGTTCGGATCAGTGCCGACGCCGCCTAGGAAACCCAGGTCCTCGATGACGATCCAGTCTGCGAGGCAAAAAAATGTCGCTAGCACGACCGCCACAAAGACGACCTGTCGCCTCCCTGTCAGCAACGCTGCCCCGATCACAGCGAGCACGACGACAACGAACAGGTTGACGGCCCACCCGTGGGCGGCATCGAAAGAGGCGAAGCTCGACACCGTAGAAGAAAAGAAGCCCGGCTGGGGCGTCTGTGACATCCCCTGCACCATTGCGGTCAGCGTGCCGGGGACCACATGCGGGTTTGCCTGGCCCTGCCAGAAACCTCTCCCGGGCCATGCCTGGAGAGTTGCCATCCCCAAGAAGAAGAGACCACTCGCGCCAAGGATGCCCCGCCCAAGGCGCCGGCCCGCCCAGATCCGTTCCGGACACGCGACCAGTACTCCGGCCACGACGTAGAAAAAGGCGGCACCGGGCGCCCCGAAAAGCCAGCTAAGCCCAGGACCGAAGATGGACCCGAACGCCTCACCAAAGACCCAGATAATAAGGCCCCAGACGGCGCTCGCGAGGCCCGCCAACCGCGACCAATTCCCGCGCGGCGCCACGAGGAGCCAGACACCGATGCCTACCTGTATCCATACGACCGAGGTCGCGGCGGGTATCGGATGGTTGTTCCAGATTGTCACGCCGACTCCGACAAGGCTGCGTACCCATGGCGGAGATGAAGCGCCGGCCGGCTGGAGCACGCCGGAGGGCAGCCCGAGCGGCATCGAGACCTGGACCTGGAGGAATCCGTCGAACAACCAGATGCACCCGAAAGCGATCCGAAGCAAGCGCCGGGCTGCCGGTTCGCTCATGGCGGGCTCCGATGCCGCCTGAGCCTGCCCGCTCGTTGCCCGGCGCAATTGCATCGATCGCAGAACGTTCCAGGCGATCGCCAAAAAGGCGATGATAACGAGGACCACGAGGGCCTGGTGGAGCAGGGCCGACTGGAACGCGGAGACGATGGTCGCGTTCGTCGTCTGCAACGATGAACTGCCCATTCCCCCCATGAAGGTCCGATCCCCCGGTTCATCCCGCGGCAACTCGACGGCGCGGGTCGATCTCTTATCGTGTAGTTAGTGGCCGCTCAGACCGCCGAAGTTCCCGATCCTCACCGCCTTGTTGTCGAGGCGCGCCGACGTTATTGTCAGCCGATCGATGAGATGAGCCAACTTCTGCTCGAGGCGCGGGCGGGCGATGAGAGCGCTTTCGCGGCCTTCATCCGAGGTTCCCAGCCGGAGGTCTGGCGGTTCTGCGCCTACCTGATCGGTCGCGCCGACGCTGATGACGCCACGCAGGAGACCTACTTGGCCTCTTGGCGCGCCCTGCCGTCTTTTAGAGGTGAGTCGTCCGCACGGACTTGGTTGCTCGTCATCGCACGCCGGACGGCACTGCGGGTCGCCAGACGGCAGCTGAGGCTCTCCGAACTCGACCGCGAGTCGCCTGGCCCTGCTCAGGCGCCAGACCCTGAGAATTGGACCGAGCTCGACAGCCTGATTCGCGAGCTGGACGAAGACCGGAGACTTGCGATACTGCTGACCCAGATCCTTGGACTGTCCTATGCGGACGCCGCCGAGGTGAGCGGGTGTGCCGTCGGGACGATCCGGTCCCGAGTGGCCCGAGCACGCGCAGACCTGCTGGCTTTGAGAAGTGGCGAGGATCATGGCGCGGACTTGACTCGTCGCCCCGGGCCTGCCCGAGCGCGTGTCTCGGGTGCGATCTCGCAAAGAGACCGCACCGGGACCTGAGGCCTGAGGTAATTGAAGCGCTAGCGCTCAGGTCCCCACACGGAGTCTCTCGGGCGTCGGCAACCGGCTGCAAAACTCTCTCCGAACCGGCGATGTAGAGGACCGACAACTTGGTCGTCGGTCGGCGAGCTAGGACGCGCCCCGCCGATCCGTCTCAGGCTCTTGTAGTACCATGGTACTGTGGTACCAATTGAGCGGGTACAGTCAGGCGTACGCATGGAGCGCAGGCTCCTGAAGGTCTTAAAGGGGCTCGCCGAGTACCTCGACATCTCACTCGGAGACTTGCTCGAAGGCATCGTGCTGCACGCTTTCGATCAGAAACTGCCCTTCGACGACGTCACTATTGCCACGATCGAGAAGCTCAAAGAGGTCTACGGCCTGGATCTGTCGACCGCCGACAGCCATCGCTTGCAAGAGATTGATAGGAGGAGGCCGAGTCGATGAGTGCCGACATTTGTGCACGAGTGAGCTTGACCGGCACCGTCGCGGTCGCGCTTTTGAGAGAACAGGCTTTCGTCATGTTCACCCCGAGCGGGGAGCGCACCTGGGCAGATGGGTGGGACCCCAGCTTCTTGGCACCCGGCGAAGACGAAACCGCGCCAGGCACCGTCTTTCGGACACTTCATAGCGGCAGGGAGACGATATGGACAGTCACCTGCTGCAAACCTGGACGCTCGATCAAATATGCGCTGACGACACCCGGCGAACGCTGTGGTCTTGTCACCGTCGCCTGCGAGAGCTCCGGTAAGGGAACGGAGGCGACTGTCAGCTACGACCTCACGTCACTCAGCACGGGTGCAAACGACTCTCTGGAGCGGTTCGCGAGGAACTATCCGGCATTCCTCAGCCATTGGGAACGCTCCATCGCCGAGGCCGTAAAGGGTGGGTCCTCATAGGGAGTAGCTTCGGTTGTGTGCCCAGACGCCGTCGTAGCGGGCTCCGGGGCGTGAGCTTGTTGATCGGCACGCTCCTCGTGCTGGGGGCCCTCGGTGTTCGCGCCTCGGCCACACTCCCCGAGAAGTCGAAAGCACCGGTTTTGACCGGCACCTACCAGCTCTATTGCCCGGACCCGGTCGAGACACCGATCGTCATGCATGTACGGGCAACGGCCAGGATCTCGCCCGCGAGGCCTGCTTTGGGCCACGCCTTTTTCGTGTCGGGATTCCAGACCGAGGTCAATTTCCCCCGCGCCGTCGCATCAGCCCTGGCCAAGATGAGCCCGATCACCGGCAAGGTCACCGGCACGGTGCTCTTGCTGGGCGCTAGCCCGCAGAGCCGCCCCGTCGCAGAGTCGTTTGTCGCGACCGTGCCGGCCTCGGTCTCCGGCGCCGGGTTCAATCTCGAGGTGCCATCTCGCGGTGCCAGCCTCGGCGCGTTCAAGGCGACGTCTAAGTCAATCGGAGTGGAAGAGGCGAG
Source organism: Acidimicrobiales bacterium (assembly GCA_049514105.1). Lineage (GTDB taxonomy): Bacteria > Actinomycetota > Acidimicrobiia > Acidimicrobiales > Bog-793 > Fen-455. Next base: position 6,048 of record JBEKVJ010000096.1, read on the forward strand.
CCGGTTCCGGCTGAGCCTGACGGTTGGCAAAGGACGGGAAGCGCAAACTCGTGTGCTGGCGTGCACGGCGTTTTCAAACACGAGGCGCGACTTCGAGCCGTCCCAGCCCTGGGTCGGCACGAAGGAGCCGCCCTTGCGCGACGCCATCACGCCGGTCATCGCCCTCGGGCGCTGAGCACCGCTCGATCGGTCCGCTCGGTGTTCGAAGGCTGGCGTCGTCCTTCTCGCTCAGCTTGAGACCTGGGAGGCCACTAGGTCGCGACCATGCACGACGAGGACAACGCTCTCGCCTGTCGATTCGAGCTTCACGTCCTCGATCCGTTCGCCCTCAGCTTGCACGACGGTGTCAACGACGCCTGAGGCCGACCACGACGGTGGAAGTGCGACGTCGGGAAGAGCGAGCTTTGACCACCAGAGGTGGTTCTGGGCCTCAACGGTGCGCCGGAGCGCGAAGTACGCCTCTAGCCCAACGCGGGCCGCGTCGAGAGGGCCTGGGCCGAGACGCCATTGCACGGCGGGAGACCCAGTCACCCGCAGCGTGCCAAGAACGACAGCGTTGTCGTCGAGACCGAGTCCGAGACGAAGAAGGCTCGGCGGGGCGGGCACGGCGAGTTCGACCGGTGTCACCTTCGGCGCACGACGCGGCGCCGCGGCACTCGAGACCGAGCTGAGGATCGTCTCGACGACGAACCTATTGGGCGTCCACCACAAAGCGTCGCTGGGCCAACACGTGACAAGAGCGAGACCGAACCCGTTAGACGGAGTGGCCAAAACCGTGCCCGGGCTAGCTACTGTCGTCGAGATCGTCTTGAACACCCAACGGCGACACCCGACCGCCCAGATGACCTCGTCGCCCCGGCGCAGCTGGTCAAGGGCAGAAAAATAGCTGACGTCATGGGCCTCGAGGATCGCCTCGCCGGCGGCCCCGGGGATTGGGCTGGCAGGGTCGTGGCCAACGGCTAGGTCGAGCACAGGATCGGATATGCCTTCGATCACAGGGGCAACAAGCCCGATCGCCGGTATGACAAGGACGCCGGAGACGACGCTCTTGCGGACCGCTTGTGTGCATGCGTTCGCGTGCCCAGCAGCCGACTCGGGCTGCTCGACCTCGTCCGGAGCGGAGGCTACGAGCGAGCGGGCAGCAGAGATCTGTCGTTGACTCCACCACCACGGGTACAAGGTCGCGGCGCACGCGCTGGCGACAAGAAGGACACCTGCCGCGACCAGAGCCGAAGCCCCGATCCCCCGCCTCACACGCGCCGGAGGCCTCTGCGGCGGCGGAATCCGAGCATGATCAGGGCGGCGCCACCTAGGGCGATCATGCCTACTAGCCGCCAATACAACGACCCGGCCCAGGGCTCACCGGTGTGGGCCGGTGGGATCGCGCTGCCCGCGCTCGTCACGAAGATCTTCACCGACGCCGGTGCCGACGTGGCCCCGTCGGGGCTGTGGACGACGTAGCTACAGCTCGCCGTGCCGACGAATCTGGGGGCGGGGACAAAGCGGAAACGGCCCGAGCGCGTCATCGTGCAGGTGCCATCAGGCTGGATCGACCGACCGACCAGCTCGAGGCTGAACGGGCCGGTGCCGAAAGGAACAGGGAGACCGGTCGAGACCGGTCGACCGACGGAGGTATAAAGAGTCACGTCACTTGCAGCGACTCGCGCGCGAACACTAAATGCGGTGTGCGCCGTCGCGGCGGAGAAGTCGCTGCTACCGGAGTACGACGCCGTGACGGCGTAGTGGTTGCTGGCGAGATTCGACGGCGCCTCACACGAGACCGAGGGCAATGTCGCCGTGCAAAGCAGCACCCCGGCCTCGGTGAACTTGATCGAGCCGGACGCCCTGCTCGAAAGGCCGATGGCCCAGAGCTCGACGTGGTGGCCGAACGGGGCCGTCGCCGGTGAGGCCTTGGCGCGCATGACCGACAGCAATCGGATCAGAGTGAAAGATGTCTTGGCTTCGGCCGGGGCGTCGTCCTTGTCGCCACCATATGTGGCAACTACGCCGTAGCGGCGAACCTCGAGGCTCTTTGCAGGCGAGCAGGAAGCGCCACCGCGAGATACCGCCGACGAGCAGAGGACGACCGAGCGCCATTTGAACGCGACTGCTCCGGTCGCGCGAACGGGAAGACCCTTCGCCGAAAGCGTGACCGTCGCCCCGAAGCGAGCCAGGCTCGGCGTGGCCGAGGCGGTCATCGTGTCAACCAGAACCTTCGCGATCGAAAAGCTGGTCACGGCCGATGTGCCCGCGTACCTCGGATCGCCCGAGTACGTGGCGGTGACACCGTAGGCACCGACAGCGAGACTGGCCGAGGTGTCGCAGCTGCGCGCCGGAAGACTGGCCTCACACAAGATCGTCGTGCCGGAGCGGAAAGTGACCTGACCGGTGGCGTCGGCAGGAACGCCGGACACATAGAGAACAACGGGGTGGTCGTAGGTGGTCGGATCCGAGGTTGAGGCGGACATTGTAAAGTCCAGCCTCGTAACTGTAAAACCGGTTCCTGCCGAGGCGCCGACGTAGTTGGCGTTGCCCGAGTAACTGGCGGTGACGCCGTAACTGTCGACATCGAGCTTGGCCGAAGTGTCACAGCTGAGTGCCGGAAGGCTCGCGCTGCACAGTGTCGTCGTGCCCGAACTGAACCTGACCGTGCCCGTAGCGTCGCCTGGAAGGCCTGCCACCGAAAGCAAGACGGCGTTCCCATACGGTGTCGAGGCCGGGTCCGCCGCGGCGGTCATGGAGAAGCCAGACGACTTCGTGATCGCAAAGCTCGTCTCAGCCTGAGATCCTTCGTAGTTCGCATCACCGGAGTAGGTGGCAATGACGTTGTACTTGGCGGCGCCAAGCGTGGCCGCGCTGTCACAGCTGAGGGTCGGCAGGCTGGCCGTGCACAACCAGGTCGTGCCCGAGTTGAACATGACCGTGCCCGTGGCGTCGCCGGGCAGGCCCGAGACCGAGAGAACAACACGGTGACCGTACGAGGTCGAGCCCGGGTTTGCCGAGGCGGTCATGGCGTAGGTGGACGAGGTCGTGATCACAAAGCTCGTGCTCGCCGAGGCGCCGTTGTAGTTGGCGTCACCGGAGTAGGTGGCAGTCACCGGGTACGCGGCGGCGCCGAGCACGGCCGAAGTGTTACAGCTAAGAGCCGGCAAGCTGGCCGTGCAGAGCAGCTCGGTACCCGAGGCAAAGGTGATCGTGCCCGTTGCATCGGCGGGAAGGCCCGCCGCCGAGACCGAGACGGAGTTCCCATACGAGGCAGAGCCTGGGCTTGCGGAGGCTGTCATCGAGTATGCGGACGACTTGGTGATCGCAAAGCTCGTGCTGGCCGTTGCCCCGTTGTAGTTTGCGTCGCCGGAGTAGCTGGCCGTGACCGGGTACCTGGCGGCACTCAAGGTGGGCGAAGTGTTACAGCTCAGCGCCGGCAAGCTAGCTGAGCAAAGCGTCGTCGTGCCCGAAGTGAAACTCACCGTGCCCGTGGCATCGCCGGGAAGGCCAGAGGCCGTCAGCGAGACGGAGTTGCCGTAGGAAGTCGAGCCCGGGTTCGCCGCAGCAGTCATCGAGTAGCCGGACGACTTAGAGATCGTGAAGCTCGTGCCTGCCGAGGATCCGACGAAATTGGCATCCCCGGAGTAGGTGGCGGTGACCGGGTAGCTGCCGGCCGCAAGCGTCGACTGAGTCGGGCAGCTGGCGGCACCACTGAGTACGCTCGCCGAACACAGAGTCGTTGTCCCGGAGGTGAAACTCACCGAGCCCGTCGCTTGAGCGGGCAGTCCAGAGGCGAGCAGGGCGACTGAATTGCCGTGCGGTGTGGAACTCGGTGCCGCCGAGGCAGACATCGAGTAGCCGGCGAACTTATTGACCGAAAAGCTCGTGCTGGCCGTCGCGCCGATGTAGTTGGCATCACCGGAGTAGGTCGCTGTGACCGGGTAAGTGGCGGCACCCAGCACGGTTGAAGTGTTGCAGCTCAGCGTCGGCAGGCTCGCCGAGCAAATCGTCGTAGTGCCCGAACTGAACGTGACAGTCCCTGTGGCGCCAACAGGCAGGCCGCTGACCGACAACGACACCGAGTTCCCGTACGACGTTGAGCTCGGGTTCGCCGAGGCGGTCATCGAGTAGCCCGACGACTTGTTGATCGCAAAGCTCGTGCTGGCCGTCGCGCCGGCGTAATTGGCGTCACCGGAGTAGGTCGCTGTGACAGGGTAGGTCGCAGGGCTGAGGCTGGACGAGGTGTTGCAGCTAGACGTCGGCAGGCTCGCCGAGCACAGCGTCGTTGTGCCCGACTTGAACGTGACGGTCCCTGTTGCACCCGGCGCCAGTCCCGAGACCGAGAGCGAAACCGAGTTCCCGTACGTGGTTGAGGTCGGGTTCGCTGAGGCGGTCATCGCGGTCAAAGCCTTGTTGATCGTAAAGCTCGTGCTGGCCGTCGAGCCGTTGTAGTTGGCGTCACCGGAGTAGGTCGCTGTGACCGGGTAGATCGCAGGGCTGAGGCTGGACGAGGTGTTGCAGCTGAGCGCCGGCAAGCTCACCGAACACAGCGTTTGGGTACCGGACACGAATGTGACCGTCCCTGTTGCATCTGATGGCAGGCCGGAGTCCGAAAGCGAGACCGAGTTCGAGTACGTAGTCGAGCTCGGGTTCGCCGCGGCGGTCATCGCTGTCGAGGTCTTGTTGATCGTAAAGCTCGTTCCGGCAGTTGCGCCGTTGTAATTTGCGTCACCGGAGTAGGTGGCCGTTACGGGGTAGCTGGCGGCGCCGAGCGTGGCTGAGGTGTTGCAGCTGAGCGCCGGCAAACTCGTCGCACAAAGCGTCGTCGTTCCCGATTCGAATGTGACGGTCCCTGTCGCAGCCGACGGCAGACCGGAGACCGACAAGGACACCGAGTTCCCGTAGTTGGTCGAGCTCGGGTTCGCGGCGGCGGTCATCGAGTAGGCCGAGGACTTGGTGATCGCAAAGCTCGTGGCGGCAGTCGTGCCGCTGTAGTTCGCGTCACCGGAGTAGGTCGCTGTTACCGGGTAGGTTGCAGCGTCGAGCATGGCCGAGGTGTTGCAGCTGAGCGCCGGCATGGTCGCTGTGCAAAGCGTCGTCGTACCTGACTTGAACGTGATGGTCCCTGTTGCGCCCGCTGGAAGGCCGGCGACCGAGACCGACACTGAGTTCGCGTACGTGGTCGAGCTCGGGTTCGCCGAGGCTGTCATCGCGGTCGACGCCTTGGTGATCGTAAAGCTCGTGCCGGCTGTCGCACCGTTGTAGTTGGCATCACCGGAGTAAGTCGCTGTGACCGGGTAAGCGGCGGCGCCGAGCGTGGCCGAGGTGTTGCAACTGAGCGCCGGCAAGATCACCGAGCACAGGCTCGTCGCAGCCGACTTGAAGCTGACGGTCCCTGTCGCACCACCTGGAAGGCCGGCGACCGACAAAGACACCGAGTTCCCGTAGTTGGTCGAGCTCGGGTTCGCCGAAGCAGTCATCGAGTAGGCCGAGGACTTGTCGATCGTAAAACTCGTGTTGGCCGTCGCGCCGTTGTAGTTGGCGTCACCGGAATAGGTCGCTGTGACCGGGTAGGTCGCAGGGCTCAGGCTGGACGAGGTGCTGCAGCTGAGCGTCGGCAAGTTCACCGAGCACAGGGTCGTCAAAGCGGAGCTGAACGTCACCGTCCCAGTCGCGGCGGCGGGAATGCCGGCGGCCGCAAGCGACACGGCGTTGCCGTAAGAGGTCGCGGCGGGGCTCGGCGAGGCGGTCAGGCTCGTCACCGTGGCGGTGTCGGTGGCTGTCGCGGGGTCACCGTCGATCGAGGAGAGACGTGCGACAGCAGAAAGCGGCCCCGATGCCCCCGAGGAGACGGTTACCGGGATGGTCACATTCGGAAGTGAAGTGCCCGCAGCTATTGCTGCCGAGGGCGTGTAGGTGCACGTGACGACCTGGCTTGCCGTCAGGCACGACCAGTCGCTGGGGGCCGATGCCGTTCCAGGTGTGATGCCGGTCGGGAAGGTGTCGGTGAGCGTGAGCTCGCTCGACTCGCTGCCGCCGTTGCCGGCGTCAAGAGCGACCGAGGGAGAGAGCGTGTAAATGGCCTGGTTGCCGGCGAGGAACTCGCTGCTCTCGTTGTCCACATTGCCCACGGCGAGCACCGGGATCGGACCGTTGAGGCTCTGCGCCCCGAGGCCAGTCACCTCGTGGATCTCGGTCGAGCCACCGGTCGACGACGTCCAGCCGAAGGTCAGTTGATAGGGGATCCCGGTCGTGGGGTCGATCCACCCAGAGGGAAAGTCATTGGCGAGAACGGTGTTGTTGCTGGTGGTCGGGAGCGCTCCAGAGATGCTTTGCCAGCTCGATGCCCCGAGTGGCTCGTAGGCGATGAACCAGGAGTGCGCCGGTACGCTCAAAAGTGAGGTCTGCGCGGTTGCTGCGCTCGCGGAGGGATTGATGACGATCTCGACCGGCACGGCAAGCCCTGAGCGGCTCGTCGCCGACTGCTTGTCGAGGTAGTAGCCGCCCGAGCCCTGGGTGGTCCCAAGGTTGCTTATGGTGTCACCGCCACTGCCGCCACCGTTGCCATGCTGATAGGTCGATGCAGTCGTGCCTAGGATGCAATAGCCGGTCGTGCCGTCGCCGGGACCTCGGGCGGTTACCGATTCCGGGTATGCGGTGCCTGCGGTGAGTCCGGACGGAACCGTGCACGAGGAACCGCCATAGGCCGAGTTCTCGAAATTGCCGTAGACATCGAGAGCGAGACCGAGATAGCCGTAGGGAACTCCTGCGGTGCTTCCGTTTGTGGAATACCCGAGGGCACCACCGAGAGCGCCGGCGGACGCGGGAGCTGTCGGGTCGGCGGGGTTTGTCGCTGCGAGCCCAAAGGAGATCCCGTCTGCCCCGCTGCCGTCGTACTGGTAGGTGTTGAACGAGACGTCAAGGCCCTGGGAGGTCGGCAAGCTGACCGAGTAGAAGACGGACCCGACCAGGTCGTTTGCGTTCGTGGTGAGACGCAGAGCGCCACTGCCGGCTGAGTCGATCGTCGGGTTACAGTCCGGGATCGAGCTCTGTGTGGTAGACGGCCCGGCCGTCAGGCAGGCGCCATTGCTCCCGACTGCGGGGGTGGTCCAGCTGGCGGGTTCGGAGTCGGTCGTAAAAGCCGCGCTGCTAAGCGGGGTGACAAAGGCGAACGCGGGCGACGCCGTAACAAGCAGAGCTCCAACGACGAGCGGTGGCACACCGGCCGTCTTGGCCACGCGACGCAGTCCCGCTCCTCTTCCACTCTGCTTGCACCCCAGTAGTTTCATCTATGTCCTTTAGGCCTCGTGTTGCATCGGCTTCAGTTGCTCACGCCTTTAGCCCTTAGCTCACCCCTGGAGACCTCTCGCATTCAGGTCCCCTGCAACCTGCGAATCAGGGTCTTGTGAACAGAGGACACAAGCGCAGGTGGCAGCGTTACGACGATCCTCCTAAGGGGCGCGGACGATGACAAACACGTCAGTACTGCTAGTCCGCGGGCACGTCAGATTCACGGCCGAATGCAGGCGAACAGAGGCTTGTACTGAGACCGTCTACGTACCTCTTGGTACGTAGGTACTCAGGCGAAGGCCAG
>JBEKVJ010000097.1:0-26709 GCA_049514105.1 Acidimicrobiales bacterium
ACATAGAGTCATGAAACGACACTCAACCAAAGCACTAGTCATTGCCCTGATCGCGGCGGCGAGTCTGTTGTTTATCTCCGCTTCGTCGGTACAGGCCCAAACCCGGTCTGCCAGCACCTCAACAAGGTTCCAGAAAGCACAGCAGGCTCTGGAACACGCGATCGTCGCCCGTCAGGTCCAACTGGTCCTGCTCGGGACGGAGGTAGCCAACTCGGCCAACGTCACGTCGTCTGACCGCATGTCCCTGGCAACAATCATCGGGAACGAACAATCAGCTCTTCTCACCGACGCCACCAACGCCGAGCAGGCGACAACTTTCGCCGAGCTCGACACGGTGCACCAGGCCATGATCGGCGACGAGAGGGTCTATGTCGTGGTGACAGCCCAGGTGAACCTGGTTCTGGCCGCTGACAACGACTCGGTGACAGAGACCGGCTACACCTCTCTTGCGACCGAGCTCACGCCGTTGGTCAGCGAGCTCAGCTCGACCCATGCGACGCACCTGCTCAGCGACATCACCTCCAGGGTCAGTGCAGCAACGTCGCTGACCACGAACCTTTCGAGCGAGGCCCTCGCCCTCACACCGGCGGGCTACCCCGGCAACGAGAGCCAGATCAACACCTACAAGTTCCAGCTCGCCCAGGTGGCAAAGGACCTCGGGATCGCCAAGGGTGACGTGAAGGCCATCGAGGACATCGCCCTCGGCATTCACCCAAAGCGAGTCTCGACGACGACAACCACCAGCTAGTCAAATGATCGCCGGTGGGACTTCGGTCCCCCGGCAGAAGACGCGAATAGGCGCCCCCGCCCATCTGGGTGGGGGCGCCTGGGCGTTCTGGGTACGTTCCGAAGCCGATTCATCTCTGGTCCGAGCCCTTTGGACCCAAATGAATAGAAAGTGTCTCATCGGTGCCAGCAGATGAAGGTCGAAGCGGCCGACCGCGGGACCTCGGTGCACCCTCATACCCGTGGCACAACCTGGACAATTGTCGGTCTGGGCGTTAACATGCCCGCCAAGCCAAGAGGGGGGCTGTGGCTGCGAACGGTTCTGCATCCGGCCTCCCGCGGAGAAATTGTGAGGAGAAACCCGAGATGGGACCCAGGTTGCGAATCAGTCATCGAGGTTCGTCCGGTCCTGGATCGATAGCGAGGAGCGAGCAGGTGCGAACAAGCGGAAAGAGATGGCGTGTCGGTGTCGTATGCACCCTTTTCGCCGGCGCGAGCGTCGTCGCGCCAATCGTGATCTTGACCGGCAACGTGTCTGCGACAACGCCGGCTCAGGACAAGATCATCTATGTCCAAAAGAGCGGCCAGCAAAAGACAGGCCCGTACGTCGAGTACGAAGGTGCCAACGGCACGAACCTGACGCAGTCTCTCTCGCTCGCAAACGGCTCGTGCTCGGGCTCGACTGTGTCGAACCCGACCTCGCCCTTGCTCCCCTTCAGCGCCTCCTACTACTCATCGGGCTACTCCGGGACCTCTACTGCCGCATCGGTGGGCAGCACCGTCACGAAACAGGGCGTGGCCGAAACCGGTGTCTGTGTCAACTCCAGGACCTCGCCCGGCTACACGATCCAGCCCAACGAAGGCCTCGTCTTCAGCATCGGGACGAACTCGCTAACCGCTGGGCGGGTGTTCAGCCAAGCCACGATCCCCCTAAAGCGCAACGACTCGACCAGAGGATCCCTGTCCGGCAGCCTCGTGCTTCGGCGCGCCAACTCCTCGGGCATCGAGACGACTGTCGACACCGTGCCCTTCAGCGTCCCGGTCGCGGGTACCGAATCACCGGGCGACACCAACGACTGCCCCGTCGTCTCCACCGGGGTGGTACCGGCTGCCGACCAGTTCGACCAGCTCGAGATACAAGTCGACTCGCCCTCGACAGGCTCGGTCTCGGTTACGGGCCCGAACTGCGATAACGACAACGACGCCGACGACACGGCCGTGCCGACGTTCTACCTGGACTCGGCCCCGACCATCACGACTACCTCCATTCCGGCCTTTACCGTCGGCACCGAGGCCAGCGTCAGTGTGAATGCCACCGGCTACCCGACCCCAACGGTCACCGACAACTCCTCGTCAAGCTGCCCGACGGCGTTGCCAACCGGCTTGAGCTTCACCTCTGGCAGCGGGACCGGCACCCTAGCCGGCACACCGGCGGCGGGCACCGGGGGTACCTACACGCTTTGCATCCAGGCTTCCAACGACGACACGACCAAAACGGAGGCGTTCAGCTTCGCAGTCGACCAAGCCCCGGCAATCAGCCCGAGTCCGACCACGACCGCCCCCACCTTCACTGTCGGTAGCTCCGGCAGCTTTACGGCGAGCGCGAGCGGGTTCCCGACTCCGACGGTGACTGACTCCTATAGCGGGTGCGGCACGACTGTGCCTACAGACAACCTGAAGATCAGCTACGGAACCGGCACGGTCACGCTCTCAGGTTCGCCGGGATCCAACGATGTCGGCACCTACAACCTTTGCGTCCAGGCCAACAACAGTGTCGGCACGGCAGCCACGGCGGATTACACGGTCACGATCAACGAGGTACCCAGCCTGTCGACCAACCCGAGCACGACGACACCGGTGTTCACAGTGGGTACCGACTCGAGCTTCGTAGTGAACGCGGCCGGTTCGCCGACGCCGACTGTCACCGATTCCTACTCCGGCTGCACCACGAGTGTGCCTCTCGACAACCTGACGCTCGCGACCGCTCCAGGGACCCTCACGCTTTCCGGCACAGCCGGGAGCAATGACGTCGGTACCTACAACTTGTGCGTTCAAGCCACTAACGGCGTCGGCACACCGGTCACCGAGAAGTACATCGTCACGATCAACGAGCCGCCAGCTATCACCACCACGACCGGGAGCACGACGTTCACCGTCGGGACCGGAGGCAACTTCACGGTGGACACAAGTGGCTCCCCGACACCGAAGATCACAGACTCGTACTCCGGGTGCACTTCGAATGTGCCCACCGGCGATCTCAGCTTCGCAGACAACGGTGATGGCACTGCAACCCTGTCGGGTACGCCCACGGTGGGCGACATCGGCGTGTGGAACCTTTGTGTCCAGGCCTCCAACGGTGTGGGAACCGCTGCCACAGCTGAGTACCAGATCACGGTCAACGAGGCGCCGGCCATCACCACCACATCGGGCAGCCAGACCTTCACGGTCGGCAGCTCCGGAAGCTTCACCGTGGACACGACGGGGTCTCCGACCCCTTCGCTCTCGGACTCCTACACCGGCAACTGCACGAGCGTGCCCTCCGACCTGGACTTCGCGGACAACCTCAACGGCACGGGTACCCTCAGCGGCTCGCCGGCACCTAGCGATGTCGGCACTTATGACCTGTGCGTCCAGGCCTCCAATGGCGTTGGCGCGCCGGCCACGGCGCAGTACACGATCACCGTCAACGAGCCCCCGGCGATCACAAGCTATAACGACGCCATCTTGGCGTTGCCGGGGTCCGGAGCCACTACCTTCACCGTGACGACAACAGGCTCGCCGACACCTTCCCTCTCACTCGATGCGAGCCCCGGGGGGAAGTGTTTGAGCTCGCCGCCGGCAGGGATCACTTTCACCGACAACGGGGACGGGACCGGGACCTGGTCTGTGACCTCGGCGGCCACGGCGGGTACGTACTGCTTCCAGATCGACGCCTCTAACGGCGTCGGCACGATGGCCACCCAATTGTTCACGCTCGTAGTGACTTCGCCGACGGTTCCCTACCAGGCTTCCGTATCTGCCCCCTCAGGCGACCCAGTCTCGGCCTCGATCGCTTTGAGCTCTGGAGTCAAGAGCTTTGTGGGCTTCCAAGCGACAGGTTCGCCTGGCCAACCCGGGTCGGTTGTCTTCCAAGGCGCCCCCGGGGACGAATCGACGTTCACTGCGACCGTCGACGTGGACTGGGGCGACCTCGCGTACTGCGTGCCGTACGCGTCATCGGACCCAACACAACCGGCTTGTCAACCCACAGAGGTGACCATCGGCTCGGCCAGCCCAACGCCGGTGTATCCATGCGACCCGTCCAACCTTCCGACCGCAGCGGATCCGGGCTGGTGCTCCCAGAGCGACTCCTACAGCTACACCGACGTAGGCGGGACTGAGTACACCGTTATTTCTCAGGTGCTCTTCGGCGCCGGGGACGTTACCTTCTCCCGTGGGTAGGCATTGGTCGCCCTCAAAAGCTCTCGGCCACGGACCTGTTCTCTAGAGGGAAGTCGCCGAGAGCTGGAACCGCGACTATGCCGAGCTGCTCGATGAGCTTGTCCCGCTCGTCGAGCAGCTCGGTCGCCTCTTGCCCGCCCTCAAGCGAGGCCCGTAGCACGAGGAGAACGAAGAGCTCGAAATAGGTCCCGGCAGCGCGCGCACCTGGGAGGGCACGATCGATCCGCTGAACCAGTCCGTCGCGATCGCCGATCGCAGCTAGGGCGCTTGCCTCGACGCGGTCCAAAAGTGCACCGGCAGGTGTGCTCCTAAGTGCCGAGCCGCCTCGGGCGCGCGCGGATGCAATGACCTCGAGAGCCTCTGAGACTCTGCCGGCGAGTACATGGGTCTCTGCGAGGAAGCCCCTCGCCTCCATGCCTGCGAGCGGTCCGCCTGCCGACGCGTCCACATCGATCGCCTCTCGCAGAAGGTTGACGGCTTCTTCGTCCAAACCCAGCTCAGCGGCCACACGCCCGAGCTGGGTGATAGCGGCGAGCTCCAAGGTGGCATACCCGAGGCCCTGGAAGGTCCGCGTGGCGCGTCGAAGTGCGCCATAGGCGTCCTCGAGCCGGCCCTGGTTCGCGTACAGCTCTCCGATGTTCATGTCGCTTATCGCCACCCCGGCAATGTCGCCCGAGCGCAGGGCGACGTCGGCGCCGCGCAGGTACATGCTGACGGCATCGTCCCACCGGCCCTCGAAGTAGGCCACGGCCCCTAGGTTGCGCAGCGCGGCTCCGACGGCCGGGCGGTTGCCGAGGGATTCGAAGATTTCGAGAGCGAGCCCGAAGTGCTTGGCCTCCTCGATCCGCCCGAGGAAGATGAGAGCTTCGTCGAGGGTCATATAGGCACGTGCCATTGCCCGCGGCTCGTCGACCATCTGGCCTCGTTCGATCGCCTCAAGACACAGATCCAGGGCGTCCTCGAAGCGTCCCTGGCGGGTGCGGATCTCCGCCTCGCCCGTGAGCAGCTGCACCCTGACCGCCTCGGCCCGCATGCCGACATTGTCGTGCAGACGACTGAGGCCCAAATGCAGGAGCCTGATCGAAGCGCGGTAGCGGCGCTCGTGCTCGCCGACAACGCGAGCCCGTTTCTCTGTGTAGGTCGCCCACGCCACCGCGTCCGCGGCAACCATCGAAGCCGCCTGTCGGTAGGCGTCGTCTGCTTGGCGGTAGTAACCGAGCCACAAGCGTGCGTCCCCGAGCTCTCGCCACACCGAGGCGATCTCAGTCGAATCGAGACCGGGGACATACCGGGCGGCTTCTACGGCGCGTTCGAGGTGAAGGGCGACCTCGCCGGGGGCGAACACCTGCTCGGCCTGCTTGCCGGCCAGGCGGGCATAACGCCAGGTCTTGTCCCAGTCCTGGGCGCGAGAGAAGTGCAGCGAGAGGGCGTCAGCTTCGGCGTCTGACCCCGACTCGACACGCCGCTCGATAACGCGACCCACCAGGGCGTGCAGCTCGCGACGGCGCTTGTAGGGAAGCCCCTCATAGGCGGCCTCGCGTAAAAGCGCGTGGCGAAAGCGCCATCTCCCGTCGCCCGAGCTCACTAGGTAGTCGCCGAGCTCGCGTCGCGTAGCGCGGTCGAACTCGAGATCCTCGTGTGCGAGCACCTCTGTCAGCAGCTCCTGTTCGAAGCTGTGACCGAGCACTGCGGCGTATCGGAGCACCTGGCGATGAAGCGGCGCCAGGGTGTCGATGGAGGTGTTCGCGACGGCGTCGAGTGACTCGGGGAGCGACTCGGTCCCGCTCGAGCGGGCCACGCGTACGAGCTCCTCCAAGAACAGCGGGCTTCCTCCCGAGCGGGTGACGATGACGTCGTTCTCGTGCGGCTTGAGGGGGGCGGCCGCAGTTGCGGAGTCGATCAGCTGGTGCGACGCCTCCTCCCCGAGCGGCTGCAGCACGATCGTCTCGTCGGCGACGGGACGTAGGCCTCCTGGCACCGGCCGGCGGTTGACGACCACGAGCCATCTGCGACTGGAGGCGGCGGCAAGAAGCCGCTCGGCGAGCCCAGAGGTCGTCTCGTCGAACCAGTGGGCATCCTCCACTAGAACGAGCAGCGTCCGGTCCACGAGAACGTCGTACAACCGCACAAGGAGATCAGCCGCCCGGTCCCGGCGGAACTCGGGCACTATGGCGGCGCTCTCGGGCGTGTCGTCGAGCTCGATGCCGGTGACCGGCGCGAGCAGTGGGGCGAGCGGGGCGCTTTCGGGGCCGAGCGCCTCGACAAGTGAACCGAGCTGGCTAGAGGCGAGCTTCGGGTTGTCGTTGGATATCCCGAGCAACTCGCGAAGTGGCCGCTGAAAGGGCAGGTAAGGCGTGCCCTGTCCGTAAGGTTCGCCCTGGAGGCACAGCAGAAGAACTGACGGATGTCGGGCGCGCAGCTCGTCAACGAGTCGGCTCTTGCCGAGGCCCCGGTCGGCCTCGACTAGGACAACACGGCCCGAGCCAGCTTCTGCCGAGGACAAGGCGGCCTCAAGCTTGTCAATCTCGAGTTGGCGTCCGACGAAGGGCAAGCTCGAGCGGACTTCCGGGTTGGCCCCCTCGGCCGCCCCGAGAGCGTAGGCCTGCACGGGGGCGGCCTTGCCCTTGACCTTGAACGGCGGCACGACGTCGGTGACAAACAGCGTGTGCGAGCGTTCCAAGACCGCTGCAGTCGAGAAGACGGCGCCTTTAGGGGCGGCTGCCATCAAGCGGGCGGCGAGATTGACAGTGTCGCCCATCACGGTGAAGGTACGGCGGAACTCAGCGCCGATCTCGCCGGCAAAGACGTGGCCCCGGTTGACCCCTATCTGCAGGCCGAGTCTGAGCGGATGATCCGCGATCGCGCGAAGAGCGCGCAACATTCGTCCCTCGTCGTCGTCCCCGGTCGTGGGCACACCCGTGACAAGGATGATCTTGCCGCCGTTGTCGTCGAGGTCGCTGGCGAGGAAAGTCACCCTCTCCTCATCGACAGCCGCCTGGACCGCTGTCACGGTCTCGTCAAGAACCAGCGCCGTGGCCTCGGGGCCTTCGCCGACCAACAGATCGTCGACACCCTTGTATTTGAGGAAGGCGACAGTGGCCAACCGGTGCTCGGACCCGGCCGGAACGGAACCGAGATGTGCCCTCAGCGCCACCGGCAGGCGCAAGGCAACCTCTTCGCGGGGCACCGGGATCATCGGCAAGGGACCTGGGCCTTCGCTGGCGACGCGCCGTGTGCGCACGAGGAAGCCAGCCCCTTTTGCTGCGCCTACGGTGTCGGGTCCTATTGCGGCCGCGGTTGCCGGAGAGACGACGATCTCGCCCGCCTCGGCAGTCTGCTCCATCTTGGCGGTCTGCGAGGCTGCCGGTCCGCATATGAGCAGCTCCCTGTGCGAGGTCCCGACCATGAAGAGGTTGACCGTGCCGCTGTGAATGCCTACTGACATCCGCAGGTTCAGGCGGCCGGCACCAAGTGGGTCGTTCTGGGCCTCTCGTAGCGCGGCCCTCATCGCGACAGCAGCTTTGACCGCACATAGGGGATGGTCGGCTCCGGGGAACAGCAGCAACAAGGCGTCGCCACCGAACTTCAGCAGGCTGCCTCCCTGCTCTGCAGCAAGGGCGAGCATCCGGGAGAAGACATGGTTCAGTACCTCGGTCAGCTGCTCGGTTCCGACGCGGCCCCGTCGAGCGAGACGCTCAGACAAGGCCGTAAAGCCCGAGATGTCGACGAAACACAGCGACGCGTCAAGCTCGCGCCACATCTTGCCAGGAGAGGTGATATCCCATTCCACTGCCGGTCTGGGCAGGTAGCAGTCAAGGTCGCTGACTCTCACTCGCCCCACCGTCGCGCACCTCCCGACAACGCCTCCCCCACTCCAAGAGTCGCAGCTACCGAGGAACATCTCGAACGCGTCTCAGCGCAGCCGATCATCGGCGGCCTGCTCACCGAGGCCCCCTGGAACTCAGCTAAAGGCTATCCGGCTTCAGCTCACGAGGAGGTAGCCCGGTCAACCGCGCGCGTCGCTCATGGGCTCCAGATCTTCTCTTGGGTGTCGAAGGACAGAGCAACAGGTGAATTCTTTGATGCTGTCGCGCTCGCACAACCAGCTGTGAGGCGCCACACACACATTGGCTGCGAGAGGACCTCGGGTGCTCTCACGAGTTCAAACCTCGCACCGAGGGGACGACCCAGAAGGCTCCCCGGGCAATAGCCAGCGTTCAGAGACTTGGGGGATCTCAACGGCGAGCGAGCCGGCGCCCGCTCTCGGTGCCGATTGGCGTGTAGTTCATCTCGAAGTGGTGGTAGAGGGCAGACTCGTCGGCCTGAGTCAGCTCCTCGCCGTGCATCTCGATATCGGGTGCTGACCGAACCCGGTCCTTCGAAACGGTCACCTGCAGGTCATCGGGACCGATCTGAAGGCTCCCCAACGGCACGAAGGTCAGGTGCCGGTCGATGAAGCCTTCTTTGACCGTAGCGAACTGCGGCTCATCGGTCTCGATGTCGACGTAGACGTCTTGAAGCTTGCCAATCTTCTCGCCGTTGCAGTCGACGAGCATCCTGCCGTGCCATTCGGCGACGTTCCACTTTGCCTGTTCTTTATCTTCGGTCATCTCCGCACTACCCCTTTTCTCGATTATCCCCACCCACTCAGCGCGGTGCCTCGGTGGTCAAAGACCGTTCACCCAGCCGCAGAGCCCACCTAGAGCTCGTTCGCATAATTCTCAACGCTGGTGGGCCCACCTCGGGCGTCAAGCTTTGTCCTCGATCAGGCACTCGATTGAGAAGATGCCGCTCTCGTTTCGCTCGACCCCGTGAATATCATGAGAGAAGCCCGGGAACTTGGTGTCGAAGTCCTCCAAGGCAAGCAGGTAGCTCAGCACGGGAGCGTCGATCGCCCCGACCCGCTCGCCGGGCATGAGGATTGGGATGCCTGGAGGATATGGAACGACCATGACAGCAGCAACGCGCTCGGCCATCTTCGAGATCGGTACTCGTTCCGTACCGCCGCGAACAAGACGCCGATAGGCCTCGGCGGGGCTCGTCATTGGCACCGGTAGTTCGGCGAAGGCCCTGTCCAAAAGCCCGATCGTGCCGTGCGCGCAGACCTCGGCATGCATCTCGTCACACAGCTCGTGAACCGTCACTGCGCCGTAGCGGTCCGGGTATGCCGTAGCCAGGTCCGGGATCGCCTCGGAGATCGGCTGTCCTGAGTCATAGGCGCGCTTGAACGAGAGCAAGCCCTCGAGCAGCGTTCCCCACTTGCCGCGCGTGGTTCCAATGGAGAACAGCACCAACAAGCTGTAGTCACCGGTCTTCTCGACTTCCACTCGGTGATTGTCGAGGTAGCTCGCCACGACCGGCGCTGGGATCCCCGTCCTAGCGAGATGACCGGCGGCGTCTATGCCTGGTGTCGTCAGGGTCACCTTGGTGGGATCGAGCATGCAGTAGGCCGAATCGAGCTCGGCAAATCCGTGCCAAGACTGCTCGGGATCGAGACTCCAGCACGACGGTTCTGTTTGCAACAGCTCGGCGGGGGCATCCGCGAACAGTGACACAGTGTTCGATGCCGGATCGCGGACCTCATCGGGCTGCCAGACGTCGAAGAACCACGGGGCCGCACCATCGCTGCCTATCGCGAGGTCGCGCCCCAAGCTGACGACCCGCTTTCGAAACTGCACGGCCTCCCGGATCGCCTCGTCCACGAGGTCATAGCCACCAGGCCCGTCCATCATCGCCGCTGCCACGTCAAGACAGGCGATCATCGGATAAAAGGGCGAGGTCGAGCCGTGCATCATGTAGGCCTCGTTGAACCGTGACGGCTCGACCGGCGCGCGCTCGCTAGGACGAACGTGGATCATCGAGCCTTGGGAGAACGCGGCGAGCAACTTGTGGGTCGATTGAGTAGCGAAGATCGTCGGGTCCCCCGGCTCCGGTATCCGGTCGTGCATGGCGTACAAATCTCGATACAAAGGGTGAAAGCGTGCATAGGCAAACCAGGCCTCGTCGAAATGCACCCTCGGGACGCTCTGGCCGAGGAGCTCGACGACTTTGTCGGCTCGATAGCAAAGGCCGTCATAGGTCGAGTTCGTGACGACGGCGTATACCGGCGCCTGCTCGCTGGCGTCTTTGGTCAGCGGGTTCGCGGCCACCGCCTCGGCGATCGCCTGGGGCGAGAACCGCTCGGGGGGAATGGGACCGATGATCCCGTAACCGTTGCGCGACGGCATGAGATAGACCGGGACGGCATCTGTGACCGTCAAGGCGTAATTGACCGACTTATGACAGTTCCGGTCGGCCAACACGACGTCGCCCGACACGACACAGGCATGCGCCACGATCTGGTTCGAGGTCGAGGTCCCGTTCAGAACGAAGTAGGTCGCGTCGGCCCCGAAGACCCGAGCCGCGTTCTTCTCCGCCAGACCCACCACGCCGGAGTGATCGAGCAGGGAGCCAAGTTCCGAGACCGAAACCGACAAGTCGGTACGGAAGAGGGTCTCGCCGTAGAAATCGTAAAAGGCCTTTCCCACTTGTGACTTGCGAAACGCCGTCCCTCCCGCGTGGCCGGGCGTGTGCCACGAGTACTCGTGGGTCTCGGTGAACTCCACCAAACTCGCGAAGAAAGGCGGCAACAGGTTCTCGGTGTGGCGGCGCCAGGCATAGTCGATCCGTCCCGCGACAAAGCTGGGCGTGTCCTCGAGCACGAGCACGTACTCCTGCACCATCTCGGCCACATGAAGCGCGATCGCCTCAAGGTCGTCGCGATCGACCATCAAGAACACCGGGAGGGCAAGGTTGTGGCGACACGCGCTTTCCAATAGGACTTGGGCAGGTCGCCCACCGGTTTCGTGATCGAGGTTCCAATCGAGCAGGACGCAACCGAACGAAGGGTCCGAGGTCAAAAGTGCAGTGGCGTCGCTAGCCGTTGTGGCACGCACGATCTCGTGTCCAAGAGCGCCGAGTGACGCCACGATACGGTGCAGTGTCTCGCCCGCGACACGTTCTCGCTCGGCTCCGGCGGCGACAAGGATCGGGAAGGCACCTCGGTCGAGAATGCTCCGTTTTGTCATCGCGCCGCCCCATTGAGAACGGGCCTGACCCGGGCGAACTGGCGCTCCCACTGCGAGAGCGACAGGTCCAACAACACACTGGCCGGACTAGGCACGGCGTTCCTCGCCAGCACGAGGTAGGGCGCACAGGTCAGCCCACAGCCGACATAGCCTTCTGGCACCCATTGGCTCTTGAAGCCGACGAAGATCTCCTTGTACTTGACGCCCTGGTCCTCGCCACAGAGCACGACAGAGTCGACGATGTGCTCCATGCGCGCATGGAGGGCGTTCTCCCGCTCTGCTGGAGTGTCGCCCGGTATATCCTGGCCGACGTCTTCGATGAAAAGGCTCGAGTCTCGGTCCCTGTCCTCCGCGATCGACAGTGCTATGGCCGACCACACCGAAGTTGGTCCGCTGACGGATACATCTTTAGTGGCGCAGATGACGTGCGAGCCCGGCAGCAACGGGAACCGCCGAGCCTCGGCGGTTCCGAAAAGGGCCTCTCCTGCCTCCAATAGCGGGGCGACCGGGAAGACCTTGATCTCGGCACCATCAGAACGCCTCCTCGTCATGAGCGGCTTCACGGAGCCGTCAATGAGTCCGTCGTGACGGGCGAGGTCATAACCCCACACGGCGCCGTTGAGGCCGGAGAACGAGGAGGCGGCAATCATGTTGATCTGACCTGCATACGCGTCGTTCTTTTCCGCCCGGTCGTAGGAGACGATGCCTTCCAACACCGAGTCCAGGGTCTTCGCGACTGTGCCCGTCGAAAGCTTCAGAACCGAGATGTAGCCCACCCCGCTCGAGCCTGGGTTCCCGTATCCGTCGCAGTAGTCGTCGAATGGGCCTACTGCTCCGTTGACGACATCGACACGGGTCATAGGTGACTTCATTGTCAGGGCTCCTCTTTGGTCAATTCTCGTTGCTCTGTCGACGCGGTCTAAGTTCCTCAGACCGGCACGGGGGTTGGCGATTCTGCCAAGTCACTCGGTGAGTCCTCTGAGATATCCAGCAGGACCGGATCCGGGTGAACGATCCTCCAGCCGGGCTTCTTGAAGATGTCGGCCAGGAACGGCGGGATCGAGCAGATGAAGATGCCGACAACCATTACCAACACATAGATCGGCGTCGACCAGTGAGCGATACCACTCGGCGGGAAGAATCCGAGCACCAGTCCGAATACCGAACCCAGTATCCCCATGCCGCCGACTATCCACATCCCGAGGTACTTGCCCCCAGGTATCCGGTAAGGACGCTCGGTACCCGGCTCGGTATAACGAAGCCGTATACCGGCTGCGAACATCATGATGTACATGAGAACGGTCAGCTGAATCGTCAAAGCCGTCAGCATCCAGTAACCCGTGCTCACTCCTGGTACGAAGAGATAGAGCAACGAGAACAGCGTGCCAAGAACGCCTTGGGCCAACAGCATCGCAACAGGGACGTGCCGCTTGTTCACATAGTGCAGTTCAGGTGGTAGCTCACCGCTCCCCTCGGCGGCGTAGACACCTTCGGAGGGGCCGAGCATCCATGTGCTGATCAGGGCGAGAGTGCCAAGACCTACGAGCGCGGCCATGAGCTTGGTCGCCCAGATTCCGAGGCCGAGACGCGTGAAGAAGTCTTGGAACGCCTGCATCAGCCCGGCCACCAAGCTCAGCTTGCCGTCGGGCACGACAAATGAGATCGCGAGCGTCCCCAGAATCGAGAGCACGAGAATAAGCAGCGTCGAGGCTGCCACGGCGCGGGGATAGTCACGTCGGATGTTCTTTAGTTGCTTTGCGGAGTAACCGGCCATCTCGACACCCGCGTAGCCGAGAAGAACTCCGGCGAAAAAGACGAGGTTGCCAACACTCGAAAAACTGGGCAATAGCTTTGACGCGTGGAACGGAATCGCGTTCGATCGCCCGCTAAACAGCCAGTAGACACCGAGGGCGATCAGGACTGCGATCGGTATCAGTGTCCCGATCACGACGGCGCCATTGTTGAAACGAAGGATGTTCTTATTGGCTCGAACATGTAGGCGATCGTCGCCGCCACGAACGAGAGAACCGTCGGGAACCAAACGACGTTCTCGATCCAGTCGAACCAGACGGCGAGAAAGCCGGATTTGGGACCGAATCCCGCGCTCACCCACGCGAACATCCCGCCCGCCTTGGGCCAGCCTGTTGCGAGCTCGGCCGCCACGAACGAGAGGGGGATGAAGAAGAAGATCGCACCAAAGACATAGAAGAAAATGCTCGCCCAGCCGTATTCTGCTGTGCTGGGAAAGCCCCGAAGCGTCAGGATCGCCGCAACCGTAATGAGGGCGATGCCCGTGGGACCCACCAGACGCTTTTTAGCTACAGGGCTGGCCGCGGCTTGTCGAACGACAGGATGCTTACGGCGAGCTAGGCGTTCAGCTGGCATTTTTTTGGCTCTCCATCTTCTTGCCGGGTCAGCCGACCTGGCGCGTTTGATCTCATTGGTCGCGCGTCTCGCTGCCATGCCCGTTAGCGTCTGTCACCGAGTACGGGACCGGGTGATTTCCCCCCAGCTCGACGAATCGCTCGTTCAGGGCTTGGGCGATCACCTCTCGGTCGTGCACGCTCGGCTGAAGAGCGCCGTACAAGAAGGCCTCAAGCTCGATCGCATTGCTCATGCCGCCGAGCTCGAAGTAGCGCAGCCACAGCTCGCCATGGGACAGTCCGGCATCACGGCGATACCGGTCTAGGACATCGGCCGGCCGCTCGGCCGCCGACATCTCAACCACTCGTGCCCCCCATCGGGGGGTCCGGCTCCGGCGCGAGCTGGGTCCGCTGGGTGGAGGTTGCCACGTGTTGTGCATGCTCGCGAAATGGCTGGTTTGATTGTCGCGAGTAGTCGCAGAGGATGCCATATGCCTGGTCGGCTCCGACGCCTTCGCGCTCCATGATCACACCCTCAGCTTGGGCGACGACTCGCCGGAGCCGCAGTGCTTCGCCAATGCGCACCGAGAGCTCCTCATCAGTCACGACGACGCCGGCAGTGGTGAGAATGAGTGACGCCTCTCGGGCGAACATAGCAGCCAATTCCTGGGCGTTCGGAGCAAAGGCCATGGCGCTGCGCGAGTAGATGTTGAGAGACCCGACAGGTGTGTTCTCGGCCAGCAACGGCGTGGCCAAGATAGCGTTGATCCCGAGATCATGGGCTCTTGGCGTGAAATCCGGCCACCGGGTCTCGCTCACCAGGGACTCAGCGTGGAACCAGCGTCCTTTTACCGAGGCATCGACGCAGGGACCCTCACCGGTCGCGTACTGGCAATCATCCATATCCGAGATCGTGAGGTCGCTGGCCGCGACCGTCGCGAGTTCCCCATTGCGGCGCAGCGACACCGAGACGCCATCGGCGCCCTCGACGGTGGCCCGCGCCAAGGCGACGACCAAGCGCAGAGCACCGTCGACGACGTCGGCGTCTGCAGGAATCGCGGAGATCATCCCGACTTGTCGAGGTAGGCGGTTCGGCGTCCTCCCGATTGCCACGCCATCCATCTCGATCGACTCCTCTGCGGCAAGGCGAGGGTGCGATGGCTCGGGATGCTCCAGGTCGACGAGATCCCCGACACGCGTGACTTCAAGCATGCGCACAACCGCTGGCGAAGCCGAGCGCACCGTGAGTGAACCGTTCGATCTCCTAAGGCGCGACGCGCAGGTCGCTATCGCTTCAAGTCCCCAGGAATTCATCAAGTCCAATTCAGCAAGGTCCAGTACGACAGAGCAATGCCGTTCGGCAACTGCGTCCAAGATGGCACCTAGTTCTTGAGCGGTGAGGCGATTCAACCCACCCCGAACCGAAAGCACCGCACTCGCGTCTTTGTAGCCGACGCTCACGGCGAACTCCCCAAAGGGATCCAAGGCGGAGCTCGCGTCGGAGGACTTGGCTGACAGCGAGGGACTCGTCACGAAGCAAACACCTCCGAAGTGGCGGCGCATTCATCTTGCAGCCGGCAGTTCCCTCACTGTCGAAGGTCGAATTCATGGTACACCCCGGCTCTGGCGTGAGCGGGGGCGCCCAGGCGACTGACTCCTAGACCCGCAGTCCGGTCTGGGCTCTCCGTGCTCGCCAGTCCGGGCCGCGAAGATGCTCGCGCACGTGAGAACGCTGGTGGCTGCGGCCGCGGCCCGAAACCTCGATAGGCCCGATAGCCTTTGTTCGAGTACTCGGGCTATACAGTCAGCCTTGAGCTAAGGGTTCCTCCGCGACCGGGGGAAGACGGGCGGTCCCGATGGGGCCCGATTCCAATGTGCAGGTGGCTGATCACGTCGCGCCCTCGGAGATCCGAGCCCCGGGCGAGACGCTGCCACCGATGCCCGCGGACCTGCCAGAACGCTCGAGACATTATTCGGGGGCTGACGCACTGGAATACCGGGCAGTGTCGGGATGGCCCTGGGTCGCGCGACAAGAACAGAGTCTGCGCATATCCGGCGGCTTCCACCGCCCTCGCGAAACCAGCTTCCTCTGGCACAAGATTCGCACAGGGCTCGGTCATCAGTGGATGAACGCCGCCTACCAGAAGATACGGGGTAGCGACCGCGCAGTGCGGTGCGGGCGTGAAGGGCTTCGCGAGCGGCCGCGTCCTCGGCTTAACAGCAGGCGAGGGTACTGGAGCGAGCTATGGCTTTCGGACCGCTTCCGTTTTCGCCGTGGCCGCTGCGTTCGCGGGACTGCTGTTCAAACTGAGTTACATATTCACGGGTTCGACCGGGGTCAACCCCATCTTCATGTTCCTCAAGGCCCTGCTGATCCTTGCCTGGCGAAGGGCTGGCCCGATCTGTCTCGAAGGCTTCGTCCTAGGCAGAGCCTGGACGCCCTATCGTCTGGGCCGCTTTGTCGGACGCGCCACGCGTCGGCGACCTTTCGTCGTCGCCCCGGCCCCCTTATCTCCCTCCCGAGCGAGCGCGGCGGCGATCCACCCCAATCGTCGTCGCGCTCGCTCGCAACACAAGGAGGTCCCGGAGCTTGCGAGGCCCCAAAGACGTATGCACGCCAAGGAGTTGCACCATGAAAGCGCTCGTCCATCACGGATTGGACCAGGAGAGCTGGGACGAGGTTCCCGACGCGAGGCAGGTCGATCCGACTGGTGCTGTCCCGCGGATTGACCCGGATGTTTCGGACAAGACCGATAGCGGGTCGACCCAGTTCACAATCGGAGCTGACGTCGGCTGTGAAGATGGGCTGTGTGGCGTGATGAGTCGTGTGGTCGTCGATCCAATCGCTCGGGTAGTTACACATCTTGTCGTCGAGCCGAGGCATCATCGAGGGCTCGGTCGGCTTGTCCCGCTCGACCTTGTCGATACTGGCTCCCGCGAGATCGCGCTCAGCTGCACACTGGCCGAGTTCGACAAGCTCGACACGGCCGAAGAAACAGAGTTCTTACCGGGGAACAGTGGTTATGCCCGTTACGGCCCTGGAGAGGCCGTCTACTGGCCTCACTACGGCCTTTCAATGGGCGGACTGAGCGGGATGGGGAGCACAGGCATGGGGCAATGGCTCGGCGCGGGCGAGGTTCAGCTGGCGATCACCTACGACGCGATTCCCTTAGGCGAGGTAGCGATACGCCGGGGCGAACAGGTTCGTGCCACCGACGGTGACATCGGGCGAGTTGAGGGCCTGGTCGTCGACACCGCCACGCATCAGGTCACCCACGTGCTCCTACAGAAGGGCCACTTGTGGGGACACAAGGACGTCGCCATACCGATCCGTGCCGTCACGCGAGTCGACAAGGTCATCGAGCTCAACATGGCCAAGCAGGAGCTCGCTGAGCTGCCCTCCATTAGGGTCGATCACCCGGAGTCGTTGCGGACAAGGTCATGATCCTCGCGCTCGCGTTCGTGCTCGTCGTGCTCGTCACCGCTCTAGGGTTGGCCGTCGCACCAGCTGCAGGTCCCCGCAGCCGCGTTCTTGTTCCTGTAGCTCGTCGGGTTCGCCCTCGCGAGGCGAAAGTGCGAAGGTCCGCGCTGCTCCAACAGATGGTTCTCCGGACAGACACAGACTCGCAGGCCAACTGCGCTACAGGCTGCTCGAGGACCGCGCTGACTGATTCGCAGGATCTGAATCCGAGTCCCAGGTCAGCGGACTGAGGCGGCCTCGAGTTTCATCGCAACCCGCATCCGACCTCGTGCCCGCTCTGAGGTCCCAGCCCACAGTCCCTTCAACGAAGGGTCAGCGAGAGCGAAACTGAGGCACTCGACTAAGACCGGGCAGCTGGCGCAGATTCCGCGCGCCTCGAGACTGAAGCCCGTCTCTTCGGGAAAAAAGACGCTAATGCTTTGGCCCCGACACGCCGCGCGGGCTTGCCAGCCCGGACGCTTTACAAAGTCCCCCAGGTCGGGAAGGGCCACGACCGATTGCATCATCACCTCGACCATTCGCGGCTGCAACAGCGAATCGATCGTGAACTCGTTACCGTCTATGGACATTTGGTCGTCTCTCCTTCCCGAACATCGTCGATGCCTCCACGCGGTGAGGAGTCGGAGCGACGCCCTGAGCTCGCCGAGAGCTCCTCAGACTTCGCTCGCACCGACGCCTGCCGAAACCCCGCCATTTGTCGAGGGTCGGACCATCTTGGCAACCGCCGTTGTCTCCCTGGACAGAAAAGCTCCCATTTCCTGGATGGTGCTCATGAGAGGCCCGGGGAACACAACTGTCGTGTTCTTGTCGACACCAATTTCGATCAGCGTCTGCAGATTGCGGAGCTGAAGGGCCAGCGGGTGCAACATCATGATGTCCGAGGCGTCGCCGAGTGCTGCCGCCGCCAGGGATTCTCCCTCGGCGGCAATGATCTTCGCCCGCTTCTCGCGTTCCGCTTCAGCCTGGCGCGCCATCGCCCGCTTCATTGTGTCTGGCAGTTGGATGTCCTTCAGCTCGAAGGGTGACCAGTACACCCCAGTCGGCGGTCTGAAGATCGAGGATCTCTTTGATGTCGATGTTGATCTTGTCGGTCTCCGCGAGCATCTCGTCCAGAGTGTGCTGGCCTACGACCTTTCTCAGAGTCGTCTGGGCGATCTGGTTGATAGCTTCCTTGATATTTTCGATCGCAATAACGGATTTAGTCGCGTCCACGACCCGGTAATACGAGACGGCCGAGACATCGACGCTCACGTTGTCGCGAGTGATAATGCCCTGGGACTGGATCGGCATCGTCACCACACGAAAAGACACCTTCCGCAACACGTTGACGATCGGCACGATGACTACGAGTCCCGGATTCTTCTCGCCTACCACTCGCCCGAAACGAAACACGACACCCTTCTCGTACTGCTGCACGATATGAAGCGCGAGCGAGCAGAAGACGAGCACGAGCACTACGACGACGACGATTCCTGCTATCAGCCCAGCCATGTGTGTTCCTCGTTAGGAAATGAGCGCCCCGGCGTCAACAAAAACGGTCGATCGCCAGCAATAGAGCGAGACCGGGAATCCCGGCAGCGGACGTGGCCAGCCCGACCGAGCGCGGCACTCGGTGCCAAGGTTCGATCTTTGGGCGACAGCACGGAACTCAACACGACGTGTCCGCCTCCGAGGTGGCGGCGAATGACTCTGGCCGCCCACGGTGCCCTCGCTGTCGAAGGTGAGCCGAAGCCTACACGCAGATAGTTGAGCGAACAACGGTCGTCGCTTCGCCGTGGAATGATGTGTTCTGGAGAGGACGAGCGCGATGGACCAGACCGAGAACGAAGCGAGCACCATCGAGGACACCGTCGTCGCCACGGCCGGCGCCTTCACAGAGATCGCTCGGAGCTTGTTCCTAGCGGACAGTCTTCAGCACACTTTGAAGACCGCCGTAGACCTCTGTGTTGTCACAATCGAGGCCTGTGAACTCGCCGGCGCCCTCCTGTTCGAAGGTGGTGCCATCAGCGCGCGAGTTGGAAGCGACCCGGTCGTGGACGAGATCGACGCCATTCAAGTGCGCACCGGCGAGGGGCCGTGCCTGGATGCCATTGTGCGTAGGCTGCCTTTTTACGCTGACGAGCTTGGGGCCGACGCCCGCTGGCCCAATTTCGCGCCGGCTGCTGCCGCACGGGGCATACGCAGCCTGCTGGCGCTGCCCATGGCGGCGGATGGCACTTGGGGAGCGATCAACCTCTATGCCCGCTATCCCCAGGCCTTCGGCGTCATCGACCGGGCAAGGGGGCTGCTACTCGCTTCAATGGCAGGCTTTGCATGTGCCACCGCCCGCTCTCATGAGGACGAGAAACGGCTCGCCGAGAACCTCCATACGGCCTTGGTCACTCGGGAGCTAATCGGCCAGGCACAAGGGATCCTGATTGAGCGCGAGCGGATCACGGGTGACCAGGCCTTCCATATCTTGCGTCAGGCTTCCCAACACCTCAATATCAAGCTACGAGAGGTCGCTCAAGACCTCGTGGACACCGGCCAGCGACCAGATACCGGCTCACCCACGTCCTCATAGCGCCTTCGGGGCTGAACACTGCCTTACCAGGTCGTCGTCAGTGCTTCACGGGTGGTGACTTCGCCTAGGGCTGCTGCAGGGCGATGAAGGCCGCTTCTATAGAGGTGAAGAGGTGCTCGGGGTTCAACTCGCTCAGGAGCGCACCGTGTGGCAAATCCCGGTGGACCAGGTGCGACGTGCGGGCTATCCCGATGGTCACTCCACGCTCGTTGAGCGCGGCAGCGCGACCACACGGCGCCTGCAGCCCGGGTCGACATCGAAAATGGCGTCAGCGTCGAGAACCAGGACGTGCACGGGATCAGGTGCTTGGTCGACGAGGCCCAGCAAGCGGGAGACGGTCCTCAGCCCACGCGGCACATCGAATGTTGAGTGGCACCATCCCCTAAGAGCGCACACGCACCTCCCAGGCCCTCTTTTTTGTCGCCTTGGCTGTCGCGACATTCTCGGTAATGACACAGTGGGCCACAATCACGAACCCATTCTGGACAATGGCGAACGTCTGCTCATCTCGAACGCTGTCAGATTGACAAGGTGGCGCGGGTGGGCTCGTCGGAAGCCGGACTGGTACGGCCCCGTTCTCCCACGGAATTCATGGAGTTCGTTCACCTCTTGGCCACGCTGTGGGTTGGCAGAAAGGCCATTCGGACGGCCTGCCGTCAGATATTCTCTGTGTCTTTCAAGGGGTGTAACCAAACGGGTGTAGGGTGGGTGTCTCCTTCTACAGCGAGGGTGTGATAGGCGGTCAGAGCGATCCGCCGCCACCTCGAGGGCAAGGCCTCGTTTCGAGTTCCCCGCTGTCGCCCGAAGGCTTCTCGACCCGCACGCTGCCAGCGTCCCCGGCGTCTCGATGCTTCGGCCTCGCTAGGCACCGAACTTGCCTCCGATCGCGCGACGGGCGGGCGTGTGCCCATAGTGACCGCGCCTTGTGAACCCTTATGACGGAGAAGACAAAGTGAACAAGAAATCTGTAATCGCTGCACTCGGGCTGACGGCGCTTCTAGCTGGAGTGCTCGGCATGGCTCCGGCTGCTCTCGGAGCCACTTCCACGGCGCCTTCCGCCCCCGCGGGACTGACCGCCACCCCGAGCAACAAGATTGTGTCTCTGACATGGACAGCGCCTATCAACAATGGTGGATCGTCTGTGACCGGCTACAACCTCTACGAGGGGAGCGCGTCGGGCGGCGAGAACTACTCGGTACCTGTCAACGGCAAGACCCTCATCACGGACACGGCTACGACCGTCACAGGTCTCGTGAACGCGAAGACCTACTACTTCACTGTGAAGGCACTGAACGCTGTCGGCACCTCACCGGCGTCCAACGAGGCTTTTGCCATCCCGGCAGCCACAGTTCCCGCAGCGCCTACGCACGTCTTGGCGAGCGCGGGGGATGCTTATGCGACGATCACTTGGGAGGTGCCTTCGAGCCTCGGCGGCTCGAACATAACGGGCTACGCCGTCACCGCGGCTGACTCGACGGCATCGAATAGGGGCGGTGAGACCTGCGCTTGGACTTCGGGACCGCTGACATGCACGGTATCGGGTGTGGCCAATGGCGATAGCTACACCTTTACCGCTACCGCAACCAACTCCCTCGGCACGAGCGTTGCTTCTGCGGTCTCCAACGTCGTCGTGCCCGCCATCACGGTGCCGTCGGTCCCGACTGACGCGACAGCAACTCCGGGTAACGGCGTAGTCGCCGTTTCCTGGACGGCACCTTTCACTGGCGGGTCTGCGATTGCCGGCTACAACCTTTACGAGGGGACAACCTCGGGCGGGGAGAATCCTGCGCCCGTCAACGGCAAGACGCTCATCACCGCGACGAGCACGACTGTGACCGGCCTCTCGAACGGTCACAAGTACTTCTTCACCATAAAAGCCGTGAATGCCACGGGATCCTCAGCATCCTCGAGTGAGGTCTGGGCTATTCCAGCCGGCAGTGTGCCGGGCGCCCCGACCCATGCTGCCGCCACGTCCGGATATGAGTCTGCAACGGTCATCTGGACCGCACCGTCGAACATCGGCGGCTCGGCCATAAGCCGCTACACCGTCACGGCGCACGACTCGACCGTCCCCGGCCGAGGTGGTCAGAGTTGCACATGGACCTCGGGGATTCTCTCCTGCGCACTGACGGGCCTCACCGACGGTGACTCCTACTCCTTCGGGGTCACTGCGACGAACTCAGTCGGTACGAGCGTCGCTTCCGTTGCCTCGACGGCGATAGTGCCCGCTTTGAGCGTGCCGTCCGCGCCTGGTGGCTTGATCGCCACTCCGAACAACAACGACGTAGTCCTTTCGTGGATCGCACCAATCGCTGACAACGGGGCGACTCTCGTCGGCTACAACGTCTATGAGGGATCCAGTCCCGGTGGCGAGAACTACAGCGCCGCTGTCAACGGTGCGATCCTTATAAATGGAACCACCTCTGTTGTGGACCATCTCATTAATGGGCACACTTACTACTTCACGGTGAAGGCAGCGAACGCGGTGGGATCCTCCGTCTCGTCCGACGAGGCCTGGGCTATTCCAGATGCCACCGTGGCCGACGCTCCGCAGAATGTCAGTGCCGCCGCTGGAAGCGACCTAAGCGCGGTCGTGAGCTGGAGTGCACCTCTAAAGAGTGGCGGCTCGGCCATCACCGGCTACGTCGTGACGTCGTACATAGGTGCCGCACCCCAGCGCGTCACGGTTCTCGAGGGCACATCTAGCACCGGTACCGTCACGGGACTAAGTCCGGGCAACACCTACAGTTTCACGGTTGCCGCGGCTAACGCGTCAGGCAACGGACCACAGTCAGCTCCCTCTAACCTCGTCACATGGCCCCGAGCAATAACAACCCTCGCACTTAGCTTTTCTGCGGCGCGAGTCGTATACGGACATGAGCAGGTGGAGAGGTTCTCGGTTGCGGTTGCACCCAAGTACCCAGGCCCGATCCCTGGCGGGACTATCTTGGTCAAGAAGTCCACGACTACGTTGTGCGTCGTCACGCTCAGCTCGGGGAAGGGCTCGTGCTCGCTGGCAAGCGCTGTGCTCCCGCCGCGCCTGTTCAGCGTGTACGCCACCTATGCCCCCAACGCGAATTTCGTCGGCTCGACTTCGCCGAAGCTGACCCTTAGGGTCACGAGGGCAACGACGAGGACGAGCATGAAGCTGTCGGTGGCCAGGGTCACCTACGGACATGAAGTTCGCGAGCGCCTTTCGGTCGTGGTCTCGCCGGAGTTCCGTAGCGCAATGCCGACCGGGCCGGTCACGATCAGCGGCAGGGCCTGTCACCTGAACCTGTCCTCCGGGAAGGGCTCCTGCACGCTTTCAGCCAAGAAGTTCCGCATGCTAAGCCACCTCGTGGCGACCTACTGGGGCAGCACACGCTACAGCGGCTCAGTATCTGCGAGTCATACACTCACCATCGATAGCTAATCACGGTCGTAGGCGAACAGGGCGGGCTTCGGTCCGCTCTGTTCGCTCTTTGGCAGCTATCTCGGGACAAGAAAGTGCTAGAGGTCTTACGGGAGAAGCTGGTCGATGAGTATCGACCTTAGCCACTTCTTGTACCGTTCCCCGCCCCAGCCCCGGTCGAAGACGAGCAAGCCGTATACCTCTGGAGAAGCAAGGGCGTGCACGATGTCGGCGGCGTCGCGCTCTCGGAGCCCGGGCTGCAGCGCGCCCGATCGAGCGAGTGAGCGTGCGATACGGCGTTGGCCTTCGTGACGTTGCCGAGCGATCTCGGCAAGCAACAAGGCGGCGTCTTCGTCGGATCTGGCTGCGTCGGCGAGGATGCGATGAACGGGCCCAACGCGGGCCATCACTTCACCAAGTAGCGCGGCGAAACCAGCGAGTTGCTTCCTCGGGTCCTTGTCGGAGAGCAGCGCACGAACCTGGGGGCGTTCCGCCATTGCCACCGACTCGTCGTCGCCTCCGACAGAGACGTCGAGCACGGCCTTGAGAATCCCGAGCTTCGAAGAAAACAGCCGGTATACCGTCGCCTGCGGGGTATCCGAGCGGTCGCTGATCGCCTCGATGGTCGTGGCGGCATAGCCGCGCTCGACGAACAGGCCCTGGGCCGCCTCGACGACGGCGGACCTGGTGCGGCGGGTACGCGCCTGGCGGGGGGCTCCGTCGTATTGGCGATGGGTCTTGACATCGTGTTCCATATTCGTGATAGTAGTACTCTCGAAACGAGAGTCCAACTACCATATCATTCCATCTACCTTGAGGAGCAAACCATGACCAGCTCGTCCACGCAGGGCATCAAAACCGTGCTGCATCCCGTCTCCGACCTGGCAAGAGCCACGGCGGTCTACACCGCCCTGCTCGGCGTCGCGCCGCAGCACGAGGCGCCCTACTACGTCGGCTTTGAGGCCGAGGGCCAGCACATCGGGCTGGTGCCAGGCGGCGGTCCCCAGGCCATGACCTCGCCGGTCGCCTTCTGGCACGTGTCGGACATCGAGGCGAAGCTCGCCGAGGTCACTGCCGCGGGTGCCACCGTAAAAGAGCCCGCGCACGACGTCGGTGGCGGCCGCCTGGTGGCGACCGTCACCGACCCCGATGGCAACGTCCTGGGACTGCTTCAGGACCGATGACGAGCCGATGCGGCTTTCGCGCTCGGAGTGGTCGACGACACAGAGTGCTCGATCACCCTCCTCTCGAGGTCTCACGCGCGACAACCCACATGAGAAAGGATCTGCCATGACCCGCAATCTTGCTGCGACTTACGACCAGCTTTCACGGGTTCACGCTGTCGCTGGTAGTGGCCCAGCCCTCCACGGCCGACGGATTCATCGGCGCCGCCCTCAACGCCGGCGCGACGTCCCTCAAGGCCGCCAAGAAGACTCTGTGGGGCTACGGCGGTGTCGTATGTTCCCCAGACGGGACAATCTGGAAGGTCGCGACGTCGTCGAAGAAGGCCACCGGACCCGCCACTAAGGAGATCGATGACATCGTGCTCTTGTTAGGGGTCGCAGATGTAATCGCCAGCGAGCGCTTCTACGTCGACCGGGGTCTCGCGGTGTTTTGGCCGCAAGTACGTCGAGTTCGCCGCCCCGGCCACGCATCTCAAACTGGCGCTCTACGAGCGCCTTGCCCTGGTAAAGGACGCGGGCGTCTGCCCGCAGGGTACCGAATCGTCATCGGCAGCGACGCCTGCGCCCTTCACCGACCCGGACGGGTTCGCGTAGGAGGCAACCTCAGGCTGAGGGTCGACTCGCGCCTCTTACTGCTTCAGAGCTGTAAGCGTAGCGTAAGCATCAGCGCAAATACTTCCTTTTGAGAAGAGATGTGGCACGTCATGAAACCAACCAAGGGGGATTCAACCGCATGACCGAGATCAGTTCACCAAAGGGCAAGTCGAGTATCCAGACGTCCGACGATTGGCGCGACGCGACACTCTCTCTGATTCGCACGTTGATCAAGCAGGCAAATCCGGAAGTCGTCGAGGAACGGAAGTGGATCAAGCCCACAAATCCAGAGGGTGTTCCGACGTGGTACCACGATGGCATCGTCTGTACGGGCGAGATTTACAAGACCCACGTGAAGGTGACCTTCGCCAAGGGCGCCTCCCTGAAGGATCCTTCCCACCTGTTCAACTCCAGTCTCGAAGGCAATCAGCGGCGCGGCATCGATTTTCATGAGGGCGAGAGGATCGATGAAGAGGCGTTCAAGGCTCTCATCCGAGGGGCTGTGGCGCTGAACGAGACGTCGGTCCCCCGCAATTGAGCCGACCTGAGCCGATGACATCCGAGACGGCTTGCCGGCAGAGCCGCAACAAATGAGGACGCCTCGATGATCGATACCCGCTCAGGCCTAAACGGAGCAGGAATCAACCGCGGCACAGCATCGGAACACGGCACCCGCTTTCTTGTGAGGATTGTCGGTGACAGCCCGCGCTATGAGCTCCCCGAGCGGCCCGGGATCCCCGGCATCGGCCCTTCGTAACACACGGAGGTACCTGCCTCGGTCCCTCCTATAGATGACGGCGGGTGGATAGCCCAAACGGACTAGCAGCAGGTTGAGTAAAAGGCGTCCCGTTCGTCCGTTGCCGTCAAGAAAGGGGTGGATCCTTTCGAATTCAGCGTGCGCTGCAGCAATCGTCTCGACTGGATTATCGGCTGAGGCGATCAACGAAAGCGACCGGATCCAGTCCGTCATAGCTGCATCGACCTCGATCCAGGCCGGTGGCGTGGTCCCTCCAGGGAATGGTTGGATGTCGTGCTCGCGAAAGCTGCCCGGATTCTCGCTCGTCGTCGCGTTCGGATGCGGCGCCACGTTCCACGCAGGGCCGAGGGCTAGCGCATGCACGTGTCGAACCTCGGTCAGCGTAAGCAGACCTTCGGAGACCCAGTCGCCTGGATCGAGCGCCTGACCGTAGACCCACCTGGCGGCTTCGGCATAACCGGTGACCTCCATGTACTCGCGGAGTTCCTTGTTCCCGACAGCGCGGCCTTCGGCCAAGAGTGTTTCGACCTGTTGGATAACGAGTGTGTTTCCTTCGATCGCTGTGGAGTGGTGCGCCTCCTGATACCAGATCGAGGTCCAGATGCCTTCGGCCTCGTCAGGCGACGGCAGTCCCCCCATGCGCTCGCGTAGCTCAGCGATCGCCTCTTCCAGACGTAGGTAAACCAGCCGGCGAGGTGGACGGCCTCGTCGGAAAGTGTCGTGCCCCACAAAATATAACCGTAACACAATAAATTACTTTGTTGTGTCGTCCTCTTATTTAAAGCAACGCGACAAAGTCTAGGACGCACCCCAACAAAAGGTCGGCGTGGCATGCGGGCCAGGCAGCAGCGAATCCACGATCGAACCTCGCACGGGAGGGATTCACCTCAGCGCCTTTCTGCGGTAAAGCCAGACAGAGACTCGGCATCGGTTGGGCGGATACACGGCGGCCCTACCTCGAAGACCTTCAAGTCAGGACTCCCGACGACCCCGCGTGGATCGCACTCGTTGAGGTCAAGGGCTACGTCGGAGGTGACGCCAAGACCAATGACTTGCTCAAGATCGGGCGCTACGTCACCCAGTTCGCGCTGAAGCAACACGCGCAGCCCTCGACCTGTTGGTACGTGGTGAATCAGAGA
>JBEKVJ010000098.1:0-13536 GCA_049514105.1 Acidimicrobiales bacterium
CAGCCATGCTCAACGGCCGACCTCGCAAGGTGCTCGGATGGAAGACACCGGCTGAAGCTTTCAACGAGCATCTACTCTTGGTCCAAGAGGGCGGTGTTGCTTCGATCGATTGAACTCAGTCAGAGCCGCTCCACTCCCAGCTCCCACCGTGAAGGCCAAAATCGAGGGCCAAGTATTGACGAGGCGTCTCCGCGCAGTAGATACAGCCTTGGACCCGTTCGCCAGCAACAACTCACCGAGATCCATCGTCAGGCGGGTGAGATTCGTCGTCATGACAGCCGTGCTCGGCGCCCCGCCGATTGACATCTGCACAAGAGCGTTCTGGACGGCGAACGCGCTTACGCCAAGCATGCCAGCGAGCACGGCAGTTGCAGCGTTCGGATCCACATGTGGTCCGGCGATGACACCGAGGATGAGTAGCCCGGCAAGGAACACGAACTGAAGGACCAGCAGCGGCCTTAGCGAGGCTCGTCCGGCAGCCTCGAGAGCCGCGACGAGCAACCTCGTTACAACAAGGGCCGACATGAAGACGGGCACCGACAAGACGCTGCCAACTCCGACGCGGGTACCAGTTACGAGGTGGGCGGCGAGGATGATCAGGTTCCCGGTGATGTGAGCTACAAACAAGCCGCCAAGACCAAGGAAACCGATGACATCCGCGCTGCCCGCTACAAGGCTGAGAAGCACGAGGAGAATCCTGATCCTCGGCGAGGCGTCGATGGAGGGAGCTAGGACGGTCACGTTCGGTGGAAGTCGCTGATGCGAAGCCCGGCCCAAGACACCGCCGAACCGGCACCGACACCTATTCCCGTATCGACCAGGCGGAGAATCGGCTGCTCCCAGGCATCGTGCGGACTCAGAGCGGCGACCACCAGCACGACCGAGGTGGTGATACCCGTCGTAACGACGTCGTCGAATCGCCCCGTCACCATCAGGATGAGCGTCCCGATACCGATCAGCAGGGCTAGGCCCCACGGCTGGAAGGAGGTGATCAATAGGTAGACCAGGCAGAGGGCGAAGCTCACAAGAGTCGAGGCCGCCCGTGTAAGCGCAGCGGTGACGCTCTCTCGATAGCTGGTCCGGTAGACGAAGATGGTGGCGATCACTGCCCACATGCCTCCGAGCAAGTCATCAGCTCTAGACAGCGAATAGACATGAGTAAGGAGCTTCGTGGTGATCCAGTAGCTCACGAGGCATGAAATAGAAAGAGCGACACTGTGCACAACGGCCGGACGGATCCTCGACCGCCAGCCGACACCGGCCAGACGGGACGCTGGCTCAGCGATCACTTCTTGGTTCTGTCGTGCGTCTCGAGCCCTAGGTCGCGGCGTGGGTTGCCCACCATCTTCTTCGGGTTGACGATCCGGTCGAAGTCCTCGGCACCGACACCGAGCGCGAGTGCCGCCTCGCGAAGCGTGCTGCCGTCGTCGTCCGCCTTGTGGGCGATGGCGGAGGCCCTGTCGTAGCCGATGCGCGGGCTGAGAGCAGTGACCAACATCAACGATCTGCCCACGTACTTGCAGACCTTTTCCTGATCGAGCTCGGTGCCTTCGATACTGAAGCGTCGCAACTTCTCTGAGGCGTCGCCGATGATCCGAGCTGAGTGCAAGACGTTGTTGACGATGATCGGTCGCATCGCGTTCAGCTCGAAGTTCCCCTGTGCCCCGGCAGCGGCGACGATTGAGTCCTCACCTATCACCTGCAGGCAGACCATGACCATGGCCTCCTGCTGGGTCGGGTTGACCTTGCCGGGCATGATCGAGGAACCAGGCTCGTTCGATGGCAGCCGCAGCTCGTGGAGTCCCGCCCGTGGACCAGAAGCGAGCCAGCGCATGTCATTGGCGATCTTCATGAGCGCTACAGCTAACCCGCGAAGGCCCGCGCTGACGCTCACCATGGCGTCGAGAGATCCTTGGGCAGCGAACTTGTTGGGCGCCGTCTTGAGCGGCAGTCCGGTGAGCTCGGCGAGCTTGGCGGCGATCTCCTCCCCGAAGCCGTCGGGGGCATTCAGCCCCGTCCCCACGGCGGTTCCGCCGGCGGCGAGCTCGTGAAGCCCGTCAAGATCCCGTTCTAGACGGCGACGAGCGTCGCGGAGCTGGGTAGCCCATCCTGACCACTCCTGGCCGACAGTGAGCGGAGTCGCGTCCTGCAGGTGCGTACGTCCGATCTTGACGACGTCGACCCAGCCGACAGCCTTGTGCCAGATGACCTCGATGAGTTCGCTCAAGCGCGGCAAGGTATGATCCCGGACCGCCAGCAAAGTGGCGATGTGCATCGCCGTCGGGAAGGTGTCATTCGAGGACTGGCCCATGTTGACGTGGTCATTGGGGTGAACGGGATCCTTCGAACCGAGGCTGCCCCCGAGCAGCTGGCTCGCCCGGTTCCCGATCACCTCGTTCAGGTTCATGTTGGACTGAGTGCCCGACCCCGTCTGCCAGACATAGAGCGGGAACTCGGAGTCGAGCTCGCCGCCAATGACCTCGTCGGCGGCGGTGACGATGGCGTCCGCGAGGTCCTTGTCGAGACGACCAGCGCCGACATTCACGAGCGCCGCAGCCTTCTTCACGTATCCGTAGGCGTGATAGACGGCCTTTGGCATGTGGTCGTCGCCGATCGAGAAGTGGATCAGCGAGCGTTGCGTTTGGGCGCCCCAGTAGTGCTCGGCGGGCACCTCGATCGGGCCCATCGAGTCGCTCTCGACCCGGGTCCCAGTGGCACCGGTCCCAATCGGGACAGATGTCAGCTTGTGCTCGGACAAAGTGGCCATCACTTCATCTCTAAGGGCGGATAGTTGGCCTGCCACATGGCATCCTGCACGGCTTGTACGGGATCGGGAAGACTCACCTGGGCGACCTTGTCCTTCATCGCCTGCCTGGCGACGGCCACGGCGACGGTGGCCGAGCTCGCCCGCAGGTTCTCCACGTCCGGCAGCAAACCTGCACCCGGGTGCCCCACATCGACGAGCCCGGCTATCGCCTCAGCTGCGGTGAGCAACATGGCGTCGGTCACCCGCTTGGCTCTCGAGACAACGGTGCCTAGTCCGATACCGGGATAGATGAGAGCGTTGTTGGCCTGGCCGATGGCGTAGCTCGTGCCTTTGTAAGAGACCGGGTCCCACGGCGTGCCCGTCGCGACCAGGCCGCGCCCGTCGGTCCAGCGGATGACATCGCCCGGTACCGCCTCGATACGCTCAGTCGGATTCGAGATGGGAAAGATCATGGGCCGATCCACGTTTCGGGCCATTTCTCGGACAATCTGCTCTGTGAACGCGCCGCCGACGGTCGACGTGCCAACGAGGATCGTAGGGTGAACCCTCTCTATGACCTCTGCGAGCTCGATCGTGCCGTGCTTCCCCCAACCGCCGACCTCCGATCGTGGTCTGGCGTAGGGCTTCTGGAAGTCCCGGAGGTCAGCCATGTCGTCGACAAGCAGCCCCTGTTTGTCGACGCACCAGAACTGCCGAGTCGCCTCCACCTCGCTCAGGCCGTCCATGGCCATGATGACCCGGATCTGATCGGCTATGCCGACACCCGCCGTCCCAGAGCCGAAGATCACGACTCGCTGCTCGCTAGGGCTCGTTCCGGCCACGCGCAGGCCTGCCAACACGGCCGCAAGAATGATGGCCCCGGTTCCCTGAATGTCGTCATTGAAGACGGGAGCCTTGTCCCGGTACTTGTTGAGGATGCGCCTCGCGTTGGAGGGGCCAAAGTCCTCGAAATGCAACAAGGCCTTCGGGAACAGTCGAGTTGCCGCATCCACATAAGCCGCAATCAGCTGGTCGTAACGCTTGTCGCGGACCCGGCTGTGCCGGTTGCCGACGTACATCGGATCGTTCAAGAGCGACTCTCGATCGGTACCGACGTCGAGCATCACCGGGATCACCCGATCCGGGTTGACACCTGCCGCTGCGGTGTAGACGGCGAGCTTTCCAATCGAGATGTCCATCCCGTTAGAACCCCAGTCCCCGATGCCCAGGATCTCCTCGGCATCGGTCGCCACAAGCAGATCGACGTCCTCGGCATCGAGCCCATAGTTATGAAAAGCCCGCTCGACGCCGTCGATATCGTCGACCGAGAGGTAGACGCCGTTCGGACGTTGGATCTCGTGGCTATACAGCTCGATCGCCTGTGCCACCACAGGGTCGTAGACGACGGGCAGCATTTCTTTTAGGTGGCTCTCGAGAAGCTTGTAATAGAGGATCTCGTTGCGGTCGTGCAGGCCAGCGAGGAACTCGTTGCGGGCAAGGTCGGTCGGCTGAGCACGGTACTGCTCGTATGAGCGCTCCATCTGTTCTTGGAGTGAGAGCACACCGGGAGGCAGGAGGCCTTCGAGGCCGAAGGCCAGCCGTTCCTCCCGTGTGAAGGCCGTGCCGCGGTTGAATCGCGGGTCTCTCATCAGGCCTCGACCTGACGGCGTTGTTCTCCACGACGCAGTGGTTGTCATCGAAGCTTCTCCTTCTCGGTTGCCTCTGCTGCTTATCTCTGCCATCGCCTCGCGCTGTGAGAGCCGGCGGGTAGTGGGCGACCCGTGGCCCCTCTGGAGCTTGCTCATGGCCGAGCTTCGCCATGATGTCCGTGGCGCCGCTCGCGCCTCGCCATGCCGTCAGCTGAAGAACGGCACAAGGTGAGCGTTGACTTCCTCAGCATGTGTCCAGCACAAGCCGTGACTCGCGCCGTTGACGGCGAGGTAATCGCTGCCTTTGATCTGTTCGTGGGTCCGAGCACCGCAGGCCTCGATGGGCAAGACGCGATCATCGGTGCCATGCATGACCAGCACCGGGATGTCGATCGTGGCCAGATCCTGCCGGAAGTCGGTGTGCCAAGTCGCCACGCAGGCGATCGTCCCGGCGGCTGAAGCACTTACCGCAGCGTCCCAGGCGTCCCTCACCACTTCCTCGCTGATCCGGTTGCCGAGTGTCTGGTCGAGATTGAAGAAGTTCTTGTTCCACTCGGTGAAATAAGCGAACCGATCGGCCGTCAGCGCCCCGGCTATCTGGTCGAACACCTCCTGCGGAACGCCCTGTGGCGTTTCGGCCGTCTTCAGGAGATACGGCGGGACCCCGGAAATGATCGCCGCCCGCCGGACACGGTCCGACCCATAGACGCCTAGATAGCGGGCTATTTCTCCGCCCCCCATCGAATGCCCGGCCAAGTCGAACTCGCGCAGGTCCAAGGTGGTGACCAGCTTGTCCAAGTCGGCTGCGAAGGTGTCGTAGTCATATCCGGTGACCGGTCGGCTGGAGTTGCCGAAGCCGCGGCGGTCGTAGGTAATGACTCGGTGCCCTCCAGCGATCAACGCTCGTTCCTGACGCTCCCACGCCCGGCCGTTCAGCGGGAACCCGTGAATGAGGACAACCGGTCGCCCCGCGCCGTGGTCTTCGTAATAGAGATCAATCGGCGCAGTATTTTCCTTGCCTACTGTGATGTATGGCATCGCGTATTTGTTCCTTTCCCTTTCCTATTCGTCATCTTGACTGGGTATCTGGGCGCAGCGATGTCACGCCGGAACGAGGTAGGGAAAGCGCCTGTTCCGCTGCCGCTCGGCGACGGCCGGCTTGAGCCCGGAGGGCACGGCGGTATTGACGACGAGCGACAGCATCGCCTCCGGCGCGTTATCGGCAAGTGTCCGTCCGTTGCGACCGGCGAAACCGTAAGTGGCGGGCGAGCCAACCATGTACGACAGCACGTCGGGGAACAGCTCTCTTGCCACAGCCTGGCCATAGCCCTCTGGGTCTTCGGATGTTCCGGTGGCTGCCACCACGACCGCCACCTGGTCGGCCAGGTCCTTGCCGGCGGCCTCGAAGTCTTCCGATGGGTGCCTGGTGTTGGCCGGGTTGGAAAAGTCGGTGTCACCGGGCCGGAAGATCGGCCACATCATTGGGTGTCCGGCGCGATTGATCTGCCGCCAGCCGCCCGCGTCGGTGGCCAGCTTCGTAGCGCACCACACGCCAGCTTGGGCGCCCGGTCGCAGCAAGCGATGCTGGTGAGAGACCTCCAATACGATCGACTCGACAGCCGTTCCGGCAAAGCTGTTGCGCGCCTTGTCCGGCTGCCACCCGGAAAGTTCCACGGCAGTCCCCTTGGCCACCGCCCCGTTCACTATGGCCAGCAGCGACAGGTCGATGTAGAACGGGTCGACACATCGTCCGGCCCACATCTGGGCGCCGCCTCCGCCGGCGGTCTCGCCAGTGCGACCTTGCAGTACGAGCTCTCCCTCGGCGGAATCCGATCGAGCCTCGTCGCCGGCAAGGGCATGCAGCTGGAACGGCTGGCGACCGGCCCCGTCCGGCTGGCCGAACGACACCCGGTAAGTAAGGGTTTCGAACTCCGCACCGTCTAGGTGCACCTTGAACTCGTAGCGTGCCTCGGGGTGAAAGCCCGGTTCGGCGTAGGCACCGTTGATGTTGGAGTTGACGTCCATGATGAACACGGTGCCGCCCTCTGCGGGGAACACGTAGAGATCGTCGATGTACAACTGACCGTTCTGGCCAGCGAGCGGTGTGTCCAAGTGATGGGACATGTCGGGACCCCCCCTTTTGTTGTTCTCCCCGGCGCCTGCGGCGCTGCAGCCACCTTCGCGCCGAGCGGCCGGCCACGGCCCCCGGGAAAGCCCCGGGTACGACCCCGGGTAGTAGGCCTTGCCTGCGTCCTCTACCGAGATGAGCTGGTCTGGCTTTAGTGCGACGGTCTCCAGAACTCGTTCACTTGGACCTAGGTGACGAGACCTGCGGTCCGTTGCTTCCCCGAATCTGGCGAAGCTCGCGGCGCGAAGTGATCCCGAGCTTGGTGAAGATGTTGCCGAGGTGCCATTCAACAGTGCGCGCGCTGAGGAACAGCTGGGCGCCGATCTCGCGATTGGTCTGCCCGTCTCGCGCCAGGCGGGCGATAGAGGCCTCTTGGGCTGTGAGGACGGTCTGTGTCTCGGCCGAGCGTTTGCGCACAGCCTCGCCCGTGGCCATCAATTCGCGCCGGGCGCGCTCCGCGAACGCCTCGGCACCCATCATGGACAGCATCTCGTAGGCGATCCGTAGCTCCGTGCGGGCGTCCGTGCGGCGATCATCGCGGCGCAGCCATTCACCGTAGAGGAGACGGGTCCGTGCGAGCTCAAAGCGGAGACGGGTGTGGCTCAGTCGGTCGATCGACCGGCGATAGAGGCGGTCGGCGGTCTCACCGCCACTGAGCAGCGCCCGGCAGCGGGCCTCGATGCCGAGTCCGTAGTCGGTGCCGCTGGCCTGCGTGGTATCCACTAGCCGATCCAACGCTTCGTTGGCGGTTTGGGTGTCCTTACAGCGCACCGCGGCCTCGATCAGCTCGGGCAGTGCCCACATAGAGATATAGAGGGGGTCCTTGCCCGCTTCCTGCGCCGCGGCCAGTGCATCGCCGTAGCGGCCGAGGCCGTTGTAGAGGATCGCGGCAACATTCTGCGCCGAGCTCACAGCGTGGCCTTGGCCCCCGGCTCTGCCTTCGGCGATGGTGGACTCCAATAGAGGAGAGGCCTGGTCTTCCCTGCCTGAAACACATGCGAGCCACAAGGCCCCGAATCGTGGGTAGCGGACCCCGATCGCCTCCGCCACGACGTCACCCTCGGCGATCAACGAAGTCGCCGACGCAAGGTCCCCGCTCCTTATGACAGTCGCTGCCTGAGAGGACAAGTTGACCGGCAACTGATCGAGCGCGCCGACGCTGCGAGCAAGTGCGGTCTGACGGACAGCGATGGCATGCCAGCCGTCCTCGTCCCATAGGACTATGGCGGCTACTTCCGCCAGCCAGCCCCACTTGAGACCTTCTTCCGGGGAGACGTGACCACTGACGAAGGTGCTTGCAGCCTCGCGTAGCCTCTGTGCCGCGGCGGACCGGCTCTCGGTAAACAGCCCCGCCAGTCCATCGAGCAGTAGGTCGGCCGGACGCGGCGGATGCGCTGGCGGGGGCAGGGCGCGGGCGGCGCGAGAGACCTCGGCCAGATCACTCGTACCCGCCATGCACCCGGCGAACATCGCCGCGATCCACGCGCTCAGGTAGGTCTCGCGGGCGAGGTCCTGGTCAAGCGGCTCGAGTCGTTTCGCCGCCTTGAGCAGCAGCGGCGGAGCCTCGCTATTCAAACCCGAGGCGAAGGTGATTTGCCCTCGTAGCAGGTCCGCCCGGGCACTGGTCAGCTCATCGAGTGGCCCGGCCTCGACCATGGCGAGCAACTCGAGAGCTTTATTGAACGCCCCGGCCTGCATGCTGGCTTGCGCTGCCGCCAGCCCCCGCCCCGCCTGGCGAAGCGTGTTAGCAGTCAGCCGCATTGATCGCTCCAGAAATGCCGCTGCGGCAGCCAGCCCACCGCGGGCCTGCGCCCGGGTCGCCGAACGCTGCAGTTCGGCCGCCACCTCCTCGTCCGGCCACGCCGTGGACTGGGCCCGGTGCCAGGCTCGGCGGTCTGGATCAGCCTGGGGGTCGGTTATCTCCGCCAGCGTGCGGTGCACCTCCTGTCTGTTCGCCAGCGACGCCGACCTATAAGCCGCCGAGCGCACGAGCGGATGCCAGAACCGCACCTGAGAACCGAATTCCACGAGCCCAGCTTCCACGGCTGGCTCCGCCGCCTGAATTGGAATGCCTAACTTCCCAGCCGCTCGCCACACCAACGACGGATCGC
This sequence comes from Acidimicrobiales bacterium, assembly GCA_049514105.1. Taxonomy (GTDB): domain Bacteria; phylum Actinomycetota; class Acidimicrobiia; order Acidimicrobiales; family Bog-793; genus Fen-455. The sequence goes on from JBEKVJ010000098.1 coordinate 8,635, forward strand.
CGGACGAATCCGCAGCCGCGACCACCAGGAGCAGCCGCGTCTTTTCTGGCAGTGCATCCAGCCTGCGCCCGAAGCTCTCCTCGATCCGGCCCGTCAACGTCAGCGCGCCGGGCAGCCCGAACCCGCCGGCCAGTTCGGCTGGCGTCAGCCCACGCGGCAACTCCAGCAGCGCCAGCGGGTTTCCCCGTGTCTCCGCGACGATGACGTCTCGGACACGCTCGTCCAGAGGCCCGGTCAGCGCCGACTCGAGCAGAGCCCGTGCGTCGCTGTCGCCCAGTCCCCCCACCTCGAGCCCAGGTAGCCCGTCCAGCTCTGCACTCGGCTCGCGGGCGGCGAAGACCAGGCCTACTGGATCGGCAGCCAGTCGACGCGCCGCGAACCCCAGCGCCTGCGCCGATGCGCGGTCGAGCCACTGTTCGTCGTCGATCACGCAGACGAGCGGCCGCTCCCCGGCCACCTCCGCCAGCAGGCTCAGCACGGCCAGCCCCACCAAGAACCGGTCTGGCGGCAGTCCGACGCTGAGACCAAAGGCTGTTCGCAGTGCATCTCGCTGCGGCGGGGCTAGGCGGTCGAGGTGGTTCAACATCGGCGCGCAGAGCAGGTGCAGCCCGGCGAAAGCCAGCTCCATCTCCGACTGCACTCCCGCGACGCGCACCACCCTGCACTCTGAGGCGTTTATGGCCAGGTAGTTCAGCAGAGCGGTCTTACCGACGCCCGGATCGCCCCGCAATACCAGCACCTGACTGTCTCCGGCCCGGACGGCGTCGAGGAGTCGGTCGAGTACGCCCCGCTCGCTGCTGCGGTCGGTCAGCCCAAGGTGACGGCCCGACAGGCCGTACTGCGCCGGCATTGAACCTAGAGCTGCACAGTGTCAGTAGCGGCAGGCACGGCATTCCGCCCGGCAGTGGCGCCGTGCTCGGCCACCACCCGAAGCTGGCCCGGCTGGGCAACAAAGTTCATAGACCCCCCAGGCCGCAGCATCGCTTGTAGAAACCGGCGCCGTGAGCATACCGGTGCGCGTCCGCGACGCAAACGTGCTTCAGACAACGCGACAGCACTGCCGGCGCTTGTGGTGCTGGCGGTGTTGGCAGTGGAACGTCATCCCGGTGATCGCACTCCCAGGGCTCAGCAACCCTCATCCCGGCCTAACCCTGAAGGAGCGAATCACCCGTTCCCGCAGCACGGACCCGCTGCCTGGGACGTGCGTGGTGAGGATCGACATCACCGACCGGGAGCACTGACCCACAAACCGGTCCTGTCCGACACTTCTGCTGCCACTTCTGCTGCCATGAAGGTTGTGCGCGAAACGTGGAACCTAACCTCGTGATGGACTGAGGCAGACAGAAACACCAAGCCGTCACCTGGCGCTCGCGAATGTTAATGATTGCAGCTGGTCGAAGGAGGGCCGCGGGATCAAACCTCAATGCCAAATCTGCCCAGGAAGTCCGGCTCGTCTCTTGACATGACGGCCAGCTGTGTCATCCCTATGCCAGCGCCCCCACGATGGACCGTCGGCGGCGGAGCGCCAGTCCCAAACACAACACCAGAAGCACCGCTAGCCCAAAAGCAGATATCAGCACCCCGCTCGCCCAACCCGGAGGGCTGTAATACCAGGTGAGCACCCCGCTGCCTGGCGGGACCTTGACCCCTTGGACAAGACCGACTCGCCGCACCGGCAACACGATGGTCGGGCCGACATCGGGGTTCCACGTAGCTGTCCAGCCGGGGATTGCCGCCTCGGACCTGACTACCTCTATGCCCTGGGAGGATGAGACGGCGGCTTCAGTGGGAGCAAAGCTCGGACCTGCTTGCGCCTCCACAGATCCGCCCGGCGATCCGCGCAATGTCAGGGGCGGGGTTGCCAAGTTGTTCGCGAACACCGCGAAGGAACCGTCCAGACCTCGAAATGTCCACTTCGGCGGCAAGAGCGCACCCTGGAGCTGGCCGTCGGCGACGTAACTACCCTCTGAGCTCTCGAAAGAGGGCGGGCCTAGCTTGACAGCCGTGACGGGTGCCTTGGCCACGATAGCCACGGCGGCAACGGGACGGCCGAGTCGCACCAGCACTGAGCTTGTCCCCGTGGTTTCGACCGGTGCCCACAATACCGAGCCGGCGGAGGTGAGCACTCCGAGCTTGAGCCCACTTGTCGCATCGGCCTTCGCATTCCGGTCGGGTACGACGATGCTCTCGACAGCCAGTTCGGCGCCTAGATACCAGGTTGCGAAAGCACCCACGGATAGCTCGCGCTCGCCCGCGGCGGGATCGGGCTGCGCAGGATCAGCCTTTGGAGAGACAGAGAGGTAGTCGCGCGGCACAAACAGCGCCGTGGTATCGAACTCGTCGAGGGTCCCGTCACCCAAAGCCCGTGGATCGAGGATGTCGCCCCGCTCACCGGTCGGCGAATGAGTACCTGTCGCAGAAGCGTAGGTGCCATCCACGATCGATCCGTAACCCTGCACCGATGCGATGCTGTCTACGACATTCATGTCTGGCGCCTCGATGACGCTCAGTTGAGCGGCATCGATCCCGTCCGGGTCGTAAACCGCAAAGCGCCCGGAGCCAGTGAACATCGCCGCCGAGACGGGCACGGACGGGGCAGGAACGTACCCGGCACCGGAGAGCGCGTGGGCGCCAATGCGCCCCGTCGCACTGGACGTGGTCTGCACCGCGTCATATGTCGGTCCTGCCGGGCCATGGCCAGGGTCGGACAGTGGCGAGACGAGCGCCAGTAGAGAAAAGATGACGACGTCGGTGACCACGAAAGCGACAAGGGCGTATTTGCGGCGAGACGGCTCAAGGTGGTGCCCCCAGAAGATCAGCGCTGCGGCCACAACCCCAAGTACGCCGAAAGGCACCAACCACAAGCGCAGGCGGCCATCAGCGGTGGCGGACCTGAGACCAACGCCCAGCCAGCGCAACAGGCCCGCGCCCCACGCGATCGCGACCGTGACTGTGGCGACCGCGATGAGCCCGGTCAAAGCCCCGAGAATCCGCTCGGTTCTGACCGTTGCGCCTCCGTCGGAGATGAGTACGGCGACGCGTCTGTCCCGCCACCCGGAGACTGGCCTTTTCGCAAGCGACTGGGCCGTTGACAGGCCCCGGGCCAATGCCCTGTCCAAAAAGGAATTCGACCAGTATGCAAGGAGGAAGGCGAACCCCATGTCGGCGATGATGATGTTGCGACTTTGGAACCGTTGGCCGCCGAAGAGAGGCAAGCGGATCAAGACATGCCAGAGGGGAGTGTTGCCCCCGAGCGCCAGGACAACTCCGACCAGCGCCATCACGTGCCAGACAAACCATTCCGGCAGGGGTCTGCGCCACCGTAAGCGACCGAGAAGAGCCACCGCCGCAACCAGGGGCATCAAACCGACGTAACCGGTGACCTCGGCGAGATTGTAGTGAGCGAGAAAAGCTGGTTGACCGAACGACCCAGAGCCGCCGAGGACATCGGGAACGAAGAGCAACAGCAGCCATCTGTCGGGCAGCGATCCCGAGGTGAAAAACGCGGCGCTGCTGGCTGCCCGCTGTGACGTGCTCACCGCCGCAAGTCCTGGCAGCCACTGCACTGCTCCCAGAGCCGCGGCAAGAACGAGGCCCACCATCATCCAGGCGAGATAAGACCAGGCACGCCGCCCGAGACGGAGCCCGCGCCATGCCCCGTATACACCAACGATCACGGCGACGTCAGTTATCGCCCGCGGCTCTCCCGCAAGGATGACCATCGCCCCGGCCACGCCCAAGAGCAGAGCCCACCCGAGCGGCGAACGACGAGCTCTATGGGTGACATCGTCCGAGATCTCACCGCCGCCGGCACGCTGGGACAGACCTAGTACCGCGAGAAGCGCTACGGGTGCCCAGCTCATGCCCTCCACCAAGCCGATGTGGGAGATCTGGGCCGTCATGGCGCCTGCGAAGCTGAACGACACCGCGCCAAGAAAGCTCGCGACCGGAGAAAGACGTGAGTTGCGCAAGAACGCATAGCTGCCTATCGCTGCCACCCACCACGTGACAACCAGGGTGAGAGTCCATGCCACGGGCCCAGAGAAGATCACGAAGAGCAAGGTGAGCGGATATGCGGCACCGGCGTTCCAACCGGCCAAAAGTGGGGTACCACTCCAGACGTACGGGTCGAACAATGGCAAATGCCCCGCACGGATCAGCCTGGCGACAAGTTCTCGCAACGGGTAGTTCTGAGTCGCGTTGTCGCCGACTATGGCCAGGTGACCGCACAACGCAGGTATGGCGAACACGACGAGGGGCAAAAGGAAGAGAACGAGAAGAATTAGGCGGTCGGGACGGCTCAGGCGCCGGAGGAGGAGTCTCGTCCCTGAGAAGCGGCCGCTCTCGTCAATGGTTTCGGCCTCCGTCACCATTACAACAGTATTACGAACGAACCTGAGACAATCCTGAGAACCTCGACAAATTTTCTGGCATCGAACAGTTTGTTCTCCTGCGCGTCTACCAGTCCTCTCCAAGCTTCCTACCAGCTTGGGCGGCCAAAATAGCTTCAGCCGTAATGGCCAACCGATGTGAGGGGAAAGTCATGGACAGCCAGAATCTGGAGAACAACGAATATTCAGGCGAAGGTCAGCTTCGCCGAAGCCTCTTCTCAACTCGGTGGTTCCGCGCTTTGGGCGCGTCGGCACTCCTCGTCGGGTTCGCGGCTGGAGGGTACGGCATCGCCAGTGCGACAACGAACTCGCGGGGCTCCTCAATTGCCGGTGCAACGAGAACTGGACCGGGCTCGGGTTATCAAAAAGGCCACCGTCCCAGCCGCCACACGCCACCTGCTGCGATCGGGACCGTCGCGTCAGTCGGGACCAACGCCAGCGGGGTCAACTACTTCACCGTGAAGACCCACGCCGGCACCACCGTCACCGTTGACGTGACCTCGACCACGAC
>JBEKVJ010000099.1:0-13339 GCA_049514105.1 Acidimicrobiales bacterium
CCCGATCCCGTCGCTGTTGTTGACCGCGGCCGTGCACAACCACCTCGTGCGAGACAAGGAGCGCACCCGCGTCGGCCTTGTCGTCGAAAGCGGCGATGCCAGGGAGGTGCACCACTTCTCCCTGCTCATCGGCTACGGCGCCGCGGCGGTGAACCCCTATCTCGCCCTCGAGTCGATCGCGGAGATGGTGCGCGACGGGCTCTTGGGGGACACGACCGAGCGCGAGGCGGTGCGCAGGTACCTAAAAGCGGCCAGCAAGGGCGTGTTGAAGGTGATGTCGAAGATGGGCATCTCCACGGTCGCCTCCTACACCGGAGCCCAGGTCTTCGAGGCGATCGGGCTCGAGCGTGGCCTCGTCGAGCAATACTTCGGCTCGACGCCGAGCCGCCTCGGCGGCATCGGCCTCGAGGAGCTGGCCGACGAGGTCGCTCGGCGGCACCGTTATGCCTACGAGGGTCCCGAACCGAGCCAGGGCGAGCTCGAGATCGAGGTCGGGGGGGAGTACAAGTGGCGCCGCGGGGGCGAGTACCACCTCTTCAACCCCCGCAGCGTGTTCAAGCTCCAGCACGCCACGCGTGCCCGGCGCTACGACGTGTTCAAGGAGTACAGCCGCCTCGTCGACGAGCAGTCCGAGCGCCTCGCGACACTTCGCGGGTTGCTCAGGCTGCGCACGGGCCAAGCCGCCCTGCGCCCGGCGGTCCCCCTCGATGAGGTCGAGCCTGTCGCCGAGATCCTGAAGCGCTTTGCGACAGGGGCGATGTCCTACGGGTCGATCTCGGCCGAGGCGCACGAGACCCTCGCCATCGCCATGAACCGCCTCGGGGGCCGCTCGAACACCGGTGAGGGGGGCGAGGACCCCGCCCGCTATGTCCCTGACCCGAACGGGGACCTGCGCCGCAGTGCCGTCAAACAGGTGGCCTCGGGGCGCTTCGGGGTCACAAGCGAGTACCTCGTCAACGCCGACGACCTCCAGATCAAGATCGCCCAGGGCGCCAAGCCCGGTGAGGGCGGCCAGCTCCCGGGCCACAAGGTCTACCCCTGGATCGCGAAGACCCGCTATTCGACCCCGGGCGTCGGGCTGATCTCGCCTCCGCCCCATCACGACATCTATTCGATAGAGGACCTCGCCCAGCTCATCTACGACCTGAAGAACGCCAACCCGCGCGCCCGGGTGCACGTCAAGCTCGTCGCCGAGGTTGGCGTCGGCACCGTCGCGGCCGGGGTCGCCAAGGCCCATGCCGACGTCGTGCTCATCTCCGGACATGACGGGGGCACGGGCGCCGCCCCGCTCACCTCGCTCAAACATGCCGGGGCGCCCTGGGAGCTCGGACTGGCCGAGACCCAGCAGACCCTGTGTCGAAACGGGCTCAGGGACCGCATCACGGTCCAGGTCGACGGGCAGATAAAGACCGGCCGCGACGTCATCGTCGCGGCCTTGCTCGGAGCCGAGGAGTTCGGCTTTGCGACGGCTCCGCTCGTCGTCTCGGGCTGTGTGATGATGCGCGTGTGTCACCTCGACACCTGCCCGGTCGGGATCGCGACCCAGAACCCCGAGCTTCGCGAGAACTTCACGGGGCGCCCCGAGTTCGTCGAGACATTCTTCGAGTACATAGCTGAGGAATGCCGCGAACTGCTTTCAGAGCTGGGCTTTCGCACCATGGCAGAGGCCGTTGGACATGTCGAGTGCCTCGATGCTAAAGCCGCCCTCGAGCACTTCTGGAAGGCGGGCAAGCTCGACCTGCGGCCCATCCTCGAGCCCGTGGGAGGGCCCTCGGTCAGCTTGCACCGCACCCGGGACCAGGACCACGGCCTCGAGCTGGCCCTTGACCGCGAGCTCATCGAGGCGTGCGCGCCGGCTCTCGAAAGAGCTGAGCGGGTCGAGCTCCACCGGCCGATCCGCAACATAAACCGCGCCGTCGGAACGATGCTCGGCTCGGAGCTCACGCGCCGCTACGGGAGCGCGGGCCTTTTAGAGGGGACGATCACGCTCGGCTTTGACGGCTCAGCGGGCCAGAGCTTCGGGGCTTTTATCCCGTCTGGGATGACGATGACGCTCTGGGGCGACGCCAACGACTACCTGGGAAAGGGCCTCTCGGGCGGGATCATCGTGCTGCGGCCCCCGAAAAGCGCCCCGTTTGCGGCCGAGGAGCAGGTCATCGCCGGCAACGTCGTCCTCTACGGTGCCACGGCCGGGGCGGCCTTTATCAGGGGCCAGGTCGGAGAGCGCTTTTGTGTCCGCAACTCCGGAGCCACCGCTGTGGTCGAAGGGGTGGGGGACCACGCCTGTGAGTACATGACCGGCGGCACTGTCCTTGTGCTCGGCCCGACCGGGCGCAACTTCGCGGCCGGGATGTCCGGGGGCATCGCTTTTGTCCACGACCCCGACGGCGTGCTCGTAAGGCGCCTCAATCCCGAGATGGTCGAGCTCGAGACCCTCGACGAGGAGGATGCTCGAGGCGTCAAGGAGCTTTGCGCCGCCCACCTGGAAAAAACCGGCTCGACCCTTGCCGAGCGCCTCTTGGCCCGATGGGACGAGACCCTGGGCGAGATCGTCAAGATCATGCCCCGCGACTACCGCCGCGTGCTCGAGGCGACACGGCGCGCCGTCGAGGCGGGTGGCTCGGTCGAAGAAGAGATCATGGCGGCGGCTCATGGCTGACCCACGCGGGTTCCTGCGATACGAGCGCCAAGGGCCAAAGCGCCGTCCTGTAGAGCTACGGGTCACCGACTGGAAAGAGGTCTACCTCCCCTTCCGGCGCGAGGAGCTGACCGAGCAGGCCGCCAGATGCATGAGCTGCGGGATCCCCTTTTGCCACGAGGGATGCCCGCTCGGCAACCTCATCCCGGAATGGAACGACCTCGTGCACACCGGGCGCCTCGCGGAGGCGAGCGACCGCCTGCAGGCGACGAACAACTTCCCCGAGCTCACCGGCCGGCTCTGCCCGGCGCCTTGCGAGGGGTCCTGTGTCCTCGGGCTCGTGTCCGAGCCCGTGCTCATAAAACAGGTCGAGCTCGAGATAGCCGAGTGGGCGGCCAGCTCTGGCGTGCTCGCCCCGGGCCGGGTGCGAAACCCGACGGGCAACAAGGTGGCAATCGTCGGTTCGGGCCCGGCCGGGCTCGCCGCGGCCCAGCAGCTCACCCGGGCCGGCCACGAGGTCGTCGTGTTCGAGCGCGCCGAGCGCATCGGCGGGCTCTTGCGCTACGGCATCCCCGAGTTCAAGCTCGAAAAGTCCATCCTTGACCGCCGCCTGGCCCAGATGCAGGCCGAAGGGACCAAGTTCGCGACCCGCGTCGCCGTCGGGGGCCTAGGCCTTGAGGCACCGCCCGGGGTCCGCGCCGCGGCGGCGCCGGACACCACAGTGCTCAGCGCCCATGACCTCGTCAGGGACTTCGACGCCGTCGTGCTCGCCGGTGGCGCCACCAAGCCCCGTGACCTTGAGGTAAAAGGGCGCGAGCTCGCCGGGGTTCACTTCGCCATGGACTACCTGAAGTCCGCCAACCTCGTCCTAGAAGGCGAGCTCGCCACCTCTCCGATCAGTGCCGAAGGACGGCACGTCGTCATCATCGGTGGCGGCGACACCGGCGCCGACTGCCTCGGGACAGTGCACCGCCAAAAGGCTGCCTCTGTCGCCCAGTTCGAGATCCTCCCCATGCCGGGCCCGACGCGCTCGGCCAGCAATCCGTGGCCGACTTGGCCGCAGATTCTGCGCATCTCCTCGGCCCACGAAGAGGGAGGCGAACGGCTCTTCGGGCTCAGTACCACCGAGCTATTGGGCGACGAGTCCGGAGCGGTGAAGGCCCTTGTGGCCCAAGGCGTCGAGCCAGGACTGGTGGACGGTCGCCCGGGATTCGTCCCGGTGCCCGACAGCGCCTTTGAGATCGAGGTCGACCTCGTGCTCCTCGCGATGGGCTTTTCGGGCCCGGAGGTGAACACCGTTGTGGCCGAGCTCGCTCTCGAGCTCAATGCCAGGGGGAACCTCGCCGTCGACGCCAACTTCGCCACGTCGCTGCCGGGGGTCTTTGCCTGCGGCGACATGGCGCGGGGCCAGAGCCTGATCGTGTGGGCCATAGCCGAGGGCCGCGCGGCCGCAGCTGGGGTCGACCGGTATCTGACAGGACGCGACGAGCTGCCGGCGCCCGTCGTGCCGGGACAGTTGGCCCTGGCCTAAGGCGCGGGTGCCCAAGGGGCGACGCTGTTGCTAGGCGAGGCGATCGGCCTGCTCGGGGGAGTGTGCGGCGATCCAGTGCTCGAGCTCGGCCGGGCTCATCGGGCTCGCGACGTAAAAGCCCTGCAGGGCGTCACAGCCGATCTCTGTGAGCCGGTCGGCGACCGCGGCCGAGTCCACGCCCTCAGCGATCACAGACAGGTTCAAGCCGTGGGCGAGCTCGACCACCGAGGCGACGATGGCGCGGGCGGTCTCGTCGTTGAGCAGTGGCTCGACGAAGGACTTGTCGATCTTGACCGCTGTGACGGGCAGGCGCTGTAAGTAAGACAGCGAGGAATAGCCGGTGCCGAAGTCGTCGAGCGAGAGCCTCACGCCACACTCGACGAGGGACTCGAGGCTTCGAAGCGCCCCTTCTGGGTCGAACATGACCGCACTTTCTGTTATCTCGAGCTCGATCGAGGGCGGCGACAGTCCTGAGCGGCTCAGTGCCGCCATGACGGCGCCCATGAGCTCTGGGTCGTGCACGGTAGCGGCCGAGAGGTTCACCGCGACAGGGATGAAGTGGCCCGCGCGGTGCCACGCGGCGCATTCTGAGAGGGCCTTTTCGAGCACCCAGTTCGTGAGCTCGCGGATCATGCCGGTCTGCTCGGCGAGGGGGATGAACACGTCGGGGACGAGCAGGCCCCGTGTCGGGTGACGCCAGCGCACGAGCGCCTCGACGCCGGTCACCATCTTTGTCACGGCGTCGATCTTGGGCTGGTAGTCAAGGCCGAGATCGCCGTGGTCGATGGCGTCGGCGAGCTCGCTCGCGAGTGCAAGGCGCGAAAGGCTTGAGCGCTCGAGATCGTCGCTGTAGTGCCGTATGCCGCGACGATCCGCTTTGGCCTGGTACATGGCGATCTCGGCGCGGCGCAAGAGCGCCGGCACCCCCAGGCTCTCGCCGTTGTCATCGAGGGCCGCCTCGGCGACCCCGACGCTCGCACGAAGCCGCAGGCGCACGCCTCCCACCTCGATCGCCTCCGACAAGGCCGCGAGGAGGCGTCCGGCCAGCGCATCGGCATCTGCCTGCTCGGTCACGCCCGACGCGACGAGGGCGAACTCGTCGGCGCCGAGGCGGGCGACGATCTCGATCGGCCCTCCGATCCCTCGCAAGCGGTGGGCCACCTCGACAAGCACGAGGTCGCCGAGGCCGTGCCCCAAAGTGTCGTTGACCTCCTTGAAGCGGTCGATGTCCAAAACGAGCACCGTCCGCATCGCCCCGCTCATCTCCGACTGGGCGGGGACCGCGACCATGTGGCCGTGCTCGGCGAGCACGAGGCGGTTCGCAAGGCCCGTGAGCGGATCGTGCAGGGCTTGCTCGCGGATCGCCCCCTCGGCGCGGTTGCGCGCCGCGGCCGCCGCGAGGACGTTCGCGACACCGACGACGAAGTTCACGTCCTCTTGCTCGAAGATCCGCGGCCGACGACAGCCGATGCCGATCACCCCGATGGGCGAGTCGTGTCCGGTTATGGGCGACTCGATCACACTCATGGCCTCGGCCTTGGTCCACAGCTCCGGGATCTCAAAACGGGCCTCATGGGCGAGGTCGTCACAGATCACCGTCTCTTGGGTGACAAGAGCGAAGCTCACAGGCGAGGAGGTCGGGTCGGTCGACAGCAGCTCAGGTCCATCCGGGCCGTGGCCGCGGCTGGCGACCATCGCCAGAAACGTCGTGTCGGGCGCAACCTCGAACACGTGCACGAAATCGGCCTCGAGCTGCACCGAGAGCACACCGAGGGCGTCCTCGAGCAGGTTTGGATAGCTGAGTCCGACAAGCGCCCACCGACCGAGCTCGGCGAGCGCGCCCTGTCGGCCGGCATTGGAAGCTAGGCGCGCCTCGGCCGATGCGCGCGCAAGTACCTCGGCGGCGTACGCGCTCTCAAGCCCGATGCGGTCGCCAAGGTCCTGCAGGATCTTGAGCTGCGCCCGAGAAGGCGGGCCGAGGCGATAAGGCCGAGCAAGAACCAACGCGCCGCGGACCTCTCGGCGCGCACGCACGGGCACGACACACATCGCGACCGGACCGACGGCTTCGAGGCGCCCGAGGGGGTCTTCGAATTCTCCGAGCTGGCTCCAGTTCGTCATGGGGGCCTGGATCGCCGCGCCCGAGCGCAACACCTTTGAGAGCAGGCCGAGGCCATCGCTCGGCTGGGACTTGGCGAGGCCCTGTGCCAACAAGTCGTCGGGGGCGAGGCCGCGACCTGCAACGGCGCCAAGTTCGAGAGCGCCGGTCTCACTGAGGAGCCACAGCACCGCCGCGCCCTTAAGCGCCTCGGCCACGACGCCGATGGCCGCGCCCAGCCGGCCTGCGGGAACACGCGGGCCCGGCGCGTTGTCGTCACTGCGGGCGAGCGCCGCGCCGGCGGCCTCGAGCACGCCAAGAAGCCCCTCGTCCTCGCGCTCGCTGCCAACAGGGCGCGAGACCGGGTCCTCGCGCTGCGCCACCTCGAACCTCCCCGAGACTCCTAGCGGTTCGAGCACAGGCTACCGACGATCAACCCCAAAGGGTGGTTTCTTCGCCACAGACGGCTCGAGCCTAAAATGGCCCGGGCCGCAATAGCCTGTTCAACTGGACAAGGTGCCGAATCAGAAGGGCTCTAAGAGGTGCTCGGGGCCAACAAGAAGCCTCACGAAGGGGGTACGCCGGTGCGCAGCACGATGCAGGAGAGGCCCCTTTTGGTCCGGGACATCTTCACCCACGGCAAAACTGTCCACGGCTCGAGCGAGGTCGTGACCTTCGAGGGCGACAGTTTCCGCCGGACGAGCTTCGCCACGGTTGCAGAGCGGGCCGAACGACTCGCGTCCGGCTTGAAGCGTCTCGGGGTAGATAGTGGCGATCGCGTGGCGACTTTCTGTCTCAACCATCAAGAGCACCTCGAGGCCTATTTCGCTGTCCCGGCCATGGGAGCAGTGCTGCACACCTTGAACGTGCGCCTTTACGCCGACCAGCTCGCGCACGTGATCGACCACGCCGGGGACAAGGTGATCATCGCGGACGCGATCCTCGCTCCTTCACTGGCACGCGTGCTCGCACAGCGCCGTTCCGTCAGCCACGTCATCACGATCGGGGACGGGGAGGCGTCCTCACTCGGTGAGACCATCGACTACGAGGAGCTGATCGGCCCCGAGGAGCCGGGCTTCGAATGGCCCGATCTCACCGAGACCGACGCCGCCGCCATGTGCTACACGAGCGGGACGACTGGCTGGCCGAAAGGTGTTGTCTACAGCCACCGCTCCATATACCTGCACTCGCTCGCGGCCACGTCCTCGGCCGTGCTCGGTATCTCGGGCAATGACCGGATCCTTCTCATCGTGCCCCAGTTCCACGTGAACGCCTGGGGCGTGCCCTATGCGGCCTGGCTCGCCGGGGCAGACCTGATCATGCCCAAGGGCTTCCTCCAAGGCGAGGCGCTCGTGCGCATGATCGAGGCCGAGCGCCCGAGCTTTGCCTGCGCCGTGCCGACGATCTGGACCGACGTTTTGCGCTATGGCGAAGCGCACGGCTCGGACATGTCTTCGTTCCGGGCGATTCTCGTCGGTGGGGCCCCTGTGCCCCGGGCGATGATCGAGCGCTTCGACGAGCTCTTCGGGGTCCCTGTCGTCCAGGGCTGGGGCATGACCGAGACAAGCCCCCTCGGCGCCGTCGCCCTGCCCCCGCGGGGCACCCCACGCGAAGCTGAGATCGAGTACCGCTCCAAGACCGGCCGCGTTTGCTTCGGCGTCGAGATCCGCGCCGTCAACGCCGAGGGCAACATCTGTCCGCGCGACGCGACCTCGGTCGGGGAGTTCGAGATCAGAGGCCCGTGGATCACCGGCTCGTACTACGAGGACCCGACTCCGGAGCGTTTCGACGACGGATGGCTGCGCACCGGCGATGTCGGCACCTTGGACGGCGAGGGCTTCATGCAGATCACCGACAGGACAAAAGACGTCATAAAAACGGGCGGGGAGTGGATCTCGTCAGTCGAGCTCGAGAACATCTTGATGGCGCACCCCGAAGTGACAGAGGCGGCCGTCGTAGCGGTGCCTGACGCGCGCTGGGGAGAGCGCCCGCTTGCTTGTGTCGTTCGCGCCGAGGGCACGAGCCCGAGCCCCGACGAGCTCGCCGAATGGGTCCGCGCCAAAGTGCCGGCCTGGTGGGTCCCTGAGCAGTGGGCCTTTGTGGGCGAGATCCCGAAGACGAGCGTGGGCAAGTTCGACAAGAAGCTGCTGCGCAGCGGGCAGAGCCAGGGCGAGCTCGAGATCGTCACGCTCGTGGGAAAGTAGTGCTGTGCAGCCGCGATCGGGGGCGAGGTGACAGACGAGGGTTTGGAGTCCATCCGAGCTGAGCTCGACACACTCTCAGAGAGGCTCTCTGATGCCGCCTATGACTCCTTACGTGCTCAGCTTCGCTCCGGCTCCAAGCCGGCCAAGAACGACCCGGACCTCGTGCGCGAAAAGCTCTTGTCGCGCGCCCGCAACGCCGTCGAACGGGCGTCGTCGCTCGTCGCCCAAGCCCAGCGGGCGGCCGAACCCGGCCGGCGCGGAGAACGAGACGGCGGCGGGGGAGAACAGACCTGATCCTCAGTAGGCCTCGGGCCAGGCGTTGATGGCGTTGATCAACATGCGCAGGCGCCCGTGGGAACGCCGGTCGAACTCGAGGGCGATGCGTCTTAGCTCGAGCTGGTCCCGTCCCGCGCGCTCGGGCGGCAACGGGCCGGTCCGCCAGATCCCCTTCGCGCTGCAGATGTCGGAGAACTCCTCGTTGAGCTCGGCGAGCTGCTCGTCGTTCGGCGCGAAGCGACAGCGTATGACCATGGTCGAGCCGACAAAGCGCCGCGAGTGGTAGTTGCGGTAAAAGCCCAGGATCTCCTCCACGGCCACAGAGACGTCGTCGGTTATGCGGTACAAAGCAGAGTCCTCGGCATCGACAAGGCCCCGGCGGGCGACCTCGCCTTTCAAGAAGCTCTCGAGGCCCACCCAGTAAGGGTCCCCGGGAAGGTCCAGCAGCACGATGGGCGCTGGCTCGGCCTTTCCCGTCTGGAGCAAGGTGAGAAGCTCGAAACTCTCATCGAGGGTCCCAAAGCCCCCGGGCAGAACGGCGAAGGCGGCCGACTCTTTCATCAGCATGAGCTTGCGCGTAAAGAAGTACTTCATCTCGACGACTCTTCCCTCGGCCGCTAGCTGGGGATGCGAGATCGTCTCGAACGGGAGGCGGATCTCGACTCCGAGCGACATCTCCGCTCCGGCCCCGTCGGCCCCGGCCGCCATGATGCCCGGCCCGGCGCCGGTGACTACGAGCCAGTGCTCGCGCGCCATGCGGGCGGCGAGGTCGACGGCCTGGGCGTATAGAGGGTCCGAGACCGCCGTGCGAGCCGAGCCGAACATGGTCAGCTTCTGGATCCCGCGGTAGTGGGAGAACAGGTCGAAGGCCCTGCCCATCTCCGCCAGAGCCGAGGCGGCGATCTTGAGATCGAGCCGGCTGGCGTCGGTGTGCCCGAGGGCGAGGCCGGTCACGAGGATGTCGCGCAAAAGGTCACGGTTCGCGTTGGCGCCCGCGAGGTCCAACAGTTCGCCCACGAGGGCGGCGGCCCTGTCGTCGATGCCGGGCGGCGTCGTAGCGCTCACGTCCGGCCCGCGGCCGGGACGACCCGCCCGTAAAGCGTCGTGCGCTGCTCCAAAGGGCGCCCGAGCGACTCGGCGAGCTCGCGGAAGTCCGACTCGTACATCCTCTGGCCGTGCTTGGCCCCCGCGGCTCGCGAGATGTTCTCGTCCATGAGCGTCCCGCCCAAGTCGTTGCAACCCGAGACGAGGAGCTGCTTGGCGCCCTCGAGCCCGATCTTCACCCAGCTCGCCTGGATGTTGTGGATCCAGCCGTGATAGGCGATGCGCCCGACGGCGTGCATCAGCAACGCCTCTCGAAACGTCGGCCCGCGCCGGGACTTGCGCTGTAGGTAGATGGGGCTGGCCATGTGCACGAACGGCAAGGGCACGAACTCGGTGAACCCCCCTGTCTCTTTCTGCAGCTCACGGGTGCGCACGAGGTGCCGTGCCCAGTGGCGGGGCTGCTCGACCGCCCCGAACATGATCGTGACGTTCGAGCGCAGGCCGACTCGGTGCGCGACCTTGTGCACCTCGAGCCACTCCTCGGTCGAGACCTTGTCCGGGCACAACACGGCGCGGACCTCGTCGTCGAGGATCTCAGCGGCCGTGCCGGGCAAGGTGCGCAGGCCGGCCTCGCGAAGGCGCACGAGATAGGACTCGAGGGGCTCTTTGAGCCGGCGCGCCCCCTCGCTCACCTCGAGGGCAGTAAAGGCGTGAATGTGGATGCTCTCCGACGCGGCCCGGACGGCCTTTAAGACCTCGACGTAGTACTCGCCGTCGAAGTCCGGGTGGATCCCTCCTTGCAGGCAGACCTCGGTCGCACCTTCGGCCTCGGCCTCGACGACACGCCGGGTGATCTCCTCGAGGCCCAGCAGGTACGGGCTACCGCGCAAGTTGAGCGAGAGGGGGCCTTTCGAAAAGGCGCAGAACCTGCACTTGAAAGTGCAGATGTTGGTGTAGTTGATGTTGCGGTTGGCGACGAAGCTGACAACCTCTCCCACAGCCGCGCGGCGCAACTCGTCGGCGACCTCCGCCACCGCTAAGACCTCGCTCCCACGGGCTCCAAACAGCGTGACGATCTCGTCCTCGCCGACCTCCTGGCCCAAACTCACGCCTTCGAGCACCTCGCGGACACCTAAGCGCGCGCCAGATCGAGGCGGCGGCGCCAGGACTGGCGAGTGCGCCCGGCTGGCGCGTCCCGGCGGGCTCAGCCACCCACGGGGCACCACGAGCGGCACCGGCTCCTCGCCCCCCGAACACCAGGACGAGTCGCGCCCGAATCCCTCGGCGTCGGAGCGGTCCCTCACGGCGTGGTGGAGCTCGTCGGCCACAAAGCCGGTCCCGGCCCACTCGGGGTGCACGGCAAGGCGGGGTGCGAGCACGTGCCCGTGGGCCTCGGTGACCTTACGGAGTCGCTCGAGCGCCGGCCAGGCACGCTCGGGATTGACGTGGTCGGCCGTCACCGGGGACACACCGCCCCAGTCGTCGATTCCCGCCTCGAGCAAGCTCGAGAAGTCCTCGGTGAGATTCGGTGGGGCCTGTAAATGGATCTCGGCCGGGAGCACGAGCCGCGCCGCCGCGATCGACCAGAGGTGCTCCTCGGGAGGGCAGGCGGGCGCGCCCTGCATGGCGGTCAAGGCTTTGGGGAGGAAGTTCTGGACGATCACCTCTTGGACATGACCGTGGCGGGCGTGGCTAGACGCGATCTCGCGAAGTGCCACGAGCCGATCGGCCCGGGTCTCGCCGATGCCGACGAGGATCCCGGTCGTAAAGGCGATGGCGAGCTCACCGGCCGCCTCCAAGGTGGCGAGCCTGCGCGCGGGCGCTTTGTCCGGAGAGGCGCGGTGGCACACGAGCGAGGGCTCGAGGGACTCGAGCATCATGCCCTGGCTCACTGCGACGCTTCGTAACTGGGCGAGCTCGTCGCGATAAAGCGCCCCGGCGTTGGAATGGGCGAGAAGACCTGTCTCGGCGGTGACGAGGCGGCAGCACTCGACCAGGTACTCGACCGTGGAGGAGAAACCGTGCTCGCTGAGCCAGCTCGCTGCGAGGGGGTAGCGCAGCTCAGGGCGTTCGCCAAGGGTGAACAGGGCCTCGTGACAGCCGGCTTCGGCACCGGCGTGGGCGATGGCGAGGACCTGCTCGAAGCTCATGTAGGCCTCGGCGAGCCGGGCCGGGGGCTTGGCGAAGGTGCAGTAGCCGCAGCGGTCCTGGCAGAGCATCGTCAAGGGGATGAACACCTTGGGCGAGAAGCTGACACGTCTCGCGTAGCGGCGATCGCGGACCTGGCGGGCGTTGGCCATGAGCTCGTCGAGCGGTGTCGCGAGGATCTCGGCGTCTGTCGCCGGGGCGAGTTCGGTCACCGGTTCACCCTAGGCCAAGGGGTTCTGATCCGACCGCCTCCGCGTCGCAGAGCCAGACCACCCGCTCCGCGCGCACGTGCGCCGCGGGCAGGTCCTCGTGGCGCAGCACGCGTGTCATCGCCTCGCGCTTGTCGGCGCCGGCGACGCTGAACACCACGAGCCGGGCCCGGGCGATGGCGCCGAAGGTCAAGGTGAGGCGCAGGTGCGGGTTGCGCCCGGACGGATCGACGTTATTGACCACGAGCCGGCCGGCCGGGGCACCGAGCGCGACCGAGCCCGGAAACAGCGAGGCGGTGTGACCGTCCGGGCCGAGACCGAGATGGACGAGGTCGAGCCGTGCGCTCGCGGCGATGACCGCCTCGTAGACCTCGGGGGGCTGCTCACAGTCCATCGGGACAAAGCGCGGGGGCGGCACGACGCGCCCTACGAGCGCCTCTTTTATCATGCGCTGGTTGGCGTCCGGGTCCTCGGCCGGGACGCAGCGCTCGTCGCCTACGAGGCACTCGACTCCGGCCCAGTCAAGCTCAGTCTTCGCGGCCAGGCGCTCGTAGCATTCGCGCGCGGTCGAGCCCCCCGAGAGGACGAGACGGAAGGGCTCAGACCTACTCGCAGGCGCCTCGAGGCGGATCTCGGAGGCGACAAGCTCAGCGAAGGCCTCCGGGACGTTCTCGACGACGCGTAACTCGCCGAAGGGGACACCTTCGATCGCCATCTACGGGTTCACCCACTCATAGCCCTCGGGCTCCAACAGCCGCGCGGCCTCGAGCGGGCCCCAGGTGCCGGCGTTGTAGACCGACAAGTGCGGGTAGCCCTCCGCGAAGGCCTCCTGGACCGGCTCGAGCAGCCGCCAGGCCTGCTCGACCTCGTCGGTGCGGATGAACAAGGTCGGATCGCCGATCATGGCGTCCAACAAGAGCCGTTCGTAAGCCTCGGGCGGGTCCGAGCCGAAGGCGTCCTTGTAGGAGAACTCCATCGCCACGGTCCGCACGCGGTAGTCCTGACCCGGCACCTTGGCCCCAAAGCGCAAGGTGATGCCCTCGTCCGGCTGGATGCGCAAAATGAGGGCGTTCGGCTGCAGGCCGCGAACGAGCTTGCCGGCAAAGGGCAGATGCGGGGGGCGCTGGAAGACCATCACGACCTCGGTCGAACGCTTGGCGAGGCGCTTTCCGGTCCGGATGAACACCGGCA
>JBEKVJ010000100.1:0-14942 GCA_049514105.1 Acidimicrobiales bacterium
AACACGGTACGGGGGTTGAACAGGTGGTACTCGCCCCCACGACGCCACTGGTACTCCCCCCCGGGCTCGATCTCGAGCTCGCCCGGACCCGGCTCGGGCCCCTCGTAGGCATAGCGGTGGCGCCGGGCCACCTCCTCGGCCAGTTCGGTCAAGCAGATGCCGCCGAGCCGGCTCGGCGTGGCGCCGAAATACCGCTCCATGAGGTCCCGGTCGAGCCCGATCGCCTCGAATACCTGGGCTCCTGTGTAGGAGGCGACCGTGGAGATGCCCATCTTCGACATGACCTTCAAGACACCTTTGCTGGCGGCCTTTAGGTAGCGGCGGAAGGCCTCGCGCTCGGACAGCTCGCCGAGCAGGCCGTCGCGCACCATCTCGGCGATCGACTCGAGGGCGAGGTAGGGATTGACCGCAGCCGCGCCGTAGCCGATGAGAAGGGCGAAGTGGTGCACCTCCCTCGCGTCGCCGCTTTCGACGATGAGCCCGACCCGGGTCCTCTCCTTCTCCCGCACGAGATGGTTGTGCACGGCCGCGGTGAGAAGGAGGGAGGGAATAGGGGCGCTCGTGGCGCTGGCGTTGCGGTCCGACAGTACGATGATGTTCGCCCCGAGGGCGATCGCCTCCGAAACCTGCTGGCAGACCTTGTCCAGGGCGGCTTCGAGCCCCGCTCCCCCCTCGGCGACGGGGAACAGGCCGTCGACGGCGAAGCTTTGAAACCCGGGGGTCTCACCGTGCTCGTTGACATAGAGCAGCTTGGCGAGGTCGTCGTTGCCGATGACCGGGTAGGGCAGGGAAATCTGGCGGCACGATGCCGGCTCGGGCTCGAGCAGGTTGCGCTCCGGCCCGACGGTGGCTTCGAGGGAGGTGACGAGCTCCTCGCGGATGGCGTCGAGGGGCGGGTTGGTCACCTGGGCGAACAGCTGGGTGAAATAGTCATAGAGGAGGCGGGGCCGCTCGGAGAGCACGGCGATGGGCGTGTCTGAGCCCATCGATCCGATCGGCTCGGCCCCCGTGCGCGCCATGGGCTCGATGATGAGGCTCAGTTCCTCGCTCGTCACCCCGAAGAGCCGCTGGTGGCGCACGACAGAGGCGTGCTGAGGCGTCAACATCAAGCGCGGCGGCAGGTCGTGGAGGTGCACGAGGCCCTTGGAGAGCCAGTCCCCGTAGGGGTGCTCGGCGGCGAGAGCGGACTTGATCTCCTCGTCCTCGACGATACGGCCCGCGCCAGTGTCGACGAGGAACATCCGCCCGGGCTGCAGCCGCCCTTTCTTCACGACCGTGGCGGGGTCGAGATCGAGCACGCCCACCTCTGAGGCGAGCACGACGAGGCCGTCGTCGGTTACCCAGTAGCGGGCCGGGCGCAGGCCGTTGCGGTCGAGGACGGCCCCCACGACGGTCCCGTCGGTGAAAGCCACCGCGGCCGGGCCGTCCCAGGGCTCCATGAGCGAGGCGTGAAAGCCGTAAAAGGCGCGCCGGGCCTCGTCCATCTCGGTGTGGTTCTGCCAGGCCTCGGGGATCATCATGAGCACGGCATGAGCGAGTGGGCGTCCGGCGAGATGGAGAAGCTCCAAGACTTCGTCAAAGCTGGCCGAGTCGCTCGCGCCGGGGGTCACGATTGGAAAGATCCGCCCGATCTCGCCCTCGAAGCGGTCAGTTTGCAAGAACGCCTCCCGGGCGCGCATCCAGTTGCGATTGCCGGCGAGGGTGTTGATCTCCCCGTTGTGGGCGATGAGCCGGTAGGGGTGAGCGAGTGGCCAGGAGGGAAAGGTGTTGGTCGAAAAGCGCGAATGAACGAGCGCGATGCGGCTCTCGAGGCGCTCGTCACTGAGGTCGGGGTAAAAGCCCCGCAGCTGCTGAGGCGCGAGCATTCCCTTGTAGACAATCGTCCGGGTCGACAAGGAAGCGAAGTAGACCCCCACCTCGGCGTGCTCGACCCGCTTTCGCACGACGAAGCACTGGCGTTCAAGGGCGTCGCCACAGCGCCGGGTGCGACCTGGCCTGGGCGGTCCATCTGCGAGGAAGACCTGTGAGAACCTGGGCGCGCTCGCCCGCGCGCCCTCGCCCGCCACAGAGAGCTCAACTGGCACCTCGCGCCACCCCAGCACCTCGAGGCCCTCTGAGAGAGCGATCTCGCCAAAAAGCTCCATCGCCTGGTGTGCCTGGTCGTCGTCTCTCGGCAGGAACGCCATCCCGGTCCCGTAGCTGCCCGGTGCTGGTAGGTCAAAGCCCGCGACCTTCGAAAACAGCTTGTGGGGGATCTGGATCAGCGCTCCGGCACCGTCACCTGTCGAGGGGTCGGCCCCGAAGGCCCCCCTATGGGCGAGGTTCTCGAGCGCGGTCAGGCCGAGGCTGACGACTCGATGACTGGCGGGCCGTTCCAGCTCCGCCACGAAGGCGACGCCCGTCGGCTACGGCCGGGACACCCTTGGCCCAGCAAGTAGGGAGAGAATACACGCGTGCCGAACGGGCCTTTGCAAACCTCGGGGAAGCTGGCTTAGAGCGGGTCGACGCTGATCTTGCCGCCGTCGGCGACGTGCTCGGTGAACTTGATCCCGTCCCAGTAGCGAAGCTCGTGGCGCCCTCCCGGGTCCGGTAGCCAGGTTCGCGGGGAGGGGGCGGGCGCCGGTGGCAGGACGGGCGCGCCGGGAGGCCCAGACTCGCCGAGGCCGGGAAACACGGTCCCAGGTGGCGGGGGGGCATCCCATCCCCCCGGCGGGGGTGCCGGTCCGAAGCTTCCGGGTGCGACCTGGCCGTAACCGGGCGCCGGAGCATCGGAGCGGGGAGGTGCCGGCGCCTCGAAGCCCTGGGGCGGACCGGGAGTCCAACTGCTCGGAGGTGCGTTCCAACCGGGCGGAGGCGAGCCCCAGCCCTGCCCGGGCGCTCCCGTGCCACTCGGAGATCTGCGGGGCCGAGTGGTGAAGTAGGCGATCATGTACAAGACCGCGCCGAGCAGGGTGAGGAAGAACAACAAAAGCGCCCACAGCGCCGAGGGGAGCCGCCACGGCGTCACACCGCGGGCGCGCTTGTAGCGCTCCGAGGCGAGATAGCCCAAGATGGCGAGGACCGCACCGAGGACCAAGTCTTCGATCAACTCGGAGTTGGTGTAGGCAACCGTCATCGTGAGGCCGAGGAGCCGCTCAGCATGCACGGCACTGAGCGTAACCGCCTCCTGGCCCTTTGCCGCGAACCGCGTCCCGAGGCGCACCAAAGCGCCAGTGTCGGCGCCAGGAGGGCTCGATAGGACCGCGCGAACAGAGCCGTCCTAGGATCGCCGCCGATGACCCGCCTTTTCGTACCAAGTGACCAATTGCCGCGCCCGAGCCCGAAAGTCGCCCTCACCATCGCTGGCACCGACTCCGGCGCCGGCGCCGGCGTGGGCGCGGACCTCAGGACCTTTGCGGCCTCGGGGGTGTTCGGGACCCTTGTGGTCACAGCGGTGACGGCGCAGAACACCCTCGAGATACGCGAGTTCCTCGCCATGACTCCTGAGATGGTCCAAGCTCAGCTCGACGCTGTCTTAGACGACCTGCCCGTGGCCGCCGCCAAGACCGGGATGCTGGCGCGCTTTGCCATTGTCGAGTTGCTGGCCGCCCGCGCCCAGGCCGGCAAGCTCCCACCGCTGGTCGTCGACCCGGTGCTCGTCTCTTCGAGTGGCAGTCCCATCTTCGGAGAGGAAGTCGCCGCGGCCTACCGGGAGCTGTTCGCCGCCGCCGTGGTGATCACGCCGAATCTGCCCGAAGCCGCGCTCTTGACAGGTCGCGAGATCGCCAGTCTCGACGAGATGGAGGAGGCGGCACGTGAGCTGCATGATCTCGGCCCGCAACTGGTGGTCGTAAAGGGCGGCCGGCGCCGCGACGCCGAGGCCGTCGATGTGGCTTTCGACGGAAACTGTGTGAGCTTGCTGAGAGCACCGTGGATAGACACCTTGAACGTGCACGGGACCGGGTGCACCTTCTCGGCGGCCATCGCCGCAAATCTCGCCCTGGGTCTCGAGCCGCTCGAGGCGGCCTTGGCGGCCAAGCAATTCGTGACAAGGGCGATACAGGGAAGCTCGAAGTGGCATCTCGGAGCCGGGCACGGTGCACTCGATCAGATCGGGGCCGGATGCGCCAACGAGACGGCCGCTAAGGCCGACGAGGGCCTCTGAGGCCGTCCGCGCGGAGGGTTTTGGGCCTCCCGGGCCTTAGAGGCGCTCGGGGGCGCCGTAGGCATGGAGAACCTCTGGCACTTGCACGTGGCCGTCGGAGTCCTGGTTGGCCTCTATGAGGGCGATGAGAAAGCGTGCCGTCATCGCGGTGCCGTTCAAGGTGTGCACAAAGCGCAGCGACCCGTCGGTGTCGCGAAAGCGCACGTTCAAGCGCCGTGCCTGGTAGTCGGTCGTGTTAGAGCACGAGGTGATCTCCCGGTAGCGCTGTTGGCTCGGGATCCAGGCCTCCACGTCGTACTTCTTCGCCGCGGAAGGCCCTAGGTCGCCGGCCGCGGTCACAACGACCCGGTAGGCGATGCCGAGAGCGCCCACGATGTCCTCCTCTAGGGCGAGGATCTCCTCGTGGTGCTCCTTGGAGCGCTCGGGATGGGCGAAGAAGAACATCTCCACCTTGTCGAACTGGTGGACCCTGAAGATCCCCCGCGTGTCTCGCCCCGCGGCACCGGCCTCGCGCCGAAAGCAAGTGGAATAGCCGGCATAGCGCAACGGCAGCTCTTCTGGGGGCAGGATCTCGTTCTGGTGCAGGCCAGCAAGGGCGACCTCAGATGTCCCTGTCAGATAGAGCCCGTCGGCAGGCAGCTGGTAGAGGTTGACCTCGTCAGTGGGCAGGAACCCGGTGCCGTACATGGCGGACTCGCGTACCAGCACCGGGGGAAGGACTGGCTCGAAGCCGCGTCCGACGAGGCGGTCGAGGGCGTAGCGGTAAAGCGCCAGCTCCACGAGGGCCACCGCGCCACGTCGGTAGGCGAAGCGGGCGCCTGAGACCTGGGCGCCGTGCTCGAGGTCAAAGCCGGGGCTTTGCAGGTCCTCGGCGCGCTTTGGGCCCCAGTGTGAGCTCAGCTCGAGGTGGTCGCGCGGCTCGAAGCTGAACTCGGGCAGTTTGCCCACACGACGCAACTCGAGCGCGTCCTCGTCGCTGAACCCGTCCGGGGCGCTGTCGTCGGGCGGGTTCGGCAGCGCTGAGAGCAGCTGCGCGCGCTTTAGAGCGATGGTCTCGAGCTCGCTCTCGCACTCGCGTAGCTCCTGGCCAAGCGCGACGAGCGCCGTTCGCTCGTCCTCGGTCGGCTTAGCGCGCGGGCGCGTCCGTGCACGCAGCTCGTCGACCTTGGCCGACAGCTCGCGCCAGGCCGAGTCGAGCTCCAAAAGGGCATCGAAATCCGCCGCGGCGCCCTTTCGGAGAAGGGCGCGGCGGAACTGTTCGGGATTCTCACGGGCGAGGCGAATGTCGATCATTGCCCGCGTAGCCTAGAAGTCAAAAGGCGCCCGGCTCTGGACATCTCGGGACGCGGCGATCTCGTGCGCACCAGGCTTTACCGGCGCCGGCCCTTCTTGCGCGGCCGCGGGGGCGGCCGGCGCGCCGGTGTGGCCCCAGGGCGCGCCGGAGGAGTCGGCCGCTTGGGCGGGCTGCTGCGAGGCCCTCCCGCCGGGCGGTCGCCGTTGGCAGCCGTGGCGGCGTCGTCTTCGAGGCCGACTGAGTCGTCCTCGAGAGCTTCTTCGGCAACTGCTGCCTGGGTGCTCGAGCGCCCTGGCTTGAGCGTCGAAGGACGCACCGGCGCTCCTGGGCTGCGACGGCGCTTGACCGTAGCCTGCTCCGGGCCGCTCAAGGCGCCCGCAGCGACAGCGGCCGGAGACAGCAGCTGCATCGCCGTGCCACGCGATTCGAGGCGCTCGCGGATGCGCCGGTAGCGCTCCTCGTGCTCTTTCAGCATCGCCAAAAGGGGCGAGGCGATGAAAATCGACGAGTACGCCCCGGAGGTGAGGCCGATCAAAAGGGCGAGGCCGAAGTACTCGAGCGTGACGGCGCCGAGGATCTCGGCGCCCAGGACGAGCACCGCCAGGATCGGCAGGATCGCCACGAGGGAGGTGTTGATGGACCGGGCAAGGGTCTGGTTCATCGAGAGGTTGACGACGTCGGTGTAGGACAGCTTCCCGGTCGCGCCGAGGCCCTTGGCGTTGTCGCGGACGCGGTCGAACACGACGATCGTGTCGTAGAGCGAATAACCAAGGACCGTCAAGAACGCAACGACGGTGTCGGGGGTGACCAGGAACGACGCCAGGGAATAGATGCCGACGGTGATGATGATGTCGTGGGCCACCGCCACGATCGCGGCAAGGGCCATTTTCCACTCGAAAAACAGCGAGATGTAAGCCGCGATGACGATGAGGAACACGATCAGGGCCTCGACGGCCTTGTGGGTGATGTTGCCCCCCCACGTCGGCCCGACGTTCTCGATCGAGACCGACGACCCCGGCTTGTGAGCGAGGGCGGCGAGAACGCCTGCCACCTTGGCCGCCTCGGCGTTGGAGACCCCGGCCGAGCCCTTCGTGAGCTTGGCTTCGACCTCGAGGCTCGACTTGGACCCGCTGCCGAGCTGGGTGATCGTCGCCCCGCCGAAGCCGAGCGGTGTAAGGGCTCGCTGTGCCTGGGCGACGGTCACACCGGGGGCGGGCACTGTCCAAGAGGTGCCGCCGACGAATTCGATGCTGTAGTTGAGGCCCTTTATCCCGAGCGAGACGAGACCGGCGAGGATCACGAGCGACGAGGCAGCGAACCACCAGCGCCGCCGGCGCACGAAATCGAAGCGGGTCTGTCCGCGATAGAGCCGCACGACGGCGCGCGGCCGGTTCACGGCACCCTCAAGAGCTATCGAAGCAGTGCTCATATCCCGGCCTCCGAAGGTGCGGCAAGGCCTCTCGCGACACCGAATATGCGAGCATCGGTGAACATCCGGTTGCGGCCGAGCAGGATCACGAGCGGGCGCGTGAAGCAGTAGGCGGTTATGACGTCTATGAGCGTCGAGAGCCCAAGCATGAACGCGAAGCCCCGCACCGCCCCGATCGAGAGGATCCACAGCACGAGGGCGCCGAGGAAGGACACGGCGTCAGCGGAAAGGATCGTGCGGTAGGCGCTCTTAAAGCCCCTGTCCACCGAGGATCGGACCGAACGGCCCGCGCGCACTTCATCCTTTAATCGCTCGAAATACACGACATAGGAGTCGACGGTGATGCCGACCGAGACGATCAGGCCCGTCATGCCCGACAAGTCCAATGTGAGGCCCGCCGAGGTCTCGCCGAGCAGGCAGATGATGGCGTAGATGAGCGCGCCGGTGCTCACGAGCCCGAGAACGACGACGACACCGAGTGAGCGGTAGTAAAAGATCGTGTAGGCCATCACCAACAGCAGGCCCAAGAGCCCGGCGAGCAGGCCTGCTTGCAGCGACCGCTTCCCGAGCGTCGGCGATACCGTGGTGTAGGTCGCCTGGTGCAAGGCGATGGGGATCTGGCCGTACTTCAAGATCGTGGCGAGGCTGTTCGCCTGGGTTTGGCTAAAGCCGCCCGATATCTCACCTGAGCCGTTGAAGGCCTGGGCATTTATGGTCGGGGCCGACTCGACATAGGCGCCGAGGTCGATGGCTAGGGGAAGGTGGTAGTTCGCCTTCGCGATCGTGTCGAAAAAGGCCGAGTACTGCGACTTGAGCGTGAAGTTCACGATCCAGCCTTCACCTGAGGTGGCGTTGTACTGGGCCGAGGCCGAAGCGAGGATCTCGCCGGTGGCCGGGACCTTGCCGTCATAGGCGACCGGGCCGAGCTCATAGCGCGCATAGGAGGCGCCGTTCGGGTTGGCCGGGACGAGGACGATGCGCTGGGGCTGGTCCTGGCTCACCGGCGTGCTCGGGACAGAGGCGAGAGCGGGGTCTGGCCCGGGGCCGGGGTTGTAGGCGCCGGTCCCAGTTGAGTTGGAGGCGATGTAGGTGGAGGTCGAGAACTTATAGGCCGAACCGCAAGCTGGCGGGACGACATAGGCGGCCTTTCTCTTCGTGGATGGAACCGTCGTAGTCGTCGTCGAGCTAGATGTGGTCGTTGAGCTCGAGGTCGTTTTTGACTTCGACTTCGGAGTCGTCGTCGTGGTCGTGGTCGACTTCGTCGGGGCGGTGTAGGCCGGGGCGCCGCACAGCACGGGGCGGAAGAAGAGCTGGTCAGTGTTGCCGAGTGTCTTTAGGACCTCGGCGAAGTTCTTCACGCCCGGAAGCTGGACGACGATGTTGTCGCCCTGGGAGCCGATGTTCGGGTTGGACAGCCCCAGCCCATCCGCGCGGGCCTGCATGATGCCGACCACGGTTTGGAGCTGTGCCGCCGTGGCCTTGTGCGCCGGCTGAAAGACCACCGACAGGCCGCCTTCGAGGTCGAGGCCGAGCTTTGGGGACCAGCCCGCGGCCAGCACGCCGCCGAGGGCACCGAAGCACACCAAACAGACGAGGATGACGCTTGCTAGCAGGCCTCGTCTCAATGTGAGCCGCCTCCGCTCTTGTCGTCATGATCGTCGGGGTCCTCGTCCGGCTCGGTGTTCTCGCCCGATTCGAGTGGCCCCACCGAGTACGGGTCGTGCCCGGCGTCTTCGACGAGGTCGTCATGACCGTGGTCGCTGTAAGAGGAGGTACCCATGTCCGCGTCAGCCGCCACGGGGTCCTCGACTCGCTGGCTGACTGCTTGACGCATGACCTCTATCACCGTGCCGGGCGCGATCTCGATCCTCGCGTGGTCGCCGACGAAGCCGTCGACGCGGCCGTAGATGCCCGAGGAGAGCATCACCTTGTCGCCGACCGAGATCTGCTTGTTGGTCTGCACTGCCGCCTGGCGGCGCCGGCGCTGCGGGCGGATGAGGAACATGTAGCCGACGCCGAAGAGGAGCACGAAGAAGATCAATGTCGTGGCGCTGCTGCCGGACTTCTTCGTGGCGGCAAAAAGGAGGGGGCCCGAGAGGGTCGCGAGGGAGTGAAAAGCGGAAATGGCGCTGACGTGGACTGGGGACATGCGAGGCCTATCGCTCAAGGAATGATGCGACCCGTCACCTTAGTCGCCCAGCCCGGTGTCCTTCGTGCAAGTGTCCTCTGGGGGCTCTGTGATGAACAACGCGTCCTGCAACAAGGTGCCCATGGAAGCTCTCTGGGCTGAGGTGGCCTCGGCGCCGTCCTGGTCACTCGGCGACAGTGCCCGCGTGAGCTGAGCGGGGACCTCGAGGCCGAGATGGGCATAGGCACGCGGTGCAGCGAGCCGGCCCCGTGGCGTGCGCATGATGAGACCGGCTTGGAGCAAGAAGGGCTCGTAGACGTCCTCGACCGTCTCCGGCTCCTCGCCGACGCTCACCGCAAGGGTCGAAAGCCCGACGGGGCGCCCGCCAAAGTGCAGGCACAAAGTCTCGAGGATCCTGCGGTCCAAGCTGTCGAGGCCGAGCTCGTCGACTCCGAACACGCTCAGTCCGGCCCGGGCCGCCTCTTCGGTGATGACGCCCTCGCCCCGGACCTCGACGAAGTCGCGCACCCTGCGCAGGAGCCGGATCGCAAGACGCGGCGTGCCCCGTGAGCGCCGGGCGATCTCGCTGGCGCCGCCGGCGGTGAGCTCGACCCCGAATAGCGCGCCCGTGCGGTGCACGATGGTCTCAAGCTCTTCTTGACCATAGAGCTCGAGACGCGCCACGATGCCGAAGCGATCGCGAAGTGGCCCCGTGATAAGCCCCGTGCGGGTGGTCGCGCCGACGAGGGTAAAGCGCGGCAGGTCAAGGCGGATCGAGCGGGCAGTCGGCCCGCGCCCGAGCACTATGTCGAGCTGGAAGTCCTCCATCGCCGGGTAGAGGAGCTCCTCGACGGCGCGCCCCATGCGATGGATCTCGTCGATGAACAAGACGTCGCCCGGCTGTAGGTCGGTCAAGATCGCCGCGACATCGCCGCTTCGCACGAGGGCCGGCCCGGAGGTGATGCGAAAGCCGGCTCCCATCTCGCAGGCCATTATTCCCGCCAAGGTGGTCTTGCCGAGCCCGGGCGGGCCCGCGAACAGCACGTGGTCGACTGGCTGCTGGCGCCGCCGCGCGGCCTCGAGGATGATCTCGAGCTTCTCGCGCAGCTCCTGCTGGCCCACGAAATCGGCCAGGTGCTTGGGGCGTATCCCCACCTCGAAGGCGCTGTCGCCCTCCAATGCGCCGATCTCTGGGGCCCTGTCGCCAACCTCGCTTTGAGGGGGATCGCTTACAGCGAGGATCTCGCGCCGTGGGCTCATGGGCGCGTCCGGCGCGGCGCCAGGTTGCGAAGCGCCGTGCGCAAGAGCTCCTCGACGCTCCCCTCCCCCGGAAGGGCGCGCACCGCCGTGCGGACCTCTTCGGGCGAGTACCCGAGCTGTGCGAGTGCCTCCGCGACCTCGGCTCCAGCTGAAGGCGGCTGGTCAGGCCTAAACGAGCCGTTCAGGACCGCGCCCTCGGGGCTCAGGTAGTCAAAGCGTGCCTGCAGCTCCAACAAGAGCCTGGCGGCGGTCTTCTGCCCGACTCCTGGGACGAGCTTTAGCGCGTCCACATTGCCCGTCGCTATCACCTGGGCAAGCTCGATCGGCTCGTGGATGCTCAAGATCGAAAGCGCGAGACCAGGGCCGACGCCGTGGGCTCCGAGCAACAGCTCGAAAGCGGTGCGTTCTTCTGGCGTTGTGAAGCCGTACAAGGTGATGGCGCTCTCGCGGACGTGGGTGTGGACGGCGAAGCTCGCCTCCTCGCCGACCTTGATGGCACCGGCGGTGCGCGGCGCCACACAGAGGCGGTATCCGACACCAGCGACATCGACGACAAGATCGACCGAGGAGTCCCCCATCGTCCGTCTCTCTGTCACTACGCCGCGAAGCGAGGCGATCACGGCCGTGCGAGCTCGGCCTCGGGGCCCGGACGCACCGGGCCGAGACGCGCCCAGGGTGCGGTGCTCAGATGGCACAGGGCGAGGGCAAGAGCGTCCGCCGCGTCGGGAGGCTCCGGGACCGCGTCGAGGCTCAAAAGGCGCGCCACCATCCTTTGCACCTGGTCCTTTGTGGCACCTCCGAAGCCCGTGACGGCGAGTTTGACTTCGTTCGAGGTGTACTCGACGACCTGGCAGCCGAGCTCCACCGCGGTCAGCATCGCCACCCCGCTCGCCTGGCCGACCGACATCGCCGTGCGGGCGTTGGTCTGGAAGAAGACTCGCTCGACGACCACGACATCGGGGCGAAGCTCACTTATGAGGTCGTGGAGCTCCTCGCGAAGCGTCGCGAGGCGGCTCGGCACGGTCTCAGTTATTGGCGTCGTGATGACCCCGGCCGCCACCGCGCTCGTGTGCCCGGCCTGCGAGCGAACACAGCCGTATCCACAGCGCGACAGGCCTGGATCGATGCCGAGAACAAACACTCGTTCGATCGTAACCTCCGCGACCACCGAGCCGGGGGACCGTGTCTGAGCGCTCAGACCTCGACGCGCTCGAGGATCTCGTCCGGGATGTCGAAATTCGCCCAGACCGACTGCACGTCGTCATGTTCTTCCAAGAGCTCGATGAGCTTGAGGACGCGCTTGGCCGTGGACTCGTCGCTCACCTCGATGCGCGTGCTCGGCACCATCTCTAGCTCAGCCGAGTCGAGCGCGATCGAGGCCGCTTCGAGGGCGCTTCGCAGCCCCCCAAGATCAGAGGGGGCGCAGGTGAGCATCCACTCGTCACCCTCGTCTTGGAGATCCTCGCCGCCCGCGTCGAGGGCCACGACCATGAGCTCGTCCTCTGCGACCGACTTCGGGACCATGACGACGCCCTTGCGGTCGAACTGCCAGGAGACCGCTCCCGGCTCGGCCATGGAGCCGCCGTTTCGGGAAAAGGTCGATCGGATCTCGGACCCGGTGCGGTTGCGGTTGTCACTTAGGCACTCGACGATCATCGCTACACCCGAGGGGGCATAGCCCTCATAGGAGATCGCCTCGTAACGGACGCCTTCGAGCTCTCCAGTACCGCGCTTTATCGCCCGCTCGATCGTGTCGAGCGGCACGGACGCGTCCCGCGCCTTGGTGAACATCGTGCGCAAGGTGGCGTTCGCGGTCATGTCGCCGCCGCCCTCTCGCGCCGCTACTTCCACCTGGCGGATGAGCTTTGCGAACAGCTTGCCCCGCGCGGCGTCCACGGCGCCTTTGCGGTGCTTGGTTGTTGCCCATTTGGAATGGCCCGACATCGTCTCAACCTCCCTCGATGTCTAGATGGTGATGATTCGAACACGACCGGGAGTCCATTTGCCAGCCCGTGGCACAGTCCCGATCGGTCACCTCGGCTCTCAAAGCTCGCGCAGGACCGCGACGCGCTCGTCGAGGTCTAATGTCCCGAATCGCTCAGGCCCGTACTTCACGGGCTCAAAGGGTGCCAGCCACAACCGCGAAGTCAACTTGGTGACGCTTCGCGGGAGGGAGTCGGGACGCAGGTTCGAGTGGGTGCTGATCTTCTCCAGGGCCGAGATCAGCCCCGGAGGGTAACGGGTGACGCCGACCGCGGCAAGGTCCGCGAGAGCCTCCCGGGCGTTGGCTGCCACGCCGTCGGCGATCCGGGTGAAGACCGGGAGGTGGCGCCCGATCGCGTCGAAGGCCTGGACGGCGATGGCACCAGAGACTGTGTCCCCGCGCTTTATGTGGGCGAGCTCATGGGCCAGCACCGCCTCGAGCTCGATGCGGTCGAGGGCGAGCACGAGCCCGCTCGTGACAAAGACGACGCCGCGGTGCGGCGGGCTGCCGACCGAGATCGCATTCGGGGCGGGGTCGTCGATCACCCTGATCTCAGCGCCGGGCAGGCCGAACACGGCGAAAAGCCCGTCTGCGACATCGACGAGGCGGGCGGCTTCTGCGGCCCCGAGAGCACTCGGGCGACGCTCCGGGGTCACAAGTGTGCCTCCGAGCTGGCGTGCCAGCACGCCCGGTGAGCGTGCCCACACGATCGAGGACACGACGGCGATCACACAGGCGATGGCGGCACCTGCCAGCAAGAAGGCGGTCGAGACGATCCCGAGGACCATTAGGACGATCGCGAGGGCCATCGGGGAGACCAGGGCCGCCGCCGCCCGGCGCCGGCTAGCGCGGGCGGCATGGCGCCACGCCACGTCTCTACGACGCGCAGCCGCCGCCAGCACGGCGCGCGAAGCCTCGTACGCCGCCTGCTGGGCCTCGGCCGCCCGACGGGCTCTCCCCTCCCCCTCAGGGCTACGGCGCTGCCAGTGCGTTCGGTCCCTGGCGGTTGAAGGCATCACTCGAGGCTACTCTGGCCCGGCGCGTCGCAGCCGGGCATAGACCTCCCGGTACAAGCCCGCGACGGCCGCCATGTCACATTCGCGGGCACGCTCGCGGCCCTTGTCGACAAGAGCCTGTCGGCTCGGCTCGTCGCGCAAAAGGTCCGAGACCGCCGCCGCGAGAGCGACGGGATCACCCGGCGCCACGAGACGGGCCGCCCCGCCCGCCGCAAGGCGGTACCCAGGCAGGTCCGAGGCGACAACTGCCGTCCCGCCAGCCATGGCCTCAAGGAGCACGACGCCGAAGGACTCGCCCCCGAGCGAAGGGGCGACGAGAACGTCCGCGCCCGCCAGGCGTCGAGCCCTTTCTGTGTCGTCGGGGGCCCCGGCCCATTCGATGCGCGGCTGCGAGCCGAAACGGGCCCGGAGCCGCCCGGTCTCGGGGCCTTGGCCGAGCACCCAGAGCACGGCGTCCGCCTGGAGCCGGGAGAAGGCCTCGAGCAGGACCTTGAGGCCCTTTCGTTGCTCATGACGGCCGACGAAGATGACAGTGGGGGCCTCTGTGGGCCAAGGCGAGATCCCGGGCGAGGCCTGGAGCTCGACGCCGTTGGTGATTATCTGCACGCGCCCCGACAGGCCCCCGACGCAGGACTCGGCGGTCGCTCTTGCCTGTTCGGAGACGGCAAAGACCGCATCGAGGCGCCGCGCGAAGGGCCCGAGGAGGTGGCCATAGGCGCGATAGCCGCGATCTGACCCGCTGCGGTGGAAGGTTCCTACGAGAGGGCACTTTGGGGACAACAAGGTCGCGAGCGAGGGACCGGGGACCAAAGGCTCATGCACGTGGACCACCTCGGGGCTAAAGGCCCTCAGCGCAGAGGTCGTGCGCGCCATGGTCGACGGCCACGGTGACACGGGCGCTCGCGAGCCGTTCACCGAGACCCCGACGGCGCTTCCCACCGGGGTGAACACGGCGCCGTGGAGAGCTTGTACATCGAGGCGGCCCTTTATCGCGCTCTTGTCGCCAGGTGCGAGGACGGCCACATCGTCACCGCCCTCGGCGAGGGCCCTCGAAAGGCCGAGCACCTGGGTCTGCACCCCGCCCGGTACGGTGCAGCTGTAGGGGCACACGAGAGCGATTCGCATCTTGGGTGAGGCTATAGCCCGGGCGCGCTCAGGTTTACCGGCTGAGGAGAGACCTGCGAGATGTCGCACTCAGTCGAATTGGTCCACAACCTGGGTCGAGAACCCCTGAGCTCGTGGGTGACCCACCCGCTCGCCCTTGTCCTCTTAGAGTTGGCACGCCCGGGCCCGCCTGGCTCTTTATAGGTGGCATCAGGTGAATTTCTCGCGGTCTGATGGCCAGTTCGGCTGGAACAGGTGCCACTGCTCGGGGGCGGCGCGGATGAGCTCTTCGAGCGAGCGGGCCGTATCCTCGGTGAGGCGCTGAACGTCCTCGCGCATGCGCCCGGTCCGCGAGGTGTCAAGCGGTGCCGAGAGCACAGCGTGGTACCGGCCTTTTGGGCGCTGGTAGATCGCGCATGTCATAAGTGCGGCGTTCGCCCGCAGCGCCAGCAACGCCGGGCCGGCGGGCAGGGTCGTCTTCTCACCGAAGAAGTCGACCTCGACCCCGTTGCCAACAAGATCGCGGTCTGCCAGCAGGCCCACGATGCGCCCGGCGTGAAGGGTGTCGAGGAGCCGCACCGTC
>JBEKVJ010000101.1:0-12563 GCA_049514105.1 Acidimicrobiales bacterium
AGGTAGATCATGCGGGAGTCGAGAGCAGTCCATCGCCCGTCGCTTCCTTCTACAACATTGCAGACGATCCCATGCGTATGGAGCTGCGGATCGAGCTCTCGCGAGGAGGGGTGGACAAAGCAGGCGATGGCGAGCCCAGCAGGGACGTGCCCGTCGCGGCCCCCGAACCCGCGCCGTGCCCGGCCACCCTCGTCTTCGAGGAACGACAAGGCCGCCTTGACCGCCCCGCGGTGCGCCTCGGCGAGTGCCGCACGCAACGGTTCGTCGGCGAGCGCCCAGGCGAGCGAGACTGATTTCGGCGCCGAAAGCGTGAAGTCCCAGCCCGGCGTGTGGTCGGTCGCGACGCGTTCCAACAGCCGGCCCCCGTCGGGGTGCTCGCCTTTCGCGAGGGCGCGGAACGCCGCCGGGTCGACCGCACCGACAAGCCCAAGCGACGCGGCAGCCTTCCCGAACCAGTAGCCCTCCGCGCCGCGCCCGGCGTAGGAGACGTAGTACTCGACGCCCTTTGGGCCAAGCTTGTGGGCGCTCAGCATGGCCGGCCGGAGAGACGACGTAGCTCGACGTGGCCCAGGTCGCCCAGGAGCACGAGGCGCGCATCGGCGAAGCCCTCCGCGAGCCCGGACTCACGCGAGAGCACCACCGCAAGCTCCTGGCCGCGCCGTGCCCCAGAGCGGTCCTCGAGCCGCCGCTCGGGGTGGACCCTCATCCCCCCGAGCGACGTGCCGACGTCAGCTGCGAGATCACCGGTGAAGCCCGGCGGCGGATCACTGCTGCGGGTTGGTTCCTCGTTGCGCACTTTCGTCGCTCCTCTCTTGCGGGACGACGATGATGTTGCGCCCAGGGACTCACAGCACTACTCACAGCAACACTCACAGGAGGAGAAATTCTGCGGGGGTTTCCTGAGCCCCGGCCTCCCCGACAACCCGATCATGAGCCGCGACGATTCGATCGAGCCCCTCCATTCACAGGGCTGTGACCTGGATCTGTGAGTGTTGCTGTGAGAAGTCCTGTGAGTGTTGCTGTGAGTTGCCGAAAGCGCGCAGACCCTTCCACTGCGTCCCGCGAGCTCGTCTGTGAGCACTGCTGTGAGTAGTCCTGTGAGAGTTGCTGTGAGTCGGTCGGCGAACCATTGCGCCATGATTCGACTCCGCTCCACCCATAGCGATCGCCTGGCGTCGTTGCCATCGCGAACGACCCGGCACGTCGCCGCCATCGAGGCCGCCTGCGCCCGCCCCAGCCTTGACGACGTGGTTCGGCTGGCCTCCCATGGCCGCTTCGACTGCTCCCCGTCTTTGCAACTGCATCTCGACGACGGCATCCGGCACTTCCTGGGCTGCGGCCAGACGGCAGACGTCGTCGAGCGGGTGTGCCAGAGCGAAGCTGTACGATGGCGCCAGGCGATCCACTTCCTCGACTCCGGCCGCGTGCTCGGACGCGCGTGCGCCGAACACGAATCGTCGCCCTCGCGCAGGGACACTTCTTCAAGCCGACTCCCGGCGGGAAGGTACTTCGCGACTCACGCCGCGGCTGTCGAGATGACCCCTGACCCAGCCCATCTGGTGACCGCTGACGGGCCAGCACTGTGACTGTCCGGGAGGAGGCCCTCATGAACGAGTCCTGCATCACCGACGACCAGCTGCTCGTGACGCCAGAGGAGGCCGCCCGCCGACTGTCGGTCGGACGAACGACGATCTACGAGCTGATGGCCAGTGGTGCGCTCCAGTCGGTCACCATCGGTCGCTGCAGGCGTGTGCCGGTGAGCTCGCTGTCGTTGTTCGTCAACAGGTTGATCGGCGACGCCGCCGTCGAGCCACACCGACGGTGATTCGAAGCCTCGCCCATCGCGCGTCCATCGCGCGGACGCTGACGTGCGGGACCGTTTGCCAGAGTACGCGTAACTTATCTACCAGCCATAATACATCGCTGTAGTTCGCTGAAATACGGGTCGGCCAGCTTCCCAAGCTGAGAACGCGAGTTCGATTCTCGTCGCCCGCTCCACATACTCGGGGAAGAAAGTCCAGGTAGTGCGTCCATGAAGGGGGAGTACTGATGACGTAGAAGGTCCTAGGAATGAGCCCTGTGCTGTGCCAGTGATGGAGGTTGGCCCTCCGGGTTTGCCGTGCAGGCGAGGATCCCAAACCACCGGAAGCTGCGTCGGTCAAGAGCCGTCGTGGTGAGCGTTCCGGGAAAAGGCTCGGCATGACTGAGTCAGGTGGGCGGCGAGAAGACGAACGTGTGTGAACCACTGCTGACGCATCGAAAATTTCTCAGACGGCATCAAAACCGGAGTGATCGGCAAGAAGATCAGGGGCTGGCACCTCAATCGTCGCCGTGGAACGGACCTGTCCGACCTCGCCGAGGAGATCAATCCTCAGGTGCGAGGCTGGATCACCCACTACGGGGCCTTCTATCGCTCCAAGCTGTTTGCCATCGCACGGCGCATCGACCAGCACCTCATCCGGTGGGCCATGCAAAAATTCAAACGACTTCGTGGCCGGACTCTACGGGCTTGGGCGTGGCTGGCTGCTGTCCGTCGGCACCAACAGACCCTCTTTGCCCATTGGCGTCTTATCGCCCGCGCCGAACGTTTGCCTGTGGGAGCCCGGTGAAGGGAGACCTTCACGCCGGGTTCTGAGAGAGCCGGGGGGTGAGATTCCTCCCGACCACTCACCGAGCGGCTGCTCTTCACTGGATGTGACAGTAGGCACGCCAACTGTGGGTGCCATTTGGTGCCATTCGCGAACGGTGTCAGCGGCTGAGGGGTGCCCCCACCAGGTGAAACTCGTCCGGATCCGGGTGCCATTCGGGTGCCATTGGCGGTGGTGCATGGCCAACCCCGGAGTATCGAATGGGGCCGAAGTGCCTGGCGCGCCCAGAACGCTCAGCACGGGGTAACCCAAACCCGACATCAGGAGGACCAGTCCGTACTGGCCAACGGAAAGCGGAAGGTGATGAACCCGACAGCCGAGGATCACGACGACAAGCGCGATGGTCGCTCTGATCAAGTCTTCCGAGACCGTCAATTCCACGGCACGCTTGCTCTATATCGGCCTTATCCTTCTTGGCCTCCTCGGCCAGGGTGGTTCGCTGGGTCACACGTGGGGCACCGTGGCTCGATGGAGCCCAGTGGGGACGGTCATGACGCTCTTTGCCGGCGTACTCAACCTGTCCGCGTGGGACGTCCACGATGGCGAGACGCTGTTGGCCGCGGTCGCCTACATCGTCGTGTTCGCCGTCGTGGGCATCCGCTGGTTCCAGTGGGGAGTCCGATGATGTCTCATTCTCCCAAGGAGGTGACGCCATGATCTTTCTAATTCGAAAGCTGGTCCGGCTGTTCAAGAGCCGGCGCGCCACTCGCTGAACCCCCTCGTCCGGGTGGTTCCAGAACTGGTATTTCGGTACGCGCTGGAAAGCCCACTTCGGAGCCCTCTTGACTACCGATTCCGCGCTCACGTTCTGGGGCTCGAGAACCGTCGTTATCCACAGTCGTTTGGCGTGCCTCGGGGAAGCCGTCCTGTGCGGAGACGGCGCGCCAGATCGGTTTGTTCGGGGCGTCAGCACGAACATTCGTCGAAGACGGCATCGCCTGCCGCCCCTCCCTCAACGACGGCTCGACGGCCGATCGCCTCCGCACTGAGGCAGTATTGCGATCATGGACGAACAGCGGCTTGGTCCCATGCAGTTCGGCAGTGCTTCGAGCGGAGTCCGGTCACGACGCAAGCTGCTCGGGGGAGCTCTTTGTAGCGCCCTTGCCGTGACGCTCATCACGGCAGGCTGGTCCTCGGGGAGCCCGCCTGCGGGGGCGTCGAACAAGGTAGCGGACCTACCAGCGGGCCTTGTCTGGCTGTGCCAGCCCGGCCAGGCGGCCAACCCCTGCGCGTCCAGCCTCACGGCCACAACCGTCACTGCGTCCGGCACCCTGCGCCCCGCAACCTGGCCGCGCTCGGCGCTGGCATCCAAGTTCGACTGCTTCTACGTACACCCGACCGACAGCCTCGCCAAGACCGCCAACACCGGCTTGGCGGTTACCAAGTCGGACACAGTCACCGCCGTCGACCAGGCCGCCCCGTTGTCTACGGTCTGTGACGTCTGGGCGCCGGCCTATCGCTCCCAGACCTGGACAACCGTGGAGAAGTTCCTCGCCGGCGACAAGACGGTGATGGCCCCAACCTTTGACGTCGCCTACGACAGCGTGCTCCCCGCCTGGCAGTGGTTCCTCGCCCATACACAGGGCAAGCCGGTCATCTTGGTCGGGGACTCGCAGGGCTCGGCGATCATCATCCACCTCATCTCCGCTGAGATCGACCACGAACCATCAGTGCTGCGCCGCCTCCTTGTAGCGGTCATCGTCGGTGGCAACCTTCAGGTCCCCACCGGCAAGACCGTCGGTGCCACCTTCACCAAGGTCCCCTTGTGCACCTCCGGCACCGAGACTGGCTGCGCGATCGCCTTTTCGTCTTACCCTTCGCAGCCGCCCGCAGATTCGCTGTTCGGCAGGCCGGGCCAAGGCACGAGCCTCCAGTCCGGCCAGACCGCAAAGGCCGGCCAGCAGGTCGCCTGCGTCAACCCGGCCGCCCTGAGCGG
Source organism: Acidimicrobiales bacterium (assembly GCA_049514105.1). Classification (GTDB taxonomy): domain Bacteria; phylum Actinomycetota; class Acidimicrobiia; order Acidimicrobiales; family Bog-793; genus Fen-455. The sequence goes on from JBEKVJ010000101.1 coordinate 4,585, forward strand.
TGGCACAGCCGACCTCGACCCCTACTTCCTCACGCTCACCCAGGTCGCGCCTGACCCGTACATCGATTTCGCGCTCAAAGAACCGGTCCCCACCCCGTGGGTCACCTATCCCGAGCTCTATTCGGCGAGTTGCCGACAAGGGGGCGGGGCCACCTGGCTCCAGGTCAGGAGCCTCGCCGGGACGAGCCAAGCCCGACCCGTCGTGATCGACAAGGTAGTGGGTCATCTTGGCGGTACCGGCCCGGCGTGGGGCTACCACGGCTACGAGTACGGCCTCACCCTCGGCAACCTGCTCCGTGACGTCGCCAGTGAAGAGGCTGCGTGGGAGTCGCGCCACTGACGGGCCGGTCCGTCGCTCCACTTCGCCGTGAACCCTATGGGAAGGATGGTTCCCGAAGCCCTAACTGGTTATTCTGTGGCGGCATTGTGACTTCGCGCTCGTTAGCGCGTAATCGATATGGGCGGGCGGAATACTCCGAGCTCATTGACCGTCCGACCTGTAGGGGAAGGGCTGCTGAGTGAGTGATTGGAGTTATTTCGGATGTCATGCTTGTTCAACGGGCCGGAATTCCCCGACAGCCGCAGGGTATTTAGCGGCAAGAGTTCATCCCGCGACTTTCCCGCGGGCGCTGCCGTTCGTGGCCGTTCACCGGCGTCTGAAAAAGCTGATGACCTGCCCTAATGATCCGCTCTTGTTCACCCAGATTCGCCTGACCGCCCTTCCCAAGCCGAGAACGCGAGTTCGATTCTCGTCGCCCGCTCCACCCACACACTCCGGGAAGAAAGTCCAGGTAGAGCGAGTGCATTCGACTGAATGTGACAGCCAGTACCCCAACTGTGGGTGCCATTTGGTGTCGATGACCGATCGAGGCTCGGGGCAGTGGAGGTTGCGGTGGCCGTCGACCCGGATCCTGTCTCCGGGGAAAGGCAGCGCCTGTCACGCACTGTTCACGGCACGACGTCGGAGGTCAAGGACGCGCTCCAGCGCATGGTCGTGGACGCGGGCGACGGCCTTTATGGAGGTGGTCGCGTGATGGCCGCCTCTCACTTGGTAGATCCCGAGCGCAAGTCGCCGACTGCGAAGAGGTCTGGAAGGCTGGTTTCGAACGCCAACGAGATGGCGGTTGCAGGTGATGGCAATGATTCGCCGGGTGCGGCAGGCTGCAATCAGCCGACCACATAGAGGGTCATCGACAACGGCGGGTAGGTGGTGGTGAGGGCGTTGCCGGCACGGGACGGCGTGGCAACCTGTTTGATCGGCCCGCCGTCCCATCGCCAGGCGTGTACCGCCCCGCTGATGCCACCCTTGAGCTGCAAGGTGCTCTGCAGCGCTTGGGAGCTTTTGTTGATGACCATAACTGTGTAGTCACCGTCACCGGAACGGCGGGCGCCGTAGACGGAGATCTCGGCCTGGTCGGTGCTGGTTGAGTCGACCCACTCGTCACCGAACTCGGACCCGTGGTCGTCATAGTCGCGGTACATCAAGAAGGCATCATCGAGCTCGTCCCCGTCGACCGGCTGCGCCCAATGGCATGCCAGGGACACGTTCTCGCGCGCAAAGATTCCTAGCGTGTCCGCTTCGATGATCGCATTTGCCTGTGCTCCGACCCCGGCGAGGGACAAGTCGTACTCGCTGATAGAGATCTTCGTGCCCGGGTAGTAGCCGTTGGCGTTCGGGCACCGCCCGGGTACGTGGCCGTCCACCCAGCAGCGAAGGCGGGGGATCAGCGCGATCTTCTCGTCGATCCAGCTTGGGTCGGTGTAGGTCGGGTCCCACAACGAGCGGGTCACCTCCGTGGAGTTACCACCTTGGGCGTAGTAGTGGACGTCGAAGTAGTCGAGATGACGTAAATGCGTCTTGGCGTCGTAGCGGGCGAACTGCTGAAGGTACCACTCGGCCATCGGCAGGTGGCCGTGGTCGGCGCAGTCGGCCGATGTCGTACAGGCGGTGGAGCTGCACCCGCTCCCGTAGGTGTCAGCCTCGCTGCAGAAGTACCCGATCCAGCCCCACTCCGAGAACCCGAGCACGGCGGCGGAGGGGTCGACCTGCTTGATCGCACTCGCCAGAGCGATGGACTTGGTGATGAGTTCCTTCGCCGTCTCCGGCCGTGGCTGGATGTCGGCGTGGGTCTGGCCCCATAGGGACGGCTCGTTGCCGAGTTCATAGATTCCCACGCCGCCCTTGGCGGCTGGACCGAACTGCTTTACCAAAGACTGCACCCAACGCCGGTCCCAAGCGGCGTTGATGGGGGTCTCGACCCTGGAGAGGATGCCCGTCAGGCGTTTGCCGTGGTCGAGGCCGTCCCCGCAGTTGGGGTCATAGGAGTCGAAGGCGTCCTGGTGCGGATACACCGATTTCGGGTAGGCGCATGGCAGCGGCTGGACCACCGGGGCGAACTTGGCGACCCCTCCTGCCATCGGGAGTTGCAGGAGGGTCGTAGCACCCAGGGAGCGGTCTAGCTCGATCTGTTGCATATAGGCGCGCACGTTATTGGTCTTGTGTCCTGAGCAGTATGCGTAGGTGGCGGTCCAGCAGTCGGATATGTCCTCGAAGTACCAGTCGGCGCCGGAGTTGTCCGCTCCTATCAGCCAGTTGTAGGTCTCGGCGCTGTCGCCACCCCACCGGTCGACCGGGACGTCGATCTGGCGTCCCAGCTTGGCGGGTACGAAGTTGACCCCGTAGATGTCGGGAGAGATGGCGTGACCGCCCGGGCCCGTAGCGTCGACGACGAGGTCCGGCCCGGGTGCCACGGCGCCCATGCCAGCGACGGCCGGCGACCCTCCGATGACCAAAGACGCGCCGACAGCAACCGCGACAAGACACGAAGGTGCCAAGCTGCTTGGCCGCCACACCCGGTTTGTCATCGGGAGCCCTTTCTGTCGGGGTGGCTATCCCAGCGTTGGAGAATCTAGCCGTCACTAAGCCCGAGCCATTTCGACATCAGCGTCGCCTGCGCGGCGATCACGTAATCAAGTGTTCTGATCTGGTGAATTGGTTCCTTGTCGAGTCCAATTCTCCCTGAAGTCGGCATCTTTCTCGCGGATGCGTTGTGGTTTCGAGCTGGGTCGTCTGCGGCAGCCTTGAGGTTTCGCCCCGTCGCTTGGGGGAAGCCGGGCGCGCCGGCCGTACGCGGAAGGCTAGGCGCGCGCCCTTTTTGCTGAGGATTCACACCGACGCCCAGCGCGCAAATGCGATGAGCTGCATGCCGCAGCGAGCATTTAGGCAAACTGCGACAAGAAGCGTCGGTTCGTCAGGAACATCTCGTCGGTCAACCTCCACACCTCATCTAGAGAGCAGACCGCAGCGGTCAGGGGGTCGAGGGCCATGGCGTGGTAGATCGCCTCCTTGTTGCGCTCGAGGTGTCCCTTAACGACGAGTTCCTGGACGGCGATGTTGCTCCGGTTCAAGGCGGCGAGCTGTGGCGGCAGTTCCCCTACGACGCACGGATGAATTCCGGCGCGATCCACCAGGCACGGCACCTCGACGCAGGCAGCGTCGGGCAGATTGGTTATGAGTCCGTCGTTGAGAACGTTGCCGTTCACACGAGTCGGTACGCCAGTCCGCTCGGCGTTGATTATGACTGCGCCGTACTCGTCTGAACGGTAAAGCTCCACGGGCTCGGTACCGGCGATCTGGCGGTCAACCTCCTGCTCGTAAGCGGGCTCCTTGATCCGTCTGGCGGCAACGTCGCCCCCGGTATGGCCATAGCCGAACCAGGCAGAGTAATCGGACCCCGCCGACTCGAAGGACTTGATCAGCGCGCCGAGGAGGTCTGGTCGCTTGCGGAAGTAGGGAAGGTACTCCGAGGCGTGCCCACTCGACTCGGTCACGAAGTAACCGAACCTTCGCATCAGCTCGAAACGGACAGGTTCCAAAGCGAGCGCGTCAGAACTGTTCAGGAGCTCACGCAAGCGAGGATAGAGGTCAGAGCCGTGATGCTCCAGGGTGAGGAACCAGGCCTGATGGTTGATGCCTGCCACCCAGTAGTTGAGTTCGTGCTCAGGGATCTGGCAGTACTCAGCAAGAAGTCGCGCGGTCCCCTGGACGCTGTGGCAAAGGCCCACTGTCCGGATTCCTGCGAGGGCCATTCTCCAGGTGAGGATCGCCATAGGGTTGGAGTACTGCAGGACTAAGGCGCCGGGGCACAGATCGGCCATGTCCTGGACGAGGCCGTCGAAGACTGCGAGATGGCGCAACCCCCGAAAGATGCCACCGGGGCCGAGGGTGTCACCAACGCATTGGCTCACCCCGAATCCTTCGGGAACCCGAATGTCTGCTTCCCACTGGTCTGTGCCTCCCACCTGGATGGTGACGACCACATAATCTGCGCCTTTTAGGGCTGCTCTCCGCTCGGTCGTGGCCGTGACCTGCGTTGAGGCCCCGGCCGTCTCAACTATGCGCCGCAAAAGCCTGTCCGCTCGGGCCAGTCTCTCGCCGTCGATGTCCATGAGGACGATCTCGCTGTCAGATAGTTCGGGAAAGGTGAGAATGTCCCTAGTCAGGTTCCGCGTGAACACCACACTGCCTGCTCCAATGAAGACGATTCGCATCTGAGCCTCCGATAACTCGAGCCTGTACACGGTGAAAGGTTGGTGTTGCCTTTGCGGATTCAGTCCGTTGGCATCGCCGGCGACGACTGGGCCTCGCGCGTATGGCCGTCGATCTCGACGAGCTCCTCCTCGCTGAAGTCGAGGTACCTCAAAGCGGCGAGATTCTCCTCGAGCTGTGCGACGCTGCGGACACCAACGAGGGCGGAAGTGATCCGCCGGTCGCGAAGCACCCAGGCGATGGCCATCTGAGCGAGTGACTGCCCTCGTCGGCAAGCGAGGGAGTCCAGGGCGCGCACCTGCGTCAGCATTGCTTCGGTGATCGAGTCCCGGCGCAGGAAGTGGTTCTCGCTCGCTCGCGAACGCACCGGGACGCCGTATAGGTATTTCGCCGAGAGCAGACCCTGCGCGAGCGGCGAAAAGGCAATGCAGCCCACTCCCGTTTGTTCCAACACGCCGAGGAGACCGTCTTCGATCCAGCGATTGAACAACGAATACGAGGGCTGGTGAATAAGCAAGGGCGTGCCCATCCCTTTAAGGATCTCTGCAGCCTCGCGGGTGGCATCCGGCGGGTAGGAGGAGATTCCGGCGTACAGCACCTTGCCCTGCCGGACGGCGCTGTCAATAGCCCCCATTGTCTCTTCGAGCGGTGTAGCGGGATCGAAGCGATGCGAGTAGAAGATGTCGACATAGTCGATCCCTATGCGTTTAAGGCTCTGATCGAGACTCGCCAGTAGGTATTTGCGCGAACCCCAGTCCCCGTAGGGGCCGGGCCACATGTCGTAACCGGCCTTGGTCGAGATTAGGAGCTCATCGCGGTGAGAAGTGAGGTCCTGGCGGAGTATCTGACCGAAATTCGCCTCCGCCGCGCCGTACGGTGGACCGTAATTGTTCGCGAGATCGAAGTGGGTGATCCCGGTATCGAACGCCCGTCGGACGATCGCGCGAGCGTTGTCGATTGGGCTCGAGTCGCCGAAGTTATGCCACAAACCAAGCGAGATGGGTGGCAGCATGACGCCACTGGTCCCGCAACGTCGATAAGGCGCGTTCCGGTACCGGTGCGCGTCAGGGTGATACATGTTCCTCTGGCACCACGCAAGCACCTGGCCGTGGTCTCTCGGCCTTGCGGAGACCGAGCTGGGTTGTGAGCCTTAGGCACTGGAGAACCAGGATCGGCAGCCCGATCAACACGAGCGCCGGGTCGAGCAGGAGCAGGAAAGCCGCGGTCACGAACTCGCCGACGAACAGCGGGCCAGTCATCAGCAAGTTCCGCACTGCCAGACAGACCGATAGATTCCAGACGTCGCTCGACGCCATGAGGGGCTGGCGAGCGCCGAGCACGAGCACGTAGCCGATGCTCGCGAGCGCGACGAGCAAGGCAGCGGCACCGAATCCGAGGCTCACCCAGTCGCCTGGTGAGCCGCCGCGGCTGAAAAAGTGCACCTCCTCGGCAGCGATGGCGGCGACGGCGAGCGGCGTGCCTACTGTCACGGTCGTTCGCAGCGGAGGTAGGGACCTGAGCGCGCCAAGGAACTCTCGTACCACGCGATCCTCGCCCGACACCCGCCAGCGCTCCAGAGCGACCGTAGCCGCCTGAAAGGCCACGGGCACCGTCACGACCGGGAGGCAGGCGACCAACAGCACCAGGTTGAGGGCGAGGAAGTCAAAGCAAGTAATCAGCGCCCCGACGAGTTTGCCCTTAAGAGAAAAGAGGACGGGATTCTCCGCAGGGGCGGCTGCCGTTCCCACATCCGCCCGGGCCGCGCTTTGGACCGAACCAGGTCTCATCCCTTGACTCCCGTGCCCTGGACAGCGATGCCCTGGATGAAGGTGCGTTGTGTAAAGAAGAACAGGACGATTATCGGTGCCGTGGCCGCCGTCGCGGCCGCCATCACCCAGGGCCAGTTGGTCGTGTAGGTGCCGAGGATCAAGTTCAAGCCGAGCGACAGCGGGTACCAAGTCTGGTTGTTGATGTAGATGAGCGGCCCGATGAAGTCGTTCCAGCAGTAGATGAACTGGAAGAGGATAACTGTCGCCAGCGCGGGTTTCGCCATCGGCAGGATGATCCGGCTGTAGATCGTGAATTCGTTCGCCCCGTCCACCCGGGCGGCATCGGAGATCGACTCCGGGATGGTCATGAAGAACTGCCGGAGGAGGAACGTGCTGAAGACCGAGCTGCCGAGAAAGGTTGGGATTATCAACGGCAGGTACCAGCCCACCATGTGGAAGTGCTTGTACATCGTGAACAGGGGGATGAGCGTGGCAAAGAAGGGGATCAACAGAGTGCCGACCATCACCTGGAACAGGACGTCCCGGCCTTTCCAGCGGATGCGGGAAAAGCCGTAGGCCACGAGGCTGCTCGAGAGACACACACCGACGATCGTCGCGCCGGCATACATGAGCGTGTTGAGGATGAACCGCCAGAAGGGGACAGCCGAGAGCATGTCCGGGTAGTTGCTCCAGACGAAGGGGTGCGGCAACCACAACGGCGGGATGGCGAGCGACTGCGGGTCGGTCTTAAGTGAGGTGAGAACCATCCAGAGCAACGGGAAACCTAACAGCACGCTCACGATGATGAGCGTCACGTGCTTGGCGAGGCTCCCCCCGACCTTGCGGGTCGAACTACTGCTGCTCGTTGGCATAGTAGACCCAGCGCGCGGACGATCGGAACAAGACCACCATGATGATGGCGCTGATCAGGAATAGGAAGAAGGCCATCGCCGAGGAATACCCGAGCTTGAGGAAATCAAAGGCCTGCTCGTAGAGATACTGCACGTAGAACCACGTCGAGGTGCCAGGGCCGCCGATGTCGCTGGATTCGATCACCTGCGCCTGGGTGAAATACGAGATGCACAACACGAGTTGCAGGATGACGTTGAAGAGGATCACGGGACTGATCATCGGCAAGGTGATGTAGCGCAGTCGCTGCCAGGCGCCTGCTCCATCGAGGGAGGCCACCTCGTACATGTCCCTCGGCACCCCCTGTAGGCCCGCTAAGTAGATCACCATCGGCTGGCCGAGACCCCACAACCCGAGCAGGATGAACGACGGCTTCGACCAGGCAACTGAGAAGAACCAGTCCGGGGAGGGCAGGTGGACGTCGGTGAGGAGGTCGTTGACGATCCCCGATGCCGGGTTGAACAACCAGACGAAGATCATGCACGAGGCAACGAGCGGCACGATCGAAGGGATGTAGAAGATAGTCCGATAAACGGTCCGGCCCTTCACGTTCATGTTGAGTAGCAACGCCAGACCGAGGGCGGCGACCGTCGACAGGGGCAGCTCGATCGCTGTGTAGTAGAAGGTGTTGAAGAGTGAGGTCTTGAACAACGGGTCGTGGAACAGGTTGACGTAGTTGGCGAACCCGATCCAGTGCGCCGCACCGACGCCGTTGAAGTCCGTGAAGCTGTAGTAGATGGTGGCAAGGAAGG